>NZ_OBMR01000006.1 GCF_900218035.1 Pseudobutyrivibrio ruminis DSM 9787
ATCGTTAATTCCTGCATTAAACGCTACCGATGTGATTGATTCCCCAGCATATACTTTAGAAATAAGAGCTAACTTATCTTCAGGAGTCCAAACCTTATTTGAGTTTTTATGTTGTAATGCTTCAGGCCCTTGAGCCTCTTCAATCCTTACCCATTTACGAATTTCATGTTGAAACTGACTTTTAGATATTCCATCAGGAACATCTGGCATAGTCCCGTTTCTATACATTTCAATACACTTCCTTTTAAATTCATAACTATAGCGCATAAAAATAACCCTCCTTACTGAACTTTTTATTGTCCAGTAAAGAGGGTACATATCACTGTGGCGTCCTTTCCTTGTTCGTTTATTAGTCTCTAGAGAATACGTCTCTTGTGTATACTTTGTCTTTTACATCATCGAGGCATGTGTCGTAGCGGTTTGCAATGATTGCATCGCTCATAGCCTTGAACTTTGAAAGGTCGTTAACGACCTTTGAGCCGAAGAATGTTGTGCCATCCTCGAGTGTTGGCTCGTAAATGATTACTGTAGCGCCCTTGGCTTTTACACGCTTCATAACGCCCTGGATTGAAGACTGACGGAAGTTGTCTGAGTTAGACTTCATTGTGAGGCGGTAAACGCCGATTGTAACTTCCTTCTCTGATTCCTTGCTATACTGGTTAGCCTCTTCGTAGCCGTAGTAGCCAGCCTTCTTAAGAACCTGATCAGCAATGAAATCCTTACGTGTGCGGTTTGATTCTACGATTGCACGAATGAGCTCCTGTGGAACATCGTTGTAGTTTGCAAGAAGCTGCTTTGTATCCTTTGGTAAGCAGTATCCGCCGTAACCGAATGATGGGTTGTTGTACTGGTCTGTGATACGTGGATCAAGGCAAACTCCCTTGATGATAGCCTGTGTATCAAGGCCCTTTGTCTCTGCATATGTATCAAGCTCGTTGAAGTAGCTAACGCGAAGAGCAAGGTATGTGTTGGCAAAAAGCTTTACAGCCTCTGCCTCTGTAAATCCCATAACGAGTGTATCGATGTTTTCTTTGATTGCACCTTCCTGAAGAAGTGCAGCGAACTCGTGAGCAGCCTTTGTAAGCTCCGCATCGTTTTCATCTGTACCAACGATGATACGGCTTGGATAAAGGTTGTCGTATAAAGCACGAGATTCACGAAGGAACTCTGGGCTAAATAAGATTTTGTTTGAGCCCATCTTTTCACGAATACGCTTTGTGTATCCTACAGGGATAGTAGATTTGATAACCATGAATGCATTAGGATTTACTTTTTTAACAAGCTCGATAACTGCTTCAACTGCAGATGTATCGAAGTAATCCTTTGTGCTGTCGTAGTTTGTAGGTGTTGCGATAACTACGAATTCCGCATCCTTGTATGCAGCCTCTCCATCGAGAGTAGCTGTTAAATCAAGCTCCTTGTTTGCAAGATAATCTTCAATCTCTGGATCAACGATTGGAGACTTTCTATTGTTAATTAATTCAACCTTTTCTGGAATAACATCAACTGCTGTTACGTGATTGTGCTGCGCCAAAAGTGTAGCTATTGAAAGTCCAACATAACCTGTACCAGCTACTGCAATTTTTCTATTCATCACTTTCTCCTATTCTTCCTTCAAACGATACCAACCGTCGAGAATCGACAAGTTAGGATTGTAATATGGATCGCCTTTTTCTAAAATATCAGGCCAAAGCTTTTCAAGCTTTTCTACTTCTGAATTGAAACGAGCAACCTTCTCGCCTGTGTCTTCATAGCCACGTGATTTGGACTCGTAATGATAAAGCTCTGCATGAGGATTATATACCACTAAGTAGCCCTTGTCACGGACCTTCATGCAGAAGTCCACATCATTAAAGGCAACTGCCAATTCTTCAGTAAGTCCGCCTACCTCTTCAAATACATCCTTGCGTACCATCAGGCAGGCTGCTGTAACTGCAGATAAGTCCTGAGTAGTTACTGCACGGAACATGTATCCTGGCTCGCTTCTTTCAAGGCCAACAAATGTGTGACCTGCGATACCGCCAATTCCCATAACAACACCGGCATGCTGCACTGTGTTGTCCGGATAATAAAGAAGTGAACCACATATACCAACATCAGGGCGAAGGCAAACATCTACCATTTCCTTGATGCAGTTTTCATTAATAATCTCAGTATCATTATTCAAAAGCAAATACATCTCACCGCTGGCTGCCTTGGCACCGCAGTTGTTGATTGCAGAGAAGTTGAAGCCTGGTGTTTCGTAGCGAACGATTTTAACATCAGGACGATTCTCGATGCTCTTGTAATATTCGAAAGTTTCTGGCTCTGTAGAATTGTTTTCTACAATGATGAACTCAATATTTTTGTATGAGCTGCGGGCGTCGATTGATTTGATACACTTATCCAAATCATCTGTGTGATCCTTGTTTGGAATGATGATTGAAACAAGTGGCTCCTTGCCCCAGTTGTATACTGTACGGTATGTGCCGTAGAAAGTATCCTGCTCAACCTTTGCTGGGATACCCATTCTGTCGTAGTGAGCCTGCACAGCCTTGCAACCAGCATCGAAAGCATAAAGCTTGCTCTCTGCGCTCATGGCTGTAGATGCTGCATGACTACGCCAGTGATAAAGTGCCTTTGGCACATGATGGATGTTCTTTGCAGCTTCGCAATATCTCAAAATCAAATCGTGATCCTGAGCTCCATCGTACTCTTTATTGAATCCGCCAACTGTGTCATACAAGCTACGCTTGAAGATAAAAAGATGGCAGATGTAATTTACTGAACAAAGTAAGTCGAGATTGAAATCTGGCTTAAATACTGGCTCAAAGTATTCCTTAGAATCCATTGAGATTTTGTCCTCGTCAGTGTAGATAACATCTATGCTGCGGTCCTTATTGATTGCAGCAACACACTCGTACATTGCATTTGGTGCAAGTGTATCATCGTGGTCAGAAAGGACAATGTAGTCACCAGTTGCAAGTGCAATGGCAGCATTAGTATTCTCTGAAATACCAAGATTGTCATCCAGGTGAGTGTATTTAATTCTGCTGTCAGAACCGTATTTTTTATTGATGAACTGTCCCAATGTTTCATCAGGGCTTCCATCTGCAAGACAAAGCTCCCAGTTTGGATATGTCTGTGCAACAATTGAATCGATGAGCTCCACAAGGAATTTCTCAGGAGTCTGATACATTGGAATGACAATGCTCATTAATGGATTATATTCGAATTTCTCATCCCTCTGACGCTGAAGCTCTACCTCTGTAGGACCAAAGCTTGTAAGGAAATCCATGTATGTGTATTTAGGAGCATCTGCATCCTTCAGCTTGTCGATAGCATGCTTGATAGTAGCTCCAAGACCATTGTCCTGACGGTAAAGCTCGATACGCTCCCAGAGAGTTTTCTTAGGAAGAAGGTTGCCTCCGGTGAGAACGTGCTCTGTATCAACCTTGCAATCGTAAACCTGACCATTTGCAGTGATTGTCATACGAAGCTTTTTATAATCGCCTTTATCAAAAACAATCTCAAGACCAGAATCACATTTCTCTGTAAGCTCAGGATAAACTCCATAAACATCCTTGCGGAACATACGCTTAACTGAGATTGGGATTTCTTTGTCGCCATCATAAAGGTGGAACTCCTCAGGCACATTTCCGATTGCCCAACCAAGAATCTGAATCTTGTCGTCTGTAACTGCTGCACGCTCAAGATTATATTCATATTCTTTTTTAAGCTTAATCAAATCCTTGCCAGTGGCCTTGTAAACCACTGAACGAACCTGATTTTTATCTCCTGCCTCTCCAAGAACGCAGATAAGCTTCAAGCTCTTTACCTGACGCAAATCCTCTGGCAAATTAATCTCACCAACGTATTCCTTTGAAACACTTTTGTGAGCAGCAATGTATCTACGACGAACTTCATTGCCTTCATTGATGGTCAAATCCAAATCATATGGCTTGCCATTCATCTCACAAACAAGGCTGTATCCCTTTGGATTATCAAATGGATAAAAGCCCTGGAATAATAATGTATTTTTCTTTAATAGGTGATATCTGATGAATACCACATTAAAAGTATCTCTCAAAATATATATCCTTCTAAGTAAATTATTTGGCGGTGATTATTTTACAACCCATCCGCCAGTTTTTACATCAAATTTTTGGACGCCACCACGGCTGTATCCATCCTCAACTGTAAGTGTGGATACAATCTCATCTGTTAACGTACCGTCTGCAATTATATCATAGAATAAATCTTCTACAAGTTTTGCATCAGCTAAAAGACCATCTGATAGATTTCGGCTGGCGCTTGCATACTGTTTTACGTAATCCAAAATACCGGACTGAAGCATTTTCACATCGTCGCTGACGTAATCATCATCCTTGAAATGAGGAGTCGGTACGCCATTTTCCATTGTGAAATTAATAAGCTGGCCAAATGGTGCTGACAAAGCACTCTCCAAAAACAGCTGATACTTGAGGAGCTTGCTGTTTGGAATATCCTTTGGATCAGTGATGGTGTAGATAGCGTCTGCTCTTCCACCGATTCGCTCAGGCTTGTTTGAATGTAGTGCCAAGTAATGGCCTGCGATATCTCTGCCTGTAAGCTTCATCAAGAAGTACTGAATTGTACCTGAGAATCCCACATCCACAACAGCTAAATCCGAAGATGTTGCAAGGAATTCACTGGCATAGTTCATATATGCATTCTTTTCAGTTTTGCTTCTTTCAAAGATTTCTTCTTTGTATGGCTGAATAGCCTTCATAAGCTCGTCTGTGTCTGTCTCGTAATCGAACTGCTTATCCTCATCATCCTCATGAAGTTCAATGCCAAATCTTTCATTCAAAAGATTGCTGAAGCTTCCCTGATATTTCTGAGAAAGAAGCTCTCGAATATCCTCATCATTTTCAAGAGCAGGCACTGCACATGCTCTTCTTGATGTAAGGAAGTAATGGATGTCCGGCAAAGCCTCACCCTTTTGATTGCAGTATTCTTTGATAAGCTGCTCAAGCATGTAGCCCTCGCGAGACAACAGAAGAAGGCTTTCTTTGTCGCTGGCATTTTTATTTACCAGCCACTGAACAAATCCTGCCATCAATGGTCCCATTGTTGAATAACCAAAGTCGTAGTTATTCTTGAAATGAAGACCACCCTTTTCATCAAAGGCAAATGGAGAATTGAAAATTCCTCCGTTTATAACCTGTCCAAGGACAAGAGAGTTTGCAATACTCTTACTTGCATAGTCCTTCAAATAATCAAAGTCTGATAGCTCAAGCATAGCCATTGGATTGAGAACGATATGGCTAGCCACGCCTTTATCCATAAGGATTTGTGAATCAGAACAGAAGTTGTCTCCAACGTGGATAAAGGTTGAAGGGTTTATGCCTGTCAGAAGCATATTCCACATTGAGCCATCATCTTTTCTTGCTCCAACTTCGCACGAGATGAAGAGCTCGTCATATCCACCAATTCCGCACTTGTGAAGAAGTCCAACGACCTGTGCACGATTCAGATACATATCGCTGACAAGGATTACATGGCGTCCCATGGATTTTACTGCGTTGAACACATCCACCATATCTTTACGAGGAACGCAAAGTCGTGTTTCGATGTCCACCTCCAGCTTTTTGATATCCATAGCGAAATCGCCAAGTGTTCTATCCTTTGCTACTTCCACATAAATCTTGTCCAAAGTTGTCATTGGACCAAACTGTGCTGTCGCAGCTGCCTCAGCATTCTTACGAATCTTAAGGAAATCCACTTTTTTGCCGTACTTTTCGAGAATGATACGGCTTATAAGATTGAACACATCATCCGGCTTGAAGATGGTACGAGTAATCAGTGTGTCGAAAATATCGAAGGATACCACATCATATCCACCAAGCTTCATTGCGAGAAGCTCTTTATCCACCTTGAAGGTGTTGAAAAATGGACGAAGGCTCTTGTTCTTAACTGTGTCCTCTGAATCAAGATAAAGGATGAAATCGTCGTATCCCTGCTTTCTTGAAACGAATGGAAGAATACGCTCCAAAGCGTGAGCAAATGTTCCATCTGTCTGCCCCTGCTCCCTTGGAAAATCCTCGTATGTGTATCCCTTTTCAAATAGTGGACGAAGTGCATCTGTTCTAGCCCAGAAGAAAGAACCTGCTGGGTAGTTGAATACAGATGGCATCTCGCCTAAATCAAACTCATCAAAAAGTTCCTTTGCAATACCTGCATTTTTCAACCATGAATAGGCGATAGTTGGAACCTCCTCCTGAATATCAGGATAGATAAGGCCTGCATTGCTGTTTTTAAATAAATCAAAAATCTGATTAACTTTGTCTGGAGAACCAAGAAGTAACTCGAGAGAGAATCGTCTCCATCCGCCCTTTTCCTCACCTGAATACAAAGATTTCTTTGAATGGATGTGAAGGAAATAGTCGTGATTTAAAATCTCTGGACCAAACTTTACATAAAGAGGTGCAAGGTCGCGGCCTCTGTTTGGAAGATTGCGGATATCGATTTTCTGAACCTGCTTAAGTTCCTTTAAACCTGCCTTGATTGCATTTACATCTGCATCCTCCTGGCAGGAAATATATAAATCAAACTTGAATGGGATGTTTGCAAAATAGCTAACAAACTCTGGCAATAAATCTACATAGAAAAGATGAAGATGAACTGCCACCGATGGCTGTGGCTCCCCCTGGGCAGCGCGGCGCTTTGCTTCCTTGGCAGCTGCCTTGACACGCTTTGCCTCTTCTTTGGCTGCACGCTTTGCCTGGCGAGCAGGAGTATCCTTGCCTGTCAAAAATGATTTGAATGCGCGGATATTTTCAAGTGTCTTGTAGCCTCTAGTATTAACTGTGTTCTCGTAAATTGTACGAAGCTCAGCATTTACTGCCTCGATGTTTCTGATGTGCACATCCTTTGCTTCGATTAATTCCTGAAGCTGCTTGATTTGATAATCGCGGCTGGCAATGGCAAAATCTGCACCTGTCTTGCTACGACTGTTTGCATGCTCTCTAAGCTCGTGAAGATTTTTGACATCCTTGAAAATGTATCTAGACTGAAAGTGGTCTTCCATCTTTTGATATACTTCTCGTTCTGCATCTGGAATGTCTACCAAGTGCTCTGGCAAATCGCTGAACTTGCAGGCTCTATAGAACACATAGTTGATTGGTACCAAAAAGTCGAAAGTCCACTCGTAGTCGATAATCTCCCAACCTTTTGCTGTCTTGATAACATTGTCAAAAATCAAATCAACATCAAGGTAATTAGCTGCAAGAACACCTCTTGGCAAATCAACATCTCCGAAGACCTCTCTGAAGCCATCTGAAATTGCAAATTCCTTTGCATTTTTCATGTAGGCATTTTTAACAGCTTCGATAAACTGCTGAGCATCGGCTGATGTGAGATGCTCACCTTCAAGGAATTCACTTTCGATTCTGTCATCAACTAAACTACTTTCGTTAACGCAAAAATCAGAGCCTTGCAATACATTCTGCAAGCCTCTGTAACTATCAAAAACTCTTTTTATATGTGCTATTCCTTGTTCATCGTAAGGGCGTTTAATTACTACCTTTCGTCCATCCTTTTCCACGATATCAGTGATGATATTGTACTTTGGGTTACGCTCGTTCGAAAGCTTTTCATATAGTAGTCTATCCATTATTTTGCAATGAGCAGATAGTCACCTGCTCCTCCCCCTATATAATCCTCAGCATAAATCTCTGTTGTAAACAAATAATCCGGGCTGACGCGATATGTGGTGATTTCACTAAAGCCTGCTTCCTTTAAAAGGCGCTTTGTGAAATCTGCAATTCGATCCTTTTCTGGCAGGGCATATACCAATCTGCCATCCGCTGAAAGCATCTTTTTAAGAGTGGCTGGTGTTTCGTTCAAATGGCCAAGGCTGATAATAATATTAAATGTGCCCTTAATGTCTGAAAGCATTTCTGCAGCAACTTCAGTAACCTGTGTTGCCTGCTCCTTTAGCCATTCAACCAAAGCTTCGCTATCTGGATCAATGATGAGCACATTGTCTCCTTCACCTATACCAACTGGTGAAAGCACATTGCTACGAAGATGTGACAATCTAATAATCGCATCCTCTGTTCCTTCATCAAAAATCCTTCTATTGTACTTTTCCTGAATCATAGCCGCTCCCCTTTACTTAACCTGGCTTACGCTAACTTTTGAATTCATATCATAAAAACCAACAGTGTTTTTAGTACTAACAACTGTGATATTCATTACATCGTACAATCTATGATAAGCCACAAAATCAACACCATCAAAACCAGTACAGCTAATAGACATCAGGTACTCGCCGCCCTGCATATCCATCTTCTGAGTAAAAGTAGCAACGTATTCGCTGCCCTCCTTGCAAAGACCTACATCACACTTTTCGTACATGGTATTTGTGCCAGTAACATCGATACCCTTGAGAGTCTTGAAAGTAAGTGTGAAGATAGGATTTTCAATATCTGTATTGAAGTGCACCTTTGACTTAACAGTAAATGTGCTGCCCTTCATAATTGCATTTGTATAATTGCCACTATCATCGATAACTGCAAAATCTACGATAGTAGCACGGCCATCGCCATACTCATTAACATTAGGATTGAGCTGATAATTTGACTTCCAGTTTTCACCAGAATTATCCTCTGCTCCGCTGAATGAATCCAGTGTATCTACCTTGCTATTAAGCACAGGCTCCTGGCCAACCAATATCTTTTTATAGATATCGATCATATCCTTTGGAGCACCCTCAGCAACCTTATCTCCTTTATTGATAAGCACTGCTCTATCGCAATACTTGCTGATGGCACCCAAATCGTGGGAAACGAAAAGAATTGTCTTTCCGGCTGCCTTGAACTCTTCGAACTTTTTATAGCACTTTGCCTGGAAGAAAACATCACCAACAGAAAGGGCCTCATCAACGATGAGAATCTCTGGATCGATGTTGATAGCCACGGCAAATGCAAGTCTTACGAACATGCCGCTTGAATATGTCTTCACCGGCTGGAAAACGAAATCTCCGATATCAGCAAATGACAAAATATCATCAAGCTTCTCATCGATTTCCTCTTTCGTATAGCCAAGCATGGTACCATTCAAGTAGATATTCTCCATACCTGTATATTCCTGATTGAAACCAGCGCCAAGCTCCAACAAAGCCGAAATACGGCCGTCCACTGTAACCTCACCTCTAGTAGGTGAAAGCACACCAGTAATAATCTTTAAAATGGTGGACTTTCCCGAACCATTAGTACCGATAAGTCCAACACACTCACCCTGCTTCACAGCAAAGCTCATATCCTTCAAAGCATAATGCTCTCTATAATTCTTCTTTCTAGTAAGGCCCAGTGTATCAGCCACCCTAGCCTTATTGCTATCGTAGAGCTTATAGACCTTGTCCACATGCTCCACATTTATAACGTAATCGCTCATAACGTCTCCTAAAAAATCTTGCCTTTTATCCCAACATTTTACCATAAAACCCCGCATCCGCAAAGTCCGAAGGGGATGGTGGCGGACATAATAAAAGCACCGCGGATGCGGTGCTTGGATGATTTTGTTAGATTGCGGATAGGTCAGCGAAGTCGGTTATGACGCCGTCCACGCCTAGGCGCTGGAGCGAAAGCATTTGGCCCTTGGTGTCTGGGGTGTAGCAGTAGACCATGGCGCCGGCTTCGTGGATTGCGCGAACAGTTTTAGGTGTGAGGGTCTTCATGTTGACTCCATAGTATTCGGCTGGGTATCTGGTAGGTAGGGTTGATTTACCAAAGGATGCCAGCATCATGATTGGTTGATCAGGTGCGATCTCCTTGATTTGTGAGAGGTAATCGTACTTGAATGAAAGGAATACCACGCGGTCCAAAAGATTGTACTGGGCACATTTTTCGTAGACTTCATTGGCGAAATCAGGATCCTCACCGATGTCTTTGAGTTCGCAAAAAATCCGCATGTTAGTAGCTTGCAAAAGAGCTAGGGTTTGATCCAGGGTTGGAATGCGCTCTAGGCGGTATTCTCTGCCGAACCATTCACCTGCGTCAACTTGCAATAGTTCTTCGTATGTATAGTCAGCGACTGATTTATCGTCGCCTGTTAGTCTTTCAAGAGTGTCGTCGTGGTAGATAACCAGCTCTCCGTCTTTGGTTTTTCTGACGTCAAATTCTACTGTTTTGGCGCCACATGCGTAGGCTCCAGCGAAGGCACTAAGGGTATTTTCGGGGTACATCCCTGAGTAGCCTCTGTGAGCTACTACCTGCACCACAATATCCTCATCAGCATTTGCTGGTAAATAATAGAATTCGTTTAAGAAAACCAGAGACAATAGCAAGGTCACCATGCTGACAGCGACGGCTCTTCTTGCTTTGAAAAAACGTGGTATTTTCATATTCAGGCCCCCTTTATCAAGTTACTAATATTTTACCACTAATTCAATTGTCTGACAGTAGACCTCGAGCAAAAATATTGTCCGAAATCTAATACTGTAATTTATACAATTTGTAGTCTTTACAAAGCGTCTGCAAACTGAGGCTGGAGCTTCTTAAATACGTGTGTTCCAAGAAGGAAAATAACGATTGTAAAGCACCAGAAATAAAGTGTTAAGCCCGGCTTTTCCCAAAATCCTATCTGACCAATAAAGCTGTCACGATAGCCACTTGTGATGTAGTACATTGGGTTGAGCTGGAGAACAATGCTTAACCAGTTTGGAATCTTGTCAACCATGGCATCAAAGTTCCACATGATTGGTGTTGCCCAGATGCCTACCTGTAAAAGTATGTTTACAAGCTGAGCCATATCCTTGAAGAATACGCAAAGCGAGCTTGTAAGATATATTAGTCCGATTGTAAGTACCATCATGGCACATGAATAATAAAGGGCCTGTAAAATATATGGTGTAATTGGAAATCTGTATAACAGATAAACAAGCAAAGTAAATAATACAAAGAAGCCGTGCACAAAAAGGGATGACACTGCTTTTACAACAGGTAAAACGTTGATAGGGAATACAACCTTTTTAACAAGATAATTGTACTCATGAAGAACAACGGTACCAGCTGAGAGTACCTCGCTAAAATAGAACCATGGAACGATACCAGCTGAAAGCCACAGTACAAATGGAGCGCTGATGCCAGCCTTTGTGCCCTGTGTACCCTGATTCAAGGCCTTATCAAAAACTATCCAGTATACAAGGATTGTAATGATTGGCTGAACGAAGGCCCAAATAACACCAAGTGTTGAGCCCGCAAACTTCTGCTTGAAATCGTTCTTAGCAAGTTTCTGTATTAATTTTTTGTTTGTTAAAATGTCTTTAATCATAATATTCCTAATTCATTTTTATGTGCTTATTCTGATTCTCGTAACCACTTAAGTCAAGAGTCCAATCTGATGAGCCATCTTCCTTTTCTTCTACAAGTGTAAATCCCATATCTCCGTAGAAGTTCTTAACCATTTTGTTTTTAGCTGTTGGAAGATAATGACCTCGAAGCTCCTTAACTCCACGAGCCTTAAGGCGTGCTACCAATTCGTCCATCATAGCAAATTCCATATCGCGCTTGAGTACACGACAGCTCATAAGCCATAGATCAATGTCACATGCGTCTCCATCAACATGGCCAATAGCAACGGTAACAACACCATTATCGCCAAACTTATCAATAAGCTTTCCGTAAAGAGTGACATAGTTTGAATCAGCTGCAGTCTCCTCAATTTCTGTTTGAGTGAAACGCTTTGTTGTAAGGTTGAACTGATTTGACTTGTTTGTAAGCTGAGCAATGCGGGCCATGTAAACTGGCGCAAAGCTATCTATTTCTGCCTGCATCTCTAATGAATCGAGATACTGGCCATAATCAGTGAAACTGCTTTGAAGCTTAGCTCTTGCAGCGTTCTCCTGATACATTTCATTTCTCTTTAAATCGTCCGCCGAAATGTTTGTTGCTTCAAAAAAGCCTGAGCGGTCAATTGTCTGAATGTAGTGAACCACATTATCAAGCTCTGGTGCACATACACCCTTAAGCTGCTCTGTTACAATGTGGCGCTCTGCTGGATTGTCATCAACAAATACCAAGCTTTCTGGAAGAAGGGTAAGCTCTGATGCAATGTCTTCAAAGTTTTTATCCTTTGGATCCCAGTTGGCCTTGATTGAAATGAAATCCTTTTCCTGGAATTCACTATCTGGATGGTTAATACCTGCAATAGCGTTTTCCATATCATTTTTTGAATCTACATTTAATATTATACCAAGCTGCTGATGTGCTTTAAGGTAACGTTGGAACTCTGTGTATGCCTGTCCCTCTGCTTCCTCTGGACCAAGGACAATGCCATCTACACCATCATCACCGATAACGCCGCCCCAAAGAGTGTTGTCCAAATCAAGAACAAATCCCTTTTTATTCTTTCCAAGAAGTGACTTGATAATGTTGGCCACATTGAAAGAAAGTGATGGGATTGCTGGAACACACATAGCGTATTTGTACATGTACCAGTAGAATGGATCAGACCATTCCTTTAAACCATAATCTGCTGAAATGTAATTGATATCGCAGATATAAAAATTCTCTGTAGACATTGCATAGTCATACATGCGCTGATTTAAGCGTGTGATGAAGTTCATGGAACCACGGTAATCGTATGCATCTCTGTTGCCAAGAAGTCTGAATAAAGGCATTTCGAAATTGTTCTGGATGATTGGGCAATTGTACTTTTCAGCAAGTGTCTTCCAGATTGTTTCGAACTTTGCATACTGTGCATCTAAAAGCTCATCAACTGCCGCCATATCCATTGCGAGATTTGGGTAGCTTGTGATGTTACGATTGCTAGTGCACACATAAATGATGTCAGGTGCAAATTCCTCTAACTCAGGATTAGGAAATACAGCATCCTCGTAATACTTGTTGTATTCGCTCTCGTAAAACTCTGGACGAATGCCATTGTTAAGCAAGAACAATTCAAGCATAAGAATGATATTGGCAGTAGTGCCTCCGCCAAGAACAGCTATCTTCTTGTCTATAAACTTTGTATCTGTAGCAAGAAGCTCTTTTTTAATTCTCTTTTTCTTTGATAGTAAATAATCGCTATCAAATGGATACTCTAATTCCTTCATAAGCACCTCTTAAACTTATTTATTCACAGCAGACATACCGCCATCAGAATAATATCTGTAAATGCTAACATCGTCATTTGTAAAAACTAGTTTTAACTTTGGACTGTTTTCCCAATAGTCCGGATGATTCAATTCGGTAACAACCAAATAATCAACACCACTCATTTCCATATCCGCTTCTGCAACTGCAGTATCCTCGCTAAAGAATTTTTCATTGATGGAAAGCATGGCCTCAACCTGCTTTTCTGTGATGTCAGAATAGTCGTAGCCTTCTATATATACCTGACGTTCAGAAAAAGCGCTGCAGTAGAAATAGATGCTTCTGTAATCTAAATCCTCTGTGAATCTATCTACAGCAACCAATGAATCCTCAGCTGTGTTGTCTCTGAGCCATAAATAAGCTTCCATTGTGTCGGCAGAAACAAGATCCTGACGGTCTCCTGCCTCTGATTCATAAACAGCTTCTTGTTTGATATCATCGTAGCAAAAATATGCAATATCGATTATTAAAAAGGCTGTTCCAATGCCAAAGAAAAGGTATGTGACATATGAAATCAATGTCTTTTTGTTTTCGATAAGATATTTCATTGCACCGTAGAAGATAAAGGCTGCATTTGTAATAACGAAATATCCCTGAGACAATCCTGGCACGCTAACTGAACAAAAGGCAACAACGCCAATAATTACAGAGCCTATTACGAACCAGTCAAATATATCTCCAATAACTTTTTCTTTGATAAGTGTTCTGAACTTGCTGTATGCAAAAGCTGTGAAAGCTAAAATGCAAGGACCAACAATACATACAATGCAAAGAAGAACAGCAATAATCACCCATGGGAACGCCATATAATCAAGACCAAGCTTTGAGAAAACCTGGCCTACACGGCTGGCATCAAGTGTGCCTGCTGGTGTAACTTCCATGGCTCTGTTGTTTGAGCCAGATGGATTTAATCCAACGGTGACTATCATGTATGTAAGTACAAATCCTAGTGATGCACAAAATACATAGAAGAATCTAGGCATGTGAATCTTTTTAACCAGGATTGACTCAACAATAAATACTGACCAGGAAATTGTCACAAGAACGATTCCTGTAGTTCCCTTGAAGCCAGTGGCAGTAGCAGCTAAAAGATAGATTGCTATCATCACCCTGACAGAGAACTTGTCGTACCAAACCTCTACTAAAACATCTACCAAAAGAACTGTAACAGAAAGGGCAAGTCCCATGGCATTACCGTTTCCAAACAAATGATTATTCAACCAAGATGTTGGAAGCTTTGCTCCAACA
This sequence comes from Pseudobutyrivibrio ruminis DSM 9787, assembly GCF_900218035.1. Lineage (GTDB taxonomy): Bacteria > Bacillota > Clostridia > Lachnospirales > Lachnospiraceae > Pseudobutyrivibrio > Pseudobutyrivibrio ruminis. Next base: position 14,370 of record NZ_OBMR01000006.1, read on the forward strand.
ACATTTACAGGAAGTAAGCAAATGCAAGAAACTAGCAATCCTGCATAGTAAGAATAGTATCTAAAGCCACGAATACTTCTGTTGCCACGTAGTCTCTCACCTATGATCATCATGGCAAGAGTAAGTGGCCACGCACAAATCAAAGCATTGCCATTTATGTATAACCTAAATGCATCCATGCCAAAGATGTGCTTGCACATGGCAAAAATAAGCTCATAAAAATAATGATAATAAAATGTAAGGCCAGAGATTCTAATATCTCCATTTGGAAAAGAACGGCTCAAGGATACAATGTTTCCTGTATGGAAAAGAAAATCATGGTAAACCTGAGTAGTCTGTCCTGATAAGGCGCCTGCATATTTAAGCTGGAAATTGATAGTAGAAACTATAAAAATAAATCCAAATATAATTATCCCAAGCCATTTAAAATGTTCGTAGGCATTGTAAACTGATGGGCGTCCCTTTTTGAAATAACGGATAAAAGCTATCACAGAAAGGACTGGACCAGCTATGGCAATAAGGCCATTAACGCCGATTATTGACTCGATAAAATAAATTGTAGCAAGACAGATGAAGCCTAGAAAGAATCCAGATAAAAGTCTGGTGTATGCCTTTAATCGTCTAGGCAAAAGGAACTCCACAAGGAGCATTCCTGGCACCTGTATCCAAAAAATAACATATAACCAAAATATTACTGTAATTGCAAAGCTAAAAGTCATTAACTCTCCTCTTTCTCATCTGGGGCAAGCTGTCCCAGTTTAAAGTGCTTGCGGCAGAGTGCCACATAGGAGTCGTTTGCTCCAAGCATAACCTGTGGGCCTGAGCGTACAACTCCGCCTTCATTATATCTAGTGTTGCAAGTGGCTTTACGACCGCACCAGCACACTGTTTTAACCTCGTGAATAACATCAGCGATTGTGATAAGTCGTTCTGAGCCTGGGAAAAGCTTATTTCTGAAATCTGCTCTAAGGCCATAAGCAACAACAGGCACATCCATAAAATCAACTATGTCAGATAGAAAATCTACCTGCTCTGGGGTTGCGAACTGTACCTCATCAACAATGATGCAATCATATTTTTTTACTTCCTCCTCAGGCATTTTTATTAAATCCTCAAGGAAGACGCATTCGTTCTCCAAGCCGATTCTAGAGCGAACAACACGCTCGCCGAATCTAGTATCCATTTCTGGCTTAACTAAAAGCGCATTCTGACCAACTTCCTGATAGTTGAAATGAGTCATAAGGGCATTAGCTGTCTTTGAAGAACCCATAGCTCCATAATAATAGTACAATTTTGCCATACAAAAAACCCCTTTACATAAATTGACAGAAGACCAAGCTTAGCCTTCTGTCTGGTTATAAATATTTTAATAATTACTTGTTTAAAAGTCAAAAAACTTTGTCCCATGCAAGAGTCTCTAATTCTGTAGCTCTGTGGATAATTCGAGCATTAGCCTTGCCATGGTTCTTAACAAAATACAATGCTAAATCTGCAGCATTCATATAATCCCATGCTCTATTGAGTGGTCTAGGAATATGATTAACAATTCCTTGGGAAACTGTGACCTTTCCTATTCCAAGTGCCTCGCCGGCGATTTCCATGGATTTCTGTATATGACGAGCGACTTCTTTTATCTGCTCATCTGTCATGTCATAGTAGTAAATAATGAATTCGTCACCACCATATCTTGCAACGAAGATCTTGTCATCTTCAACACTCTTTAAGATGTTTGCAAGCATCACTAAAAGCTCATCACCCTTGGCGTGACCGTATGTGTCGTTTACTTCCTTGAAGAAATCGATATCCATCATTTCAACAGCAAGTGTTTTACCCTGCTCGTTTGCTAACACAAAAAGCTCATCGATGACTGCATTGAGCTTAAGTCTGTTGGCAATGCCTGTAAGAGGATCTGTCTCTGCGGCAGCCGAAAGGAACAGATTCTTTGTGCGCTGCTGAGCAAGCTCTGAACGAAGACGAAGAGTGGTCAAAAATGAACGCTTATTATCAACTGTTTTGATAGTGTTATATCTATAATAGTTGCTGTAACTAGCCATGAGGCGTTCTTTATCGCCCAATGCTTCGTACATCTTAATCTTGTACTCTTCAAGGAATACTCTTAGATTTATTAAATCGTCTTTTGATAAAACCTGTTCAGTCCTATCAAACATCTTTTGAAGTTCCTGATAGTCTTTTTCTTCTGTGAGTATTTCAATAAGCTGCTTAGCCTCATCAAAATAAACAATATATTCCTGGCAAGCATAGAATGACTCCAGGCAAAGTGCCTTCATTTCCTGAATCTTTGCTGTGTCATTTTTAAACTTGTAGTATACGTATCTAGCAATTCTAATATCGAAAAGATCATTTATCTCTGGGTATTTAGCAATTATCTTTTCCATCTCTGCAAGTGCCTGATCCGCGCTTTCCTCATCCTTAAGGATTACATATAGCTTTACAATAAAAGCGTAATCCCCTGCCATAAGGCTAAGCTTGAAATCTTCGTCATCTATGAAACTGCAACATTCAATGGAACGGTAATGATATTCTAGTGCTCGCTCGATAGCATCCATTTCCTCGCATAAAGAAGCAAAATTAGAACACGCCATAGCTTCAATGGCGTACAATCTGTGAGCCCTGGCGATTTCCATGGCATTAATGAAATAATCTTCGCTAGTGATGAAATGACCTTCACTTCTGAAAATAATACCTAGCTCATTGTAGCATCTGCATAAGAGCTCGTATTCGTCTGTTTTGGCGAGGCCTCGAACGCCTGCCGACATGTAATATAAAGCTTGCGAATAGTCCTGATTCTGGCAACATGCATCGCCAAGAGCACAGCTTGCATAATCCTTTAAATCCTCGTTTCCGCATTCCTGTGCTAAATCAAACAAATCGCAAGCAAAGCTAAGGTGTTTTTCGTTATCCACCTTTCGATACTTGTTTACGTTTCTGATAAGTTCCTGTACTTCCGGAGCTTGCTTACTCAACAATTCTTCCACTTATTCTTCCCCTCGGTCAAAATCCATTTTGCAGCCCTAAGCTGTACAGGGGAATCCTTTCCCCTACTGGTAAAATCCGAATTTTACCCTGTTGGGGCGTATTATAACATGATTCTTAGACCGTGACTACAATTAATTGTGCGAAAAATTTTAATTTTGCAAATAAAGTGCCGCTGTAAGATGTCCCTCATCTGCAAAAACAAATACTACTATATTTGAATCGTATGTATTCACAAATTTAAGATCTAATGAGCCCCATGAAATTGTGGCATCCCAGCCCTCTGGCAGATAGTAAACTGGAAGAGAATGAGGATGTCTTTCAGTTGCTTTTATTCCTGCAGTCTTCATAGCTGCGTATATAGTCGATGAAACCTGGCAAACGCCTCCGCCGATTCCTGTTGCATGTTGTTTATTAATGAACACTGGCGCCTCAACAAAACCATTTGCTGATGTACGCTTACCAATTGAATTTGATGCTGAGAAAGTAGCGCCTGGCGCCACCACTGTACCATCTACCTTTTCTGCAGCTACTTCTATATTATGACCTCTAGCAGCATTTGGATCATACTCTGTTGTATAGGCTCCAAGCAAAGTGTAGCTCTGTGGCATATCTGTTGCCAAAGCTCCCACTGAAGGTGTGCCGTCTCTGCCCTCTGCCTTTCCTGACAATACATAATGAACAACATATGCAGGCATGTTATTTCCGAACACTGCCGCAAGATCAGGATTCTTTATCATGTAGTCGGTAGCATTGAATGTGCCACTGGCATTTCTTCCCTCGTACACACCGTACTTAATGTAATGCTCAAGATAATATATGTAACTTCCATCTGCCTTTGCCGCCACATCAGGATTCATAGCTGCATAGTAATCAGCATTCAAAACCTGCGAATAAATCTGGTATTCTTCCTGAGTAGCTGCTTTTGCATCAATATGTGGCATAAGCACAACAGCAAAAGCTAAAACAAAAAGTGACAAAATGGCTTTATTAATCTTAAAATTCATCCTCTTTCCTCCCGGATAAAGTTTTCTGAAAATTATCTTAGTATCGCCATTTTATCACTTTTCTTGGACAAATAAAACACCTCGGCCATTTTTTAGCCGAGGTGTTAATAAAAACTTATTTATTCTTTCTTGTTTCCTGGTCAAGCTCCTTCTGCTTACGAAGTGCCCAAGCACGAAGTCCCTTTTTCTTCTTTGTGTCCTGAGTAGCATTGCCACCGCGGATTCCCTTTACCTTTGTGATGTAAAGACCAGAAACTGTAGCCTTAACTTCCTTCTTTACAGGAACCTCATCAAAGATTTCTGCATCGCAGATAAGAGTCATCATCTGTGGGCCAACCTTAGCCTTAACAACTGGAATCTTTGAATTCTTAGCATACCATGGTGTAGCAGCAACAACTGCCTCTGGAAGACCAGCTTCCTTAAGCTTCATGCGCTTCTTATCAATGATAAGCATTGAAACCTGCTGTGCAACTGCATCCATCTGATCCTGCTGCTCTGCACGCTTATCCTGTGCCTTCTTACCAAGAAAATATAATACAACGATTGCGGCAACCATAAGAACCGCAATAACGATGAGTACAATAGTCACTGTGCTCATAAAAACTTCCTCCTAATCTCCGGCTCCCCTGAGCCACAACTAGAAGCTATTTTACCATGCACTCCCCTCAAAATCAATATCTAGGCCCCATCTTACCTGCCCTTTTCCATCTATTCGCACTGGCCCAGCCAGCCCTCCCCTACAGGCCCGACCACCAGGTCCCTCCAAGGGACGATTTCGCGAATATTATAGTTTTTCTTGGTACAAAAGGAGAACACACTGTGAGTGTCTTGTTGCGGGATGAACTTTTTCTGAATCTGTATAGGCTAGGACGGACACTTTTATATTTTATAATATGGATTTCCAAAGCTATGGTACCTTGGGTTCATATTACATTCGCTAAGTAGAACTAAAAAAGAGATATTTGTATGTATGAGCACCGTGGCACATTCAACGTCGTGTTTCAAGTGACCACTGCTGCCGCCGTCCTAGCGGCAGCTGCTCATCCATATCAAATATCTCTTTTTGTTCTACTAAGCTTATTCCAAAATCACCCAAAGGTATCCATAGCTTTGGAAATCCATATCATAATCAAGAACTGTGTGTCCGTCCATAGACATACAGATTCAGAAAATGTACAGACCTGCAAAAGACACCACAAATTAGTGTGTTCTCCTTGTACCTTAGAAAAACATAATATTCATGCGATGTCCCTTGGAGGGGCCTGGTGGTTGGGCCGTTGGGGAGGGCTGGCTGGGCCAATTTACCTTGAAGAAGGGCAGGTAGATGGGCCAGCTGTAGTCCTTGGGTGGTGCATGGTTTATAGGTGCCAGATGTCGGCGTTGTACTGGGCGATGGTGCGGTCGCTTGAGAAGAAGCCGGCGTTGGCGATGTTTTTAACCATCTTGCGGCCCCATGTAAGGCGATCTTCGTAGTCAGCGAAGGCTTTTTCTTTAGTCTGGCAGTAGTCTTTGAAGTCAGGGAAGGTCATGAACCAGTCCTTGTCGAGGAGTTCGTTGTAGAGACGCTCAAGGTTCTCCTTCTGGCCTACTGCAAGAAGCTCATCTGATACGATGAAGTCTACGCACTTCTTGAGGTTTGCATCTTTTTCGTAGTAGTCGCGTGAGCAGTAGCTTGCATCGGCGTAACGCTTGATTACTGTATCTGAATCTTCACCGAAGATGTAGATGTTGTCATCACCTACGAATTCGTGCATTTCTACATTGGCGCCGTCCATTGTACCGATTGCTACGGCTCCATTGAGCATAAACTTCATGTTTGAAGTACCAGATGCTTCCTTCGAAGCAAGAGAAATCTGCTCGTGGATATCGCAGGCTGGGATAAGCTTTTCTGCAAGTGTTACGTTGTAGTTTTCAACCATAACAACCTTGAGATATGGGCTTACCTCTGGATCCTTTGCAATGATTTCTGATAAGCAGAGGATAAGATGAATGATATCCTTTGCGATAACGTAGGCAGGTGCAGCCTTTGCGCCAAAGATAACTGTAATTGGACGGGCAGGCTTTTTGCCTTCTTTGATTTCAAAATATTTGTTGATTACGTAGAGGGCGTTCATCTGCTGACGCTTGTACTCATGTAGTCTCTTAATCTGAATATCGTATACGCTGTTGTCGTCGATTTCGATGCCTTGTGCCTTTGCAAGGTAGTTCTTAAGAACAGTCTTGCGAGTATTCTTTACATCAAGGAAGCGCTGAACAACTGCATCGTCATTCATGTACTGCTCGAGCTTCTTAAGCTCTGTTGCATCCTTCTTGAAACCAGGACCAATAAGCTCTTCTATAAGCTTAGAAAGCTCTGGGTTACAATATAGTAACCAGCGGCGGAATGTGATTCCGTTTGTCTTGTTGTTGAACTTTTCAGGATAGAGTTCATAGAACTTGTGAAGCTCTGTCTCCTTTAAAATTTCTGTATGAAGGGCAGCAACACCATTGATTGAAATGCCATAGTGGATGTCCATGTGTGCCATGTGCACAAGACCATCCTTGATAATGGCAACATCTGGGTCTGCAACCTTCTTTGCAATGCGGTTGTGAAGCTCGCGAATGATAGGCATAAGCTGTGGAACAGCCTTCATCATAAAGTGGATAGGCCACTTTTCAAGGGCTTCTGCGAGGATGGTGTGGTTTGTGTAAGCTGTGCACTTTGAAACCACATCAATTGCCTCGTCCATTGTAAGCCCACGAATCTGAAGGAGTCGAATGAGTTCCGGTATAACCATTGATGGGTGTGTATCGTTAATCTGAATTACAGCATAATCTGCTAAATCATAAAGGTTTGAGCCCTTTTCTACAGCTTCATCAAGGATGAGCTGCGCAGCATTCGAAACCATGAAATACTGCTGATAAACACGAAGCAATCTACCATTGTCATCAGAATCATCTGGGTATAAGAACAATGTAAGATTCTTTGTAAATTCGCTCTTATCGAAATTAATTCCATCTTTAATAATTGATTCATCTACTGTATCTACATCGAAAAGATGGAGCTTTGTTGTAACAGAATCATAACCTGTTACGTCTATATCATACATACGAGATGTTACGTTGAAGCCACCAAAATCAACCTGATATGTGCGCTCTGTCTTTGTCATCCAGCTGTGCTCTGACATCCAAGGGTTTGGTTCTTCATTCTGAAGATTATTGTTGAAGACCTGCTTAAAAAGTCCCATGTGGTATGCCAATCCAACACCATCACCATTGAGACCAAGTGTTGCAATTGAATCAAGGAAGCAAGCTGCGAGACGACCAAGTCCACCATTTCCAAGTGAAGGCTCAACCTCAATCTCCTCGATTTCTGCAAGAGACTTGCCACAAGCCTCAAGCTCAGCCTTAACCTCGTCATATATTCCAAGATTAATAAGGTTGTTTGAAAGGAGCTTACCAATCAAAAACTCAGCGCTAATGTAATAAAGCTTTTTCTTGCCACCAGCAATCTCCTTGCTCTTAGCCTTATCTTTTACATACTCAAGTAAGCCAACATAAATCTCTTCATTTGTACACTGATCCATGTGGCGACCAAATCGAATCTTAATATACTCATTTGCAGTCATAATTACCCTCCTCGGTGATTAATTAGTTACCATTTACTTGGATTATACTGCTCATATATTGGCTATTACTTGCACAAACCCACTATAAAGTGATACTATTCTATCATTATAGGAGATGGACATATGATTAATATTAATGATTATCAGTCGATACATGAGGTTACAAGCCACTTTGACTACAACATTCCATACAACACATATCCTTGTACTATTCCGCTGGATTTTGATTCAGTGCCCCTTCACTGGCATGAGGATGCAGAGTTTATCTATATAAAAAAGGGTGCAGGAATCATTATCATCGACGGAAATGAAAACACTGTAGCCGCTGGGGATATAGCGTTTATTTTGCCAGGCAAGGTTCACGGAATCTATCAGCTTGCGGATAATTCTATGGAATACGAAAATATCATTTTTGATTCAAAGATGTTTGCCTCTAATCTGGATGAGTTCTATGACAGATTTCTCATGCCATTTTTCGAGAACACAGTGGATATTCCTCAGGTGTTTAGGCCTGGCGTCACTGGATATGAAAGTATAAAAAAGTATCTGGATAGCAACGACAACATCTCCAGCCACAGAGAAGGGGCATGGGGGCTGGCCATCAAAGGCAATCTATATCTGCTTCTATTTAATCTGGTAACACTGTACGAAGATAAGATTGATACAAAGAACAAGAAGAAAATCGACAAGCTAAAGCCTGTCATCAAATATGTAGAATTGAATTATGGTAATCAAATCACCGTTGCTGAAATGGCTGATTTGGCAGGATTTTCTGAATCTCATTTTATGCGATTCTTCAAGGAGGCCTTCGGTGTAAGCTTCATCACTTATCTAAATGACTATAGGCTTTCCATGGCATCCCGTCTGCTTTTGGAATCAGAGGATACAATTCTCACCATCTCCCAGCAGGTAGGCTTTGAAAATCTTTCCCACTTCAATCGTCAGTTCAAACGCAAATACAATAAAACTCCTCGGGAATATAAAAAAGCATAGCAGCCGTAACTGCTATGCTTTATCTTTCAATCTAATTAATACCAACCATATGAATCGTATGATTCATCCTCGTAGTAATAATCGTCATAATCATAATAATCATCGTAATAGTAATCATCATCGTAGTAGCTACCATATCCGTACAAACCAAGAACCATCATATAGATAGCTTCATCATCGCCAGACTTTAATGTCTCGCTGATTGTCTTGAGAACATCTACGTATTCACTTGGTACCTTTGCTGCTTCAAGGTTGCTTACTGTTGATGATAAATCAACAATCTTAAGAAGATCAATCAGCTCTTCTCCATCCATATCTTCAAGGTCGTAAACTGTACCGGCCTTTGCCATATCTGGCACATCTTCCATCGAGTATGAAAGATTTACCTGAAGAAGTGAATCGTTGTCTGCCATGACGTTCATATCGATTTTGCCAGTAGTGCCTTCTGTCTGAACTACGAAATCGTACTGAGCTAATGCAAGGAACTGCATATCATCCTCGTAGATTGACTCTGTCATTCCTTCGCCAAGTGTTACAAGGAACTCTGCGTTAACACCGCGTGTCTTTCTATATGTCTTCTGATCGAAGTTCTTAACATCAACAGTAAAGTATTCTTCGTCGTCTAATGCAACTGTGTATGTTCCGTTTAAGAACTCATCCTGTGATGTGCCCTTACCATCAATTGTAAGTGTTTCACCCTCTGAATCAACAATCTTTAACTTAAGACCTGAATCAGCGCCATCCTCTGGCATGTATAATGTAAATACTTCGCCATCTGCGTCGTCGTCATATGAGATACCCTTGAAATTGAATGAGCTATCAATGTAAACATAAAGAACACCAACATCCTTGTTCTTCTTAGGATTCTTTTCGATTTTCTCTAATGTCTTCTTAGCATCCTTCTTTGCATCAGAAATCTCTGATGTGATGTCATCCCAGTACTCTTCTGCATCTGCATACTCAGAATACTCATCTGACTGAATCTCAGCCTCGAGGAATGGCATAAGCATTTCCTTAAGATCATCATCTTCCTCGAATGCCTCAGCTAAATCGTATGTAAGCTGAGCATCTGTCTGTGCGTCGATTGTGATAGCAAGCTCTGTGTATGTAGCCTTTACGCCGCTTGCCTTGATTTCCTTTTTGCCCTTTGTGATATCTGCGCCTGCAAGGTCCTTCTTGATGATGCTTGCGTAGTTATCAGCTGTTGTGCTCATCTGAGCAGGTGTTGGATATGTCTCTGCGTATGTTGAAAGCTGTGTTGTGTAATCAGCGATTGCCTTAACAATTTCCTGCTTATCAATATCTGAGCCAACAAGGAATGATGCATCAGAAACAACTTCTGGAGCTGAAATGTAAGCCTCGCCTGCATTTGCATCAACTAATGCCTGGAATGTAGTGATGTGTGTGCCATTGATGCTTGCATCTACATCAAGTCCTAATGACTTATCCTGTACATCCATAGCGATTGTAGCACCTGCGCTATTGAACCAAGAAATATCAGTAGCAGTCATGCCCATCTCCTTCGCCAAAAGGTTCTTGATTTTGTCGCCAAGTGTAAAATCTACCGAAAGAGTCATATCGCCATTTAAATCAGCGTATGATTCCTGAATTGAATTGTAGCTAACCTCGTATTCCTCAACAAGGCTGCCTGACTGATTGTCGATTGCTTTAGCAAGCATCTTTGCAGGATTGTTGATAAATTTATATGCGAAGAATCCGCCTACTGCAAGAAGTGCAATTACAACCACTACAACAATAGCAATGATAATTCCTTTCTTGCCCTTCTTAGGAGCTGGAGCTTCCTCAGCTGGTGGAATTGGAGACCACTGTGGAGCTGGCGCTGGGGTAGGCTGCTCTACTGGAGCTTCTGCTGTTGGCTGCTCCTCAGCCTGGGCAGAAAGCACTTCATCTACTGTAAGAACTTCTTCTGTATTTTCCTCTACTGGAGTTTCCTCTACAACTGGAGCTTCTTCTGTCTCCGCTACTTCCTCTACTGTCTCTTCTACAACTTCTTCTACTGGTTCCTCAGCCTGAACCTCTTCTACTTGTGGCTCCTCTACAGCTGCTTCCTGAACAACTGGCTCTTCTACAGGAGTTTCTTCTACCTCTGGAGTAGCCTCAACAACTGGCTCCTCAACAGGGGCCTCCTGTGGTGCTGGAGCTACAGGCTGCTTTGCTGGAGTTCCACACTTTGGACAGAACTTTGCTGTGGCGCTAAGCTCAAATCCACATTTAGTACAAAACATAAATCTTCCTCCCTCTCACTTCGAGTGTCGTTTGATGGTATTAATTATATACCATAAAATTAAAAAAGCAATACCATAAATTAATAAACTTTTTAAATAGTATAAATCATGGATGCTATATAAATAGTGGAATGTTGGGCAAAATCGCTGTAACATACGGCCTTCTTTGAAGTCGATGAACACAGGCGAAAGCATTGCCGATGCCATGATAAGAATCGGTGTAACGATTCCAAGTCCCTTAATGCTGTGAATGATTTCTCTTATAAAAATAGCCACCACGATGACCACAAAATCATATGCAGCAATGGTCGCAATCTCTCTTCCCAAGGATGTGAAAACACCTCCCCAGTACAAGCCAACAAGTACCATTATTGTCGGAATAAAAATTATAACTAGATAATAAAGCAAATCTCTGAGTATAAAGAACCTTGTCTTCCACCAGATAAACAAGCCGTTTGCCTCATCCTCAAGATAATACATGGATGCTGCGATTCCACAAAGGAGAAGCCACAGTGCCAGGATTCCACGAAGAGGCATCATCAGATAATTAGTATCTTCAGATGAATTGTCTGTGCCATCAACATAGCCCATCTCAAAAAGATTGCCATTAATCTCATAATTGTCATATGTTTCGATGATATGATTCAACTGGTCCTCGGTAGGATTATCACCGTACACATTTTTTGAAATATAGTAAATAGCCATTTGTCTGGCGATCATAGGATAAACTCTGCTGGAGAGAACCTCCCTGCCAAGCATGTGTGTAAGACCACTTTCACGGATAACAATTTCTATCTTTGTTTTGGTCTTGCCCTTTGTTGCCATGTTATCCACAAGGGCATCCAAATCCTCGGGCACAATCCACCCTTCGGTAAGCTGCTGTGACTCAACATCCTTCACCACTGCATCTGCATCGTCATAAAACTTAAAGAGCAAACTGCCTGGATTGGATTCTAAATTCTCTTTCAGCCATTTGGAGCAGCTGTCATCACCTGGGATGTAGACGCCAATTGTCATAAGCCCCGATGGTGCAGCACTCATAGCATTTAGCATGAGCACCATCAATGGTACCACCAACAGCATGGCTATATAACTTTTCTTTTTTAATAACCTTTTTAATAGTAGTAAGTATTTCATCCTTATTTCATCTTCTGTCTTCTTACAACCATTGCAATTCCAAGGAATGCCACGGTGTAAGCGCACATAATCCAAAAGTATAATCCTGTCTCATCGTCGGTAATCACACCGCCCATGTATGAAAATGCCACACCTGACGGAATGAACTCGCCAATTCTTTGGACGATTGCAGGGAAGAATGTCTTTGGATAGAAATATCCAGACACGTATCCCATTCCAATGTAAAGCATAAATGCCACCAGAATTTTGTTGATGACACCTACAAGGATTTCAAAAATCATGAAGCCTAATGCAGCAAACATGATGGATACTGGAAGCAATTTGCCTGCAATTTCTCCTAATGTCTTCATCAGATTTACATCTGTCTCCACAGAATCCAGCACGCCAATATGAATAGCCGCTGCCATCAATCCAAATATCACTGCCATGCAAATGATGTTGATGGTCAAAAATGGGATATACTCACCAAGCACCTGGGCTACTGCACCGATGCCCTTTGATTTCATGAACCTGATTCTTCCATCCTTTTGGCCAAGGAAAAATGAGATGGCACAGAATGAAAGCAGAAGCATGAAGAACAAGAGTATTCCGAGGAAATAGTAGGCTGGTGTAGATAGTCCATCGGAAAGACCAAGCTCTGTGATTTCTGCCACATTGGTTCTGACGATTAGTGCCGAAATATATCGCATAAACAAATCGTTTATTTTCTCGGAGCGATAGTTTTTATCGAAGCCCTCTTCCTTCATCAACTGCCTGAGGGTAAGTATGCCTGTCTCGGAATAAATAATGATGTGAGTTGCAATTGATGAAATCTCGTCCATCATTACATTTGAAATGCCCTTTTGGCCGGATGTGGCATAGTATTTTAACTTAGCATCGTTTGTCATTGCATCAAGCGCATTGCTGAACTCCTCCGTAATTACGATATAGGCAGAAATATCAGCGTTTCTCAAAGCCTGCTTGGCAGCCTCTTCATCATCGTACTCCACCAGCTCAATCATGTATCGGCTCTCATCAAGGGTGCCTACCATGTAGATTCCAAGGCTTATCATTTCATCGTCAGTATCACCAACAACACCTAACTTATAGCGCTGCTGCTCAGATGCATAAGTGTCGCTGTAGATAAGTGCATACCCTGTTACGGACAGCAAAAAAGCCACCACTAAAATCATTGCGAGTATTCCGGGTAGCAGTTTAAATATTCGTTTATATTGAATTAGCAAATAATCTTTAAACTTTACCATAACTCTATAATCTTCCTATCAAATGAGGAATGTCCCCGTCATACTTGTAAGGCACAAGCTTGCCTTCCTTAAGGATGAAGCATTTGTCGCAGAGCTCTATCTCCTGCACCTCGTGTGTTGCAATAATCAAAGAACCGCCCTGGCGCTTGAACTGCTCAAAGTATGTGTAGATTCTTTCTTTGCACACCAAGTCAAGAGCCGCTGTTGGCTCATCCAAAAGCATAAGCTTTGGATTGGAGTTAATAGCGCAGCCGATTGTGAGACGCTTTTTCATGCCGCCTGACATTTGATTTACAGGAACCTTGATGAACTGGTCGATTCCAAGCATTGCAAGAAAACCGTCCTGAAGCTCCTTCTTCAACTTGTCAGGTTTGTACCACATGCGCAGATTGTCCCAGGCGGTAAGCTCTGTAATCAGAGGTGTCTCTTGCGGAACGTATGCCACAAGCTCATTTCTTAATTTTGTATTTTTCAGCAAATCCTTGCCATCAATATTGAAAAAGCCAGAATTAGGCTTTTGAAGTCCCGCTAGAATTGTAAGAAGTGTAGATTTTCCACTACCATTCTCCCCAAGGATTCCCACAATCTCGCCAGGCTCTACCGTAAAGTCGATACCTGCCAAGACTGTGTGCTTCCCATATTTCTTTTTAACATTCTTTATTTCAATCATTACTCAAATAGCCCCTTGTAATTGTAGGTTGTGTAGAAATCAAGCTCTACATTAATGTATTCCTCGTAGTTGTCCTTTGTCAGTTCATCTGTGCCAGAATACATCCAACCTAAGATCTGTGAATTAATCCAATCACCATGATGACATTCATCCCTGTAATTGTCCAGATTTGTTGTAACATCAAACTCATTATTAAATGAGAATAGATGGATATTGTCGCATTCAAGCATTAGCTCGATTGCATATTTTTCCGCTGCTATCCATCTTTGAACTGTTCCAAGCTCATTTTGTGAGCCCCACCATGCAATAGAGTATGGTGTGAAATAATAGTAAAACTGAATGTCCGGATTTTCCATTGCAAGCTGAACAACATTCTGTGTGATGTTTTCCTCAACCTGCTGCTTTACCTCATCAACAAATGGCTCTCTAGAGGTTGGCTCCGCAAATTCGGTTCTATCTCCCAAAACTACATCAGCTCCAAACTCCGCTGTGTCCATCCAGTTGGCATAATCATCGAAGCTTGTGATGCCTGCTTCTTTTCCAGCTGCTGCATCTGTAAGCATTGGTATGCAGATATCGAACAGTACCTCTTTATTGAAGAAATAGTTTACGTCATTGAAGATATTATCATCATATAAGTAATCTGGATAATCTCCCAAATCATCACGAATCCTGTTTGCATCATCCATAATGTAGGAATAATCCAGGGGACGAATCACAAGCTTAAGGTCTGGATTCACTTCAATGGCATTTGCAATATTGTCGTTAAGCTCCTTGTAAGTGCCACCAGCAAATGTGGTCTTGATTGAATTAACTCCAAACAGTTCATCCACTTCGCTAGTCTTGTAATTTTCCGCCATGGATGTGCCAATCACCATAGCATCATAATCGAAGTGCTTGATGATTCCATCGTTTTGGCTTCGCTCATTATTCAATTCGTAATAAAGGCCTGAAAGGGGTCCGTGATAATGGAAGTATGGATCTACCACAATAATCACACTGGCAAATCCCACCATCAATATCATCAATACCGCAAGCATAGCGGCCATCCATCTTTTACTACTTTTAAACATATATAATCCTAAAAATTAAAATATAAAAATGTGCTGATTCCGCTAAGTGAGAAGATGCTGAGGACAATCAAAAATGCCGTCCAAAGCATAGTGCTTATCTTTAGCTGGAACTCCTGCATCTTTTGGTTTGAATTCTTTGCTCCAAGCACAATAAACAGTGCAAGGAAATAATAGATTCCAACATATATAAATGGAAGTGAATTTGTAAGCGCTGTTCCATCCAGGAAGTATTTCAACACTGGTGTCTGGAATGCGCTAAGGATATTCACATCGATGTTGGTGAAATCTACGTATAAAATCTGCTTTATAAACTCAATTGCATCGCCGATTGTATCTGCTCTGAAAAAGATAAGTGACATAGCAAAGAATACCTGTGTCAGCATCCATCCAAGGGCAGGGTGCATTTCATCGAAGGTCTTTTTGTTCATGCGAGTGATGATAACAAAGATACCGTTTAGCACGGACCATACTACAAAGGTCCACTGGGCACCATGCCAGAATCCACTGAGCAAGAATACGATGAAAAGATTGAAGCATGTCCTTAAATTTCCACGGCGATTTCCACCAAGAGGGATGTACACATATCTGGTGAAGAATCGACCAAGAGTGGCATGCCAATGATTCCAAAAGCTTGCAATGTTGAGCGTCTTGTATGGGCTGTCAAAGTTAACTGGCAAATCTATGTTGAGCATCTTTGCAAGGCCTGTGGCCATGTCGCAATATCCACTGAAGTCAAAATAAAGCTGGAAGTAATATGCAATCATTACAAGGATTGCGTTGGTAGCCTTCAAATCTGCCACCTGAGTGTAGCCCCAGTTTACGGCCACACCAAACACATCTGCTATTAATATCTTTTTACCAAGACCCATGGCAAACATATAGAAGCCCTTTGCCATATTGTCCCAATCCACAGTCTTTTTGCTTGTATTTAATAGCTGCGGAATCATCTCATCATGGGTAACGATTGGGCCGGCAACCAGCTGTGGGAAGAAGGTGACGTAGCAAGCATATGTAAGGAAATCATACTTAGGCACCTGTCCTCTGTATGTATCCACGATAAATGAAATCTGCTGGAATGTGAAAAAGCTGATCCCAAGAGGAAGAGCAATATTCATAAATGGCCAGTCAGTTTTAAATATCGTATTTACGTTATCAATGAAGAAATCCATGTACTTGAAATAAAAGATTATCCCAAGATTTACTGCCACGCCAAGTATCATAACTGGTTTGCAGGATTTCAGATAGCCTACATTATCTATAGTTACTGAATCCAACTCTGAATTCATTGTAGTCGCTTCGAGTATGGCACCGTTTTGCAATCTTTTCATCCACAGGTAAAACAGGTAATTTACGATTACGCTGGAGATGATAATCAGCAGGTACCCTGGATTGAAATATCCATAAAACCACAATGACATTCCAAGCAGAAAAACAAGACCAAGCTTGTATCGCTTAGTCTTATTAAGTAAAAAATATCCTAGTATGCAAATTGGTAAAAAAACAAAAATAAAAATATAAGAATTAAATAACATCTACTTCTAACTCCGCAAGTTACGGATACAAGCATCCTAGGTTTTCAATGTAGGTTACGGATACAAGCCTTGGTATTGCTTCGTTCCGAGATTGGTCACTTCAGCAACACCAAGAGCTTGTCTCCTACCTACTTTCTTAACACTGAGAGCTTGATACCTACCTGCTCATCTAAATATTATATTTTTTATTAACCACGGTTAGTGGAGAGCCTGGGCGATATCTGCGATGAGGTCTTCGCTGTCCTCGAGGCCGCAAGATACGCGGATAAGGCCTGCTGGAATGCCAGCTGCCTCCAGCTGCTCATCTGTCATCTGACGATGTGTAGATGTAGCTGGGTTTAAGCAGCAGCTTCTTGCATCAGCAACATGTGTCTCAATAGCGATGAGCTTGAGCTTCTTCATGAATGATTCTGCTGCAGCTCTGCCTCCGTTGAGCTCGAATGAAACTACGCCACATCCTCCGTTTGGAAGATACTTCTGAGCCATCTCATAATATTCATCTCCCTCAAGGTTTGGATAAGTAACCTTCTTTACCTCTGGGCAAGACTGAAGGAATTTTGCAACAGCAAGTCCGTTTTCAGCATGACGAGGCATACGAACGTGAAGTGACTCTAATCCAAGGTTGAGAATGAATGCGTTCTGTGGAGACTGGATGCTTCCAAGGTCACGCATGATCTGAGCTGTAGCCTTTGTAATGAAAGCTCCCTCTTTACCAAACTTCTCTGCGTATGTGATTCCGTGGTAGCTGTCATCTGGAGTGCAAAGTCCTGGGAACTTATCAGCATACGCCATCCAGTCAAACTTTCCTGAATCTACGATACATCCACCAACGCCTGCGCCGTGGCCATCCATATATTTTGTAGTTGAGTGTGTAACGATATCTGCGCCCCACTCAATTGGACGGCAGTTTACTGGTGTTGGGAATGTGTTATCAACAATAAGTGGAACGCCATGAGCGTGTGCCACCTTTGCAAATTTTTCTATATCTAAAACTGTAAGGGCTGGGTTTGCGATGGTCTCACCAAACATTGCGCGTGTGTTATCCTGGAATGCTGCATTCAACTCTTCCTCTGATGCATTAGGTGAAACAAATGTAACATCAACACCCATCTTCTTCATTGTAACAGCGATAAGGTTGAATGTACCACCATAGATTGATGAAGATGCAACGATATGACTACCGCACTCGCAAACATTGAATAATGCATAGAAATTGGCTGCCTGTCCGCTGGATGTAAGCATTGCAGCTGTACCACCTTCAAGTGCTGCGATTTTTGCAGCTACGTAGTCGTTTGTAGGATTCTGAAGTCTTGTATAGAAATAGCCTGATGCCTCAAGGTCAAAAAGCTTTCCCATATCCTCACTAGTGTCATACTTGAAAGTTGTAGATTGTACAATTGGAATCTGTCTTGGCTCACCATTTCCTGGTGTATAACCTGCCTGCACACATCTAGTTCCAATTCCCTGCTTATTCATGTCTTGCCCTCCTGAAATACTAAAATACAAAAATGGAGTATGCGGTGAATAGTAACATTATTTCACCACATACTCCTAAACTTTACCATATTAAAGCGGCATTTTAAATATTAATTCTATCTAATTATTTCATCATAACGGGCTGAAACCTTGGACCAGTCAAGGACCTCCCAGAATGCTTTGATGTAATCTGGGCGCAAGTTTTTGTACTTGAGGTAATAAGCATGCTCCCAAACATCAAGTGCAATGATTGGTGTCCAGCCTTTGCCCTCTGATAATGGATTGTCCTGATTCAAAGAATTCGATGCATGAAGCTCACCTGCAGAATCAACTGAAAGGAAAGCCCAACCCGAGCCAAACTGAGCTGCTGCAAGCTTTGAAAGTTCTTCCTTGCAAGCTTCCACACTGCCAAAAGCTTTGTTTACTGCATCAGCAAGCTTGCCTGTTGGAGCCTTTGCAGCATCAGGAGAAAACATTTCAAAATAAAGATTATGATTATAATATCCGCCACCTTGATTTCTGATACCCTTGCGCAAAGTCTCATCTGAAATCTTATCTAAGTTCGCAAGCACTTCTGCTGCTGGCTTGTCCGCCACACCAGCTTTAGCTGCAAGATCATTGAAATTGTTTGTATAGGTTGCATGATGCTTGCCATGATGAGTTTCAATTGTGAGCTTATCAATATATGGCTCCAAAGCATCTGTTGCATAAGGCAATTTGATTTGTTCGTACATGTGTATTCTCCTTTCGTGTTCAGCTGGCTTCCGCCAGTCCCTTTGGATTTGTATACACATTTTAACATATTGCCTACGCAATTATAATCAAATCTATGTAAAATGTTTCTATAACTTCTTGCTGACAGAAAAATGAAATTGTCAGCAAGAATCCTGCTTTGCAGGACAAGAAAATAGATGAATCTATTTTCTTGGTATTTACGATTTCTGTTTTTCTGATGAAAAACAGAAATCTATAGTTTAGCTAGCTTTAGGCTCGCCATATTCTCTGACGCTCCAAAAGTATTGAATTAATCATATCCAAAGATTTAATACCTGAAATGCTGTATTTCCAGCACATTTTGGGCTTCAAAAGTATTAAATCAAGATAATTTTTCATTTTAATACTTCAACTCGCCATTTTAATCGCCATTTTTAACAATATGGTAAGTATCCCAGTATTAAAATTTCTTTTTCTTCAATTTCAATACTTTTAAAGCTCTATTTCCATCAAAAATCACTGATTTCACGTATTAAAAAATGAAATCTCCTCATTTCAATACTTTTCATTTTTCGCCAAGTATTAGAATTCAATATCTTGCTCTTTCAATACTTCACACACCTGCCCTCGCAAACAAACAGCCCTCGCCAAACACAGCGCTCCCCCCAGCATTACATTAACCCTGTGGCTTCGCCACAGTCCCAGTTTCAAGCCTGCTTGACCAACATTTATCTGCCAAAAGTTATGAAGTCAAGGGAGCGAAGCTCCGTAGGCTTGCCCTTGACTGAAATAACTTGGCAGATATGATGTGTCTAGCAGGTTGAAGCAATAAAAAAACACCTCAGCCTAAGCTGAGGTGCCATTTATCATTACTCTGTATAAGCGTTCATTGCGTCGATAACCTGGTTGATTTCGTCATCTGTGAGCTCTGGGAACATTGGAATTGTTACGCCGTGCTCTGCGAGGTCCTCGGCAACTGGGAAGTCGCCATGCTTGTAGCCGAGCTTGCCGAAGCATGCCTGCTCATGCATTGGAACTGGGAAGTAAACGCCTGTAGCGATGCCCTTTTCTTCCATGTACGCTCTAAACTTTGCTCTGTCGTTTACGCGAAGTGGGTAAACGTAGAAGATATGCTCATTGAAATCAGCAACTACTGGCTTTGCAAAAGCAGTGTTTATAATCTTTTCATTGTAGATTGCTGCGATTTCACGGCGGCGAGCGTTCCAATCATCAAGATGTGGAAGCTTAACTGAAAGCATTGCTGCCTGGAGTGCATCAAGACGAGAGTTGAAGCCTACAAGGTAGTTGTAGTACTTTGGAAGATTTCCGTGGAAATCAACCTTTGACTCGTCGAACTCCTGACCGTTTAATCTAGCGTATGTGTAAGCGCCGTTGAGGCCTGAACCATGAACGCGGAAAGCCATAGCAGCCTTATATAAGTCTTCGTTACTTGTAACGATGATACCAGCATCGCCTGCTGCACCAAGGTTCTTTGTAGGGAAGAAGCTGACGCATGCAATATCACCAAGTGAGCATGTGCGACGTCCCTTATACTTAGCGCCTGCAGCCTGTGCACAGTCTTCGATAACAAGTGCGTTGTGGCTGTGAGCAATTCTGCAAATCTCATCCATATCTGCAGCCTGGCCGTAGATGTGAACTGGAATAACAGCCTTTGTCTTTGATGTGAAAGCAGCCTCAAGCTTGCTTGGATCCATTGTGTAAGTCTCTGGTGTGATGTCTACAAATACTGGAGTTGCACCAACCTGAGCAATTGCCTCTGCTGTAGAAACAAATGTCATAGCTGTTGTGATAACTTCATCACCTTCGCCAATGCCGGATGCAAGAAGTGCGATTACAAGGGCATCTGTACCATTGCCTACACCTACTGCATACTTTGCACCACAGTATGATGCAAATTCATTTTCAAAGTTCTGAACCTTTGGTCCTAAAATATATCCGCCTGAATGAAGCACCTCAAGTGCTGCTGCATCAAGCTCATCCTGAAGAGACGCATACTGTCTCTGCACATTCATTACTGGTATCATAATTTCCTCCTTTATATGAGTAGTCAAGCTTATCCAAAGTTTACATGCTCCCGGAGGCCACCTTCCATACTTCGCAAGGCAACCTCCCCCTGCGGGGTTCCTTCCTAGCTTGCATGGAGCCTTCCTCCTCGCGCTTACCTACTATATCAAAAGCTTGACTAAAATGACAAAATACATTGTTCATGTGCTAACGATGAAGTCGGCTCATCACTTTACCTTTAACGTACTCAACCTCTTCGATGCGCATCATCATGAGGATGACGATGTAGCCACCAATGCCGATTACGGCTGAGAGGCCAAAGATAAGGATGTTGCTATCAAATAAATGCTTCATCAAAAGCACTACGATGACTACAAATATAGCTCCTGGAATCTGCTTAAGCAGAACAGGTATGTGTTCAAGGAATCTGTAGTTTTTGATATGGCGCTTTAGCATCTGCGAGTTAATCAAAAAGTTGACTGTCAAGCTGATGGAGCTGGCAATCGAAATGCCCATAACTCCAATAACTCGTGACAGCGCAATACTAAAGATGATGTTGGCGCCCACTGCGAAGATTCCTGAAATCATCGCGCGCTTGGTGTCCTTAAAAGAATAAAGTCCTCTTAAAATAATATCACGTACGCCCATACTAGTAAAACCAACAGCGTAACCGATGAGAGCTGCGCTTGTAAGGGCAATCGATTTCTCGCCGAAGTTACCACGTCCAAAAGCGATAGTAACGATTTCCTTTGCACACATGCATGTGACAAGTGTGATTGGAATCATGATGCATATCATAACGTTGATAGCCTTTTTCATGGTATCGATAAGGCTATCATAATCACCCTCAGCTGTATATGTGGAGAAGTTTACATATAAAACATCTACCAGGTTGTTTACCAGGATGATAGTTACGAAATCTTCCAATGATACTGAGTATGATAACGCTGATACATTTCCGTGGCCAAGGCCTGTGGAAAGAGCACTATCAACAAGCTTGTTTATCTGTGAAACGGAGTTGCCGATGAAGAGTGGCACCGCCGTCAAAAGTACGGTTTTAATCTCGGGCACATCCTTGAATGCTACGAAGGTGAACTTGAAATATCTGCGTCCACGAATCAAAAGTAATGAGCCGAAGATGATGTAGCTTAAATACTGGGCAATAATCAGCGATGTAACTGCCTGTACATTGTAAAGAATCAGGATACACAGGATTGTTGTGATACTGGTGATTGCTGATTCTGTACGACTGACTACGAAGTCTTTGTTGGCGTCCATCATAGATGTCCAAACCAATGTGACTACCGCGAACAGGAAGAACGGATAGCAAATCTTAAGATATTGCTGTAAGTATTCCAGCTCTGTTGGTGTGTAGCCCTGGCCAAGTGCTGATGCAATGTAAGGTGTGATCATGTAGACAATCAGCAACACGAAAAGCACTACCGGAAGCAAGATTTCAAGGCATGCACTCATAAGTCTTGATGCTGCATCCCTACCTCGCTGCACCAGGCAGTGAGTGTAAATGCTTACCAGTGAAATGGTGATAGCCCTGATAAAAGCTGACGATAGCGTGCCTACAAAATTGAAGGCTACAAAATATATATCTGTTTCGAATGTTGTGCCGAAGAAATAAGCTATGACCATTTGCTTAACAAAGCCAAGTAGCTTAAAGCACAAAGTAAGTATCGTAATTACGATAGTTGTGCTTACGATACTTTTTGTTTGTTTACTCATATTTAATTCCTATTAGAAAAGTGATGTTATTGCTGTAAGAATCTCTGAACCGAAGCTCGCAATAACGATTCCTATAATGATTACGCATAGTCCTGTGGCTTTCTTGGCACCAATTTTCTCACCAAGGAATATTTTTCCTAAAACAGCAACCCAGATATAACCTGTTGCCTCAAGGATTGGTCCAAGTGAAAGTGGTACTCCCTTGTAGCCGATTACTGAGCAAAGTGATGCTCCAAAGAACACGATGTATGCTCCCATAACCATTGGGTTTAAATACTCTGCGATTTTGCTTGGGTATTCTTTTTCAGCAGCCTTCTTTAAAACGATTTGTGAGCAAGAGGCGATGAATGTTCCTGTAAGCATAATTAACATAAATTTATTCATTGCTGCTTACCTCCTCTTTGCTAGCTTTTCCGTTGACTTCCTCATCACCGCTAACAACAAGGTAAACACCGATGATAACAACGATTGCACCGATTACCTTCTGAAGTGTAATCTGCTCGCCAAACACAACAAAGCCCCAAATGAGGCCCCAGATTGTTGTTGCAGCTTTGTTTGCATATGTAGTGATAAGTGGCAGATGCTTTAAAACCTGCTGCCATGCAATAGCGTAGAATCCAAGGATGCAAATAACTATTCCATAGAAAAGAATCCACTTTGGACTAAGGAATTGGTTCTGTGATGCAAACTTTGAGCAAATGCTATTTACCGAAAATATCAAAATAATTACATGTAAAATGGCAAACCACTTTATAGTATCTTTCTTCATATTTATTTCCTTTACTTATTCCAGTTTTCTAACATCTCGCGTACATAGTCAGTTGTCATAATCTTATCAACTGTGCCCTGTACATCGAGGCGCTTTGTGTTGTGTGATGTGTATGCTTCAGATGCCATTGTGTGAACCTGGCCATCTACGAAGAACTTGTCGTAGTTGAGGTCACGGCCATCTGGAAGTACACGATAGTAGTTACCCATATCTACGGAACGAACGCACTCTTCGTTTGTCATAAGTGTCTCGAAAAGCTTCTCGCCGTGACGTGTTCCAATAATCTTTGTGCCTGTGTCACCGAAGAGCTGCTGAACAGCCTTTGCAAGGTCGCCAATTGTAGAAGCGTCTGACTTCTGAACAAAGAGGTCACCTGGCTCGCCGTGCTCGAATGCAAACATAACAAGTGCAACTGCCTCATCAAGATTCATGAGGAAACGAGTCATCTCTGGATCTGTGATTGTGATTGGGTTGCCTGCTTTGATCTGGTCGATGAAAAGAGGGATAACTGAACCACGTGAACACATTACGTTGCCGTAACGTGTGGTGCAGATTGTAGTCTTACCAGCTGCAACACGAGCGTTTGCACCGATAACCTTTTCCATCATAGCCTTTGAAATACCCATTGCGTTGATTGGGTAAGCAGCCTTGTCAGTTGAAAGACAAACAACTCGCTGAACCCCTGCCTCAACTGCAGCATGAAGAACATTGTCTGTTCCCTCAACATTTGTGCGAACTGCTTCCATTGGGAAGAACTCGCAAGAAGGAACCTGCTTTAATGCTGCTGCATGGAAGATGAAATCTACACCTGGCATAGCATCCTGAACTGAGCGCATGTTACGAACATCACCAATGTAGAACTTTACCTTGCCAGCAAGATCTGGGTGCTCAGCCTGAAGCTGATGTCTCATATCATCCTGCTTCTTCTCATCACGTGAGAAAATTCGAATCTCCTTGAGGTCTGAGTCAAGGAAGTGCTTAAGAACTGTGGAACCAAATGAACCTGTTCCGCCAGTAATCATAAGTGTTTTATCTTTAAATAATTCACAATTCATTTCTAAAATTTCCTCCAAACCATTTTATCCACAATACCAGTGTAAGACTGGATAATTTTTACAACCTTTGTAGATACGTTTTCTTCTACGTAGTCCGGTACTGGTATACCATAATCTCCGTTTTCATTCAAATCGATGGCTGTTGTAACTGCCTGAAGTAATGACTTTTCGTCGATACCTGCAATGATAAAGCAAGCCTTATCGAGGGCCTCTGGGCGCTCGGTAGATGTACGGATGCAAACTGCAGGGAATGGCTTGCCAATGCTTGTGAAGAAGCTTGATTCCTCAGGAAGTGTACCTGAGTCTGAAACTACTGCGAATGCATTCATCTGCAAGTGGTTGTAGTCGTGGAAGCCAAGTGGCTCATGCATACGGACACGTGGATCGAGCTTGAAGCCTGTAGCTTCGAGGCGCTTGCGTGAACGTGGATGGCAGCTATAAAGGATTGGCATGTCGTACTTTTCTGCCAATGCGTTGATAGCTGTGAAAAGGCTTGTGAAATTCTTTTCTGTGTCGATGTTTTCCTCGCGATGAGCTGAAAGAAGGATGTACTTCTTTGGCTCAAGACCAAGTGTCTCAAGGACGTTGCTAGCCTCGATTTGCTCAAGGTTTGCATGAAGAACCTCTGCCATAGGAGAGCCTGTTACATATGTGCGCTCCTTTGGAAGGCCACACTCTGCCAAGTAGCGACGAGCGTGCTCTGAATATGCCATATTTACATCTGAAATAATATCTACGATACGACGGTTTGTCTCCTCTGGGAGGCACTCATCCTTACATCTGTTTCCAGCTTCCATGTGGAAAATTGGGATGTGAAGACGCTTTGCAGCAATAGCTGAAAGGCATGAGTTTGTGTCGCCAAGAATCAAAAGCGCGTCCGGCTGAATCTCAACCATGAGCTCATATGATTTTGCGATGATATTGCCAACTGTCTGACCAAGATTGTCACCAACAGCTTCCATATAAACATCAGGATCATCAAGCTGTAAATCCTTGAAGAATACTCCGTTTAGATTGTAGTCGTAGTTCTGACCAGTGTGAGCTAACACACAGTCGAAATACTTGCGGCACTTCTTAATAACTGCTGCAAGTCTGATAATCTCTGGACGTGTTCCTACTATAATTAATAACTTTAGTTTTCCATTATTCTTAAACATACTATTACCTCTACTCCGCCAGTTACAACTACAAGCCTTAGTGTTTCTCCGCTCAACTACATGTTTCGCTTGAGAAACCTAAGAGCTTGCTGTCTACTGGCTCTTCTAAATAATCAACTATACGTCTTCACGGTATGTATCTGGTCTATCCGCCTCAAGTAATTCGTTGGCCCACATAAGGGTTACCAAATCCTGAGAATCGGAAAGATTGATTATATTGTGGGTGTAGCCAGGAAGCATGTGAACTGCCTGAATCTTTTCCCCTGAAACTTCGTATTCAATCACTGGGAATGGGTTGCCGTTTTCATCTACTCCCACGCGGCGCTGCTGAATGAGGCCGTGGCCGCTGACTACGATGAAGAACTCCCATTTAGTGTGATGCCAATGCTGGCCCTTTGTGATGCCAGGCTTGCTGACATTTACCGAGAACTGACCTTTGTCAGTGGTCTTTAAAAGCTCTGTGAATGAACCACGATTGTCCACGTTCATCTTTAAGTCGAAGCACGCCTTTTCCTTTGGAAGGTATGAAAGGTATGTGCTGTAAAGCTTCTTTGCAAAGCTTCCATTTGGAATGGCTGGCATGATGAGTGAATGAGGCTCTTCCACAAAGCTATCAAGAAGCTCCACGATTTCGCCGAGTGTCACTGTGTGTGTGACTGGCACGTGGCAATAGCGACCGTCTACTGCCTCTACCACCTGGCCCTGATCATCGTAATTGCAACGATGCTCCTGACCTCGAAGTGCTGCAACCATTTCGTTAACCAAATCATCAATGTAAACAAGTGTAAGCTCTGTGGCTGGGTCGTTTACTGTGATGTCCAAGCCGTTTGCCTTGTTGTGGCAGAATGTGGCAACTGCTGAGTTGTAGTTTGGGCGGCACCATTTTCCAAAAAGATTTGGGAAACGATAAACCAAAACCTTTGCACCTGTCTCCTGCTGATATTTGAAGAAAAGCTCCTCACCGGCAAGCTTGCTTTTGCCGTAATCACTGCCGGCATATCTGCCAAGAAGTGTGGCCTGGATAGATGATGAAAGCATAACCGGGCAAGTGTTGCCGTGCTTTTTCAAAGTATCAAGCAATGTGCTGGCAAACCCAAAGTTGCCTTCCATAAATTCCTCTGTGTTCTGAGGACGATTGACACCTGCAAGATTGAAAACGAAATCGCAATCGCTGCAGAATCGATCCAACTCCTCTAATGAAGAATTTCTGTCGTATTCATAAATTATCAGGTCCTCATCAACAAAATGGAACCTGTCTCTTCCATCTGCTGCACACTTAAGAGTCTCTACAAGATTCTTTCCAACAAAGCCTGCAGCCCCTGTAATTAATATTCTCAAATCTGTTCTCCATTTTTACATAATTAAACTCATTAATTATAGCACAACAATAAAATAAGTGCATTAAACTAAAAAGAGTTCGAAGACAAACTTAATCTGTCCTCGAACTCATGTAAATTATATTGTAAAGAATTGTACGCTTTCGTTGATAGAATCTGCTGCCACTGCAACTGATGAAGCTGCGTTTGAAACAGTGTTACTTGATTCCGCAACGTTTCTTGAGCTTTCAGTTAACTGGTTAACTGTCGCTGTGATTTCCTGGCTTGTAGCCGACTGCTCTTCTGATACGGCTGCCATGTTTGCTGCCACATCATTTACAGTTCCCATTCGCTCAGCCATCTTTGATAATGTGTCGCTTGCATCTGAAAGTGAAGCTGTAATGGTCTGGAATGTTGTTGCCGCATTATCAACTGCCTCTGAACTATCATGAATCATCTTTGTGTTTGATTCTGAACGCTCAGCAAGGTCGCGAACCTTCATAGTCATCTCATCAATGATTTCACCGATTTTTCTAGTTGCCTCGGCACTATCATTTGCAAGCTGTCCAATTTCGGAAGCAACTACCGCAAATCCTCGGCCGTACTCTCCTGCACGGGCTGCCTCGATTGAAGCGTTCAATGAAAGAAGATTTGTCTGGGATGCGATGCCGCTAATCATATCGATAATCTGGTTGATTTCTGCTGCGGCCTCGTCAACTGACTGAACCGCATTGTTCATATCGTTCATAGAAGCAACTACATCTTCCATTCCCTTGCGAACATTTGTCATGTCCTCGGCACCAACATTTGCTTTATCAACAAGCTCAACCATGCTTGTCTCAATCTGATTTTCAGACTCTGTAAGCTCTGAAACAGTCATTGATAATGATGTAGCATTTTCAGCTACCTCTGTAACTGACTCTGCCATGCTTTCCATGTTTGCAAGAATTGTTTCCATGGATCTAGACTGCTCGTTTGCTTCTGTATTTAAAACTCCAGCTGTGGACTGAGAATTCTTTGAATCAGTTTCAAGCTGAGTTGAAATGCCCTGAATGTTGCTGATAATTCCGCGCATGCTTTCGATGAATTTGTTCATCGACTTGTTCATGTAGGCAATTTCATCGTTACCTCTGTCGTCAATTGTAACTGTGAAATCACCCTGGCTGATATGCTCGATATTTTCTGTCAAAGCAGCTACCGGCTTACGAATCATTTTATTCAAAGTTACATTGAATAAAACGGCCAGGATAATCATCATTGCAACTACTGCCCCGATAACAATAAGAAGCATGTATAACACATCTGCTAAAACATCTGTTGCCTTAGCATAATTTATAACTTTCCAATCAGTGCCTTCTACTGTGTAAGTTGAAACGAAGTATTGTCCGTCTGCACCATTCATCTTAGCAACCTGACCATCTTCATTTTCAAGGACAGCTGTCATGTTGTTGAGTAATTTATCATCAACATCTGCTAAATTCTGACCGCACATCGCTGTATCCTCAGCACTTAGAATCAAGCCCTGTGAAGTAGCCATCATGGCACGACCGGTGTTGTATAATGTGACGCTGTTTAAGTAATCCTGAGATGTAGCCATCATAAGATCTGCTGCGATTACACCTTCTCTTCCGTCTTTTAAATGAACATGACGAAGAACTGTTGCACATAAGTTTCCTGTGTTTAAATCGAAATATGGAACATCATAGAAATAATAGTATGAATCCGTATATGCGATAGCCTGTTGATACCATGGCTTTTCGCGGATATCCATTCCTGGATCCCAACCTGTCAATTCAATAAAGGCCCCATCTGATAAAGATAGATATGCACCAGTTGGAATCATATCGTAGCGTCCCTTTGTCTGCTGCAAAAAGGCGCGAATCTCTGCGTCGTCCTCGAATTGCTGAACCTCAATTGAATCTGCAATAGCATTCAAATAATAGAAGGTTGATTTTAACTCGCTGTTGATTGCTATAGCATCTGATTTAACAGATTTTTCTAATGATGTGTAAAGAAGCTCATGGATGAGTTTCGTATCAAAAACACCTACAAGTAGTACTAGTAATGCAATTCCGCCTGCCACAACAGGTAGAAAGATTGAAATCAACTTCGTACTTAGTCGTTTAATTTTGTTGCCTTTTCCTATACCATTCGTTTTCAAGTTCTTTCCTCCAGTCAGTAAATCTTGATGTCTCACGAACTCCCCGGTATAAAAAACTAGTTGATTATTCTACAGTTTCCACACAAAAAATTAAGTTACCACTTTAGTTTTCAAATTTCAACAGCAATTGCTCTATAAATTTATATGTACTGGCTTTTGTTCATAATCAGCCACATTGATTGAATATGTTCTGTTGCCAGCTTCGTCTTCGTTTTCAAGAGTGAAGCCGTAGTCTCCATAGAAATCCTTCACCATGGAATTTTTGGCAGTTGGATAGTAATGAGCCACGATTTTACCAACGCCCTTTTCCTTGCAGCGGCTGACAAATTCGTTCATCATCAAATCTTCCATGCCGCGCTTTAAAACTCGACAGCTCATAAGCCACAATTTGATATCTACAATGCTGCCCTCTATCTCTCCTGCAACAACTGTGACGATGCCGTTGTCGGCGAACTTATCAACAAGCTTGCCAGCCATGCAGATGTGTTTTCCACCATCCTGCATCTGACGGATGTCATCCTCGCTGCAGCGAAGTGTGGTGAGGTTGAACTGATTCGACTTATTTGTAAGCTGGGCCACTCGCTGAATCATAATTGGCTCAAATCCGGTGATGTAGGCTGTCATATCCAGGCTGTCCAGATACTGGCCGTAGTCTGCAAAAGCTGCCTGGGCTTTCTTGGCCTCAGCCTTGGCATGGTACATCTGAGTCTTTTTCATATCCTCGCCGGAGAAGTTGGTAACCTCGAAATATCCGCCGTGGTCAAGAACCTTGATGTAGTTTTCTGCACCATCCATAGCAGGAGTCTCTACACCAAGCTGGCTGTGAACAATCTCTCGCTCAGCAGGATTGTCATCCGCAAATACGAAGCTATCCACACCAAG
The DNA here is from genome assembly GCF_900218035.1 of Pseudobutyrivibrio ruminis DSM 9787. Taxonomy (GTDB): domain Bacteria; phylum Bacillota; class Clostridia; order Lachnospirales; family Lachnospiraceae; genus Pseudobutyrivibrio; species Pseudobutyrivibrio ruminis. The sequence goes on from NZ_OBMR01000006.1 coordinate 44,163, forward strand.
TGTAAGCTCCGAAGCCATCTGAGAAAGGTTTAAATCCTTTGGATTCCAGTTTGCCTTGATTGAAACGAAATCATCTGGGCGAAGGATGCCGTCTGGATGATTGAGTCCGGCGATTGCGTTTGCCTCGTCGTTTTTCGAATCGATGGCAAGGACTACACCGATGTCCTTGAGATTCTTGCAGTAGCTTTGGAACTCGGCATACACCTGTCCTGCTGGAACCTCTGGGCCGATGGCGATGCCTTCTACTCCATCATCACCTACAATGCCACCCCAAAGGGTGTTGTCCAAATCAAGGGCAAGAACCTTTTTGTTGCGTCCGTAGATAGACTTAATAATAGAAGCAACGGACTGAGCCACGTAAGGAATAGCATCCATATTCATGGCGCACTTGTACATGTGCCAGTATTTGGCATCGTTCCACTGAGAAAGGCCGTAGTCCTGTGCCAGATAATCGATATCGTTGATGTAAAAGCCAGTGTGATTATTTGCATAATCATAGAAACGCTGATTCAATCTTGAGATGAAATTGCTGCGTCCTCTGTAGTCCCAGATGTCGCGGTTGCCCATTAATCTGTAGTTTGGTCTGTCGAAATTGTTCTGGATAATTGGGCAATGGAACTTTTCCTCAAGAGCAGTCCACATAGCCTCGAAATGCTGATACTGATTTTCAAGCAAATCATCCACTGTGGATTTATCCATATCCATCTGTGGAAAATCGGTGATATTTCTCCAGCTGGTGTGGATATATATGATGTCCGGATTCATTGCGTCAAGCTCAGGACTGCCGAACATTGCATCCTGCCAATACTGGCCATATTCAGACTGATAGAAGCTGGCCTTGATTCCGTGATTCAACAAAAAAATAGAAAGCATATCTACCACATCGTTTGTAGTGGAACCGCCCAGCACTGCAACCTTCTTTTCGATGAGTCCTGGCTTTTCAGATAGCTCTCTGTAAATCTTGGCGCGCTTTCTGCGCAATGTTTTTGTATCTAAAGGATAATTAAAACAATCCATTTTTACTCCTTAGTTTGCTAATTATTAACCCAAGTTTCTTTCAATGTATGTTTTATACATGGCTTGCCACAATATCTACGATGCTGCCTACATTTTTGAGAGCTGCAACTTCGTCCATAGTGAACTGGAATTCAAATTCGTCCTCGATCATTTCGATGAGGTTCATCTGCATAAGTGAATCCCAACCTTCGATGTCGTTTGCTGTGGTGGATTCGCTGATTTCAAGGCTGTCATCGTCGAAGGCATCCTGAAAGATTTCGTTTATTTTAGATAAGATTTCTTCTCTATTCATGGTAATCTCCTTTATTCTAATCCTTTTATTTCGTAAGGAACGGTCTTTGGCTTTGACCAGTCCAAGGTGTAGTTTTCAAATTTTAATGTGTTGGCACCGTCTGCGCGCATATCTGCAGCAATGACTGGGCAGGCTGCCCCAAGGTCGCAAACGCAAAGACCAAGGCTATGACTTTCGCCAGCTTTTGCTACGCCATTTGAAACAAGCCATTCGTTGGTGATGCTGATTTCCTGGATGACATCCAAATCACGGACGTACATGCAATAGCAGCGCTTTTCTGTGACGCCATATTTATCTGTGTAATCCCCAAAGAAATACTTTGGATGACGATAAGGTACATCAACGCACTGCTCTACATAGTGACCAAAGGTGATACCTTGGTGAGCTTCAATATCAAAGAACAGCTGCTTGCCACCGTTGTCACGAAGATAGGTGAATGGGCCTGCATCGCCCCAGGCATCCTGGTTGCTCATAGCTGCAAGACGATGTGCGTTCTTGCCCCAAACCATAAAGGAATACATTGGGTGCTTGGTGCGGATGAAATCGGTTCTGTTTTTAAGAATCCAATTGTTTAGAGCGCCAACCTCGCCTGGTGTGTTTAAATAATCGAAGCCATTACCTCTGCAAAAGTCCCAGGAAAAAACTGGAAACAAAAGTGTACCTTCCTCTCCAACTAAATCCTGTAACGTATTTACGAATTCATTTAAGAAATCATTTCTCTGCTTTACTTTAACCTGACATTCGTTTTTGGCAACGAATAAAAGGTTTGTGATATCGCTAGCAACGTAAACCATGTCACCACGTGCTATGCCAAGAGATGCGATTTCATTTTTTATATCATTTAACAATTCTTGTGATGTCATTTTTTCCTCTTATTTTACTTCAACCAAGCCATTTTCATGAAGCTTGTGAGCGATGTCGATTAGCTCTTTTACTGGAACTCCTGTGATTTCAGAAATGCCAATCAAATCATTGCGACCATCGGCGTAAGTCATGAAATACATCATGGCCATGACTGCATCGTAGCTTCCCTTTTTGCTGACTGTTGGGAAGAGGCCGCGCTTGCCAAGCTGTGGCTCGCAAGGTACTGTCATGACAAAAGTCTTGTTGTTTTCAAGGGCGTCTACCACCTGAGTGACAACATCGTATGCTCCCTGGAATCCCTTTGGGCTAACGAGAGTCATATCATCAGCACTGGTATGGTACTCTGGGTACTCGCCAAACTTGCTACGACAGAAGCAAACCACTGGAAGGTCCACTCCTGCGGAATTGTACTGGCGCTCGTCTGAGCCGCGCTTCAAAAAGCTGTAGTCGCTATATTTTCCTTCTGTATGAGTTTTTAGAACATTCGTAAGAACTCTGTCAGCAAGGGTATCTGCGTATTTGCTATGGACAATTGAATAATCCCTATCATCACCTACGCAAGAAAGATTAAATCCTGCAACGATATGCTGCTTCATGTGCTGCAAGTGATTATCTGTAGCGATGTATGTGATAGAACCAATTGTCTCTGGAATGATGATGAATCGGTATGTGTAGTGTCGATTCTGTATCGTTTTTACGTATTTGATAAGCTCACACATTAGCACTGGGCCAGAGACCTCGTTGTTGGCCATAGATGGGTGGCAATCGTATGTTGAGAAGAAGATTTCTTCATCGGACTCGCCTGGTAAAACAAGCTCAGCGTATGTAAGGTTGCCATTGAAAAGCTCTGAATCGATGTACATGTGGTACTTGCCTGGCTTAAGGCTATCAAGCTGATTCTGGCTCATGCAGAATCCGTAGCGCTCCTTGTAGTAGCTGGTTACGTAAGGTACGATATCTGGCTGATCTGGCAATGTGAAGATGTGCTGCTTTAATTCTTCTAAATCAACCCACTCATCGATTGGGGTAGAATAGCCCATCACGTGGAGGTTGCTGACAGCCATATCTACGATGTGATTGCCTGCCTCATCCTCGATGTAGGCTGCGTTTATCTTCCATTCCTTTGGCACATTCCAATCAAAAACCTGGGTGCCGCTGGCAACATTTTTTATTTCGAAGGTGATGCCATCATCGCCTGCAATCCTATCGGAACACATCTTTAAAGTCTGGCGAACGCCCTCACCTGTGATGCTTCGGTTGATAGGAAAAAGCTCTGTGGCAAAATCATACATGCTCTGTCCGATTGAACTCATGAATTACTCTCCTAGCTTAACAATTACTTTTCCGTCAATCACTGCGATTGAACCGTCATTTGGATATGTTGGCATAGCCTTAACCTCAGCGCTATCAGCGTATGTGCCGTCGTCCTCGATGAGGAGGTCGTTGCCAAATCCAAGGTGCTCCTGCATAAAATATCTTGAGCCGCCGTAAGTAATGATATCGGTGAAACGAGGATATTTTTCAAGCTGAACTGCCTCAAGCTGGTCTACTGAATCCACCTTGGCATTGGTGCCGTCGGAAAGATTTTCCCAGCCAACGAAGACAATTTCCATATCATCGGAAAAACCTTCTGTGGCTTTGATGTTTGCAACAAGCTCGGTGTAGTAAGCAGTAGCCTGCTCCTCTGCAATTTCTGCCTTCATGTAGGCAGCGTTATCAAGATATATGTAACCCACAGTGAGAACTGCAAGTGAAAGAATCTGAATCCATGTGGCGATTGATGTAAGGCTACGGATGACGCCGGCCTTAAAATCCTGGGCATCCAGCATCTCAATCAAAAATACTGGAAGAAGGAATACGAAAATGTTGCCGTAAACCATAAGTGAATCTACGTGATATTCCTCACTAGTAGAAAGAAGGTAAACCACGTTCATTCCGATTGGAAGGAAAATGAGGCCAACCAATGAAATGGCTTTAACGCCGACCTTATTTGAGCTACGAACCAGCATCACTACAAGCTGGATGATTGTAACGACAACAACAAGCGCTGTGAAGGCTCTGAGATATAGCAAAGCGTTGATGCCAGCCTGACGAAATCCAAAGAAAGCTGAAAGGCTCTTTATAATCTGATTTGGAAGAAGGGCAAGGCTATAGCCATCATCCATCCCCTTATAATCAACAGCTTCGATGCCTTTGATGTGCTGAGTGATGAAACGCATAACGCCCCAGATACCAAGGCCCACAACAAGCTCTGCCAAATATGTGAAACCGCGTTTTGCATACTCATCGATAGAAGTGATTTCATTTTTCAAAACGCCAAGTGTAAGTGACACAAGAAATGCTGCGATTGTAACAGCAAAAAATGCCTGGTAGATACCAAGGCTAAGTGATAAAACAACAGCGGAAAGGATGAAGTTTTTCACTGATAAAGACTTGAGCAAAATCTTTGCTGCAAGGACCGCAAGAAGGAGTGCCAAGAAGTATTCCCATGCTGTAAACATGAATGAGAAGATGCTGGTAACTACCGGATATACGGACATGATTGCGCCGACGAATGCAGCTGCAACCTTTGACTTAATCTGGAACATATCCACAATAAGCATTGCTGCAAAGCCAATGAAAATCAAAGACAAGATACCATTAAATACAGGCACTGAAAAAAGCTTTGTAGTCATCATCTGAATGTCGTAGATGAAACCAAGAACCCATCTGCCGGATTCGTATGTGCCGCCAAGTGAAAACAGGCAGGCTGCATTGTCATGATATGAAATGCGGTTGAACAAAACATACCCATGGGCCACAAGCCCAGCTACCAAAACTGAGATTAGGGCTGTGATTTGTGTGCCTGTGAAATGATTTTTGATTTTCGAAAATGCTGTCTCTATCTGAGATGTGAAATTCATATTATTGCAATTCCTCTCCATCTTTTGTAATTACGCTGTCAACAATGTAAATTGGACGATTCTTGACCTCGGCGAAAATAATTGCGAGGTACTCTGAAACGAATCCAAGAATGATGAACAATACACCAAACATAAAGCAAAGTAAAACGATGATTGTTGAATATCCATCTGGTGCAGTGCCAAGGAAGTACTGAACGATGGAATAAATCATAAGAATAAATGCGGCTACTAGTGATACAAGTCCTGCGTAAATCCCCATCTTAAGTGGCGCATCTGAAAAGTTGCAGATGGCATTAAGGGAAAGGGCGATGAGCGACTTAATGTTGTAGTTGCTTTCGCCGGCGATACGTGATGATGCTTCAAACTCAAGTGTAGTCTTTCTGAAGCCAACGTTTTGAACATATCCGCGAAGGAAGCGAACTCGCTCGCGGTAATCCCTCTTTAATACAAGGGCAACTCTACGAGAGATGCCGAAGAAATCTGATGAATTGTTTTCAAACTTTGTTTTGCCGGAAAGCTTATTCATAACTTTGTAGAAGCCCCAGGATGTAACGCGCTTGATAAGCCCAGCATCCTTGCGGGCAGTACGAATCATAGAAATAACATCATATCCCTCATCAAACTTGCGAGCCATATCTGCAAGAGATTCTGGTGGATGCTGCAAATCTGCATCCATGCAAACGACTGCATCGCCGGTAGAATAATCGATGCCGGCTATCATAGCAGCTTCGTGGCCACGGTTGGCTGCAAAGTTTACAACCTTAACATGGTCATCCTCGGAAGCAAATTCGCGAAGAATTTCCAAGCTGTCATCTTGACTGCCATCATTTACAAAAATAAGCTCATAGTCCCATCCAGTCTTTGCAAAATCATCGGTAAGGACCTGATTGGTGTGCTCATAAAACTGGTGCAAGCCAAGAGCCTCATTATAAACAGAAACTACAATTGATAATTTCTTAGCCATTTTGGATTAATCCTTTCAACCATTTTGTAAGTGGTTTTTCAATAAGATAGTAAACAATAGTTGCGAATACACAAAGACCAAGTAAAAACTCAATCATCAAGTGCATTGGATTTGGGAATGTTAAACCAAATCTGGTGCTGATGTACATAAGAAATGCAAGGCCGATGAAGTGCCAAATGTACACTTCAAATGAGATTGCTGCCAAAACGCTCCAGATTTTCAAACGGAAGAATCTGGCTGTGCTGAGGGCAACAAACATCATTGCAGGCCAAAGCATGTATGTCATTACCGAACGATGATTTCCCTGAATGTATTCAAACTTAAATAAATATCCGAAAGCACAGAGTGCTGTCATTGCAAATCCATAGATTGTAAGTGCCTTGTGTGAAAGCTTTTCCCACATGCTGTAGATAATGAGGCCAAGAAAGAATGCTGAATAGCCTCTGCCTGTTTCCTCTGTGAAGAATGGGAATGCAACGCCGTATTCCACAACGCATGTACCGACAACAACCATCACTCCTGCGCCAACCAAATGGCTTACCTGAAGCTTGTTGCAAAGCCAAACGATGAAATACAAAAGCACATAACAATAAATCAACACACATAGATACCAAAGTGGTGGGTTTAGCGAAAGGCCATTGTTGATTGGACCACCTGTTGTGATAAGAAGCATACTGCTGAATGTACGCCAGTATGTAACTGCTATATCGAAGAACCATGCACCAGTCATTCTGAAGTAGCTGAACATGATGATGGCACCTGTGATCATTGTGATGGCAACCATTGGGTAAATACGGATTGCCTTTTTAATGAAGTATTTGCCGAAGCTTTCATTAAGCATTTTAGCTACGGAAGGCGCGCACATAAATCCTGAAATCATGAAAAACAATTCAAGAATTGGGTACATGTCGATTGTGCCACCGTAAAAATTAATACCTGCGTAAACCACACCAGTAACCTGCTGGAAGTGATGGAATACCACAAGAACAGTAAGCACAATTTTATAAATATCTAATGTGTAAATACGTTGTTTCATTATACTCTCCAGTATCTAGCCTTTGAATGTAGGCACAGTTTCTCTAATCTTCTGAACCACCTCTGGGCCCTCGTTGCTGTATGCAAGTGTCATAAGTGATTGAAGATTTCTAATAAATTCATCTGAATCAAACTTGATTGGCTCTGCCACGTGAATCAGATGATTTTCAGTTTCTTTCAAGCCTTCCTCGCTCATAAGCTTTTCTTCGTAAAGCTTCTCGCCTGGGCGAAGGCCAATTTCTTCTATTTCAATATCGACGTCTGGACGAAGACCTGCAAGCTCGATCATGTTGCGAGCAAGATCAAGAATCTTTACAGGCTCTCCCATATCAAGAACAAAAATCTCTCCACCTGATGCATTGGCGCCTGCCTTAAGCACAAGGCTGACTGCCTCTGGGATTGTCATGAAGTAGCGGATGATATCCCTATGTGTAAGTGTAACTGGACCGCCCTCTGCAATCTGCTTCTTGAAAAGAGGTACAACAGAACCATTTGAGCCAAGCACGTTACCAAAACGAACTGCAACATACTCTGTGTGGCCACTGCCTGCTGGAACCTTTTCTGAATCTGCTGTATCAATATCAATCTGATGAGTGATAAGTGTTGGAAGCATATCCTCGTGGTTGTTGCGGACCATGTTGTCGAAAGTCTGGATAATCATTTCGCATATACGTTTTGTGGCCCCCATGACGTTTGTAGGGTTAACTGCCTTATCTGTGCTGATAAGAACAAAACGGTCGCATCCATATTTCATAGCAGCATAGGCTGTCTTGTAAGTACCAACTGCATTATTTTTGATAGCCTCGCAAGGGCTGTCCTCCATAAGAGGTACATGCTTGTGAGCTGCTGCGTGATAGCAGATGTTTGGTCTGTATGTTTCAAACACTGATTCAATACGGCGAGCATCGCGAACTGAACCGATAAGTGTAACTAAATCAAGATTAGGATATTTGCGCTTAAGCTCAAGCTGAATATCGTATGCATTGTTTTCATATACATCAAAAATGATGAGCTGCTTTGGGCCATACTTAGCAATCTGACGGCAAAGCTCGGAACCTATGGAACCGCCACCGCCTGTAACAAGAACAACTTTGCCCTGAAGCTGAGCAGCAACATCCTCCTGATGGAGGCTGATTGGATCACGCCCGAGAACATCCTCTATTGTGATGTTCTGAAGATTGCCAGCGCTGATGATACCGGCCTTTTCAGCGTACATATTTGGAAGCTGCTTAATGCGGCAGTTTGTTTCCTTGCAAATATTGATGAGGTTACGCTTTTCGCTAGGAGCAAGTGTAGCGATAGCGATGTAGATTTCCTTTATCTCGTACTTTTCAACGGCATAAAGAATCTTATCGCGGCCACCGATTACCTCTACTCCATCGATGTAACGGCCCCATTTGTTAGGGTTGTCATCGATGATGCAAACGACCTTGGCAGAACCATTTGCTCCACCGTTTACAAAGTTAACATCGCGAAGAATCATACGTCCTGCAGAACCAGCACCAATAAGGAGTACGTTGGTATCTGCAGCACTTGCCTCTCGGCTATCTCGAAGAAGCAAGATAAATCTATAAGAAAAGCGAATGCTAACTCCAAAGAAAAACTGGAATGCGATTCCAAATACATAATATGAAATTGGCATTCTGTGAATGAATGCTGTAACAACAACTGCGTTTGATACAAGTGTAACAGCTGTAGAAAGCACTAATTTTTTAAGCTCGTAGAAGCTAGCAAAACGCCAAATGCTTCGATAGAGACCAAAAAACTGATAAATAATAACTGTGAAAATTGCGTATGGAATAATGATTACGTAGTACTTCTCCAAGTACTGTGTTTCGATATGTGAAAACTGGCAATCGAACCTGAGCCAAAGTGCAAGAAAATAAGAAAGCACAACGGTAATAAAATCGTAGGCAAGTAAGAAATATGCCACCTTGTGCCAATGCTTCATTCTATTCATAATCTCCATTTAAGATTAGTCCTCCAAATAAAAAATACGGTACCCGGGCTCTAAGCCCATGATACCGTATTATAACACATATTTAGTTTAATAATATAGGTAATGACTATTATTTCAAACCTGAAACCTTATATTCCATTGTAACTGGATCAGGAATTAAACCGAAGTTCTGTGCGCAGTATGTCTGCAAGTCCTTACCAAAGTTTGGTCCGTATGTAACTGTAACCTTATCTCCATTTGAAAGACCTGTTGTAACATCTGCACGGAATGTGATGCCTTCGTAGATATCATCATCAGATGTGATTTCAAGCTCACAAACACCCTCGCCATCATTTCCTGAGAATGTAACCTTCAAGTCATCGAAAGGATTGAATGTAACTACATCTGCAAGGCCAACTACTGAAAGCTCCTGAGCATCTGATACAAGCTTGATGCCATAATGCTTTGTAATATAATCCTCATCAATGCTCCATGAAAGAACTACATCATCGCCATTTGAAAGGTCTGTTGAAGCGTTGAGCTCGTATGTGATGCGTGACTGTAAGTCAAGATCTGCAAATGAACCTTCCTTGAAAATATCAAGTGGATCCTCGAGGCGCTGCTTGTCAGCCTCGCGCTGAATCTTTGCATCTAATTTTGCATTCTGTGCGAAATCATACAAGAATTCCTCATTATCAAATGTGACTGTGGCTGTTCCCATTGAGTCATATCCAGTGAACTGAACTGAAACATAATCGTTGATATCCATTGTCTTTGGAGCATTTAAGAAATAAAATGCTGCGCCTGCAGCTGCTGCAATTACAACCAATATCGCAATTATAATAAATTTCTTACTTCCTTTTTTCTGCTGTGTTTCTGCCATAATAAACCTCCTTAGATTTAATTCAAGCACTTATGAATGATACTACAAATTAATGGATGAATGCAAATTTAATGTGTAGTACTTTAGAAAGTTTTAGAATTATCCTCCTGCCCATCCACTGGCTTTATCATGAGATTGTCAGCTATAGCTGACTTTTTAGAGAACTTGAGGGTGGTGTAACCAATAATGCTGAAGGCTACTGCTCCAACCAGGTTTACTAGAAGGTCCTTCATGGTGTCGATGATGCCAATATCAAGATAGCCGCCAGGTACTGTGTAAGACTGGCCATCAGCTGTGTTAATTACAGTGTCTGTGATATTTGAAATAATGAATGGCATGCCACTGTTGTTTGGATCAAGCGTGACTGAGCCAATGGTTTGAACTACGAAGTCCTTTTGCATATCTAAATAAAAGAAATAATCCATAGTGAACTCGAAGAATTCCCAAATTACTCCTACAGTCATAGAAAAGCAAAAGGCTACAAGTGTAAGATAAAATGGAGACAGATTAAAGTGTTTGCTGCCACGATTCAGTAAATAAATCAGTGAGAATCCAATGGCTGCACACAAAAATCCATTCATTGTATGAAGCATGGTGTCCCAGCCGGGGATAATCACATAGTAATGATTCACTTCACCAAGAATTTCAGCTGCGTATATAAAGCCAAAAATGATGGCCTGGAAAACTGCTGGAAACTCTATCTTCATTTTCTGCTGCAAGAATGCAGGCATCAAAAACAAAAGTAGCGACAATATACATATTGCCGCACTTTCATAATTCTTAGTCAGAATGCATCTGATAAGTGTAAGTATAACAAGTCCACGTAAAATCAAATAAAAAATGAAAGTACGCTTATTCTTTTTATAGCTATCCACCAATGAATTCTTGTAATCAATGATTTTCATATTTATTCCCTATCAACTGTTATATTCAACACAATTGCAAGTTCATCTGTATTATTGGAAATACGATATTGGATTCCTTCAACACGGGAGTTAACTGTAAGCTTAACAGTTATAACTGTATCTGATGTAGATACTACTTCGAAGCTATAGTCACCTGGGTTGTTTTCTGAAAGGATTTCAACTTCGCAGTTTGAAAGGCCACCACCATTGTATGAAACGATGTATTCGCCTTTATCAAGGCTTGAGTATGGTCCAAAGATCAGACCGCCGTTTGTAAGTGCAACCTGACTGTCGTCGATAGTACCCATGCCGTTGAAGAACATTTCCTTTGGCTCGACAACGCCATCGTTGCTGCCGTTGACGAGGTATTTTGCATAGTCATCCGCATATACGTATACATTTAAGTTTGTTCTGTATTCACCACGGACATCGTTGTAGCAAAGGGCATCTTCGATAACGAACTCATCTATTGGCTGCTCATAACCATAAAGGATGGTGTCGTAATTATACTCGCCGGCAAGCTCTTCATCTGTAAGCATAATGAAGGACTGTGTTTCCTCTGGTTCGTAGATAGAATTATCAACAAGCCACCAGTACTCCTGAAGGCGATTCTGCTCAACTGTGATGCCGCCGATGCGAACTTTGTCATCTGAGTATAACTGATTCGCATATGCGTTCCAGAATGTTGCATATCCCTTTGTAAGGCCATGGTCTTCTAAAACGTCAGACACCTTTTCCTGTGCTTCCAATCGATTCTTCCAACCACTGACATTTGAAAGCATAGCTACGCACTCAATAAGTGAAGCCACAACAAAGAGGACTATCCATGCATAGCCTCGAACTTCGTTTTCCTGTTTAATCCAGTAGACATAGATATATCTAGCTGAAACAATAACAAAAAGAACAACGGATGATGTCATGTGATACTTGATTACGAAATCAAAGAAAACACCGCAAAGAAGCATCACAAGATTATGAAGCATTGCATAAAAATATATAAACTGAATAGTCTTTGTTTCTTTTAAGATTTTGCGACCTTGAAGAATTGGAACGACAATGCAAACAATTGCACACATTACAATTGATACAAAGTTGCGGAGGCCTGTCATGGATGACACTGAAACATCAGCCTGGAAACCAAACACCTCAAAATAGTAAAGAACAGTTTTGATTAAACCGTTCCATACATCAGACATTGAGCCCGAGAATACCATGAGTGATTCTTTGACATTGTTGATGTTGTGCCATGTAGCAAGCCAATTGTATGTGATAAGTCCTAGCACAGCTGGGATGGCATTGGCAAAAATCCAATATATCGCATCCTTCAAATCTGTCTTCCAAATCACTGACTTGCGTTCTGCTGCACGGATGTAGACCATAACTACCACTGTCATAATCATAGGTAGTGCAAAATCTGCAAGGGTACGTGGGCCACGAACTGAAAGGATGTAAAGTATCACCATATAAACTGCAAGCTTCACTGAAAACAGCTTGCCCTCAGCGTACTTTCTGTAAGCATTGATAAAAAGCATGCACACTAATGGCTGCCAAATGATGAAATCGCCATAGCAACCATCATAAAGAACATACACTGCGATTCCAAACAAATACATTGTTCCAAGAGGAACCATTAGCATCCATGATTCGTCTTTGAAATATTTCTTAGAAAGAGCTCCAAGTGCTACGGCGCCGAGGATCATCTGGATAACGACCACAATTGTACGGGCAACATCACCAGCGCCAAGAAATGGATGTACCAGTATCGACAAAATACCTACTGTTGGATACAGTGTCCAAATATCTCCGTTGGCATAGCTCCATGTGCCAGAGAAAAAGTTGTGATGCTTGTAAAATGAATCTGCAAACAAGCTGGCAATGGCCATATCTGAATTTACCACCGTACGACCGTAGGTCATGGTAAGGACTGCGCAAGCGAACAAAACGATAAGACAAAGAATAGCCAGGATTTTGTCTTTCAGCGATAAATTTACTGTCCAATTTTTAAAACTACTAAATACCTTTTTCATGTTCTCTTCCTATTTTCTCTATAATAAAAAACTATGACTGGAATCCCAATCATAGTTTATTATACACATATTTCTGTAGCTTAACCATATTATATTATCACTGCTATCCTTTGACTGCTCCGCCGGTTACACCCTCAACGTAGAATTTCTGCATGATGATGAACAAAATAGAGATTGGTACGGCAATCATTAGTCCACCGCAGCAGAAGTATGTGAAGTACTGGTTAACAAGTGCTCTCTGCAAAAGATTGAAAAGGCCAAGGGCCATTGTCCAGTCTGATGCATCCTTTGACTTAATCATCAAACGAACCATAACGAAATCCATCCATGGATTCAGGAAGGAATTGATTACAGTGTAAACAATCATTGGCTTTGAAAGTGGCACCACAATTTTAGCGAAGATGGTGGCTTCCGATGCGCCCTCAAGCTTTGCTGCTTCGTGCAAAGATACTGGAATTGTATCGAAGAAGCCCTTCAAAATCAGATAGCCAAGTCCTGATGCTCCTGAGTAAAGGATAATCAAACCTACCACGCTATCTGTCAGGCCAAGCATCTTCAGGATGAAGTACATGGCAATCATTGAAAGTACGCCAGGGAACATGCCGAGGATCAATGAAAAGCTCATGAGCTTCTTTCTACCTTTGAACTCGATGAATGAAAACGCATATGCGGTCATGATTACAAAAATAGATGAAACAAGGCAGCTGAATACACCGATTATCATGGAGTTTTTGAACCATGCTGGGAAGTTGGCGGTTGAATCTGGTTCAAAGAACAGCTGGTGATAGTTGGCAAGTGTCCAGTGTGCAGGGAAAAAGTGGTTTGTGTTGATTCCCTTTTGTGTGCTGAAGGTGGTGACAACCAGCCAGAAAACTGGTATCAGCCAAATAAAAGCCAAGATAGCTAAAAATACGTGTCTTCCGATAATTTTACCTATTTTTTTCATTATCTATATACCCCCTCTTTATCTCCACCTATCATTCTTGAGAAAGTAAGAAGTGAAAGGGCTGCACAAACTATGAATGTTATGATACCGATAACTGATGCCATCTTGAAGTTTGAGTACTCGTTTGTCAGTCTGAATAGCCAGGTGATGAGCAGGTCAACTTCGGTGGCATGTGAGTTTGCCATAGACATATTTGTTGTCTTGTAGTTGTATGTAAGCAAATATATAACGTTGAAGTTGTTAATATTTGCAATTACTGACTGGATTAATGATGGGCCGGTGATGAACATTACGTATGGCATTGTAATCTTCCAGAAAATCTGGAATTTGTTGGCGCCATCGATTTTTGCTGATTCAATCTGGTCTGATGGGATATTCATAAGGATACCTGTTGCAACAAGCATCTGATATGGAATACCAACCCAGATATTTACCAGGATGATGGTCACGTGGGCCCAGCCTGGTCGTGACAAAAATGGGATGAAGGCATCGCCTGCGTTTAGTAGTCCGATATTCTTGAAGAAATCAAGAATACCTACGTTAGCACAAAACGTATTTACGATACCATAATCACCAAACATCTTACTGATAAGAAGCAATGTAACGAACTGTGGAATACCGATTGTGATAACAAAAAGTGTTCTCCACATGCCCTTGAGCTTTGTATCTTCGTGATTGATGAACTGAGCCAAAAGGATTCCACCAAGGAATGTTGTTGCTGTTGCAAGGACAGCCCAGATTAATGTCCAAACCAAAACTCTTACAAACGCGTAGCCAAATGTGATGGTCTGGCTGGTTGTAAAGAGGTTTACAAAGTTCTTGAATCCAACCCATGTGAAAAGATATGTTGGTGGCTGATGGTTCTCATCGTAATTCGTAAATGCGATACCTACCATGAATAGGATTGGAATAATGTTGATGAGAATTACTCCAATACTTGGCAATGTAAGAAGAGTGATGTGGAAGCGCTCGTTTTTGAAGCTCGCGATATCTTCCTTAAATGTACTTAAGTGTTCTCCCTCTTCCTGCATCTTTTGAAGACGATAAACAGTCTTGATATTTGCAATATATAGTGCCAGAAATGCGATGATAACAAGGATTCCGATGATTCCGTAAAGAAGAATCAACAGCGAGTTATCAAAGTCATTTACTGTTTTTTGCATAGTTAATGGATCAAAGATTTCCTCTCTTTGGACTGTGCCAAGAGTTGAAAGCTTTGACATGTATGGGGCGAAAACGCGAAAAATTGAGGCGATTACTCCTACCTCAAGCAAAGTCATCAGTATTCCGCGGGCTATTTGTTTTCGTCCGAAATATCCAGCACCCATAATCAAAAGAGAGAGCTTGACCCAGATGTCGCCTTTGGCTATGGATGTGAAAAAGTCTTTAAAATAGTTGCCAATTTTCTTCATAGATTATTCCTCTGATTTATAAAAGGGCTTCTCCATTCGGAGAAGCCCGAAAAAGCATTATTGCTATTCTACTGGTTGAGTGATTCCTGCTACTGCATCATCAAGAACTTCCTGACTTACTTTGCCGTCGAGGATGTTCTTTCCAAGTGACTCTGCTGGTGTCCAGTAGTTGCTGCCAACTCTCTGAAGCTCTGCGAATTCTGACTGAGCTGCAAGTGCATCAAGTGCTGGAGATGAAGCTTCTTTAAGTGCCTCTGTGTTTGAAGGGCCTTCGCCTGTAGCTGCGTATACAGCTTCCTGTGTCTCAGCGTTTGTAAGGTACTCAGCAAGAAGCATTGACCAACCTGTGTTCTCTGCGTATGCGTTAACACCTACATATTTGTATCCAGAGTATGAAGCCATCTGCTTGTCTTCGCCGTTAACCTGGAATGTTGGAAGCTTTGTTGCTGCATAGCCATCGCCATAAGCCTCTGAGAATGCATTAACATTCCATGTACCAGAAACGTATGCTACAACCTTGCCATCGTTGAGGTTTGCAAGAAGATCATCGTTGCCATAGCTCTTGAATGCACTTGAAGATGCGATGCTCTGAAGTGATTCTGCAGCTGCAAGACCTGTCTCAGAGTTCCAGTCGCAGTTGTTTGACTGATCTTCATTTTCTGTAAGTGTACATCCAGCGCCCTGGAAGATACCGTATAGATACCAGCCGTTTGCTACTTCGAAACCAACTTCCTTGCCAAGCTCCTCAGCCTTAGCTGTAAGTGCTTCCCAAGAAGCTACATCTTCCTCTGAAAGCTGTGTTGAATCATAGTATAAGAAATAACCGTTTGATGCTGTGAATGGATAGCCATACTGCTTGCCATCGTACTGTCCAGCCTCAACTGTTGCTGGTGTGTCTGTTTCGTTCATGTCATATGTGTACTGAGCTGCTACTTCGTTAAGAGCGCCTGCCTTAACAAGTGCCTCAAGCTGATCGTCTGGGAATACATAAACATCAGCTGCTGCCTCAACATCCTCAAGTACACGATCCTTCATATCAGCTTCTGATACGGCACCGATTGTGATATTAAAATCTACATCGGGATACTCAGCTTCGAAAGCGTCGCAACGCTCTTTCATAACTGTCTGATATTCCTCTGTCTCTGAGCACCAAAGCTCGATGTTTACTGTGCCTTCTGTTGCAGCGATAAGATTTGCGATAGCATCCTCAGATGATGCTTCCTCTGTAGCTTCTGTAGATTCCTCTGTTGTTGAACCTGTCTCAGCTGTAGTCTCTTCTGCTGCGCCCCCGCATCCAACAAAAGCTGATGTAGCCATTGCTGAAACAAGAAGTGCTGATAATAACTTCTTCTTCATTAACCTCTGCCTCCATTTTCTTCATTTTCTTCTCTTTTTTATACTCTTCGATTGTGAAATTGCGCAATCGGTTGTTCTACATACATAATCGTAATGCTTCTGTCGTTTTTCGTCAATTAAGCATTTCCGACAACTATTTTATGACATTTTTGTGAATATTACTAATTTGTACTGTCTCGCATTTGGATATTAAAGTCGGAAAGTGTGAGATTTGTGACATCTTCTCCATCAAGGTTGCGCATAAGCATAGACAAGCCCTCAGCCCCCAGCTTCTTTGCGTCGAAGTACAAGCTGGTGATGGATGGTTTTGATGTAGATAGTAAATTTGAATCGTAAAAGCTGCACAGCTTAATGTCCTCTGGAACAGATAAACCATCGTTGTGCAGACAATTTAGAACTGAATTGCAAAGCATGTCATCCATGCAAACAATGCACTCGGCCCCCTCTGAAATAGCAGTCTTCAAGACTTTGTCCATGCGGTCGCTTTTGTGCATATTTAGATAAATCTGATTTTCATCAGCCTTCATTCCACGATTAATAAAGCCCTGACGGAAACCTGCCAAACGGCTGTGAGTAACGTTGATATTTTCGCCACCACCAATAAGGGCCATACGAGTGATGCCCTTGTCGATAAGTGTTTCAATCATGCGTGTGGCTGCCCCCTCATTATCATGATCGATGAAAGGAACACCTGGCTCCATTGGGTCTCCCACTACGAGGTATGGAATTGCTGCATCTTTTAGGAAATTGATAACTTTAGAATCCTGCTCGCAACGGCTGACCATTACAGCGTCGATTTTTTTGTTGCGCACTGCGTGCTTCAACGCTGAAATGCCGTCGTTATCTGCAAGAATGATAAGAACGTCGTATTCGTATTCCATGGCTCTGTCGCAGACACCTGTCATGAGAGTCTGGAAATATGGCATCTCGCCGAGAGCTGAATCGGCAGGAAAAACCAGCCCCACATTGAATGTGCGGCTAGCTGCCAAAGACCTGGCAACGGCGCTAGGTCTGTAATTTATTTCTTTTATGAAGGCGTTTACCTTTGCCCTGGTTTCCTCGGAAATTCTGCCTTTGCCAGAGATAGCTCTGGATACTGTTGTTTTGGAAAGCCCCAATTCTTTTGCTATTTTATCTAATGTATAACCCATAGTTTCCCCCTAATACTGTGGTCTTCTATCAAGCTATCACAATAGAATCGGTTTTGCAAACGGTTGCGCACATTTTGTTAAATAGTAACAAAATTGGGTGCTGCTATTCGAACAATACGTCATAGCTTCTATTCTCTATTGCAATTTATCATTTCAATATTAAATTCGCATGGCTGCATAACCTACAGTCATTACATACATGAAGATCATTATCAGACCTTCTTTTCTCGTGATTTTTCTTTCGGTGAAGGCATAGCCCCAGGAGATGATTGTAATTACCAACAGTATCAGAAGGTCATATACTGAGGCGACGTTGACCGCTACAGGCGAGATTATCGCTGAGACTCCGAGGATGAATAGCAGGTTGAAGATATTTGAGCCAAGGACATTTCCCAAGGCGATACCTAGCTGGCCTTTTCGGGTGGCGATGATGGAAGTGACCAGCTCAGGGAGGGATGTGCCGATGGCTACAATTGTAAGTCCTACTAAGGTTTCTGACATACCAGCCTGAAGGGCTAGCGTTTTGGCGCTGTATACTACAAGCTTGCCTCCGACGATTATCATGATAAGGCCTGCGATTATAAATACTGCACATTGCCTGTTGGAGTATGATCTGACACTGGACATGTCCTCCAGGGCACTATTCTTTTCTTTCATGAGTATCCAGGCAACGTATAGGATGTATGAAAGTAAAAGTCCAGCTCCGCCAAGGCCTGAAATTGTTGCAACATTTTCTGTGACAACAGGGCCAGTTGATTTGAAGTGGCTGATTATGGAAAATCCGCCAATCGCCACAAACACCGCCAGCGTTGACACTGCTGCAACTGTAAAGTCTCTTTTGATGATTCCTTTCTCTACCACCAATGGGGACATTACAGCGCAGATACCAAGGATACCAAGCATATTGAACATATTGGAACCGATAATGTTGCTCAGTGCAATCTCGCTTGATTTTTCTGCAGCCGCTGTGACGCTGACGGCCAGCTCCGGAGCGCTGGTACCACAGGCCACTATCGTGAGTCCAATAATCAGTCCTGATACTTTAAAATTCTTCGCCAGTGCGGCGCTACCATCTACAAATTTGTTGGCGCCTAGCACGAGTAGCGCGAATCCTACTAATAAAATTAAAATTGTAATTATCATCATGCTGACATTATAGAATGGCAAACTAAAGTTTATGTAAGATGTCTAAAATTAATTTCACTTTACATAGCTTATACCTGCCTAGTGCATATTTAACTTGTATCTAATAACACTTTCATTGAGGAGGTTTTTATGAACGAGGAATTAACTTGCCCACAGAAAATATTAAGATTTGTTCCTATGGTTGCTTTGCCGCTGATTGTTGGAGGAATCAGTGCATTACTTACAGGAAATGCCATGGATTCTTACCAAGTGATGATACAGCCGCCACTTGCGCCGCCGGCTTGGCTGTTTCCTATAGCCTGGACCATTCTTTATATACTGATGGGGCTCGGAAGCTATTTTTTGTTGCTTGCACCTGCAGATACTGCAGAAAAGAAAAGCGCCAAGTGTATAGCGATGATAGTTTACTTCATCCAGCTATGCTTCAACTTTGTATGGTCGCTGATATTTTTCAACGCAGGCCAATATACACTAGCCTTCATTTGGCTGATGATCCTTTGGGTGATGATTATCGTGATGATATGGAAGACTTCTAAGGTATGCTGGAAAGCCACATTGATGTTTGTCCCTTATCTACTGTGGTGCACCTTTGCAGCTTATTTAAATCTGATGATTGCAATATTGAATTAATTAAAAGTGGGAACCGTTTGGTTCCCACTACCTTGTTCTAAAACTGAATTAATTCAGCCCAATTATAATCTATTATTTCCCCATCCTTGGTCTTTTTATATGCCTCTTCTGCATGCATATAATCAACTACATCTTTCGTTTTCATCGTATCAAATTTCGTTATAACAGAATCAATAATGCTCTTCTCATCATTTGACAAAGTTTTTAAATCAAGCTTTTCGTTGTACATTATATGGTATCGCACATTATCATAATCCTCTGCAAGCTCTTCTTCGAAAACAACATTATCCAGTTGCAAAATAGCATCGTGACCTATTGGAAGCGCCCCCATATTTGCATGCTGATACACAAGACCTGTCAGAGATTTTTTATTCTTCTGATAAAATAGGATATCAGTATACCAAAGCATTTTCATTAGTTTCACCTTATACAAGTACTTCACATGCTTCGCTAGATAGTTAATTACTAATTCTAATTTATCAATATTTAATACCTGAAACCCATTTGTAATAGATGGTTCCATATAGTTTAAATAAAAGCTTTCAAGTTTGTTGCGAGCAATGTTTTCTCTTCCATGCTTTGATAGTTCTTCATTTATTCTTTCAAGGAAGACAGCTTCTTTATTTTTATTGAAGTTTTCTTTATTTCTAATATAAAAATAATATAGAACTAATGGATTATTTTTAATCAGTCTCAAAATATTGTCATATGGAGCATCCTGAATAGATTTACTCTCATAACGAGATATTGTTGCTTCTCCCCAGCCTAATACTTGTGACAAATCTACTTGTGATAATCCATATCGCTCTCTTATCTCAACAATCTCATAAGAAGTAAGCAAGCCTTTTTGCTTGCGATAAGCATTTCTTGCATTCAAAAGATTTTCATTTTCCATGCTCCCCGTTGTAAATTCATTGTCCCCTTTTGAATCTGGGCAGATGTAATACTTTTCTTCATACTCTACTTTTAAGCCTTTTATAATTGTAATTGCTTTTCTTTCTTTAAGCTCTACTTCATGATTCTTTCCGCATATTGGACAATTCATCATAATACCTACCTCTACTAAACCCTGTTATTTATATGGATATTTCATTTCCCATTTAGCATAATGAAACGATACGCATATAACTTGACCTATATCATTTATATCTCTACATTTTATCTTGATATATATTTCCCTATCATTAATAAACTTTCCAAAAACTAATAATATAGGTGGATCCGGATCATCTCTATCTAATTTTGACTCGGAATAATTAGAAACTTCTAGAGACTTTAACTCATTTACAACATCAAAAACATCATACTCTAAATCGATTAGAGTGTATGGAGTCGAGTATTCAATTTCTTCTTTGGAATTTTTTATTAACCTGAAATGAGAATCTATGTTAAATGTATCAGCTTTCAGTATACCTTTCATCTGCGACAGAAAGCTGGCCACTTCACTTTTTGATAGTACTACATTCATTAATATGCTCCCTTTACTATCAATTGATAGCAATATCATTATACTATCAATTGATAGTATGTCAATGAATATTTCATGAAGTATTAATGAAAAGTGGGAACCTCGTCGAGGTTCCCACTACCTTTTTACATCAGCACAGTAACCTTGGTTCCTGCCCCCAGTTCACTTTCGATTTGGATTTTGGCATCGTGGATTTCCACGATGTGCTTTACGATTGCTAGGCCGAGGCCGGTTCCGCCGGAGGCTTTGGAGCGGCTTTTGTCGACGCGGTAGAATCGTTCGAAAACGCGGTCTAGGTCGTCGGCAGGGATGCCGATGCCGTCATCTTCAACAATGAGTTTTTTGTAGCCGTATTCTTCCAATACTGAGACTGCCACATGTCCACCATCATTGCCGTAGCGAATGGAGTTTTGCACAAGATTGTCGATTATCTCACGAATAAGATCTGGGCGGCAGCGAACTGTTGTAGATTGTCCCGATAAGGTGATGTCTATATTTCGCTGAGTGGCGGACATAGATAAGGACTCGAGCTCCTCTGATGCAAGCTGATATAAGTCCACCGTCTCAAACTGCTCATCATTATCGTCGCTGTCTAGCTCGGATAGCTTAATGATGTCCTCTATGAGGGACAGCAATCTGTTTGCGTTCTTATCTATTTCGTCAGCAAAGTGCTTTCTCTTATCCGCAGGTGTATCATCTACTCCCAACAACTGAGCATAGCCTGAGATTGCGGTAAGTGGAGTCTTCAATTCATGGCTAACATTGGCTGAAAAGTCCTGGCGCATCTTTGCCGCCGCCAAGACCTCTTCATGCTGCTTTCGGATTTTGCTGATAAAAGGATAAAGCTCAGGGTATGGTGAGTCCACAAAATCATCATTGAGTTTCCCTGCCACATCCTCAATTGGCTTCATCAGCTGACGTGTAAGGATTCGTGAAGCCAGCACGCACACAAATGATATGAGCAAAATCAGGCTAAGACATAGAGGCAAGCCACTGGCAAATACCACCCACACTGCGTCCACTTCCTGGGCAATGCGAAGGATTCGACCGTCGTTTAGGCGCAGGGCATAATAATAGTCCTTCAGACCCATGGTATCGGACTGCCTTTCTATCTCTCCAGAACCAGTCTCCATGGCACTGACAATCTCTGGCCTGTTGGCATGATTGTCCATCTGCTCCGCATTTACGGTATTGTCAAAAAGAACAGTTCCATCAACATCTATCAGCGTAACTCGCAGTTTTGCATCCATCAACTTTGGATTGGCCTCCAAGGCGGCCACATCTGCGGTGTCAAAAAATCCTGTGTCTTTGAAAATCTGAGCGGTTACCTGCATATCCTGGTGAACCTGCCGCTCAAACAGAGCATAATAGGCAAGGGTCACACAGATGGATGTGCAAAGCACCGTGGCGATAATCAGCGCCAAAAATCTAAGGTAAATCTTCTGTGCCATGGTTCCTCCCTATCAATCAATGACGTATCCAACGTTTCGAACAGTGCGAATCAGGCTACCGCAGCTCCCCAGCTTGGTCCTGAGAGTTTTTATGTGCATGTCCAAGGTACGAGATTCCAGCTCGTAATCTATGCCCCAGATTTTGTCCATTATCTGTGTACGTTTCAGGACAATGCCGCGATTCAGCGCCAGGTATTTCAGCAGCTCGTATTCTTTGTAGGTGAGCTCTATAGTTTGGCCAGCCACTGTCACCTGGTGCCTCTGGTCATTTATGATAAGATCATCGATAGTAATGATTTCCTGAGAAGCCTCCATGGTGCGGCGAAGCAGAGCCTTTACCCGGGATGTGAGCTCCATCACCGAAAATGGCTTTTTGATGTAATCGTCAGCACCAGTTTCCAGGCCACGAACCAGATCGATTTCGCCAGTTTTGGCGGTGACCATAATCACTGGAATAGCAGCAGTTATTTCGCTGGAGCGAAGCTGCCTTACTATTTCAAACCCGTTTTCATCAGGAAGCATGATATCCAGCAAGACAAGGTCGGGCAGATTGTGTTCTAAAACATCAAAAAAGTCTGCCCCATTGGCAAAGCTGTCGACCTGATAGCCGGCATTTGCCAGGGCAAACTCTTCTATTTCTCTGATATTCTCGTCGTCTTCTACAATGTAAACAAGAGCCATAGTGACCTCCTTCATATGTACATAAACAATCAATCTATGTGATACTATAGTATGATTATCTAAATTTTATGTAAAGAGGAATAACCTGTGCTCACACGATCATCGGGGACTGTGTATTCCGCCAGGCGTACCAGATGCTTCGAGAATGGATAAATTATCATGGTGCTTCCTATGTTAAAAACTGAATGGATAACTGCGATAGCCACTGGACCAACAGCCGCCGTTAGGAATTCAAAATTAAAAATCATGTTTAATCCATAAAAAGCTAACGTAAATACGGTAACACCGACCACATTAAAGTATAGGTGAATCATGGATGCTCGTCTGGCATTTTTGCTGGCTCCCACTGATGATAGCAACGCTGTGGAGCAAGTGCCGATATTCTGGCCTAGGATGATAGGAAGTGCTGCGCCAAAGCTGACTGCTCCCGTCAAAGACAGTGCCTGCAGGATTCCAACTGATGCCGATGAGCTCTGGATGATGGCAGTAAACACCATGCCAACAATAATTCCAAAGAGTGGATTTGAAACTGCAACCAGCATATTCTCAAAATATGGGCTGTGGGCAAGGGGCTCCATTGATGCGCTCATGGCATCCATTCCAAATATCAACACGGAAAATCCGATTAGTAAATGGGATATGTTTATGCGCTTCGCATTTTCCTTTGCCTTCATGTAAAGCACCACGCCAATCATGGCAAGTATTGGTGCAAATGATGATGGCTTTAGCATTTTGATAAGCACAGCATCGCTTTCGATTCCCACCATGGATAGCATCCAGGATGTAACTGTGGTACCGATGTTGGCGCCCATGATTACGCCAACCGCCTGGCGCAAGCTCATGATTCCCGAATTCACAAAGCTTATAACCATTACTGTGGTGGCCGATGATGACTGAATCACCGCTGTGACACCAGCTCCTAACAGCACACCATAAATTGTTTTGTTTGTAAGACGCTCCAGTATTTGCGTCATCTTTCCCGAAGCCAATGCCTGCAGGCCGTCTCCCATGAGCTTCATGCCATACAGGAAGAGCGCCAGCCCACCCAGCAACTTCAGAATCGTAAGCGCCTAATAAAAAGGCGGCCCTCCTAAAATCTCTCGCACCCAAGCGAGGATTGCGAGGATGCGAGTATTTTACTCCAATTATCTTTTACATTTTTCAATTACATCCTGATTCCAAGGAGCAATTGTTTCCAACTGTTCATCAGTCCAATCTTTCGATGGGCGCTGACTCAGGATATATTTGATGTATTCATAAATATTTAGTTCATGAGCTTTTGCCATTTCTACGATACTGTAAACTGTAGCACTGGCAGTTGCTCCAGCAGGAGAATCTGAAAACAACCAATTCTTTCTGCCAACAGTGAAAGGCCTGATGGCATTTTCACTTGCATTATTAGAAAAGCTGCATCGTCCATCCTCTAGATATGAGGTTAAAAATTCACGACGATGATTGATATAATTCACAGCTTTATCCAGCCTAGAGTTTCTAACTGGATTTTGTGAATCAAGCCACTCAAAAAAGGCCTCCAAAACTGGTTGTTCCTTTTGCAGACGAAGCTTGTGACGCTCTTCGTACGAGACTTTCTTGCGATTAATTGAGTCTTCGATTTCGAAGAGTTTATTGCAGTATTGAACTCCCTGTACTGCGGGATTTGTGTAATCATACTGTTTTCCTTTTGGAATGGCATCAATCAGATATCTTCTGACATGAGCCCAACAGCAGCATCTTGTAATACCTGGCACCTTGTTATAACCTTGGTAACCATCGCATTCAAGATAACCTTCAAATCCCTTTAGGAAGTTTTTGGCATTTTCTCCTGCCCTTGTTTCGGAGTAGCCGTACATTATTATTGGAGGTAATCCATCTTCGCCTGTACGGTATACCCACATGTAGGACTTTGACTCAGCCCTCCGACCAGGTTCATTTAATACTTGAACCGGAGTCTCATCAGCCATTAGGAAGTTCCTTTCTAATAGCTTACGATGGAAGAACTGATAGAGTGGATCAAAATAATGTTTAGAACAATAAATGATCCAGTTAGCCAAAGTGGTTCGGCTTAATTCAATGCCATACTGCTCCCAGTCTTTCTCCTGACGATATAAAGGTAATGCATTGCCATACTTCTGATATATCGTCCATGCAACAGATGATTCTGATGCGAGAGAGTGCTTCATAAGTGGTTTCTTATCAAGTTTAGCTTTTATGATATATGGCTCGTCTGTATTCTTACATTCCGGACAGCCATAATGATAACTTACATATTCCTTAACCTTGACTTTGGCTGGAATGTATTCGAGTTCTCTTCGAATTAGCTCCTTGCCGATGTATTCAAGAGGAGTACCACACTGCGGACAAATCTTATCTTCGTCAGGGATATCTACAACGACTTCCTCGACAGGAATACCTTTAAGTTTTTCCTCAAGCGTAGTTTTAGCTTTACGCTTATGCTCTTTGACGATAGTCTCAACATCAGGAACTAAGATGTCATCAGATTGGAGCGCTTCAGCTTCATCAAACAAGCTGAGTTGACCATCTATTTCTTCATGGCGTCTTTCACTGGAAGCGCCAAAAAGTTTTTTAGTAAGATAATCAATCTGCTCTTGCAAAACAGCTTCACGTTTTTGATGTTCTGCCTCACGACTTTCAGCATCCTGCAACGTTTTTTGCAGCTGAACAATGACTGTAGTCTGAGCTGAGATAGTCGTATTAAGTTGTGAAATGGTATCTTTCAGTTCTTGTAACTGAATGTCTCTAGCCCCTCTTGCCACAGCCATTTCTCCTTTGTTTTGATACCTAAATTATACCAAAATTCAGGCCTCATTAACAGCAAGAAATGCAGTATTTTCAAGGCTTTGCGAGGGTTTTGATAGCTGTTCACAACCGCTATATTTTGTTAGTAAGTTATCAACATTTTTGTATGTTCCAATGGCTTTTGGTTGCTCAATTTCGAGACCAGACATAAGCCAATCGAACTGTTGCCAGGTAAGTGGTCGTACTTCAGATTTATCTCTGGGCCAACGATACCTGCCTTCAACTGCAAGACGTTTGTACAAAAGTACAAACCCATCAGATTCCCATAGTAAAGCTTTTAGCCTGTCGCACCTTCTGCCACAGAATAAATACAAAGCACTTCTTTTAGGATCCATATGCAGTTGCTCTATTACAATGGCACAAAGGCCATCGATAGACTTTCTCATATCGGTGTATCCGCATACTATATAAATTTCGTTTACACCGGAAATATCGCCTAGCATAAGCTGCCTTTCATAGCAGAAATGACTTGCGATAATAACAAGGTATCAATTCCATTTGGAATTGTTAGTTTAGCTCCATTCATTTCAAGAATTAATGGTTGTGAATTTGAAGGAGCTTCTATACAAACAGGATGAACCTCTGGTTCATCAGGAATTACATCAAGTAAAACGACATCTTGTTTTAGTGACGGTAGTTTTTCATCACGCCATGGCTGAGGAAGTTCACAGCCTTGTTTTCTAAGACGAACTGTCCAGTTATAAAAGGTTGATGGTCCAATTCCATGCTGGCGACACCATTCGGCATCACTAAGACCACTTTGCCTGGCCTCCATGACTAAACGGTATTGTTCACTAGCAGGTGTTTTAGATCTTCTCATTGATAGGTCCTCCTTAAGATAATTGGAGTGAAATGCAATCAATACATTCAATCCTATCAATGATTATAAAAAAGAAAGGAAGCCTATTAAATCCGCTGGATTATTAGGCGCTTACTCAGAATCATAAAAATGTCCATTTCATGCCTCCTTAATACAAGAAATTTTCCAAATGTTTTCACTTGTATTATGGAGGTAAAATGTAAAGGGAGGGTAAAGTGGGGAATTAATTAGTACATTATAGTATTTCCTTCTATACAAAAGGGCCAGCTGCATAAATAACAGCTAGCCCCTTTAAAAAGACAAATTTTAATTTCCTAAATTATAGTTTAAATTCAATATGTTTGCAATAGCGTCCTGAAGAACTCTGGAGTAATTTAGCCCCGCTTCATCAGCCTTTACTGTCATCCAATATGGAACAGTGCAATTCTTTCTAACTGCGCGATTGTCATATTGTCTACGGTATTCAGCCAAATCGACATCTACCATTGTTTGCAAACCATCGGAATAGTCAAAAATATCATTATTTTTTTTGGCCTTTTTTACAGCCTCTTTATATGTAGAAGCTTCAGGTAAATCATTTTCCTGCCCCATGCAAGCTAAGCCAATATAATCTCTAGCCATTTCTATAGCATCTGCTAAATCTGCCCCCTCAGTGTAGCCATCTAAATCAGGAATATAAACCAAAAATTCATCGCCAGATTGTTTAATTAATACCGGATATGCAACCTTCATAATAGCACCTTTCCACTCTTCCCCTACAGAAAGATCAAGCAAGGTAGGGATTAAATCCCCGCCTTCTTGATAATCTGCTTAGCTGTTATCTCGTTAAGTTCTCTGTGCCGCGGTATCACGACCTGTGTTGTACCGTTGGTATAAATATCATGACTTCCGCCATTTCTCAATAGATAATAGCCAGCATTTTCAAGGTTTTTAATTAAAATTTGTCTTTTCATTTCAGTTACCTCGAAAATGTATTTTCATCTATTATTATACGCATTCAATACGTATTGTCAAGATGTTACAAAAGTCCTATAAGAAAACAAAGACCCAACTATTATCAGTAGTTCTTATATCTTTAGGAATAAATTATATTATTTCACTTTGTGTAGAAAATCATTATTGTCAATTAAACGCTAGCAACAAACAAATTCATCGGCATTTACATTCCGCTATATACTACTGTCATATTATTCACCTATAATCTTCTAGGTTAATGTTTTCATATGTTAAAGAATTTGATATCATTAAACGTGAATAGCGGTACGTTTCTACGGAGCGTACTTAGGGGAACTGGATGCGTCCGGTTCTCCTTTTTAATATCCAAATATAAATTTCAATTTTTCCTACATCTCTTCCTCAAAATCCTTATCATAGAACAGATACTTACGGCAAGCCAAAAGAATCGCAATACAAACTATACGAATCAAAGTTTCCAATGGAGCTTCATGCCCAACTACCAGTCCCCTGGCGATGGCAAATATCAAGACTTCAACGATAGTGTTCATGGAATGCTTTATAAGCATTCTGATAAATTCGATAACAATCACTGCATTAAATGCTGTGACTAAAATATCTTCGATATATTCATCAAATGCCAGCTCAGTCAGCGATACCACATGTATTCCCAATTGGATGCAGCTATACGCAACTCCAACCAACAATATGACTGCCACTATCTTTTCTAGGAAGCTTGGCATTTTTAGGATGAAATCATGTGCTTTTTCTATGATAGATTTTTTCATGTTGATTCCTTTTTACCTTTGTTCTATTTTCTCAAAGTCTGCCTTAGGGTGTTTGCAGATAGGGCAGATGAAATCATCTGGAAGTTCCTCTCCAACCCACTCATATCCACAAATGCGGCAACGCCAGATTGTCTCTCCCTTTGGAGTGGTTCCAACTGCCTCTGGCTTTGGTTTAATGTTGCTTTGATAATATTCATATGTTGCAGACGCTGCATTCGAAAGAACTTCCATGGCTACTGGCTCGCAGATAAATAGAGTATGAGAACCCAGGTCTACAGTCTTTTCTACCTTCAGTGAAAAGTACGCGTTGGTTCCTACTGTAATATATGGAATGCCATTTTCTGAGGTCTGGTAATGCGCGGTTGGATAAGCAGCAAACTTATCTACATCTCTACCGGATTGGAAGCCGAAATGCTTGAACAAATCAAAGGTAGCATCCTGGCTAATGACAGAGATATTGCACTGTCCAGCGGCTTTCACCATATCGTGAGTATAGTTTGCCTTGTTGATAGCTACTGAAATACGGTTTGGCTCTGATGCAACTTGAATAGCTGTGTTGACAATACAGCCATTGATCTTGTCGCCTTGTACTGCCGTACACACAAACAGCCCATAAGATAATTTGTACATTGCCTTTGTGTTCATTTCACTCATACACTGCCTCCTCTTACATTAAAGATTATGTAATTAATATAGTTATCTAGTGTAAAGTTGATGTAATAATTACCATTCTGAATCTATATACTTAGCCACCTCAGCATTAGTCTTGAATCTACGACTCACAATGTCAACAACCTTTTTAACACCCCGTCCATAATAATCTTGTTATATCATTTGATCTAAAAGTCTTTCTTTCAATTACATTCTCATTTTGAACATAATGATAAATTGAAGCAATAATAATACGCTCCTACAATCCTAGGAGCGCTTTTGCATATCCCATTAATCTGTTTCGCATACTTGTGTCCATATCACTATATGCTGCCATTAATTCGCCTAAATCAGACTCTTTATCTATTACATAATAGTCCGTTCTATTACCTCTGGAACCATCCTCTTCTATCCCTGATAATAACCATTCTGGTGTTACATTAAGCACTTTGCAGATTATCATTATTTTATCTGAAGCTGGATTAGTTTTCTTTTTTCGCCAATCGCTTATTGTGCTCTGCGGAATACCTGTTTTATCGGAAAATTCTTTCTGACTTATTTTTCTTTCATCCAACAATTGAAGAATTCTCTCGCTTGCTGTCATACAACAACTCCTTTACCAAACTACATTGACATCATATTTAGGTATAATAGTGTCTCGCGTTACTAGAACCATATTTTCTGTAATCGCCTGTGAAACTATCAACCTATCAAAAGGATCTCTATGTATATCTGGCAATTTTTTTATATAATCTAAATGCTCTGCTCGTATAGGAAGTATTGTAATATCTACCTCTTTGCACTTAGATGCCAATTGCTCTATTGAGACATCAATATCTAGTTTTCCCAAAGATTGCTTTATCGCTATCTCCCATAGAGAAGCAATGCTAACATAAACATCTTTCTCAGACTTTATTAATTTAAGCGCTTCTTCTGATAAGTTTGAATCATCAAACATAAACCATATCAATGCATGGGTGTCAATCAAACACATCACATATACTCCTTAAATTCATCAATTGAATCGTCAAAATCCTCTGCCATATAGTTTAGCTTCCCTTTCAGCATATTTGACTCTCTATATTTTGTTTTTGAATTATACTTAGTTTTGAGAAATCTAACAAAATCAACTACTTCGGCCATATCGCTTTCATTTAACCCTTTTACTTCTTCTAATAGTTCTGCATATGCCATAAGCTAACCTCCTCTAGACTGATATTCTAAACCTTTATAACAGTTCTTCCTATCCCAATTCTATCATGTGTCTATTTGCATATACAATATTCTTTTGCATTTTACCCATCTTCTAATTAATACTATTATACGTATTCTATCAGTGAAATAATAAGCTGTCAATCCCAATTCGTGTTAATCAACAGCTTTTCATTTATTTAAAAAAACGAACGTATTTTAATACGTTCGTTTTACGTTCGCTTATAAATTCGTTAATTCTCCCACAAAATATTCTCACCATGTCTCAATGGATAAGTAGTCAGTTTGTCCCCATCTAAATCTGCCTTATGCATATCCACTGCAGTAATTTGGTGGTTTTCATAGGTATTGTAATAGTAGATTCCCTTATCCAAATTACAGCAAGAAGTGTAGATGGTGATTTCATATGCATCTTCACCTAGATGCACGCATCCCCTCTGCTGGTCCACCGAACCAAGGATGTGGAAGAATTGGCTTACACTTTCCAGCTCTGATTCACCTGATACAGAATTCATTCGGGTGAAAGCTGCTTTCACAAAACGGGATGTAGATGATAAATCTCCTGGCAGGCCGATGGCTCCCATGCCACGGCTATACTGTTGCAAGGATAAGTCTTTCGCAAAAGCATTATGAGCTGACTCAGTAGAAAGCGACATGTATTTATTTAATTCAAATAGTTGGATATCAAAAGTTGGATTGTTAGTCATAACGCCAACAGGATTATCGTAAACACGTAGTCCATCTTGGGTCTGTTCGACAACTATAGATTCTGATTTATCAGAAATCATCCAATGAAGAGGCGATAGTGGAAGTTCCTCACTGAAGTTTTCATTTATGAGATTAATTTTAGCCAGCAATAATCTAGCTTCCTGCACAGAAGCACACTGTCCTAAAATCCATGGAATAAACTCAAAAGGTGTGATGTTATCTTTATCCGAATTTTCTTCCTTATAGTCTGCATTGCTAGGGAAGTTCAGCCCAGCCATACCAACACCTTTTTCATTGATGGCATCATAGAAGAGAGGATAGTCATCCACCACAAAAGCCATGCCTATTAGAGCGTAATGGCTATCCAAATCATTCTGATGCCTGATAGGAAACCTGTAGTTCCTAGGCATAATGGTTACTGTCTCGTGATAAGAAAACTCCAAATCCAGGTTTCTACCAAAGTAATGATCTTTGCTATAGTATGTTGCAGCAGTACACATTTTTCACTCCTCCTATTTCTCCCCCGGCATCAATCTCTGTTTTGCAGTTAGTTCTTCGACATCGATTCTAAAGACTGTAACAATAGATACCATTCTCTCATCAAACTGGAAGTCATCTTTTCCAGTTTGAGTTTTCATTAAAGCTGTTAATGCTGCCATTTTTTCGACTGGTTCATCCACTATGGTAATCTGTCCAAATCCCATAATTGATTCATAGACCATGCCATATTGACACGCTAATCTACCTTCGAATGGCTCAACATTTCTTTCTAGTGAAAAGCAGCAATTAGGATTCTTGCGGATGATATCCAACTTCTTTCCTTCGTGGGCTCCATGAAGATAAATCACATAATGCCCATCAGCTTCATCTTTAGTTACACCGTAGTTCATTGGAACAACATAAGGAATACCCTCATCTGCTAATCCGAGATGAAGGTATTTGCTTTCGTTTAATATGGATTCAATATGATTTACGTCTGTAATTTCTCTGTCTCTTCTTCGCATAGGCCCCCCCGAGTTTTCCCAGTAATACACTAATCTAAATTTACAAAACCGCCCCCACAGTTCTAAACATTGTCTTTATATCGCCCCAGAAGCTGAACTGTTTTAGACTTCTGAGATTGTATTCCATCTTTGCTGGAAGCACCTGCTCCACGTAGACTGTATCAGCATCCTCTGCATTATCAAGCAAGTCTGCTTCGTCTTTATACAAAATGCTAGCTTCGCTAGTGATGCCTGCAGGTAATAAAAGAGTGGCCCACATGGCGCCTGTGTATTTTTCTACATATCGGACTGCTTCCGGTCTGGTGCCTACGAATGTCATGTCCCCAGTTAAAACATTCAAAAGCTGTGGTATCTCGTCCAATCTTGCTCCACGGAGCTTTGCTCCGATTTTAGTAACTCTGGAATCGTTGCTTGTAGTAACATGTGCTCCCACTTTATCTGCATTTGAAACCATCGTTCTGAATTTGAATATCCTGAAATGCTTGCCGTATGTGGTGACTCTCTCCTGGCGATAGAACACGCCGCCTGGCGAATCTAAAGCAATCATGATTGAAATTACAAGCATTGGAATAGCCAACAAAATCAGCAAAATCAATGCCACCACTATGTCAAACAATCTTTTGAAGAACAAGGATAAGCCTTTTTTATTAAGCAAATCGTAATAAGGCCTGACCTCTTCAATTTGCATATATTCAGGCAAATCTTCCCACTTTTTCATATATCTCTTTTCCTATATCTGATTCTCGTATCTTATTTTTTTCAAAACACCATAAAACATGTTCCAGCATGCAAACCAAAAAGCGATAAGCGCAGGCTTTTCATCACACATGTGGAATAAGTCATAATGACTTCTAAGCTTTTTGCTGAGCTTATCATGAGATATGGATACTGTACGAATTCTATACTGCGCCAAGTTCTCAGGCAAGCGATAGCAGCTAGCCTTTTTGCAGAGTTGCAAAAGGATAGCGTAGTCGTTGTTCTTTTTAATGTCTTTTATCTGTATTACACCAAAAGCAGATGCTTTATACATGAAAGTCAGACAGCCTGGATAACCATAGTTGTAC
Organism: Pseudobutyrivibrio ruminis DSM 9787; assembly: GCF_900218035.1. Taxonomy (GTDB): domain Bacteria; phylum Bacillota; class Clostridia; order Lachnospirales; family Lachnospiraceae; genus Pseudobutyrivibrio; species Pseudobutyrivibrio ruminis. Next base: position 77,251 of record NZ_OBMR01000006.1, read on the forward strand.
ATTTTGTGCTTTGTAACAACATCTGGGCCAGAAACTCTGATGCCAATAGGCTTGCTTGCTTCATCTATCTTTTCGAAATCATGATAAGAAAAAACATAGTCATGCTCTACCATGAATTCAAGCTGCTTTTCAAGCTTTGTTGGAGACCAAAGATCATCGGAATCCAAAAATGCAATCCAATCTCCTTTCGCCTCACGCATAGCGCGATTTCTGGTGACTGCCGCTCCTGAGTTTTGCTCATTAACAAATACTTTAACACGAGGGTCATCGACCTGATTTAAAAGATCAACTGTTCCATCAGTAGATGCATCATCCACAATGATGAGCTCCCAGTTTTGATATGTCTGATTCAAAACAGACTCAACAGATTCCATGATGTAACCTGCTGTATTCCATGAAGGCATAATTACTGAAACAAGCCCTCTATCCATATATTAATCCTCCAAATTACTTTGCAAATACAGCCTTCAAGCTGGCAATGATGTAATCAACATCCTCGTCGGAAAGGTTAGTATGAAGAGGAAGTGTAATTTCATTTCTGTAGTAATCATATGCATTTGGGAAATCATTAATGTCATATCCCATTTTTTTGTATGCAGTCATCATTGGTAGTGGCTTGTAGTGTACATTTGTCGCTACTCCTCGCTCAGCAAGCTTTATGATGAACTCATTGCGCTGCTGCTCAGTGGCATTTGGCACACGCATGAGATATAAATGATTGCTGCTGTCCATTTCATCCATGTGATGATTCAAATGAAGAAGGCCGAGCTCATCGCAGGCATTATCGTATTTACGAATGATATCAAGACGTCTATCAAGCAAGCCAAGATATCTATCAAGCTGTCGAAGGCCAATTGCAGCCATAATATCTGTCATGTTGCATTTGTACCATGGGCCGACAATATCATACTCCCACGCACCAATCTGAGTCTTTGCAAGTGCATCCTTGCTCTGGCCATGGAGTGAAAGAAGCTGATACATATGATAGATTTCTGCATCTGTAACGCCTGTATCATAAACTGACTTTGGAAGCTTCCAGCTAGATGCTCCTCCCTCTGCAGTAGTAAAGTTTTTAACTGCATGGAAGCTAAAGCTAGAAAAATCAGCCAAATTTCCAGCGTATATCTTCTGTCCCTTAAAAGAAACGCTTGCGCCAAGGCTGTGTGCACAATCAGCAACAATAGCAACGCGACCAAAGCCCTGCTGGATTTTTGATGAAAGCTCATCTAATGAATTCTCTGTAGTGCTCTTTGGAACAAACTTTGACTTCTGACGCTCTGCGATTTCAAATACTCGCTCATAATCGCCAACTAATCCACCAAGGTCAACTACAACAATTGCTTTTGTCTTCTCTGTAATAGCTGCTTCAAGGGCTTCATAGTCATATTCTGGCATGTGAGATGTGCTATTACCATTTGGCTGAACATCTACAAAGACAGGTGTAGCTCCACAATGACAAACTGCACTGGCTGAAGCAGTGTAAGTGTAGGCTGGAACGATTACCTCGTCCCCTGGGCCAACGCCCCAAATTCGAAGATTGAGCTCCTCAGCTGCGGTAGCAGAATTAAGACAAACTACTCTGTTACTATATTTTGCAACGCCAGCTTCGCTCTCGCAATCTACATCATTTTTTCCAGTATCAATATATGCTGCAAGGCGTCTCTCTAAAAGCTTTGTACGTGGACCAGTTGTGATCCAGCCGCTCTTAAGAGCCTTTGCAACTTCTTCAACTTCAGCATCAGATATATCTGGTGGGCTGAAAGGTATATTTCTTAATATAATTTCATTTTCTGACATGGTAATCTCCTTAAATAAAAAACCAATTGCTTACATGTAAATGTAGGCAATTGGTATTATACAACTTTTTGAGGGTTCTATAAACTATAATGGTCATATATTTATGTAGCTACTAGCTTGACTGTATTGCAATATTAGCCATACGTATTAAGAGATTCAAAGCCCCTTACATACAATGTACTTGAAATAAGCAGATTCTTCCTGACTCAATTTGTATACACAATTTCAGCAAGGTTTCATTTTATACATAATAGTAGACAATTACCTTTGTATTGTGTGTATCTGATTGCTCATGCTTAATGCAGTTCTGCTAATAATTTTTTTTGACACAACACAATACAATTCGCTCTATTAAATACCCCTATATAAATAGCTACTCTGCAAAATAGTTAACTTCTTCCTTAACGCAATACAAATTCGGCAACGTTCCAACATTATGTCCACACTTCGATCAAATCAACTAGAATATATTGTACTAGAATATCTAGTTTATCTCTCAAATCAATACATATAAATTTCACTAAACTGAAAACCGGAATCCGAATCTCCAGTATCGTCAATATAGCCTCCATTCATAACTATTGTAACTTCTCCAGTTACTGTAGACAAATCCATAACATACTGATGCACTTCATTATCTATTGTTGAATAATCTGCAGCGAAGTTCCCAACCAAATCTCCGTCCTTATTATATACATAAACAACTGGCATACCTTGTCCCACAGTCTTTCTTCCATAAAAACTCAAATAATTATAGCCATCATTCATGTTTACTTTAAATTTAACGCCTATATATTCTTTGTCCCTAATATAATCTGCCAAATCCTCGGTAGCATAATCTCTATCCAATGTTCCCTTACAATCAATAATCGTATTTCTACCATTATTATCTTTAATCCAGTCAGCTCCATTTGTAAAGACGTCCAAATTATCATCATTTAATACATCTAGTGGCTCAACACCTGTTAATTCTTTATTTAGTAATGCCGCTGCATAAAAATCTGCTTCATAGTCTACTTGCCCATTTACGCTTTTGTAATCAAAACTCGTGTAAAAGTCCTTTTCTTGCTTAAGATAACTTTTATAATTATCCTCTGTGAGCCGATACAATCCATCATGCATCCATTTAAGCATTAAACTATTTATCCAGCATGCATAATGTGATCCATCCTTGTAGTTATTTAAATCTGTTGTTATATCTGTTCTATTATTAAACGAAAACAAATGAATGTTTTTATGTGTAACTATGAGTTCTGTTATATACTCCTCAGCCTCAAGCATTTTGTATAGCGTCCCCCCCTCATTCCACTCGTTCCATCGCGCCACACTATATGGAGAGTAAAAATAATAAAAATCAACCTCGGGATAATCATCTGCAAGCATCGTTACATTCATAGTTATATTCTTTTTAATTGTTTTTCTTTCTTCATCTGAAAGATGAATCTGTTCAGTTTTTGTCTCTATAATTCCATTTGGACTAACCGTATTTATTCCAAAACTACATTCTGACTGCCATCTTGAATAATCATCAAACGACGTAATCCCCGAAACAAATCCTTCTTTATCATTGTCCAATGTCATTGGATAAACTCTGTTGAATATAACATCTCTATTCAGAAGATATTCTACATCATTAAATGGATTATTATCGTAAAGGTAACTAGGGTATTCCCCTAAGTCAGGCCGCATATCATCATAACCATCTAAAAACTTTCCCATATCAAGACATCGAATCACCAGCTTCAAATCCTTGTTTGATTCAAGTGCATTCTTCAAGTTATCATTTATTTCTTTATATGATCCCCCTGAATATGCTACCTTTATAAAATTACACCCAAATATTTCATCTGCCTCTGTAACTCTAAAATTTTCAGTCATTGAAGTTCCTGTTATTAATGCATTATAATCAAAATGTTTACTAATACCATCATTTTGACTTCGTTCATTATTCAATGGATAATAATATTCATCTACATTAGGTTTATGATAATGAAAAAAAGGATCTATCCTGTATACCCAAAAACCCATAATACTTAATGTCGTTATGACAATAACAAACCAACCTATTAGCCACATTTTCACTTTCATAGTTTCCTCTTAAAATCCAAAATATACGAATGTTGACTCTGCTCCTAAACATAGAACTCCCCAAATGAAAGCAATAGCCGAAAGAAGCAACGATCCTACATTTAAGCTATTCCTTTTCTTATAATTATTTTCAGGGACAAAGCATACAAAACTTGCAACTAGAATAAATATCAGCATATTAAAACCACGAACATTTGTCGGCAAGAAATTCAAACCTAACACATTATAAATAAATTGATTTTCAGCCAAGTTAAACGACTCAACCATCCCATCACTTACTGCTGTATTCTGCATTAACAGAATCTTAAACAGAATTGATTTCCATTGTTCTACAGTCTGAGTACTAAATAGAAGCCATAACACACTTACAACTCCAAACGTACATACCCACCTAACTGGCATGAATACTTTTTCTTCCGCTTTTTCAAACATCCTATCAAAACAACTGAACAGACCGTGTAGCCCTCCCCATAAAATGAATGTCCAATTCGCACCGTGCCATAATCCACTAACTAAGAAAACTATGATAGTATTTACATAAGTAAAAAGCATTCCCTTCCGTGATCCTCCAAGAGGGATATAAATATACTTAGTTAAAAATTTTGTTAGAGATATATGCCATCTTTTCCAAAAGTCCCTAATTGAAATTGCTTTATAAGGAGAATCAAAGTTCATGGGCAAATCTATGTTGAGCATTGATGACACACCTACCGCCATATCACTATATCCACTGAAATCAAAATATATTTCAAAAGTATAGAATACTATAAGCAAAATGCAATCCATTGATGTTATAGCATCAATATTTGTATATGCCCATGAAACCGCTTTAGCAAAAGTATCTGCCAAAAGCACCTTCTTTATAAGCCCCAAGCTAAAAATCTTGATACCTGTTGTAATATTTGTTAAATTCGCCTTTTTTCTTTCATTCTGGTTTAACTGAGAAATATAATCTACAGGATCAATAATCGGTCCCATTATAAGCTTAGGAAAATACAAAATATATGCCAAATAGTCTATAATATCATTGTTTTCAAGATTTTCGTTCTCTGTTGCAACGACATATGCTATCTGTTGAAAAGTATAAAAAGAAATTCCTAATGGCAGAATTATATTCTTAAGCGCAAATTCTTTACCAAAAAAAATATTTATATTTGCGATGGTGAAATTATAATACTTGAAATAAAACAACAATACTACATTTACAATAATCGGTAATGCAAGCAATGCCTTATTTTTTATTTTGAACTTTTTTATTACCAAAGCAGATGTATAATTAATGAGTATACTTATTCCTAAATAAATAAGCATACTTATTTTGCCCATAGAATAAAAAACAATGCTAGAAACAACTATTACAAGTTTTCCTATAACTGGCTTAATCTTATTCGCCAAGAAATAAAGCAATACTGTAATTGGTAAAAAATATAGTATGAACTCATAACTATTAAACTGCATATTAAACACATTCCCTTCTTGCTTCAGTCGATTCCATCTTGTTTTGCTGTATTATTACTCTTAGAATAGCCATTTCAAGCTCATCCTATTCTATAATTTCCAATTAACATCAACGATGTAAGTACACAGTTTTCACTTACAATCGAAACCCACTTAAGTTTTATTGTTTGTAAAATAACATGGCGCAAGACTCAAATTCATCATTATCGCTAGTGTATACACAAGTATACTTATTTCTATTTAAAAAAGACTGTATATTTTCATCATAGTAATTCCCCAAAGGTGATATCACTATTACCTTCGGCATTTCTTTTTGTAAATCTTGCATATATTCAGCTTTTATTTCTGGCGAAACATTTCCTATCGGAAACTGATAAGAATATCTGGTTGCATGAACTCTATCGCTTAAAACATAAACAATATCCCAATTACCATAGACAGAAATCTTATCACCTTCATCTGTTAAATCAGTTACCATATTAACAACACTATTTGTTACATCCCAAATGTGATTTTCGCTCTTATCCTCATAAACCACTGCAATCTCTTCAATAGTATTTATCCAACTAGGAACAATCACCATACTCAATATATATAAGGATGTTATCAACATAACAGCTTTTCTTATATTTTCATCTATAATTTTTTCAATATCTCTGAACATTAAACCTAGCGGATATACTACTGCGGGGATTAAAATCATCCCATAATGATTATATTCCATGCCGCTCATAACCATAAGCATTATGGTTAATACCAAATAAATAATATATGAAATATTAAGTACTATCTTTTCCTTTAAATGAAATATCATACAAAAAAAAGAAACCATGTATATTGTAGTATTAAAAAATTTTACAAAAGCCTTCCACTTAGAAGAAAATAATACTCTTTCACCATCAACTGATGAATAGCGCATATTGAAAATAATGTAATCCTGAATGCAGTAATATAAATCATGTTTTATCAACAGCCAAACAACTATTGGTGCTATACTGATGAATAATCCTAGCGAAAACCATATTACAAATCGTGTCCATTCTTTTATTTCTTTTTTTAATATAAGAATTAATGATATAACAGTACAGTATACTAACCAAATTGATATCATATTAGGTCTCAGCATCAATACAAATCCACAGCATAAACCAGATAGTAAAAGTCTTCTTTTTGATATAACGTTATTTAATAAATAATCCAGAAAATAATAAACTCCGACAGCAATACAAGGCATTGCGTATTCTTCTACTAAGTTCCCTCCATCATAATATATAAATAGGAGTGATACCGCACTAAGACTAGTAATAATAGATGACGCTATGCCACATACTAGTCTTGATATCTTATACAGCATATAAAACGCAATACTAATACAAAAGATTTCGATTATCCATATACCTATATAGTGAGAAATTCTATCCCCCCCCCAATTCAAGAGATATAATAGCGGTCCTTTATGATCAAATGAATCCTTATATGGCATATATCCATGTTCCATCATTAACGCTATCGTTTTGAACACACTAGAATCTACACCGGAATCACTAATCACCCAAGGGTGCAATGGACTGTTAAATCCAAATAATAATGCCATCAAGAAAGAAATTGTACAAGCCATTATTTCTTCCGAATGCTCAATAATTCTTTTCATTGTTATCAAAATCCTTCCCAAGTATAATGATGAATAATAACATCAATAAGTAGTTTCTATTCTACCCCATATTCTTTTTAAATCTTCTAAAGTCGCCCAGGGCAGTAAATCCAATCTTAACGATTTTTGGGATATTTATAGAATTTACCCCAGCCTGTCTAGGCTTAAAAGAGATTTCTTTAAAAGAAATATTTTCATTGTAATAAGAAAACCAAGTTGTTAGCATAATATTTGGCAAATTGTAATCTACAGACATTCTATACAAATACTTTTTAACAGTTTCAGCCTTCATCAATCTAAAAGGAGCATTAGCATCAGGAACTCTAACACCAAAATATATTTTTAGCAAAGCACATACAGTATGTTCTACAAATGCCCTGTCATTTCCATCCTCTCGAATTACTCTATTCCCAAATATTCCATCATATCTATTGCGTTCATTCCAAAATGCTGCAAACTCATCTGGATTTGTTTGTCCATCTGAATCTGTCTGGAAAATATAATCTGCACCATTTTTTATTGCATAGTCATACAATGCTATTACTTTCGGACCATGATACTGATTTGTATTAGATAGAATTTCTATTTTAGGATAATTTGTCTTGCTCAAATTCATTAAAATTTCATGTGTTTTATCATTACTACCGCTATCTGCTATAACAAGTCGTGAATCTTCTGATTTTCCATCTAATAATGGGTACCATTGTTCAACAACAGTTTTAATATTATCTTCTTCATTATAAGCCGGCATAACAATATATAAAGTTTCCATAATTTTCTCCATAATATACTTTCATTTTTTATTGTAAATTTTGTGTTTCATTATAAAGTTTTTCTATTCAGGAATCCACAAACTCTAATAGTGTCATATTAATAAAATAAAAGCTTTATATTTACAAAAAGGATTATTCTTTTTTAATAATCCATTTTACATTTGTAACTGATTTTTATTTTGTTCTAAACACAATATTTTTTGATTATAGGGATATGATTTAATACAACTGACACAGTTAATGCACAAATAATTACTACCATTGAAACAACAGGTACCGAAAACAAAGCATTAAATGATGACGTACTAAAATTAAATACATTTGAAAACAATTCTATAAAAAATGCATGTACCAAAAATATACCAAACATATATTTAGATAAATTAAAAAATAAATAATTCAACTTCGAATTATTATATTGATGATACTTGAATAATGTATGTATACATATCGCTTCAGATAAAATGTTAACATTAAAATTGCCGTAATAATTACTGCAAGGTTGCTGTGTTTTTATTGCTATATTTGCATCTACTATAATAGTAAACGCAAATCCAATAACACCCATAATATAAATAATAATTCTATGCTTTTTCTCCAATTCAATGCTATCCAGATAGTATCCTAATACAAAATAAAAAGCATATCCCAATACCATATGCATCCCCAAAGTATCAATATCTGAATTAACTACACTTACTAATTTCGTTAATAGTTCATTATCTCCAACAACATAATCATTAATTAGTTTCATACTCCATGGTATCATCATAGAAAAAATAAATGATAAAACTAAAAAATACCGCAAAACAAATCCATCTTTGATTAGCTTTCTATAAAATGGTATACACATATAAAGTCCAATAATCATTATCATAAACCACATATGATAATGTCCAGAGACCACTGCCCCTATATTAGCCTTAATACCATAAACTATCCCTTTTTCAAATACTTCTTTTGTCATCAATGCATATAATATACTCCAAGTAATATAGGCAATTACCATCCTTAAAATATATGTACCATATATTTTTTCTAATGATAGTTCTTTGTTTAAAAACAAAGAACCACTGATCATTACAAAAATTGGGACTCCCCATCTTACCACACTATCGTAAAAGTTAAATATTTGCCATTGCATTCCGTTAACATCAGAACCATACCAATTCGAAGCTGACACATGTAGTACAACTACTGCAAGCGTAGCAATAAATCTGAGATAGTCGCAATATGTCTTTCTTTCCATGTCTCCTCCATATGTAGTAGATTAATAATATTGTATTAAACGCCACAATATATTCTATTAAGCACAATAATAATTATTCAAAATTTAACAAATTCCACTTATTTTTTAATAACCAATTAGTTTACTAAGTTTAGTTCGAACAAATAATAACTCGAGTATTTTCAAAAGCAACAATGATATTATCAAAACAATCATCCTTTTAGTATATTCTCCCACTAACGCCATTCTGCCATTTTCCACTACGCTCCTGCTAATTAGTATCGCAAGCTGATTTAAACATACATATACTAATGAATACTCTCCCACACTACAAATATAATTTTTTAACATACTACGCTTAGAAACAAATTTGTTATAAATATATTTTGAAAAATTAAGAAATGCTATTGACATACCAATGGAATTTATAAAAAATAGTGGAATATCTGGATATATTGCTGACTTCATATTAACATAACCAACCGAAATAATTGATGTATAGCTAAACAATATCATCATTATTAGCGTTTCGACAAAGCTTATATTCAAAAGCGTTTCACTGTGTTCTTTTACAATATGTCCTGCCTCAAACAAGACGATTCCCACAAGTGCAACATCCAAACTATACGGCAAGCGAATATTAGAATTGCCGTATAAGTAAAAACTAATCCCTGCTAAACAAATAATAACTATAGTTCTAGTATTCTTAGAACTTATACTTGCAATATAATCATATATAATATCTGCCCAAAATAGTGCAGGTAAAAACCATAAAGCGCCTGCAATCGGAATATTTCCATCTGTTGGCATTATAAGTAACGAATACAATCCACTTTTTTCTATAGAACCATAAAGCATATACGAAATCAAAATATTGATTACTCCAAATATAAAATACGGAATAAGCAATGATTTAGCCTTGCGACAAATTATCTCCCCCCCCCTATTTTTATGGAAGAAACCGGATATTACAAAAAACATTGGCATATGAAACGCGTGAATCCATTTATCAAACACTTCACCAAATCCAATATGCCCCATTATCATTAATAATATCCCTATAAATCTATATACGTCTATATATTCTATTCTTCCAGACACTTGTCCATCTATCGTTCTATTATGTTGCTTCATTATATTCCTATAGTTCTAATCCTTCCGTAAGATAACCTTAAACCAATCAAATGCTTCTCTGAAATCTTTTCTCTGTTTGCATACTAAGAATAATATTGCAGGTAAAACCGTACAACAAATTACCCCTTCGAATATTAACTCCGCCAACATTGATTGAAAATTAACCCACAATGAAACACTATAAAAAACAGCTCCTAATGTAATCATAATAACAAGGTAGCTAATAGAATTTAATAAATATTCTTTCATTCCATGTTCAAAATAACAATTAAAGATAACTAATGTAGCGCCAAGGAAGCCAAATATAAATAATGTTATTATAGTAGCAAGCATGATGCCAAAAGCCCCCCACTTAATAACCAAAATATAATTAAGAATAATATTTGATATTCCCTCTAAAATAATTCGAATACGGTTTTCCCAAAACAGTCCCGCTCCGTCCGAATATACCATACGTATATCCCCAAGTTTTGTAATAAAAAAATATATTGGGAAGGTTATCATAATATATTGGGGAAATATATACTCCGTTCCTACCCATAAACACATGAATGGTTGATATAAGCACAGCATTGTAATTGCCATCCATCCACTTATGCAAATATATATAGTGTGTAGTTTCATCATCTGACAATAGTTTTTTTCTTTACTTTCTATTGCTATACTATTCCCAACTCCTGCCATTAAGGATGTCAAAATAATTGATGTAAAACCATTTAACCCTGACAATATATAATAATAATTTGAATACATTGCAGCTTGTGTCAATCCCAAAAACATTGACATAAATATATTATCAAATGTATTTCTCGTAATACCACAAACTTTTCCTATCAATAAACCTGCAACATTAGATCTTATATTTTTTTTCAGTTCGTTTGATAGATGTCCTTTACATATTATTTCCGGATACATTCTATCGACGCATACAGAAATTATTATATTATTTAAAACCGTTCCAATAATCGAACTTACCAAGTAATAATAGAAATTATTTGTCACTACTAATACTATGATTTGTATTATAAGTACGAATGTTTGAACAACCACTCCCACTATACTTATAACATCCGTTCTTTGATGGGCACTTAATAAAGAAGATTTGTACGCAAACATCCAATATGAAACAACTGTATTTGCTACATACAACCAAAATATTAATGTCAAATTAAGATTTACCGGATACTCCCCCTTAATAAGATATCCTAAAAATGGAGTTAATAATACGCCTATAATAATTACTAGTATTCCAATTATCCTATATACGCGTTTATAAAAATTTAATAAAATTCCTATTGTTGTTAAATCATCTTCTGCTATAGGCTTATACATGTTATAAACTATAGCGCTCCCTATTCCCAATTCTGTCAAACTTAGCACTGACAGAATAGAACTAAATAAACTTTTTATACCTACATATTCAATTCCAAGAGTACGTATAGTTACTGTTTGTACTATGAATGGCAATACTATTACTACAAACTGGTTTATTATTCCAAAGAAAACATTTCTCTTAGTATTTTTTATTCTGTTAATCTTCATTTTTTACAATACACTCATCATTCTATCTAAATACAATTTAGAAAAACTGTCCCGCATATTCAGTATATTCTATTGGTTTCTTTTAATAAGCGCTAACCCTCTTTTTATTATATGTCCTATACTTGGCATAAATGGGATTTCATATATCGCCTTTAATCTATATACTTTAGTAGCTGTGATAAATCCATATTTTTTCAAAGCACCCCTCCACCAGTAAAACAAAAGACCATCCTGCATCCTTTTATATTCTTTATATTGCAATGCTTCTCTCATATAAACAATCTTTCTAGCTACTACTTCCGCTCTAATTAAATATGACTCTGGCGATACATCTTTTGTTATACTACCTGGCACTTCGTCAACATAATATATTACACTGTTATCCAATACTAATTCTTGAGCGGTCAGCCCCGTTCTTACTGAAAACATAACATCATTAGAGCACTTTATTTCATCAAATCTTATATGATTTTTCTTTATCATGCTTAGTCGATATAACTTTCCCCATGGTGGATCATAGCTCACACGTACATCTAATTTATCTCCATTGTCTATTCCTTTATGCACTTTATCTGAATAGATTTCACCTCTTTTTCCATCTACACAGAAACATACCATCTCTATTTTTTCTCGGTTTAAGTACTTATTTACATTAGTAAACCATCCATCTAAGAAATAATCATCACTATCTGCAAACATAATCCACTCTGTATCAGCTAGTTCTATCCCTTTGTTCCTAGCCCCCCCTGCGCCTTTTTTCCCAAAATCATTTTCTGCAAAAATCACATTGTTATATTTATCACAATAGTTTTTTATCTTTTCCTGCTCGTCCTCATTTGAATGATCATCAACAACAATCACCTTAACATATGAATCATTGTCGCCTTCATTTATACTTTCTATCAATCTCGTTATTGTATTATATGAGTTATAACTTGGTATTATTATAGATAATTTCTTCATGGTCATCGTTTTATAACTAAAGAATTATTTTTAAACAATCCTATCCTTTCATACACGATATCTCGCTTCGCCATAAATTACAGCAACATATTCATTTCTTGCAATCTAAGCCTAATTTTTAATATAATTCTTCCAATATAATATATAGGCATCTTCAGACATAAATAATAACAATAATATGCGGTATTCAGACCTATTTCATTAGCCCTCACTCGTAGACTTTTTTTCTTCAAACATGCCACTTTATTATACTCTCGAAAATATGATACTGCTTCCAGAGGATCCATTATCTTTATAGACTGCTTTATAAACTCTAGATAACCATTATAATTATTTAAATGCCCCTCTGTCTGATTTGCACCTGAGTTAGACAATCCTCCAGCTTGGTATTCAGCAATATATATTGGTGTATTGTACCATCTAATTGTATACCCTGCATCAGCAATTCTATCCCAAATTAATCTTTCCGTAACAAAATATTCGTCTTCATACTCTGGAAACGGAAATTTTCTTAGTAAATCTGTTTTATAAACTTCTGCTTTATCCCCCATTAAATGATTACAATATCTCTTAAGATTATTCACTTCAACATACTTGTTATTTTCAAGTTTTCCAACCCCACCAATAGTTTGATTGTTGGGATTAATACATATTCCTGCCACAGCAGCGATTTTTTTACTATCACCTAATTCTCCTATCCACGACAAAACAATCTCAATTGCATTGTCAGGTAGCCAATCATCGCTATCGACTATAAAAAAATACTCACAATCCGAAATTACTACTCCTTTGTTGATTGCCCTATGTTTTCCACCATGTTTTTGTTTTTCATATTTAATAGGAAATGGAGAATTTGAAATAACCGTATCAATCCAATTGTCTGTACCATCCGTTGATTCATCATCTATTATTATCCATTCAAAGGCTTTTTCAGTTTGTGCTAATAGTGATTGGTACAATCTTTTAAGTAGATTCAATCTGTTATATGTAGGAGTAAATACCGTAATTTTATATTTCATAGTTCTTGGCCTAATAAATCAGTTTTCCTTTCCTAATGATTTTAGATAAACTTCTATATATTTTTCTGCCATCGTCTTACTAGAGAATAATACCGATTTTTCCTTTGCTGCTTTTCCTATTGTTTCTCGAAATGACAAATTTTCTATTAGCATTTTTATAGCATCAACTAGCGAATCTATGTTTCGTCGAATTAATATTCCATTTTTACCATCATCAATCAAATCCGGTACTCCTCCAACATTTGTAGCCACACAAGGTAAACCTGCTGCCATAGCCTCAATTAGACTCATTGGCATCCCTTCATATTCGGACGGCAAAATAAAAATATCCCCTCTACACAATTCACTTTCTAGTGTAGAATGTGTGCCTTCAAGCAGTACATTATCCTCCAATCTTCTATCTTCAATCATTTTACTTATCTTTTTGCTATCCGGGCCTTCCCCGAAAAAATGAAATCTTATTGTTGGATACTCTTCCACTAATTTTTCACAAGCCTCAACCATCATTTCATGATTTTTAAGAGGTACAATTCTTCCAACATGATATATTTCAATGTAATCATTCAATACATATGATTCTTTACTTATAATATTCTCGACTGGTACTCCATTTTCTACCACCGGTATATCACGTTTAACCCTGTGTTCAATCTTCAAACTCTCATACACGCCAAAAGATATGGCTACAGGAATGCATTTATGCGAATTCCTATACAGCCATCCACATATTATTTTCCCTATACCACTTTGCTCCTTTTGAGCTATACTATGTAGCGTATGTATAATTTTAGTTTTCCCACTGGCCAACCAAACATACGGTAAAACATGCAAATGCGTATGTATTATATCTGGCTTTTCCTCATTTATTAAATTCTTAAGTTTTCTTATAGTTTTTATATCAAAGCCAACTTTTTTATCCAATGAATATAATTTTACGCCATTCTTTTTTAACTTATATTCAAGCGAAGATTCTCTCTCATAATATGTTACAACCATCACATTGTGCCCCATTTTTTGCAATTCACAACTTAAATTGCATAACATGGTTTCCGCGCCACCAATATCTAACACGGGAATAACCTGCATTATTTTCATCATAAAATCTCTTTCTTATAGCATTTTTATTTTTTCAATAGATACTCTAGGCGTATAATTTTTAGCTTTCGCTATACAAGCTTTCTTCATTTTTTTTATACTACTAGGATTAGCAACCGCATACTCCAATACATCATTAATCCCATTTTCTTCTTCAAAATTATATCCTATTCCAGAAACCCCGTCTTCAACAACATCATCAAAACTTTCCCACCTAGAAGAAATAACTGGCAATCCTGCTGCATATGCATCTATAATTGTTCCCGGTATGCCTTCTGTATAAAATTTTGTGGGGAATAATAAAACATAATAATTTTTCAATATCTCAGTAGATTTATCAAACGGTATTGTCCCCTTGTATTTAATGTAATCTGGACAAGCATCCATTAGTTGCTGAAACCACAAAACTTGTTTGTCATCTATTTGTCCATAAATATCCAAGGTGCATACTATTCTATTATAATCTTTGTTAATCTTCTTAACAGCATTGACAGCATCTTCTATTCCTTTTTCTTTCATTACTCTTGAAAAAGTACATAAAGCAAATGGCTCGCATAAATTATATATAAGTTCATCCTCTTCGAGTATATTCAAATCTTTAAAATTGGGCATAACAACTATATTTTCGAAATTTTGTTGTTTTAAAGCATCTTCCATTGTTGTTGTTTCAACATAAATAGCATCTATTTTTCTTAGGTATCTTACTAATAATTTATGATTGATACACATTTGAGGGAGCCAGCCTCCAATTACAGCATAATGAAGCTTGCGTTTATAAATCTGATTAAAAAAAACGAGCATAGGTGCTATTACGCGCACGCCATTATGCGCCGGAAAAATTATTATATTTCTGCAGTTCTTTAGTAGCTTTATAATACAGAATGGCAATGTCATTTTTTTTATTATACCACCATGAGTATCTACTTTAATAATTTCATCCGATCCCACTTTTTCTTCTAGAGCTTTAGTAACAGTTTTCGTTTTCACTGTCTGTCCATTTAATAATTCCTTACCAAACCCAAAATGACCGATAACGCCAATTGTTTTTTTATTTTTCATTAATCTGTTGCCTTCTAATTAAAATCTCACTATATTGAGTCACTTTATAAATATTACATTTCATTCTATCATATTCTATTATGTATTTCCTCGTATATGTACTATTAATATCGATATTTGCATGCTTCAGTCTTAAATGCTAAAATTAGGATGTTACAAATATGTTCTTGATGCTTGCGCATCACAGCGAAAGACTTGCCATTCTTTAGCAAGTCTTTTGTTTTTCCATATATAAATCATAAGGGGCAGCCATCTTGGCTGCCCCTCCATAAATCTACAACTTCTTCGCAACTATCTTAAACTTCACAGTCTTTGTTCCTGTAAATGCTCCATTGCCTTTGATTGTAACCTTTGCTGTACCGGCTTTTATATTGTTTGTGCATGATACGATTTCGTAGTCATTTGCGCTAAGTACAGTTGAGCCAATCTTTACAGTAATATCTGCTTTTTCAGGCACAATATAATGTCCTGTGTATGTCTGGTTAGCTACATTGATTGTTGCTTTTGACATATCGTAGATAACTTTGTATTTGCGTGTTACTGTTCCTGAATATGAACCCTTTCCTGTTATATCAACGTAGATATATGTTCCTGCCGGAATAATATCGGTCTTGTTAACCGCTGTTCCGGCATCAACAACTTCATATACAGTCTTTTTATTAACAACTCTTGTAACTACAGTTTCATTAGCATATCTATAATTCTCTAATACATAATTTCCACCGCCAAGTGCTTTGCCAGTATACAGGTTCATGGCAGTAACCTTTGGTATGTATGAATTAGCTTTACCACTGTATGTTACATTTGAAGCTGTTATGCTTACAATATTTGCATCTGTTAAATCATAAGAAGCAGCTATTGAATAGTCTACTGATTTTGTTCCTGTGTAGTAACCCTTGCCTGTGAGAATCATTCTAACTTCAGAACCTGCAGCATAAACTGTCTTAGAATTAGCTGGCTCAAAGTCTGCCTCTCCAGGTTGCTTAACTTCAAATGATATAACTGTGTAATCAGTATTTTTCTTTAATGTTGCAGTTCCATCTACAACTGAATAAGTAACTGGCTGATAAACATTCTTCTTTCCAGTATAGATAGCTGGAAGTAAGTTAGTCACATTGAGTGTATCTATATCAACTTTAGTTATCTCATAAGTAAATGATGTTGTACCAGCATAATTTCCCTTACCTGTAAGAGTCATTGTAGCTGTTATAACGCCTGTTGTCTTGTCCGTCTTTGTTGTGATTTTCTTTGTGTAATCCGTCTTTTCAACAAGTGTTTTTCCTGTTGATACAAGTGTTATTGAAGTAAGACCGCTCAAATCTGTTTTGTTGTAAGGGACTGCAGCAGCCTTTTGAATCTCTATTGCAGTACCGCCTGATGTATTAGCCTGATTCAAGTTGAGTGCTGTAATCTTGTAAGTCTTAGCTACGCTACCATAGTAATTTGAACCGTCAAAGGTAATTGTTGCAGTAGCTGTACCTACCTTTACATTGTTCATGTATGTAACACTATACTCACTAGCTGGAACAGTTTCTCCAGTCTTTGTATAAGTAATTGTTAATGCTGGCTCTTTTTCTGTACCATCATATACTAAGCTTGTGTTGTCTAATGCAATTTTTACATTAGATGATGTGAGTTTAATCGCATTTGCTGACTGAGCAGTTATGCCAAAACAATATTCTTTGCTTCCAGAAATACTTCCTTTGCCCTTTATTGTCATTGTAGGAGCAATGCTTGTGCCCTTTGCATTTTTAGCATCATAATCAGCTACTTTTGTGTTATTAGCATAAGAAACTGTATAATCTGTTCCTTCCACTAACTCAGTCTTGCCATAATAAACTACATAATCATCGCCATTAACGAACTTGACTGCTGCACCTGTGTATATAGTCTTAACAGATGACTCATCCCACTCTGCAGTGTTCTTGTACTGAACCCACAATGCATTTGCCTTATCGCTTGTATAACCATTTGGAGCTGATGCATCAACTACTGTTACTGACACTGTAGCCTCCGCACTGTCAACACCATCTAATGATGCTGTAGCTTTTATTGTATATGTACCTTCTTCAGCCAACGCAATGTTTGAAGAGTATACACCTTCTTTATATGTGTTCGAGCTAGAATCAGTAATTGTGTAAGAAATACTAGCTCCTGATGTTTCTGAAGTGAGATATAATTTTGTGCCAGTTTGCACTTCATCTCCATCGCTAAGTACGCCATAACCAACTGCATTTATTTCTGGAGTTTCAACTTCTGTTACAGTTGATTTATATTTTGCCTTAAGTGTCTGTCCAGCTGCAGTTGCCTTAACAACTGTACTGTCTGTTACTAATTCATTGTTCTCATCAAACCATCCAATAAATATCTTATTGGCTGGTGCTGTTACTGTTGGCAAACCAAACGATGTTATGCTGTCGTGCTCGCCATATTTTCCATTAAGGGCAACTCTAATTGTGCTATAGGCAACTGTTCCACCTGCTGCATCAAGAGTAACATCATAAAATGTTGGGCCAACCCACTTTGCATAAAGTGTAGCCTTGCCTGTTAATGAACTAATAGGTATATAAGAATATGATGTGTTATTTCTTCCAATTGGCTTGGTAAACTTTGCATCCAAATACCAGCCTGCAAATACATATCCTTCCTTCACTGGATGATGCAAAAGAATATTCGAAGAACTTCCCTCATCATTTACATAGCTTGATGGATATGTTCCAACAGCTGAGCCTCCGTTCAATTGATAGCCAAGCTTTGTTGAAAAAATAATCTGATTCTTACTAAGCCATCCTTTTGAAATTGCCACCTTTAAAGCAGCATATGTTTTCGTTGATGTGCTTGTAATATAAATATCTAATGATGACTGATCTGTTCCTTCCAATCCATACTCTGCTCCATTTACCACACTTACGATATTGTCTCCCAGATATAGCTCATCAAGGCTGGACATATGTCCAAGGGCTCTATATGGCAAAGATGTTACATTAGATGATACTGTAAGCTTTCTTACACTGCTACATCTATCAAAAGCAGCTTTTCCTAGGCTTGTAACATTATTAGGGATAGTTAATTCCCTAACGCTAGTACATCCCATAAAAGCATATGCGCCGATTGAAGAAACCTTCGAACCGATTGTTATGCTAGACGCACTTGTACACCATTCAAACGCATGACTTGGAACACTGGTCATTGTGTCAGGTATTACAATTGACTTCAATGATGAACAACTCTTAAATGCTCCAGAACCTAATGATTTAAGCTTGCTAGGTAACACAATGTTAGTTAAGTTAGAGCAATCTTCGAATGCACAGGTACCAATTGATGTAACTGCATCTCCTTCAAACTCAATACCATAAATATTAGAAGCATTAAATGCATAATCAGCAATCTTTGTTACTGATGCTGGAATAGTGATTGTTGTACCACTTGCAAATCCTGCATGATAGAAAATCTTTGGAACAGTTGTCATTCCTTCAGGTAAAATAACAGAAGAAATTTTACATCCAGTAAATATATATCCATATTCTGAAGAAAGCTTTGTGCTATTAACTACTAGCGTGGTTAATCCAGAATTTCTAAAAGCTTCATCATGAATTACTGTAACATTCTCTGGAATAGTAATTGATGTAAGAGAAGTACAATTATAAAAAGCCTCTGTTCCAATAGTTGTAAGTGCACTATTGTCTCCAAAGCTTACGCTTGCAAGCTTTGTACATCCTAAGAATGAATAATTACCAATTCCTTCCAGTGTCTCTGGAAATGAAATTGAAGCAATGGATGTACAATTCTGAAATGCATCTGTTGCAATTGATCTTAATCTACTTCCACTTGCAAAATCCAAGTTAGCAATAGTATATGTAGTGCCATACGCTTCAAAAGCACTTTTTTCAATTTTTCTAACTGAAGCAGGAATATGCACTGTTGCATTAGGACCGTAGCCAGCTTCACTCATAAACTTTGATGGTAAAGACGAAATGCCTTCTGCAATCTTTATATCTGTAAGTGCACAATCGCTAAAAGCTTTACCTGTCACACTAAGTGATGATGTACATTTAAACTCAATACTTGAAATATTTGTACAACCCGCAAATGCACCATCTGGAATCACTGAAAGTGACTCCGGGAAAATCACTGTTGTAATCTTCGCCTTATCGCCAGCTGATAAGCCTGAGAAACAATTAACATCAATAGATTCTGCCCCCTCAGGGATTTCAACAGTACCATTAAAAGTCGAACCAGGAACAAAAGCAGTTAAAGTTCCGTTTGCAGAAATAGTGAATGAATCTTCGTCTGCAGCATTAAGAAGTTCCTCTTCCTCTTCTTCCTCAACCTCTTCCAAATCTTCCTCAGATTCTTCCGCGGATTCCTCTTCTGTTTGCTCTTCAGTCTGTTCCTCTGTCACCTCACCATTTGTAGGTTCTTCTGTGACAGTCTCTTCTGTACCAGTAGGTTGCTCTACTTCACTTTGAGAAGTATCTGCTGGTTCTGAATCGTCTGATGATTCTTCGGATTCTTCCTCTTCCGCTTCCTCTTCATTTTCCTCATTAAGAATAGTTTGTTCCTGTTCCTCTTCCTCAACATTCTGAGTCAAAGTTGTGTCGTCAATTCCAGCTGCATATACCTGCATTTGAACCGACTGAAACGCAACTATTACCGTCACGAGCATAGCTAAAAATTGCCTGCTAAGCTTGTTCATTTGTACTACCTCCAAATTTCTTTCTACCTAAGTACATTAGTATCTATATCATTTATATCGACATGTTTAGTAACGTTAATTGTGAACAAATCTTTAAAATCTATCCAAAAACCATAACATTTGCCACGATTCAAGATTATACTAACTCAATACGCTTACTGTCAATAAATTCAGATTTTATAACACTAATTGTATTTACAGTCCATTAATTCGATTGTAATTAAAATCTCAAAGCAGGAAAGAGCAAGGCCAAGGCCTTGCTCTTTCGCTTTTATTTATTCTTTTTTACGTATTTAGCATAGATTGTAAGAGTTTGACTTGGCTCTATATAACCCGATGCATCGATTTTTGTTCCTTTGACTCCAAGCTTTTCTGTAAACTCAGGATCTGTATACCATCCCTCAAATACATATTTCTTTGAATCAACCTTGAATGATGGTTGTGGTAACGTAAATACCCCATTACCACTTTGTGTAACAGCCATCGTACCCTTAGTCACCAATTTTTCTCCGTTAATGGTCTGTTCTGGTACTACATATGAAAGCTTATAACTCATAGACTTCGCATTAATATTAAATGTATAAGATAATGAACCACCATAGTTTCCTATACCTTCTAATATTATAGTTGCTTTGCCTTTCTTAAGATTATTCTTATAACCTGCAATTCGATAGTCCTGTGCACTCAACTCAGTTTTTCCTATTTTTACTGTAGTTATATTCGAATCTTTATCAATTAATTGTGCTTTACCTGTATAGTTTGTACCATTCTTCAAAGTACCATTTGGATTAATTGTAATTGTAGCCTTAGATAAGTCTCCAGCTATAACTTTATAGTTTACAATCATTGACTCATCATAATTACCAATTCCAGTTATCTTTACATTTATACTAGTTCCTGCTGGTATGATATCTGTTTTCTGTACTGTGTCGCCTGCCATTCTTTTTACTGAGACAAGTTTCTTGCCTTCCTTGACCTGTACGGTTGTAGCATCCTCATATGTATATTCATCGTCAGTAAGTTTTTTATAATCTTTTCCTGCTACAAGTTTTTTGCCGTTAGAATCTGTCAACACCGGTACAGACTTATATGCCCCCGCTTTTGAACTTGCAACTATGTCCGCGCAAGTAACATTTGTAATTTCGGAAATATCCTTAGCATTGATAGAATACTCAACGCTAATACTATCTCCATTAAAATTGTTCTTTGGAACTGCGGTAAATGTTACATTCGACAAAGCATCGGTTTTGCCAGTCCATTTTAGTGTAAAGTTTGCTTTAATCTGGGCATCATTCAATTCTGCCCCATTGAAGATAAGCTTAGGTGTTTGCTTTACACCATTCTTTATATATGAAACATTTTCATCATATACTACTTCAATTTCAGATGTATCAGCCTTGGTTATCTCAAACTGTTCCTTTGGTTGGAAACTTCCTGCATACTTGTTAATACCTTTTATAGTAATAACTTTCTTTCCTACATTAGTTGAATCTTTTGGCATTACTACCTCAAAGTCTTCCCCTAAATCAAGAGATGTCTCATTTCCATCATTGTCGACCAGCTTAACACTTACGTCCAATTCAGAAGCTTCTATAGCCTCGTTTTTAAATACAAACGATTTATTTCCTATTTCAATCTTTGTATTCTTTGCTGTCAATGTAGCAGCTGTAACTATCTGATAACCATAGCTTACACTACCAGCATATTTTCCAATGCCATAGATTGTGTCAGTCGCCTTTCCTAGCGCTGTGCGATTTGAACGAACTAGTCTGTAATCCTGGCCTTCCTTAAGTTCAACTCCATTACATTTTACAACTGAATAATCCTGATTATTTTCACCTATTTTCCAAATCAACTTCTTTTCAAAACCAGGGATTGTAAGATTCTTGGCTGTGAGTTTTATAGGCGCTGTATACTCATCCTTCGATTGAGTAGTGTAGTTCAATACTGCAATGCCTTTATAATTGCCTTTTCCCTTAATAACCACCTGTTTTAATCCAGGATTCTTTGTCAAGGCAACAACCTCTGTTGTTATCTGATTGCCATCAGGTGATGTAATTGTACTTGGAGTACTATACTCGCTGTATTCAATGGTGTAGTCCTTCTTGTTTGCAAGAATTACGTTAGCACCATTTCTGAAATCTGTTACTATTACTGCCGGTTTAACTAATGACTTTGCTTGAACGTAATAAGCTCCATTTTGTAGCATCTTAGTGCAAGCATCTAAATCCTTTGGAGTAATCTTGATAGTCTTAGCATATGTACCGCTATAATTGCCTTTTCCAGTAATAGTAATTGTCATATTTCCGGCATTAGTATTACCTTTAATAGCATATGCGTAATCTGTCTTATTCTTTAATAACTGAGTTCCATCATATACTCTGAAATCTGTATCTGGAGTGAATACATAGGCTGCCCCCTTGTATTCATAACTATCTGCCAGTCCTGCAATCCAAATTCCTTCAGGTTTGCCTAACGCAATGTACTCATCCAAATCCTCTTCTAGAATTCCCGATGGCATCTCTACAACTGTAAATGTCTTGCTTACTACATCACTATCTTCCCAATTATCTTTTTTAGCAACGAAATAGTACGTATATGTTGCGACCTCATTTAATGTGATATCGCTGCTAGTACAATCCACTAAACCATCTAAGTTAGCCTCAGTAGTATAGAATACTTTCGCTCCATTTGTAGCTGAAGATGCACATACTGTCGAGCCTATTCCAACTGTTTCCTCATCATCTCCATATGTATATGCAACGCTTACTTCTGGCTTTGCAACCTTTTGCATATTTTCCCAACGTGCGTAAATTGTCTGGTTTTCCGATAACAAGAAAACACTTTCAGGTGTAATCTCGTGTGTCCAAACTCCATTGTCTGTATACCAGCCTACTAAGTACTTACCTTTGCATGTAGGCACTGGGAATTCACCATACTTGCCATACATGTCACCTTTCTTCAGTACTATTGTCTCAGTTTTAATAGCATTAGAACTCTCATCGATTCCAAAGCTTCCATAAGTAGCATCAAATGTAATATCATATCCATCTCGTAACCAATTTGCCACTAATGTATGGTTTGAACTTCTGGTTACTGAAGTTGAATCGTATACTTTTTCGCCATCTACATTATCCAAATGCCATCCCTCAAATAAATAATTATTCTTGGTAGGTGTTGGAAGTTCACCATAGGCCGAGTCAAATGTAACCTCTTTCGAAGTCATATCAACTTGTCCACCATTAGCATCAAAGTTTACTGTATAACTGTTTACTTTCCACTCAGCATAAACATATAAGTCTGATGTTGAATTTACGATTGTATTTTCATCAATTACTGGATCTGACTCTGTATAACCATTATGCCATGCCACAAATGTGTAGCCTTCTTTTACTGGCACCGGAAGAGTTCCTAATTTATCTCCAAATTTCACTTCCTTAGAAGTTGTGTCTAACGTTCCACCATTGGCATGGAATGTAACCGTATAACTGTTTGCTTTCCACTCAGCCACAATAGTATGATCTTCTGCTGTATCAACTATAGAAGATCCGGTTATCACCTCTCCATCAACAGTATTAAGATGCCAATTTGCAAATGTGTAGCCAGGTCTATATGGAGGTTTCAAATATCCATATGTTTGACCAAAAGTAACATTTGTGCTCGTACTTCCAATTGTTCCACCATTTGCATCGAAAGATATCTGAACTACTTTTGCCTTCCAATGAGCGTACAACTTCTGATTACTTGTTAAATAACACATTGACTCTGAAGTAATATGAGTACCCGCAGTTACCGTTGTATACCATCCTGCAAATGTATAGCCCACTCTAGTTGGTGTTGGCAACGCTCCATAAGTTTGGTCATATTCTACAGTCTTAGAATTAATTTCTAATTGCACATTATCCCCATTAGGATTAAATGTAATTGTATATTCATTAGCTTTCCAAGTAGCCACCAACTTATGATTACTTGCTGTCTCCACAATAGTAGATGTTGTTATTAATTCTCCATCTGCCGCTCCTAAATGCCAGCCAGTAAATGTATAACCTGTTCTTTTAGGAGTTGGTAATCCCGCATACTCTTTTCCATATGTAACAAATATCGAAGAAACAGATCCACTATCAAAAGTTACCTTATATTGCATTCCGGTCCAATGGGCATACAAACTATGATTCTCTGTCTGGGTCACGCTGGTTGTACTTGTAACCTTAGTTCCAGCATCTGCTGATGTATACCAGCCTTCGAATTTATATCCCTCTCTTGTTGGTGTTGGCAAAGTACCATATGTACTGTTATATGTAACACTCTTACTATCAGTACCACACTCACCACCATTAGCATCGAATGTGACTGTGTAAGTGCCTGCACTCCAACGAGCGTACACTGTGACATCACTATCTCGATTCATTACAGTTTCTTCTGTAACTTTTGTTCCAGAATATGTGGATGTATACCATCCATCAAAGCTATATCCTGCACGAGTTGGCACTGGTAATTCTCCATATGCCGAGTTATAAGCCACCTTCTTACTTGTAGTAGTTACTTCCCCTCCATTGGCATTAAATGAAAGTGTGTAATCTTTTATTTTCCACTTTGCTACTAATGTATGGTCAGCTGCAATACTCACAATTGATGTAGACTCAATTAATTCTCCATCTACATTATTTAAATGCCATCCTTCGAAAGTATAACCTGTTTTAGTAGGAGTGATTAGTGTTGGATACTTACTTCCATAATATACAGATTTACTTGACGCATAGCCTGAGCCTCCATTGAAATCATAAGTAACCGTATATCGATTAGCGCTCCACTTTGCTACCAATGTATGATTAGATGCAACAGATACAATTGACGATTCAGTTACACTACTGCCAGTTTCAGAGTTGACTCTCCAGCCCTCGAATTTATAACCTTCTCTGGTCGGTGTTGGTAATGTTCCATACTTACCAGCATTTTTGACAACTTTACTTTCGATATCACATGTACCACCATTTGGGTCAAATATGACTGTACATTCTTCTGCTTCTCCATATTGAGGATAAACGTAGATGCTCGAGCCCAAACTATAGCAATTTAAATCTTCTCTGTATGTATATGGTAGATTATCTACTGTTATTTCCGTAATTGGATTATTTCCAGCTTCATCTAAAGACCAATACATAAAAGCTTTGCCAGTACTTCCAACATAATTATTTGGATTAGTATAAGCTTCTTCCGCAGTTGGTAAAGTATATGGCAAATCATCTATTTTCAGGTATTTGCATATTTGATTTGTGCTAGTTGTAAACCCTGTCAAATCACTATTAGGCTCTACCATTCCTACATAATAAGCCATCTTTTGCCATTTAGGATAAACAGTAAGATTTCCTGTACATTCACTAAGCTTTTTAGCTCCGTCATTTTGCTTAGCACCATTAACATTTTCCCAACCAAAAATTTCTTGGGTTAACTCTGCATCACTGTACCAGCCAGCTAAATAATAGCCCTTCTTAATTGCGATAGTATTTGTTGGTAAATTACAATCCTCTACAGAGTCAGTATAATATGTCTTATAAGATTTAGTCATTATCACATCATCATCTAAAACATATGTGATTGAATAAGGCTTAACTGTTACTGATATGCTTACTTCATATTCATTACCGGAAGCATCTGTGTATGTTCCAGTTACCGCGGTAGTTCCTTTCTTTTTTCCAATGGTGATAACTCCATCAGAACTTACTGTAGCAACACCTGAATCATTAACTGACCAATTTATAGCAGATACATCTTCAGTTACTGAGCCTGTTGACAACTTTATTTCATGTGTTGTTCCTGGAAGGTCTTTAATTCTGCCATTTTCTACTGAAAGCTTTCCTGGCACCGATTGACTAGTTGTATTGTTCGTAAATAGTTTTACACATGCATCGCTAGAACAACGTGTGTTTCTATCACCTTTTATCACAAAGCCTTTATCCGACTGAATTCTATGTTCAATATCACCGACAGCCACACCAGCAGCTTCACATACAGCATGGGCTACTTTTCCTGTCGGTACACTTATCTTCACTGTGACAGTAACTTCGCTATCTTTCGAAATGTTTAATGCTGACGAAAGAGGGATGGTATAAATACCCGCTGTTGTATATGTCTTCTGTCCCGAACTACTATTTTTCCCGTCAGAAACAGTAACCTTAACAGAAGCATTTGCATCCATAATTTCCACAGCTACTGCCTCGACAGATTCACCTGCAGATACCTTGTATGTTGTATAATATTCAATCTGATTTGCGCCATCGTTATCATAGCCATAAGTATTATTACTAGTCGCATAAGCATAAACATTGTCATATATATTCTTTGACACTGAAAAAGCTGTTACATTCTTGCTTGATAAAAGTCCTGCATCATAATAAGAAAGCCAAAAGTACCCATTTTTTCCATAGTCATCCAGCCCCCAGCTATTTCTAACTAGCCATGCTCCATCGCCACTAGGCTTGCAACTACTGTAGAAATTGTCCTTTGAGAAATTGTCATCCCATCCTACAATAGCAACGGCATGATTTGTGCGTGACATTGTGCCATAGAATGAATTGTATGTAGCACTATATCTAACAACTGCTCCACTTTGATATTCACCTGTCTCTGCCCAAAATGAAGCACTAACTGCGCCATGATCCAAAATCGCCTGCTTGATTAATGCTTTGTCATTTAGACTGATTTTATAAACATCAGTGACTTCCGCATAATCTTTGCTAACAGCATATTTAGAATCTGGCTGTGCACTATTTCCAAGCTGATATGGAACATACTCTTCTTTTACCGGACCGACCTTGTTCATAAGAGCCTCGGAAGCGATTGAAACATTTCCACCATTATCTAGCCATTTGCCAGCCTCGCCTGTATAGGAATAAGTGTCATTGTTATGACAATTTTTAGGATCAACGTAACCAAATGTGGTGTAATAAGCTAGCTGAAGTTCTGATAAATCAATACTTCTGCTTTCGCCACTGTTTTTTATCAAATCTGCTTCGATAGATGCCATGGCTGAAAAGGACCAACACGCACCTTCTGCACCCTGGTCACGAATCTCTGGTAAGTATCCTGCTGCATAGCCATCAAACTTTGCGTCTTGGACACCAGCGCTAACCATGTCACTTGTTATTTTTCCAACTGATGGCACATCATATCCTTCATCAGTATCTATATAACCTGTTGGTCCCGATGTCTCATCATCTACCTCAACTATAAGTGTAGGTGTTTTAGCATCCTTAGAAATCTTGTAATCGGTATTAATAACTGGCTCGAAGGTATATGTACCTAAAGTATCATCGTAATCATCCACAGGAACCCAATCGTATATACGGATTTTTACTTTTTCTTTTCCAATATTAGCTACTACATATTCCGGAAACTGCTTCTCCAAGCTTGTAAGAGCCAACTTATACTCTGTATGAATAGTTTCTAATTCATCAAAGCTGACAATCTCATCACTTTCAGCTTCCTCTACTAACTCTTCTTCAGTTTCTTCTTCATTTTCAGTTAGTTCATCTGACTGCGATTCTTCAGATGTACTTTCTTCAGAAGGATTTTCAACCTGTTCACCTTGTTCAACTGATTCTTCCGGTTCTGTTGTTTTCCCTGCTCCTTCTGTTTCTGTTTGCTCTTCATCCCCTCCCTGTTGGGCATCACTTTCTGCCGGTTCTTCCTCTTTTACTATTTCCTCGTCCTGAACCACTGGTTCTTCTGCATAGACGGTTAAATCTAACGAGGAAAAGGCAAGAAACATTGCCAATACAAAACTTATTATTCTATTACTCTTTTTCATTTATCAAATAACTCCAATATAACTCTAAAAATACTTAAATCTCATTTCATCAATCTCCCCCTCATTGTAAATGTATACTTTGTTACGCCTGAATAATCACCATTACCTTCTATGGTCACAGTTACCTTTCGGTTATTAGGCCGAACGGTGTAGTCCGCAATCACATAGTCTGTGGATGGTGTCAATACATCTTTTCCAATGGTTATCTTAAAATCCGATTCATCAATTGAAACATCCTGACCTGAGAAATCCAAATTATTGCTTAATTCACTGTCCTTTGCAATTGCTATCTTTGATGAGGCCAAGTTTCCTTTTACGATACGATATTGCACTACTTGTCGTCCTGCGTAAGAGCCTTTTTCTTTGGCTGTGAGGGTAAGCTTTATTACATCACCTACCTCTATAGGCTTGCTTCCGATTTCAGTACCATCTTCGTATGTGTAATCGCTGGCTTTTATCTTATCGTAGTCTGTTCCAGCAACTAGCTTTTTACCATTTGCTGCATCATAAAGGACCGGCGTGCTCTTATAAATTCCGCTCTTTTTAGCATAAACCCTATCCGCTACTGTCCATGTAGTAGTACCCAAATCAGTCTTTTTGATAGTATATTGCAAGTTTTCATTTTTAATAGCCGCGCCTTTATAGTAGTTCTTAGGCGTAATCTTGATAGTGACATAATCTTCATCAAATGTTTTTGCCCTGGCAAAATTGCTGCTATATTCTATTTTGAAGTTCTTGCTCACATAATTGCTCTCTAATGGCTCACCATTAAATGTAATTATAGGAACCTGCTTAACTCCACCTTTTACATAATCAACAGAATTATGCTCAAGTTTAAACTCTAATACCTTGCCTTCAGATTTAGCCTGATCAGCATCCACATCGAACTTCGTTATCTCAAATGCATTATCGTAGGTAAGCTTGCCAGTGTAGGCACCAATTCCCTGGATAATCACACGCTTCTTTCCAACTGATGTAACATCTTTTGGCAATATTACCTTGTAATCTTTATCCAGCCTCAATTCAGAACCAGCATAAGTAAATGTGATTCCTAGGTCTTCAATAGAAAATGCATCATTCTTATATTCGAATTGATTATTATATTTTCCCGTGCCGGCAAATGTTAATTTTGCATTCTTCTTTGCAATTGGCGTTCCTACAATTTTATAGTCATATGTGAGCTTACCTATGTACGCGCCAATTCCATATACTATATCTCTGTAGCTACCAATTTCAGAACCATTTGCTCGAACAACTACATAATCAGTTCCTTCAGAAAGTGACTCACCCTTGTATGTAAAACTATAATTCTGAGTCTTAACATCTCCTATCAAGTCATCATCTGAATTACTATATTCAAACTGTGCCTTGAAAGAGTTATCCCACTTTTTATTGATAGTGATACCACCAGGAATCGTAATTGTCTTAGCGATTGTTCCAAAACAATGTTCATCGTCTCCTGTCAAAGTAACCCTGTACTTTCCTGGAGAATAGATTTTGTCGAAATACTGATATTCCAAAACTGTGGCTGGCATTGATAAATACTCTATTTTAGTTGTGTAATATTCTGCATCTATCACTTCGCCACTTGCTGTAACTGATATCTTTATATTGTCAGTCTGGTCTGTACCATCGCATTTTACTTTTGAAATATCAATAGCAAATTTTGCACTATTCAAATACTTGTTGGCAGGGGCTACGCGATAATAAAGCACCTTGCTAACGCCCTCATAATTTCCAATTCCGGAAATAACCACAGCCTTACGCCCTGCTGATGCGGTCAATTCATCTTTTAACTCCTTAGCGCTTTCATCATAATCACAATATTTTATTGTGTACTGCTTTTTATTTTCTAAAGCGACCAGTTTTCCGTTTCTATTATCCTTTACAATAATTGCCGGCTTAACTACAGCTTTGCCCTGCTTGTACAAATCTCCGCTTTTAAAACTCACGGTCACTGTAGAATCTGAAATTGCCTTTGGAGTGATTTCATATTCCTTTACATAAGTGCCACTGTAGTTGCCCTTGCCTTTAACAACAAGCTTTGCCACAGGATTCTTTGCGGTTCCTGCGTTTACATTGTTGCTATATGAATAAGTGTAATCTACCTTATTTGTAAGCAATGTATTTCCATCATAGACTCTAAAATCAGGCTGTATGCCTTTACCTGTATATGTATAAGAGCTCTCTACTCCATCAATCCAAATAACAGGCTTCCAACTAGCCACGAGAGTATGGTTTCCATCGTACTGAACAAGGGCATCTTCTGTGATTGCCTCGCCCTTTAAAGAGTTTAAGTGCCATCCAGCAAACTCAAAGTGTTCTCGCGTAGGTTCAGGCAAATCTCCATATATTCTTCCTACAATAACGTCGGTAGAATCCGTATCCACCTGTCCCCCATTTGCATCGAATGTAACGGTGTAGCAAGGTTTGTACTGAGGATAAAGATAAATATCGGTTGTAATCTTATACTGCCCGTAAACTGATGTACTCTTTGATGCCTTGAAATAGTCCGCAGTAATCTGTGATACTGGATGCTTTCCCTCTGCATCTGTAGACCAGAATTGAATAGGTAAATCTGCATCAGCCGAATCCAAATAGTTGTTAGGGTTCGTGTAACACTCACTTCCATCTAATGGCAAACTATATGGAACGTCGCTTATTTTTATTTGCGTCTTTACAATATGTGTCGTAGTTGAAAAAGATAACAAATCACTCTTTGGCTCATAGTATTTTATTTTAATTGCATATGCAGACCATATAGGATATAAAGTCAAATCTCCAGTAGTTGTATTCAAAGTTGATTCAGTAATCGTATATGCCGAATTGTTTTCAACTGTTGACCAACCTACAAGCTTGTACCCATCTCTCGACATATCTGCCTGTTCTGGCAACTGACAGTGTTCTGCATCCCCTGGATAATATGTTTTATATAAAACTCTATAGGAAACATCATCCCCTAATACATATTGGATGGTGTATGGTTTTACAGATACATAAACATTTACTGTATATGTCTTTCCACCTACTGTATATGTACCTTGTACAACAGTAGTTCCTTTAGTGCTGCCCACTGTAACAAGTCCACTTTCATCAACTGTGGCAACAGCATCATTTATAACTGTCCATTCTAGTGCTGATGTATCGGTTGTAATAGAATCTTCCGTCAATTCAATCTGGCTCTGTGTGCCTGCATAATTGTAAATCTTATTAGAAACTACATTTAACGTCTGCTCAGGAGTCTCTGTTCCTGTTGTTACATTATAATTATTGGATAAAAGCTTTACTTTGGCATCGCCATTAGTGTAACGGACCCTATCAACTGTAAATCCTGCTTCTGTATTAACACTATGATTAAGTGCACCCAATGTTCTTCCATTCAAATCATATGGCAGCTTAGGAGCTTCATTACTAGAAGCCTGGATAGTATATGTTAACGTCACTGTACTATCAGTGGAAATCTGCAATGGCGACTCCAACGGAATAGTGTAATAACCTATGCACTTATTAGTCATGCTACCACTAGAACTGTTTGTGCCATCTGATACTGAAACAGTGATTGTAGCGTTAGTATTTAATGTCTGAACTGCGACCGCCTCTATAGACTGTCCTGCTGGTATTGAATACTCAACTTTGGCTGTAATCTTGCCTCCATTAGTTGAGCTACGTAGATAGCCTGTATACTCTGATGAAGAATAAGAGAACACATTATCATACATATCTGTTGTTGATGAATATGCTGTAACGCTACCACCATGCAACAAACTGGCATCATAATATGACAGCCAGAAATAACCGCTTTTACCATAGTTTTCCAAGCCCCAACTGTTACGAACCAACCAAGCACCGTTGCCCTCAGGCTTGCAGCCTTCGTAAAAATTGTCAGCAGAAAAATTATCATCCCAGCCCACTAATGCAACTGCATGATTGACAGCATCATAAGTACCATAGAACGAGTTGTAAGTAGCACTATAGTGAACAGGCGCTCCCGATGATTCATCCTGCTCAGATGCATAGATAGACGCACTTACAGAACCATGATCCATGATAGCCTGCTTTATCAAATCTCTATCTGCAATATTGATTTGATAAACATCTGTAACCTCTGCATAATCATTGCTCACTGCATTCTTTGCAGATGGGACATATGAACTGCCTTTTGAATAAGGCACATAGGCTTCTGAAACTGCTCCGACTTTATTCATTAAAGCCTGAGATGCCATATTCTCATTTCCACCATTATCCAAATAATTGGAACCTGAATAGGAGTATGAATCTGTTCGTGTTCCAGTTGGATCAGCATAATCGTGAGCAGTAAAGTATGCCAACTGTAGCTCTGATAAATCAATATCTGTTGTTGCCTGACCTTTTTTTATTAGGTCAGTCTCTACTGCAGCCATAGCAGCAAAAGCCCAGCAAGCTCCTTCTGTTCCTTGATGACGAATTTCTGGAAGAATGCCTGCTTCATAACCATTGTATGATGCAGATGAACCCGAAGAACGTAAAAGCTTTCGAGATGTTGTTTCTGAAACTGATGGAACTTCATATCCATACTCAACTTCTACCAATCCTGTAGCACCATCGGACTCATCCCGGACAATAACTGTCAGAATCGGATTTGCTAAATCTTCTTCGATTTCATACTCTGTGTTGATGACTGGCTCAAATGTATACTCACCTAGGTATTCATCATAATCATCGATTGCTACCCAATCATATATACGAATTTTTATTTCATTATCTTTGTTTGTATATGCAATGATGTATTCTGGAAAAAGCTCCTGTAGACTTTCCAACGCAAGCTTGTACTCTGTTGTGATTGTATCGATTTCTTTATATCCAACAATACACTCTTGCTCATCTTCATTACTCTTTTCGGTATCCTGTTCTGGCTCCTCGGCCTCCTCCGAATTCTCTTCGCCCTCTTCTGTAGAGCCATCTTCTTCTGAGCCCTCTTCAGAATTACTATCAGTCACATTTTCTGTCGGTTCCTCATGTGTGACTTCTTCCTGCGTCGTCTCTTCATTCTCTTCTATAGGTTCCTCAGCAGGCTCTGTAATTTCAATATCACTAGTCTCATCTGGCGCTGTTTCAACCAACTCTTGTGCTTCTTCTACATTTGCATCTAACTCTGCTGCAAATACTGGCGCCCCCGTAGAAGAAAAGAGAACCGCTCCAATCATTAGCAGGCTAAGTAATCTTGTTTTCACTTTCATATATCACCTATTATCAATACAACCAAAGTGCTACTATTAGCACATACTTACCCATTTTGTTATAGTATTCTATCATATTCAAGCAAATTCTCATACTATAACGTAATATGTTCAACAAAAAATTCACAAAAAAACAGCGGTCTTTCGACCGCTGCCTTAAATTATAAGCTCTTAGCTCCAATATTAAATGTTATTGTTTTTATTCCGCCATATCCAAATATAGAATGTTTTCCTCTAATAACGACTGTTGCCTTTCCAATCTTTGTGTTATTAGTAACAGAAACTATCTCGTACTCGTTTGGCGATACTTCCACTTTTTCCTTGCCTTCCATGTAGTAAACAAGAATGTCTTCCGACTTCAATGGAATAACCTCGTTTCCATCATCATATACGAATTTCGATGGATTCTTTAAAGTCGCTTTGAACTTTGACTGAGATAAATCCTTCGATTTCTCAATAACTCTGTAGTAACCTACAAGCTCAGTACCATTTGATGCAGAGCTATAAGGGCTCTTTTCACTACATTTTACAACTACAGACACCTTAATCAATGCACCTTCTGGAACCTCAGTATCTGCTGTAATCTTTGTTCCTGCATAAACACATCTCACTGAATCGTACCATGTATCTTCTGCAAATGTGTAAATGTAATCTGTTTTTGCAATAGCCTCAACATCTTTGTTCTTGCCCACAGCAAGCTTCTGACCGTTTTCAGTTATTGTAGGTGTAGCAAGGAAGTATCCCTTCTTACCCTTTTCATTGTAGTTTACATCTTTAAGCACTAATTCTGCATTTGAAATATCAGTCTTTGTGATGCAGAAGCATCTATTAATACTTCCAGCAAAGTTGCCTTTTCCTGTTACATTAACTGTTGGACGTTTGCTTGCTGGTAATGCCAACAATGCGTTCTCATTCTCAACAATAGCCTTGTTATTCTTGTAAGCGATAGTGTAATCAACGCCTTCTTTTAACACTGTGCCATCAAATGTTACTTCAACAGATGGCTTTGCACCTGACTTAGTATACTGTGTTGTGAACTTCGAATCAGCGATGTTTACATATATCAAATTACCATCATCAATTTTGATATTGAATGAAGTTACTTTGATTGTCTTTACAATAGCACCTGTGTATCCATTGATACCTGTGAACTTAAGTGTAAACTTGCCTACCTTGCCAGTGTTCTCCATAGACACTGTGTAGTGTTTACCTTCTTCAAGAGCAACCTTTTCTTTTGTTGCAGCGTCCACTTCGTATAATGTTACTCCGGTCCATTTGTCATCTAATGTCTTATCATTTTTATTGAATAAGTCATTTAATGTAATTGCAGAACCTGTATACTCTACACTTGTAGATAAACCAGCAACCTTAACTTTGTTAAGCTGCTTACCAGTAATTGTGAATGTGAATTCTTTCTCACCAACATAGTGCCCCTGACCAACAACACGGATAGTATGTACTCCTGCTGATGCATATTCATCATTTGGAACTTGATCTACAATAAAATCCTTATTATACTCAAGAACCTTCTTGCCATCCTTTACAAATGCCTTAACTTCGTTTCCGTTGCTATTATCAAATAATGTCTGCACAGAATAAGCTGCACCTGTATATTCAACAGAAAGAGCTTTGCCCTTTGCATCTACAACCTTAAGGCCGCTCACTGCAACTTCTGTATTCTTGTCATAGCATTCTGCCACAACCATTCCTGGTACAGCGCCAACATAGTTGCCACCATCTTTAGCAATTGCTACTACTGCATATTTCTGGTCTGCTTCTTTTACGATTTCCTTTGAAGGGGCATCGATTCTTTCATTTTCACTAACTTCATTATCAGATGTGTATCCGTAATATAAAAGTTCATAGTCCTTTCCTTCTGCAAGCTTCTTGCCAGCAAACATAATAGTTGGCTTTACAGAAGAAAGCTTTGTTTTTGAACCGCTCTTAATCTCTACAACTTTATCTGATGCGATAGACGCCTCTGATAATGATGCAGGATTGATGTTAAACATAAAGTTAACAGTATTTTTGTAATTACCCTTACCCTTAATGTTTACTGTTGGTGCTTTAGCATCATCATTTTTAGCTGCAAGCTTGTTGTTCTTGTAGCTAACTGTGTAATCCTTGTTTTCTACAAGCTTTGTAGTTCCCTGATATACACAAATATCATCATTAAATGTAATAGCATTGCCTGTATAAGTCTTAGCAAAATCAATTACATCGTTTTCTGTATAGTACGCGGACTTATCACCAACCAAATACCACATTCCACTTGGAACCTTTGATGAATCATTAGCAAACAATGCCTTTGTTTCATCATCTTTGATGTCGCCCCAATCAGCTGTGTCAATTGTATAGTGGAACTCTACTATTTCACTATCTTTTCTCTTAGACTTGACTGCGAAAGCTTTAATGGTTGTATCCTCATTGATAACGATAGGATCCATATAAAGCTCTTTATCCCATTTAATTGGATCCTTACCATCTACTGTGTAATAAATATCTGACTGATATGTGTCAGATGCTAATGATATCTTTGTTCCCTTTTTAACAGCTGTTCCTGATGGAATACTTGCAACTGGAGATGCAGTCTTCAGCTGTGGGTTAATTGTTATTACGCAACTATCAGAATATGTTTTATCACCATCTGTAATTGATGCTGTAACTGTAACAACTTTTGTTTCCTCAAGATCAGGTGTTACAGTAAACTGAGCATTTGTTGCATAAAAGCCTGTAGCATGTAGTGATGTATTGCTTAATGCTGTTTCATCGCTGATAGTCCAGGTAATCTCTTTCTTTTGAGCCTTTAAGCTATCTGCCAACTTAGTATTAAGTGTTACACTCACATTTTCCATAGATGTAAGTGTGCATTCTTTTTTATCTAACTCAATTGGCTTTGTAACATTAACTGTTATTTCAGACTTAACCTTACCAATTGTTGCTGTTACTTTAGCTGTGCCCTCTTTTGTGCCAGCTGTAAGTGTGGCTGTGTCGCCAAATCCTTCTACTGCAACAATATCCTTGTCACTAGTTGTCCATTTTACATTAGATGCAGACGACTCAGGTGTTACTAAAGCTGTAACAGTTGTTGATTCTCCACTGAATAAGTTTGTTTCGCTTTTATCTAAAGTAATAGATGTACCTACAGTTGCATTTGAAACATTAATTGAAATATCAGATGTGCGAGCTCCATTACACTCTGCATGAACAACAGCTCTACCTGCAGCAAGTGCTGTAACCGTTCCATCATTTGAAATCTTCACAGCAGTATCAAGCGTTGTATTGTTTGAATACCCCTCATCAATTACCCATCTAACATTTCCATCATTTGGTGTCACGTTCAAGTTTAGCTTGTATTTCTGTCCGATTTTTAATGTCATTGTACTTGGATTATTATGGCTCAATGATGTAGCCTTGTAATCTTCCCACTTAGCATACAATGTAACTTCACTTGATTTTGGAGTATAGAATTCTCTATTAACTTGTTTTGCTTCTGTAACTGCCTTTTGTGTACATTCTTTATCTAAATACCAGCCAGCAAATACTTTGTTTCCATCACGTCTTACTCTTGCTGTGTATTCTGAGATGCAGATGCCATGTCCTTTATAATCTTCTTTAACATAAAGCAACATTTCACTTTTTTGTGCTTCAGTCGGATTATTCACACGACTTATATCTGCATCAAAATACCCACCATTAGCATCAAGTTTCACATGATTTGCCGGGCCATAACCCGCATATAGTCGCTTTATTTCGCTGGTTATAGAGACATATGAAACTCCCGAATTTTCTCCAACAAGCAAATATCCTTCTAAACTTGGTTTATAAACATAATACTCTATCGAAGCCTTATAGGGCTTTGTACATGCTTCGTCTGTGTACCAGCCTATAAAGGCTTTGTTTGGATCATTAATCATTGGAATAGGACACGCTACAGCTACATCGCCATATCTATTATCATAATAGGTCTCAAAAGTACGCCTGTTTGCTTCCTCTATATAACCTGCCCCTGCATCAAATACAATTTTGGAACCTGCTGCAGATTCAATTTTTGTTACCTTGCCGCCTTGCCACTTTGCATATACTGTTGTATTTTCAATTAATGGTTCTTTTTCATTTACATAATTCTTATAATCGCTTGTTTTATACCAGCCAATTACATTTCTATAGTATTCAGAGTCTGAATAATTAGCTATTCTTTTCCCAACTATTAAATCATTTAAAGATGTACCTTTAGCAGTTCTTACTACAACTTTTTTATTATCATCTATTAAACTTACATTGTCCGTTACTATGTTAGTATTGCCATGTGAGATATCTTCAAATGTTTTCCCATTACCATCATATGTAACTTCAATAACATCGCCCCATACTACATACAAATCAATATCAGAAGTTGGTACAAAACCTGTGTCACTTATCTGTTGTTCATATTTATAATTACTATCTACTGTTCTGATAACATGATATTTGTCATTAAAATAATAATGATTTTCACTACCATCGCTTGCTGTTGAATAAGCCAAGATGCTTGTAGATGTATTCTGATGCACTAAAGGCCTCTTACCATTTACCTCTTTTATGTCCAAAGTAGGTGCATTAAAAATAGATGCATTCTCGGAAGCTTCTTGAGAATATCTATAAGCTTCTCCCTTTGGAACCTTAACTATAAATGTGTCACTATTATTTTCGCTAAATTTAACTCCATCCTGATTAGTATGGAATGTAATAGTAAAACACTCATCGTATTTGGCTTTAAGTGTTATGTCCTTTGTAACCACGTATTCCGGTATGTTAGTAACTTCTTTATCGTCTATATACCATCCTGCGAATGTCTTCTTGTCTTCATTAGACTCAACATTAGGATATCTTCCGCCAATCTTTTCGCCCTTAGGAACCTTTACTGAATATGTTGTTCCTGATTGTCCTATGAATGAACCACCATTTACATCGTAAGTTACAGTATAAGCAGCAGAGTACTTTGCATAGTATGTGATATCTTCATTAACAGTTGCATTTGCTATATCACTTCTTTCTACCTTTTGTGTAAAGTTTTCATCCGCATACCAGCCATCAAATGCCTGATTAGAATCCTTTGCAATTGGATTAGATGGAACAGACAATCCGCTTGCCGCAATCGATGTTCCTTCCACAACAGTAAAGCTATAATTATCACCAGCTACTGCAGTACCATTTCCTAAATCAAATGTTACTGTGCAGTTCTTCTCCCACTTAGCATATAAATCCAAATCAGATTGACATTCGCTATAGTATCTCTCGGCCGCTGATTTGTAAGCCTCGTCAGTATACCAGCCACCAAAATTAAAGCCTTCTTTTGTGGCTGTCATTCCATCCAAATTTAAAGCATTTGTTTTTCCTATCTGACCAACATAATTCAAATCATCATCGCGAAATAATTGCCTATTATACTCGTTGACTAGTGTTCCACCACATGTATGAAATGTTACAATTCGACATTTTTCGTATCCTACATACAGCTCCAAATCACTTGATACTTTTGAGCCTAGCTTATACTCTTTTGTTCTATTATAATCGGTATAATATTTTCCTGAAAATGCATAATGATAATCAGAATTACATACATAATAATCCTGTGGTGCATATTGATTATTCAATTCTACACCTGCAGGCACTTCCACTGTATACTCTAGCATTGATTCATTATTATAATTTGTATAATAGCCTTTATCTTTTAATGAATCTGTGCCACCTTCTTTTCCAAAATGGTAAGTAATAGTGCATTGTTTTTCAGCCCATCTCGCATATATGGTTTTACCATTATACTTTTCTATTATGGCAATTTGCATATCCTTGTTATAGTCATACTCAAGCATATTCAAAGACCATCCATAACATGGTTGCTTACATTCTTTATCCAAATACCAACCTGCGAAGTAATACCCTTCTCTAATTGGTTCTTGAACCCATGAAGTCACTTCTGTAAGTGTTAATGTAGTTTCTTCGTTATAAAACTTACCACCATTAGCATCAACAGTAAGAATGAACTCAGCATCATTTACAATCTCCTGCTCTTCTTCCTGCTCTTCAGCTTGAAGCTCCTCTTCCATAGAATCTTCAGCAGGTGTTTCTTCAACCACCCCTGGCTGTTCCTCATTAATAATCTCTTCTGAACCTTCTGCAACAGGTGGAATCTCCTGCTGTACAGGAGTTTCTGGTTCTTCCTGTGGTATTTCTTCCACGGAAGGTTCTTCGATGTTTTCTTCTACCACTGGTGCTTCTTCAGCATATACTTTCAAATCATTGTACTGAAATGAAGTAACCAGCATAAACACTGCTAAAAGCAATGCCAGAAAACGTCTTGTTTTCTTCATATATGACCTCCTTGTCACCATCAACATGTATTTATTGTGATAGTTATGTGTTTTTTCCGTGAACATTATATACGCCTAATTTGTAACAATCAATAGCTATTTTCTGAAAAATAAGAAAATAGCGAGGCATATGCCTCGCTATCTAAACATTATTTTGATATATCTTTTGCCGTTATCTTGAACGTTATTGTCTTTTGTCCATAGAAACCTGCATTACCATTTCCGCAAATTACAACAGATGCTGTTCCCACTTTTTTATTATTCATATAAGAATTATATCTAATTGTATATCCATCATCAGGAACTACCTCACCATTAACTGTGAGCTCAATATCCGATTTCGAGATTGTGATAGGTAACTCTTTATCATATTTTGAAGTTGTTTTTTGTTCTTTTACAATAGGTTTCACCTTTGCTTTGGATAAATCTTTTCCATCAATAACAAGGATTTTATCATTGTACACGCCACCTTCATAGTTACCCTTCAACTTCACCAATACTTTTATCACAGTACCTGCTGGAACAATATCTTTTTTACCTACTGTCTCACCAGCCTTTCTTAGCAATGAATTCCCCTCTTTTTCTACATCCACTGTAGTATCATTTACATATGTGTAGACAAGATTAGAATCATAATCTCTACCTGCTTTAAGTTGTACTCCTCCTGGTGCAAAAACCTGAACAGTTGATTTATTTAATCCTGGTGTTTTCTTATATGAAATATTTGAAAATGATACATAATTTGCAATAACCTTAGAGGTATTTTTCTGGATTGTATATTCATATACAATTTTGCCCTTATATCTTCCCGTGCCAGTAATAATCATTTGAGCTTTTCCAACTCTTTTATTATTTTTATATGTTATTGTATAATCATTACCCTTATACAAATTAACATTTCCGGCTTTAAACTGTGATACAGAAGGTCCAACTCCATTTGGAGTGTAGTTAAATGTGTTCGCACTAACTGTTAGCTTAGTATCTGTTGTAAATGCACTAGTGTCTGATTTAAGCTTAACAGTATAATCTTTCGAAATATCATATTTTTCAGGCGTGAAAGTTATAGTTTTCTTGCCTTTAAAATATCCTGATCTTCCAAAAATATTCACAGTTACATTACCACTAGTTTTATCGAACTTTGTAGTATAATAGTACCTATACTGGTCATTACTTGCAGCATCCCGCTGTTTACCTACTAACTCTTCACCTTTATATGAAACTTTTAATACATTCTCTATATTAGAATTTCCATCAACAATCTTTAGTCCTTCAGCCTTAACTGTAGCTTTGTTAATATCTGGTAACTTCATGTCTATTACTACAGTTTTTGATCCTATAAAATAATTATAAGCGCCATTTACTGGTTTAAATGTTGCTACAATCTTTCCCTCACTATATTTATAAGCCAAATCAATAGTATAATCCGTACCTCGTTTTAATATATTATTAGCATCTTTCTTTTTTGCTGCTGCTGGGGTTCTATACACTGAAAATAAATTACATACCTCGCTGTTATTTGTTGAATTCCCTCTTTTTACATATTTAAAAATTTCATCTGCTGTTGGCGCTATTACACCTACAGATGACATCGAAGTTCCCTTAATTTTAATCGTCTTCGAAAGAGTTCCATAATAATCTGAACCAGGCATAGCTTCAAACACAACAGTTCCGACAGGGCCATCATTTTTTGAACTCATAGCATAATCTATACCCAGTCTCAGGATTTTATCATTATACTTAAGATATGTGATTTCATAATTTGATGTCTCTAAGGTCGATGTCATATTAAGCCGAGCCAGCTGATTCATATCTATTGTTGCCGGAAGACCACATTTACACTTACTTAAAGGTATTTTATCTGTGATTTCTACCGTGTATTTGTATGTTCCTTTAAGATTACCTTTGCCAGTAACGGTTGCTTGATACTTTCCAACTGCTTTGAATGCGTCGCTATCATAATTATCTAGCTTTTTATTTGTTCCAGGAAAGTCAATTGTATAATTAGCGTCTTTTATTACTATTTCTTTTCCATTTGCGTCTTTATATTTTAGGACAACCTTTGGTGTCTGAACCTTTCCGTTGTACCCTAATGTAATATCTTCAATCTTCTCTTTATTATAAACTGCATATACCTCACCAGTTGAAAGGTTATTCAAATTAATAGGCTCTATTTCAAATTCGTAATTGAAGGTTCCTTTATACTTTCCCTTACCTTTAATAACTGCTGTGGCTGTACCTGCATTTACATTGTTTTTGTATGTTATAGTATAGTCACTGCCTTCCTGCATTTCGTATGTATGATAGAATACCTTTTTTTCATTGCTAAGCTTTACCTGATTCCCTGTATAGCTATACGTATTCTTAACATAAGTAGTTCCATATGGGTAAAGACTCTTTACATCGTAGACCCAAATCCCTGCAGGAATATCATCTTTACTTGAAAA
Organism: Pseudobutyrivibrio ruminis DSM 9787; assembly: GCF_900218035.1. Classification (GTDB taxonomy): domain Bacteria; phylum Bacillota; class Clostridia; order Lachnospirales; family Lachnospiraceae; genus Pseudobutyrivibrio; species Pseudobutyrivibrio ruminis. Next base: position 119,574 of record NZ_OBMR01000006.1, read on the forward strand.
TCCCATTTTCTCGAAAATGGAACCGTAAACATCTCCAAAAGCCGGCATACCATCACTGAAATATGGATATAATGTTATATCTTCGGTTATTGGTACTGCTGCTCCAAATATCTTTTTATGCTCTGGGTCTGTTGTCCAATATTTTTCACTTATATTGTTTTTACGAGCACTAAAATCTGGATAGTATGTCTCACCTTTATTTATTATTACAGGATCATGTGTAGAAGTGTCGCACCCAGTCAAATCAAAAGATATTGTAACTGTTTTATTCTTCTTTATTAATTTGTAATAAGTGCTCTTAGAAACAATATCTCTAACCGCTATACCATCCCAGCTAGCATCATCAGAGTTTACGGTAATAGTTACATGATTATAATAGTTTTCTGTCCATGAACTGTGGAATCTAGGTAGAGGTCCATTAAAATAAATATTTTCTAACCTTCCAGTCTGATATAATGATTCCTTACCTATATATTCAACGCTTTTTCCATATGTAATGCTAGTAATTGATAAACAATTTCTGAATGTATAAGCATAGATATTCTTAACACCATTTCCAATTACTATCGAGTCAAATTCTGCGCACTTCATAAATGCACCCTGACCTATATACGTAACACTATCTGGAATTGTAAGTGTCCCCGTTAGATATCGTGCATTCCAAAATGCGTATGAGCCAATACTAGTAAGACCCGATGGCAATGTTAGAGGCCCTGTAAAGCAAGATTTTCTTTTTAATACATTTCCTCTTATATCTTCTGTGCCATCAAGACTGACATCAACCGCAAAGGCATAATCACCTATGCTAGTAAGGTTCTTTGACAACGTCAAACTACATAAGTTGTTGTAGGTATATGTATTATATTTTTGTACAGTTAAATTGTTAAAGGCGTAATCACCTATAATAACTGCAGATGACAAATTGATTCCCAAATTACCATCTTTCATATTGGAAAAACTTGCTGTATCAAATGCATGATTTCCTATATATTTCACATTTGACAAAAATCCCATGCTAAGATTGTAATCGCTTCTATTACCTCCAAATGCAGCATTCAGAATTGCTTCTTTAAATGCCCCATCGCCTATAGTGACTAATGATGTTGGAATAGAAATATCCGCAATCCTTGCATTTGCAAATGCATATGCTCCTATGCTTGTTACACCTGAATTAATGGTTAATTTATAAAGGTCTCCAGTATACTCATACCAAGGAGCCCTATTTGTATTACTGTAGTTATACATTTCACCATTACCAGCTATAGTAAGGCTATGTGCATTAATATCATATGTATATGTAAGATTATCTCCGCATTTTCCAGTCACATTAGACTGTTTTTCCGCTCCTATCGGCTGCCATGAAACGGAATAGAACCTATTAGCAACAGCATTTCTTTTGCTCTCAGCAAATGTCTTATTATCTGCTGGGTAATATGCTGTTACTGACATTGCTCCAAACGCGTTAGTCCCCATGGTTGGCATATTTCCAGTAAACTCAATTGCTCTAAGATCGCTCATTTCAGAAAAAGCATATTTTCCAATAGAACTAAGCTTTGATGGAAATACTATTCTGTTGCCAACCATTGCACTATAAAATACTCTATTTCCAATCTTTGTAAGACCAGTTCCTAGTGTAAGGCGGTCAATACTGGTGTTGTAAAAAGCCCAGTCATTTATTGTTTTAACTGTAGATGGTAAAGTTACTTCTTTTACACTTAATAATGGTATTGCAAACTTTCCAATAGATGTAATACCTTCCCCCACAACAACCGAATCTACTTGAGGTATATAATGTCCACCATCTGATGATGGAATATACCATTCCGGAAACTTAGTGGAAGAATAGTCTGGAATTGCCCCCGTTCCCTCAAACTTCAAGACTTTATTAGTGTAGTCTATCGTATATGTAATATTTGTTCCTTTGATTACACCCTGCACATTTTCTTTTTTACTAGCACCAACTAATCTCAGAGGATTTACGTTTTCAATAATTTCTAGTTCCTCTGGCTCCATATCATCTGTTGCAGTAAGTGCTGGTACAGATTCTGGTTCCTCTGACTGAGTCTCCTCTGAAACTTCTTCAGACTGTTCCTCTGAATTCTCTTCTGTAGTTTCTTCTGAAAATATTTCAGAGCTTTCTTCTCCACCTTCCACGGTGTTTTCTTCCGATATTACCTCATCTGTAGAATTACCCGCATTTTCTTCTACAGAAGGTTCCTCGGAATCAGTTGCCCCCTCTTCATTTGTAGTTGTACTTTCTTCGTTTGGAATTTCAGGATTCTCCTGATCTGATGGCTGGTCTGCCACCTCGTTTTGAATTTGTGCTTCTTCCGTGGCTTCTGTTGCGTATGATGGAATGCTACTAGAAAACAGTAGTACGCAAACAAGAGAAACAGCCACTAAGCGTTTCACTACTTTTAACATATAACTTCTCTCCCTTTGATATTTGGTAATTAACTCGACATCCCAAGATTAGCATACTGGCATGTGCGATTCAATGTTTTCAGTTAAATTCTTTTAATCTATTTGAACAAAATAAGAGCGAGGCTGGATGCCTCGCTCTGGATGTTAAATATCTGCTATTCTATACTACTATTAATCAAATTTAACACACTATTTTTACCTTTTTGAATTTTACATGGTTTTGACAAATATCCATTACTGCCCATATATATGTTCTCGAAATATACTTTTTGATTAGCACCTAATTTAAGTACCAACTGCTTTTTACCATCATAATACAAGCCCGAAACATTCTCAGACCTAACAGTGAATACAGGTGCTTTCGATACATTTGGTATACTATAAGTATCTACAAAAGAGTTCTCATATATACCTTCTGGAAGATTCTCAACTGGAGATACAGTTAATGTATAGTTGGCCTTTGGTAAAATGTTATTAATCTCATTTACTGCATCTGAGTACTTGCAATAAGTACCATATGTTTTTCCCGTATCATCTGTTAAAACGAAATTATCAGCACTCTTACTTGAGTTCGTATTGTAGTAAACCGTACCATCCTTCTTTAATATTTTATTGTCGATTGATGAGATAGAATTATCACCACAACGATAATAGAATGTTGGTTTTCCGTCTTCATCGGCCATAACACCATTTGTAGTTTTAAACAAAGGCATAGCAAGATTTGTACCACCAATTATTTCACTACAATCTATTACGTCTTGGTATTCATATATATCTTCTACATAATCCTCTTTGAAGTAATAATCATGAGCACATTGTCCAAAGTATAATTTGCCACCTTCACGATTTATTCCATTAATAATGGTTGCATTGGTGGTTGCACTTGTAACTATGTATGAATTCCTCTTCTGTTTGTAATTTACACTTGTTCTAAACTCGTTAGTTCCATCTATCTGATCAATTCTACCTAAAGATACTTTTTTACAACAAACAATATTTGAATTATCAAGGGTTAGTGTTCCAACTTTAGTAATGTCATAAATTGCACTGAAATCTTCTATATCTTCCAAATACACATTGCTGTTCTTTCCTTCGCCTGAGCCTTTTATACTTCCAACACATATGTATCTGTATTTTTGAGGTTCACTGTTCCAGTTACACTTTCCACTGAACTTAAGCGTATAATCATATATTTCAAAATTCATTGCCTTGTCATCACAATACACAGCAAAATCTTTAAATACAGTATCGCAAGTAAGTTTCAAATTATCATTAGTATATGTAAAAACATTTAACTCAGCTGTAGGTGAAACGTTTCCAAATACCAAACCTGCTGCGCATTTTGCTTTTGGAACTATCAGTTTTTCTGGTGCAGGAGTCTCCACAAGTGGAGCCACTAAATAAAATGCTTTTGAATCTTTTCTCGTATTAATCTCATCAATAGCTTCTTTCAAAGTTGCAAATGTAGCAAGCTCAACTCTATTAGAAGTATCATCCAAATTGTCTATTTCATATAGACCATAGTTTTCTTCCAATGTGTTTTCGTCAACCAAGTAGATAGAACCATTCTTCTTACATGTCAATGCATCCGGTTGTTTATCATCCACATACATAAAGCTGTTGTTAGCAGCCTTTGGAGCCTTCACGATTTGATAGAATGGTTTGTTGTGTACAAGCACATTATCTGCATAACCACTGTAAGTAGCGTCATCTCCACCTACAGTAACATAGCCTTGTTCCTTATCCTTGTACATCAAGCAAATACCTAGAGCAGGAACGTCAACTCCTTCAACTGTTTTCTTGCTTGATATAATTTTATTTGCAACACTGATATTTGAAGTTACTTTTGTTGCTACTAAACTTCCATCTACCTTTTTTGTCGAAACACTACTTGTTCCAATGAATGTTCCAAAATCCGAGCCAGTATATTCAAGATTTCCTACATTTGTTTTTCCAAGCACTGTAACTGCTGGATTTGAAAATTTCAATGTTCCAACTTTATCTATATTTCCCCAAACAAAGAAATTCATTGGGCAGTCTGTAGCGAACCCACTATTATTAATCACAATAGCTGATGTTCCATTGACATTACTACCTTTTACATTTCCGATTCTGTCTTCAGATGTTGTAACGTCAGACATAAATAATTTAAAGTTGCCTAGATTTATGTCCAGTTTAGTGTTAACACCCTTATTATTTTTATTGTCACCTATTACTACATTCTTTAATACTAGATTAGTTTTTAATGTAATCGCATTCTTTGTTAGTAACTGATACTTCTTTGTTTCATCTGCTGGTCTGATAGTAATTTGATTAGCTTTAGAAGCGGTTGTTACATTTTCTTTTATACTAGTTGAAGCATCTGAGCCGTCCATCGCTGTATCAATTATAATTATGTAATTCTTTGATGCACTTCCCGACTTATCAATTTCTGCAAAAGCTTCCTTCAATGTTGCATATGTTCCCCAAGAACATTTTGCTGATTCTGCACCTTCGAATACTTCTACAGGCCTAATTGCAGGATCAAAATCCAACTGCAACGCATTACCAACTTTCTTTGTTGTAAATGCTACAGTCACATCACTTCCACTAGTAGTTCTTCCAACAACGAAATAACATGCAGGTATCTGTTTTCCACTTACTATAGCCTTGTTCTCATAGTCAGCTGCCTTTTCGTAATTATTCTCCGTCAAATATTTTGGCAACAAATTAATTGCATACTGGCTAATCTTAACCTTATGTGTTTTGTCTCCAATTGTGTTTTTAGCATTAAGTTCTACACTTGAAGTTTTAGCATTTACTGTACCTGTAATACTAATTTTATTCTTATAGTCTGTACCATAGCTAATGCTGTTATTTGCATCTAACGATTCAATATTCTTGATAGTAACAGTGGTCTTTACATCAATTGTTGCCGACTCAAGATTGGCTGTTCCAGTAACGGCTATTCCACCGTTCTCTGAAATAATTAGGCAGTTTTCCACATCTAAGTTAAAAACAGAAATAGCACCTGTGGATTTAATGTTTCCACAATCTACAAATCTCAAAGTTCCCTTGTCGCTATTTGCTATAGATGCATATGTATTCTGAATGTTTACATTCTTGAATGTAACCTGATAACCTGCTGTATTTAGCTTTGCCTTTGTGTTATCTGAAGCTAAACTAATATTTTCAAAAGTAACATTACATGTAGTAGCAAGGTCTGCGCCATGTTTTATCTCTACTGATGGTGTTTTGCCTTTAACCGTAATTCCTGCTGTCTTTTTTGCATTAGGAAAGACTAGCTTTTTCTCATCAATATTTTCTAAAACAGTAATTGTGTATGTTGCATTCTTTTGATTGAGTTTATTAATGTAATTAACCACACCTGTCCAAGATGCAAATTTCGACATAGATATGTATGCTTCCGGACTTGAAAGTTCAATTATACACTTACCAACAATTATTCCTCCAACCACATCGTCATAATAATAGTCTGAGGATACTGTACTGTTTGCTGGCTGTACTATTTCTATAACAGATGTTGTCTCTCCAAGCTCAGCGTTGGTTGTATTAAATAAAACAGACTCTAGTGGTGTATCAATCAATACATCCTTTGCATTTAATGTTTCAAACTTAATACTAAACGAACTAAGTGGGGCAACACTATTTATTGCAAGCTTGGTGTTTGCGTACTTTGCAATTGTTGCTGAGCCTTCACCGCTCTCATCCGCTATAGCCCCTAGCTTATTAATATTCGCATCACTTATAACCTTGAGTGTGTTATCCGCTCCAATATAGACATTATCTACAGTAACCGATTTAATTTTAAAATCAGCGTTGGCCGTAGCAAAAATACCACCTGTAGACGAATCCTTAACGCTCAGCTTAGACCAATCACCACCATCTGATATAGTCATACTATGACCATTTACGTCGATACTAGTATCTGCATTTTTACCTGCTACCAAAGTTATATTTTTGAATGCAGTGTTTGTTGACAGCGCTATATTACCCGTATAAGTAATTGTTCTAATCGTACTGCTATCACTAACTATCTCAATAGGAATGCTATTTGTAATAGCTCCAAAACCTTCCACCGCTGAAACATTTCCAGCTAAGCTTATTTTGCAAACATTTTCGCCATTCTTTTCTAGTGAATTAATGTAGGTAATGGCAGAAGACCAGGTTGAAAATGTTTTGCAGGTCTCACCATATTCCACACTAATGATTGCAGCCACTTTTCCAATCTTGTTAAGATAGTTTGCTACGAATTTAGGATCTCTAAATCTCGCTTGTTCTTGTGCACGCTTAAATGATGTTCCTGTGAGATAGATATGTGCACTACAGTCTATATACATCCATTTATCTTCTGTTGCACTTACCTGCACAATATTATAAGTATGTGCGCCTGAATCTACGCCCATAATTACACGGCTTGGTACGCCGAGCTCTCTTGATAATCTGGTAAAAGCCTGAGCGTAGGCTTCACAAGTACCCTTTCCATCAATAAGTGCACTGTATGCAGTATGATACTTTGGATTAGATCTATCTGATCCTACATTCCCACTAACGTGTGATGTAACATAATCATAAACTGCCTTAATTTTCTTTTCTGTACTCCAATTTTCATATCCTGCAAATGTGGTGGTCTTAAGAGAGTTTACCTTGTCTGTAACTGCCTTTTCTTGAGCAGCAGTTGTCATTACAGGGATATATACTTCATATATATAATAATCCTGGCCATTATGATAAAAGGTTCCTAACTCCTTTTCCTGGCCTTTTACTGTAGTAAAGAAACATGGATCCTCATAATAAAATGATGCCTTTTTACTATCACCTATATAATTGCGAATGTAATCCCCTTCCCAAGGTTTCATTCCTTCTCTTTCTTCGCAAAAATCAGTGACCTCGTTAATAGGTATCGTTTGCAATTTTAGTGTGAGGGTATTATCTGTTATCTCATTTACTACATCACTGTTAACAGCTATACGTTCATATACATAGCCTTCTTTGCCATCTTTTCCATTAGCGCTATACTTTCTATAATTTTCAGCACCATAGCGATCAATATTGTTCGTTCTGTTAACAATTATATCTCGTACGGCTTGATATGCCTCTTCCTCTGATTCACAGAAAATAGTTGGTTTTACTGCTGAAACATAATCATTTTTATTAACTACAAGTGGAATAACTTTCTCGCAAGCTTTGCAGTACTCCGTTTCAGCTAATCTAACTCTAAAGTAATAGCCATCGCTTTCAGTAACGATTCGTTTACCATCAACTATACCTTGAAGTCCCCCAGCATCCTTATAAAAAAAATTATATGACCTGTAATAATATACTGGTGATTCATCTTCCGAAACAGCGACATAGTTACCGTTAGAATCTTTCTTTACAATATCAAATGTAATATCCTCATCTTTCAAATACTCGATGCTTTTACTTGCATCCATTTCTGCATTGAAGTCCTTTGTTGTATGTGCTCCCGCTGCTAATTGGTTTCCATCTGCATCATAGAAATCTAATTGAAGTATTACAGCACTAATTTCTTCTTCTGAATAATAAAGCCCATCATAGATTCCATTACAGCCAGACACTTCTGTAACGATCTTATTAAGCTCAGTTGTATTATTCCCCCATGGATTATATAGCTTAAATGACTGAATCTTCTTAGATTCTTCACCTGTCACTATTTCCTGTTCGTCCTGCTCTTCCTCTGCCTCAAGCTCCTCGTCAACGGACTCTTCCTCAGAAATAGCTGTTTCATTCTCAGCCGACTCATTATTTTCAACAGTTTCTTGCTGAATCTCTTCCTGAGTAGGTGTTTCTTCTTGGGCTGGCGTTTCCTCAACAGGCTCTTCCTGTTGTAACTCTTCTGTTTCATCTTCTGTTGGCAAACCGTCAGTAACTTCTACAGTTTCACTAAGAATAGTATCTTCAGCAGCATACACTATTCCCCCATCTGACATTACAGATGAAAACAAAATCAACATGGCTGTCGTAAATGCCAGCATTCTGTTCATTCTTTTCATACGTTTCTCCTTATCTTTTTTATGTATAATACGTGAATTCTATGTGTAGCCTATGTGAACAATATATATTAATCCTCATCTTTTTTCAATTAAACAAAAAAAGTGAGGCCAAATTGACCTCACTTTCTGAATAACCAGTCACTGTTTATACCTTAAACAAATATTTTCATGCTTACCTTTTATGCTTGGCTTATACAAAACATAACTATAATTAGTTGTATCATCAGTAGTTTTATAGTAACTTAGTCCAGTCAAATCTGCTTTAGGTGCATAAACGACTTTATAATTACTATTCTTTGAATACTTTATTTTGTACGTATTGTCTGGACCATAAACATCTTTATAAACCGTCTCTTTTCCCTCTTTTACTGAATGTACAAGTCTAAATTCCAAGGTATCGCCACTATTTCATCCTCCTAAAACCTTATATTTCATTGCGTTACACTAATTAGACGAATCAAATTAGACTAAGGTTTTATATTATTTATATTTTTTTGCCTAGTGAATTATAATATCAGGTGTTATATTAATCAAGCATTTATAATAATTGGTCTATTTTTTAACGTTTATACACTTCTAATACGCATTTCTTCCTATAACTGCAAAAGGAGCCTGGCTCCCGCCAGACTCCTAAATAACTAATTAATCTTAATAATATTATTTATTCTTCCACCTGCCATCCTGCAAGTTTTCTTGTTTTTGAATCAAAGGATACTCCTATTTTATACAACTTTCTTTTATCAGCTTTAAATGGTAGTGCATATTCCTTTGAATTAATCTGCGCGATAGCATCTTCCGCTGATTCATCCCTTTTAAACTCAAATAAGTATATATATTTGCTGGTTTCAACCTTGCAATCAATTCGTCCGCTAAAAGTATGCATCTCACAAACAGTAAACTTACCTAATAACGTAAATACGATATATATTACAGACTGAAAATAGTATTCAAACGGATCCGATTCTTTGGTATAAGGGATACTTGCAAACAAAGCAATTAACACATTCTTGATTTGCTCTAAATCTCCATCCTCTACATATCTTCTTAGTGTGAAAATATCCTTATTCGATCCAGCGCCAATATCTGTAACATACTCTGGCAATAGACTTTCCAAGAAACCATTTTTTACTTCATCGTTTGGAAAGGCCAATGTGTACTCTCGAGCTTTGCGATCATAATCCACAATTGTTAAATAACCTGTCTGATAAAGTAAAGGTACTGCGTCTAAGTTATCCCCACTATAGTCCTTTAAAACACTTTCACTTGCATAAAGTTTATGATTTGTCAATTTGCTGTATTCAAAATTTGAAGCTACAAGTTTATTAACCAGGAATGTAGGTGTCCCTGTTTCAAACCAATAGGCACCGAAATCTTTATCAAAAAAGGATTTCAACAGGCTAAATGGATTGTAAACCCCAACACCTTCCGGATGAAAATGATACCCATCATATTGTTTCTTAAGAATATCCATACAGTCTTCTACGGTTAACTCTTGTCGTTCTGAGAGCTGCTTAACCTCCTCGTAGAAGTACTCCTCAATCTCTTCTTTAGTAATACCGCATATGCCAGAGAAATCCTGACTTAGCGAAATATCATTTAATTGATTCAGATCACTAAATATACTTACCTTATGGAACTTGGATACTCCAGTGATGAATATAAAATGAATATATTCATCGCAACTTTTCAATGTACTAAAAAAGGCTTTAAAAACTTCTTTATTATGATTCTGAAGTTCATCATTATCCACGACATCTAATAGAGGCTTATCATATTCATCTATAAGTACGACGCTACGAATCTTTTCCTTCTCATAGACATTAATTAAAAGGTTTTGGAAACGCTCAGGTAAAGAAGCTTCTTCATCTTCATTTCCATATTCTTTCTCCCATCTTTTAAGATGTGCATTTAATGAGTCTTCCAATCCACCTTTGACCTGATAATTGGCACCATTAAAGTCAAAATAAAAAACAGGATATTTTTTCCATGCATCAGGATTTTTTGCTTCTAATTGCTCTATCTTCAATCCAGAAAAAAGTTCCTTTTTCCCTTCCCAGTACGCCTTCAATGTGGAAAGCAAAAGACTTTTTCCAAACCTACGAGGTCTACTAAGAAAATAAGGTACGTTATTATGGACCAACTGGTATATATAATCAGTTTTATCAACATATACAAAATCTTCTGTTATTAACTTTTCAAAACCTTGAATACCAATTGGCAGTTTTCGCATTGTTTTATCTCCTTTAATTTCTAGGAATAGTATAACAGAGTTTCACTAAAAAAACAGCGGTCCGAAGACCGCTGTTTCCTGTTTTTACTTTCCAACCTTTTCATACTTTGCATAAAGAGTAGCTGTTCCGCCACCATTGCTAACTTTATAGCTTACTGTGAAGTCTTTATTTAATGTTAAAACATCACCATACTTATCAACTACTGTGTAGGCAACTGGTGATGTTGAAGGTTCTTCTGTACTAGATGGTGATTCCTCGTTTTGAATTATTTTTTCTTCCGCGGCCTCTGTTGCATAAGTGAAGGGCGAGGTCAATGACCTCGCCCTCCTTACTTGCATATTAAGATGCATGGGATTTACATCCCTTTATAATCAATCAGATATTCTGATTAGATTATTTCCAAATAGCATATACTGTCTTAGCTTCTATATCATCATCTGTCGGTGCATAAGAAGACCAATCAGAAATTACATCTGTCGCATCTGATGTTGCACCCCAACCCTTAAATGTTTTGCCTTCAGGGGCTATTAGTCCAGTTCCGTCTGATGCTTCAAATGTTTCACCATATGTATAAATTCCTGCATCAACAGAACCTGTTCCTTCATTAGCATTATAATTTATTGTTCTTGTAATAGGCGTCCATGAAGGTGTATATGTTCTGCTTCCAGCAGCTGTTACTGTACCAAGATTGATTGTCGCATTTGCAGCATATACTGTAAGCTCCTGATTTCCATCTGGACCTGCATCAGCTGCGCATACCCAACCTGCAAATGTGTAACCAGTCTTTGTCCATGGGCATGCTGGATACTTCGAATCTGAAGTACCTGTTATATATTCAATATCATCTATTGTGTCAGAGCCCTGTTCTGAGTCATCATTCTTCTCAAACTTGCAAGTAATAGCTAGTTTTTCCCATACTGCATAAAGTGTAAGAGTCTTACCTTCTTCGTTCATAACATCTGTTAACGCAGCTTCATCTTCATATTTAACGGCACCCTCTGCAGATGTTGCCCAGCCTTTAAATGCATAGTTTGTAATTGTAAAGGCATTTGCTGTAAGCTTTGTTCCAGCATTTGCATTCTCTAAATCATTCATCTCACCAGAAACAGTTTGATTTGTTGGAGCATTAGCTTCAAACTTTACTGTATAAGGATATGTTGCGTCTTCCCATCTAGCCTTAAGAGTAATAGCTTTTGGTGATGTTGCTAAAGCTGCTATTCCATCAGCATCAAGCTTTGTTTTGCCTACATAAACATCCCAAACAAGAGTTTTACCAGACTTTGTAACAGTTGTTCCTGCGGCCTGCGCTGAAGCTAATACACTTGCAGCGTTCTCCACGTTGTAGCTTGTTGGAGCTGCTGTTGTTACTGCTGCGCCACTATAAGTAATCTTGTAGTCGATAGGAGCCCATACTGCATAAAGTGTTACTGTACTGTCAGAAGCTTCCTTTACAACTGCCTTATCAGCATATGCAATTTCAGCAGTACTATAAGTTCCAGTTGTCTTAGACCAGCCTACAAACTTATAAGCTCCAGTTACCTTAAATGCGTTTGCAGCTAGTTTTGTACCAGATTTAATTTTTTCTTGTGTTGCCATTGTGCCTGACACATTACCAAGAGCACATACAGCTGACTCTCCTTCACCTGTTGTGTATGCAGCTGCGTTGTTATTATACTTAACAGTAAATTCATTCTGTGTCCATACAGGAGTAAGAGTTAAATCACCAATTGTTCCTGCTGCAATAGAATATGTTGTAACAGCAGATTCACCCTCGCCTGTTGTTTTCTTTAAAAGTGCTTTTGCATTAGAACACTTCCACCCTGTAAAAGTATAACCCGCCTTTACAGGTGTTGGAATTGAAGCAATTCCATCCTCTGTTGTATAAATATCTGTTGTAAGGTTTTCTGCATCCTTATAAGTTACTTTATATGAAATAGCTTCCCACTGTGCAGAAAGAATTGTGTTTGTGCCTGTTGCAAATTCATTATATAATTTTTGCTTATCTGTATATACTGTTGTGCCATATGTATATGGTGATTCTTCAGTGCCCTCACCCGATCTGACTTTCCAGCCAACAAACTTATATCCAGCGCGTTTTAGCTTATTTGCTGATATTGCAGTTGCGGTACCTCTCTTGATAGTCTGATCACTCATTTTACCAGTAGGTGTTACACCTGTTGGAGCATTTCCATCAAATATAATTTTGTATTCTCCAACTTCTTCATACTTAGCATAAAGTGTTGCTGTTTCGCCAGCATTGATGCTAGGAGTGTATGACGTTCCCTTCTCACCTACTCTAGATGTAAGTTCTTTATCTGAGTACCATCCCTCAAATACATACGTCTTTCCATCTACCTTGAATGAAGCTTGTGGTAATGTAAATGTACCATTCTTGCTTGTAAGAGCCTTTGTGGCACCTGTTGGATTAAGAGTTTTTGCTTCATCCCCTGTACCAAATGTCTGTGAAACTGCTTCGAATGTAAGGTTGTAGAGCATAGACTTAGCCTTAATCTTAAAGCTTAATGTCTTTGTTCCACCATAATTTCCAATACCTCTTACAGTTACCTTAGCTGTGCCAGCCTTTGCATTATTAACATAGCTTCCTTCAACAATTTCAAAATCTGTACCTAATACTAAATTAGTAGAACCAATTGCTGCTGTTGCAAAATCATCTGCTGTTAGAAGCACTGGGCTTCCTGCATATGTCTGGTCATTAATCTTGAACTTAGCAGAAGAAATATTCATATTTTTAGCTACTACACGAATAATACCTTCTGTCTCAGGTGTTGTTCCTACGTAATCACCATTTGTTCCAGCTGTAGCAACAGCGCGTAATTCTGTGCCTGCTGTTAAAACATCACCTGTTTTAACTTCATCATTTCTGTAAACGGTTACTTTTTCATTGTTTCTAGTAATTACCGCCGTTTCATTATAAACATATGTAAGTGTGTAATCTTTCTTAACTGCAAGAGCCTTGCCCAATGTAACAGTTGTCTTTGGCGCTTTGAACTTACCTTCTGTTATATCTGTTGTTACAATTGTAGCATCTGAAAGTGAGCCTGATGTAATAGCAAAATTAACAGTAATGGTTCCTGTATAGTTGCCCTTGCCTTTAATTGTTGCTGTTGGAGCCTTCTTAGCATCAGCAGCTGCTACAACCGTATTATTCTTATAAGTTACAGTGTAATCTGTACCATTAACAAGTGTTACATCATCTGTTGTCTCTGTTGTTCCAAATCCATCAACTAATGTAACTTTAGGCTGTGCTCCTGCCTTTGTGCAAGTAGCTGAACTCAACCTTGGATTAGATACACGACGTCCTTCTGTAAGCTTAGCGTCTGCTGCCAAATCAACTGGTGTAACTGTAACTTTCTTTGTAATATATGAACCATCATATTTGCCTATTCCACTAATTACCATAGTCTTAGTTCCAGCTTCAGCAGTAGCAAATTTCCACTTTGAACTATCTTTAGCATCAAATTTGTCAAACAACATTACGTTATAATCAGCACCAGCTGTAAGAGTTGTTGTACCATCCTTTACAACTACTCCAAAATCAGATACCTCTGGAATTGTGCCATCATATATAATACTTGTTTTGTCAAGTGTTACCTGATTTGCTGCAAGTTTTGTGCCTACAATCTTAAATGTCTTTATTACAGTTCCTGAATAACCCAAATCATTATTTGGGTACACAATTGCACTTGCAGTACCAACTTGTTGATTATTAATATAATAAACAACATAATTCTTTGTTGTATCAGTATTTTCCAATACCTTTCCTGCAGCTTTTACTGTAACAGTCGGTGTTATTGCAGAACCAGTATATTGAGCTGCAGATAGATTATTGACAGAAATAGCTGTTCCAGTAACTGTAAATGTCTTAGATACTGTTCCTGAGTAATCACCCATTCCTGTAATATATACATAGTATGTACCAACTGGCTTAGCTACCGCTTCAGTTTTAGAATAGCTTTTTTGTATTGGATTTCCATATGTTTCATTTACTGTACCATCATAGTAATTACAGCTAACATACACTGTATAATCTGTGTCTTTTACAAGTGTTGCACCAGTACTCTTGTCTGTAATTACAAGATTCATATCAATATCTTTGCCAGTCCATTTAGCCTTTGAAGGCATACTAATCTTTGTAGTTTTTGTTATTGATGTTGCTGAATCTATTACAGTATAAGGTGTTGACACTGCTCCTGATTTATAATTGCCTTTCATTGTTACAACTGCATACTTCGTGCCAGCCCCAACTGTCAACTCCGTGGTTGTAGCATTGCCGCCAACAATATTATATGAATCAAAATATTCTATTGTATAGTCTTTATTCTTTGTATATGTTTTAGTTACACGTTTTGTACCATTCCAATCAGTAGTTGTTACCTTTGCATTAGGCTGTACCAACTTACCTGTAGAAAGATATTGATTATAACATCCAGTGTATCCTGTCAAATCTACACTTGGATAAACAGTCATAGGATCGATAGCAAATCCCTGTGTAAATGTTCCGCTAAACTTACCCTTACCTGTTACTGTAATTGTTGGCTGCTTTGATACTGGATAATTTGTTGTATCTCCAACAACCCATGCATTTTTATTATTAGCATACTTAAGAGTATAGTCAGTCTTTTCTGTAAGAAGAGTCTTATGATAGTATACACGAAGCTCAGCAACTGTCTGTGCTTTACCTGTATATGTTAATCCATCATCTGTAATTGATGCTGTACCTATCCAAAGTCCTTCTGGTACTGCTGTAGCATCTGCCCACTGAGACTGATCAGCCAAATCAATATCTCCCCAGTCAGTAGCTGCAGCAAGCATTGTATATGTAAATGTAGCCACTTCTGACTGGCTATCGCCTTTTATTGCAATAGCTTTGATAGTGATAACGTTGTCTTTTGCCATATCACTTGTTAAAGTGATTGCAGATTTATACTGTGTTGACTCTGCTGTAGGATCAGCAGGTGTTGCATTATCTGTATCTGAAACAGTGTAGTAAATCTTTGCTCCAGTTGTCTTTGTAGCAATCCTTACTTTTGTTCCATAGCTAACGTTTGATATATCAATTGATTCTACCGAATATGGTGTTTCAATAGTCTCCTTATCGGCTACGATAGTATATGCAAGACTTGTCTCGCCATAATATAGTCCATTAGCATCTTTAACCTGAACAAAAGCTTTTGCTGTTCCTGGTTTTGTTGCATCCTCATAAGATACTGTTACAGGTGTGCTTCCATCTGATGAATTAGTGTACTCGACAGCATCAAAAACTGTTGTTGTATTACCTTCGTCATCTGTTGATTCAACAAGTCCTTTAGTTTTAACAACAACATTTGGCAATATTTCCTTGCCTGCATATGTGTACTCTGTTGCATTACCTTCAAAATTTGCCTGAAGTTGTGGAACATCATAACTTATGTTAGAAACGCTCGCATCAGCATCTGAAGGTGTTAATACATCTCCTGTTTTTGTAGTTGCCTGGGTTCCTAATTCATTTGCATAGTGAAATGAGCCAGCCTGATTAAATGTAGCTACTTTATCAACTACTAAAATATTGTAATCTGCCGCATTGTATTCTTTTTCTTCTACAACTTTTACTGTTCCAGTAAGAACATAGTTAGAGCTACCTTCCTCATCTCCTTCGTTAGCTCCGTATTCGGTACCTGTTAATGTAATTGTATATGTAGCTTCTGTAGCACCATCTCCTATTTCACCAACTTCAACTGTGTATACTACAGAATCATCTTCAGCATTTGAGCCATTCTCAACAACCTGATTATCAGAATAGTATAACTTCACTGCAGCTTTAAATGCAGCTTTACCCTCAGGCGAATTAACTATTGCTGTTGGAATAGAATTTCCGGTAATAGCCTTTATATCCTCTGTTGACACTCTACCTGAAGCTAATGTATTTGTACGTGTACCAACAGTATTAAAGCCAGCTTTCTTCGTCACTTCGGATTTAGATACACTACTATCCTCTGTAATCTCAAAAGTTTTCTTTACTCCACCTTCTGCTGTTTTATAATTAATAGAAGTATCAGTTTCATTTAATTCCAAAGTTAATGTAGCTGTGCCTACTGCAGTATTATTAGAATATGTTACTGTATAATCATTACTATTCAACTCAGAAAAAGCGCTAGATAGAGTAATCTCTGGTTCAACAGCTTGCGCTTCACCATCTTTATAGGTGAGAACAGTGGAACCTGCAATAGTAATATCATCAGCTGTAATTTCTTTTTCATTTATGTTAAATGTTCCTACAGCTGTACCACTATAATTGCCGTTAAATGTAGCTGTAACCTGATAGATACCAGCATTCTTAATCTTTGCTGCTTCTATTTCAGAGAATTCACCCTGTTCTGTAGCTTTATATTTATATGTAAGAGTGTAGTTTGAAGCATCAACTGTAGCAGCTGTTTCCTCGCTAGAATCCTTAACTATTACTTCAGGAGCCGCATCACCATATGTAATATCAGATACATTAACTACTGCGTTTTCAAGAGTTTTCGCTGTAATAGTAAATTCTTTGTTTACAGCTGAACCTTTTAAAGCCGTACTTTCAGCAATAGGAGTTACCGTCAAAGTATATGTTCCTGCATCTACCAATTCAGTAACTGTTTCTTCTCCTTTTTTCCATTCAACTGTGTAATCTGTACTTTCTGTTGCGTCATCAATTGTAACTGAAGGCTTCTGGTCTGTACCTGAATACACTGCTGTATCTGCCGATAATGTAACCATATCTGCAGTTAATTCTACAGCCTCACTTTCGTTTACTACTTCCTGTGTCTGCTCTTCTTCAACCGCTTGAATATCAGCAGACTCCTCCTGTGTTTCCTGAGTAACAGCTTCCTGCTGTTCTACTACAGGAGTCTCCTCAACAGTTGGCTCATCAACAACCACAACATCGTCAGATTCTTCCACTGGAATGGTTTCATCTTCCTCTGCCGTTTCTGTTGGAGTTTCAATTACTGTTGTTTCGTCCACTTCACCAGCCTGTACCATTGGTACATTGATTGACGAAGCAATCATCAATCCAGCAAGCGACCCACTTAGCAATTTCTTAATATGCATATATCATACCTCCGTTAAGTATAATTCGGGCCAAATTGTACACTCAGCCCCGTGTAATTTGCATTATAGTCTGTTTTTTTTTTTTATACAATTCATTTTCTGACAATACACACTCTCTACACACTATTTTCACAAATCATTTTGGAGGTTTTTATATTACAAAAGGGTCTGGCAAAAGCCAGACCCTTAACAGCAATCAGAAAGACCGCTACAAGAATTAAAAATATCTTATTTTGTTTTTAACTGATACCAAGCATATAAAGTCACATCTGTTCCTACTGGATAGTTCTCTGTGTCTACTGCAAAAATCACTTTTGTGTTTGTCTTTGCTGCTGGTAGATTTAGTGATGCTCTCATGCTTGCACACTCGTCTGCTGTCTCAGGAAGCTTACTCTGAGGAGTGTATGCCCAGCCTGCAAACTCATAACCTGCTGGTGCTACGTATCCATTTGCTGAAAGAGCTCCATTTACTGCTGTCTGGGTGCTTGCCATTGATTTATTATTCTTTGGCAATGAACCAAGGCCCTTATCGTAAGTTACATTGTACTTTGCTGACTTTGCTGCAATCTTGTATGTAACTTTCTTTGTACCTACATACTTTCCTTTGCCTACAAGTGTAAATGAAGCTGTTCCTACCTTTGTGTTGTTTGCAAAGTTTGTGATATCGTAGTTGCTTGATTTAACTGTTTCGTTCTTAAGTGTAACTTTGATATCTGATTCTGCTGGCTTTACTGCAACTCCATTTTCTCCAAATGTTACGTTTGCTACTGTAACCTTTGTTGTGTTGATGTCGTAACCTACTGTAAAGTTCTTTTCGATTGTAGCTTCTCCACTATCGTAGTTTCCTACACCTGTGATTACTGCTGTAAGAACTGTTCCTGCTGGAACGATATCTGTACTCTTTACTTCTTCACCAGCATCTCTTACATTTGTGAAGCTCTTCTTATTCTTCTTTCCAGCTACTTTTGTTTCTTCTGTGTACTTGTATGAAACTGTGTAGTGTGTCTTCTGCTTAAGTGTTGTGTTTGTTCTAGTATCTACAACAACTATCTTTGAATTGAAGTTATTTGCCTTATCAGCATAAACTACATCATTTACTGTTACTGAAAGGTTATCAAGTGTTGTTAAATCATATGAGCCTTCAAGCTTGTATGTTGCTTCTATAGGCTCCCCAGTATAAATACTTCCACTCTTTGGAGTAATAGTCATCTTTACTTCAGAGTCTTTAGCATACTTTGTTTTGTTGTCGGCTGGTGCGTATTGTGTCTCCCCTGGCTGTTTCACTGCATAGCTTACAGTATAGTCTTTGTTTATAGCCATTACATCACCATACTTATCAACTACTGTGTAAGCAGTTGGAAGGTAGTTCTTTGCCTTGTTTGTCCAAACTGGTGCTACTACTGCGTTAGTAGTTTCATCCATGAAGTTAGCCTTCTGCTTAGCTACGCATGGCAGTACTCTTACATTGGAGAAGTCCTGTTTTTTAAGGTCGTAAGATTCTTTTTTTGTTCCCTTAAAGTTTCCTACTCCCTTTAATGTATATTCCTCTGTTCTTGTGCCATCTGAATTTGTAGTACGTTTTACAGATGCTTTATAATCACTGGCTTTAAGTGTGTAGATTGTTTCATCACCAGATTTTACCTGGATAGCTTTGATGGCGCTAATTGTCTTGTTGTTTGCATTGTACTGAGCTGATATAACATCTTCATCTACTTTTATTTTTACTGAAGCATCATTAATATCAAGCTGATTGATTGTAAATGTCTTTGTTACAACTCCGCAGAAATTAATGCCCTTAAATGTAACGATTACCTGTGCTTTCTTTGAAGCGTTTGTATTGTTAGCGTATGTAACTGTGTAATCTGTATCAGAGATTTCTGTTTCTTTTTTTGTCTTAGGATCCTTGTAGACAACTTTTTCTACAGCTGGTTCCTTTGCCTGTCCATCAAATGTCCAAGTCTTATCCTCTAGTGTAACTGTTACGTTCTTTGCAGCTAGTGTAACTGCATTTTCACCTTTTACAATACTAAATGATTTTTCGATTGTACCTGTGTAATTACCTTTTGCTGTGAAGATAATTGTAGGTGCCTTTGCTGCATCATAAGCTGCAACGGCTTTGTTGTTCTTATAAGTTACCTTATAATCAGTTCCTTCTTTAAGAAGCTTCTTGCCATAGTATACTTCGTATCCTGAAAGCGCTACGTCTGCTCCTGTGAATGGAACTTCGATAGCTGAGGCATCATAGATTTCATCTCCGTATGTTACCCAGAATGCATTTGCATTCTTTGTATCATAAAGATCTGAATCTGCCTTTTCTTCTGTTACGTGAATAACTACTTCTGTAGTCTGGGTCTTATCTTTGAATGTTGCCACTGCTGTTACTTTATAAAATCCAGTTTTGGCAAGCTTAAATGTACCTGTGTACTCAGCATCTGTAGCCTCATCTGTGTATGAAGCCTGCTCTGCTTTATTTTCATTTGAATAGGCAAGGCTATATGTAAGACTTGCGCCATCCTCTGCGCATCTGATGTATACCTTGTCGCCTACAGTTGCCTCGAGTGTGCCTAAGTCTTCCGCCTCGTCTGCACCCCAGATGCCTACTGTTGGAGCTGCGATAGAATTCTTTACTGACTGATACTTTGCGTAAAGTGTTTGGTTCTTAGCTTCTGCTGTAACCTTTGTCTCAGCTGTGATTAACTCACCCTCTTCTGTGTACCAGCCTTCAAGTAATTCTTTCTGATTAGCATACTCATTCTTAACTGTTACTGTTGGAAGAGTTCCGTATGTATTCCCGTTCTTAACCTCAAGTGTGCTCTCCCCTGAAAGCTCACCGTAAGTGCCAGCATCGAATGTTACTGTGTAGTAAGGTCCATCCCACTTAGCGTGGAGTGTGATGTTGCTATTCATGGATGATACATCGATAGTAGTTATATCTCCTACATGCTTGCCTGCTGGCTTTGTAAACTTAGCATCGTAGTACCAACCTACAAATTTGTAGTCCTCACGGGTTGGGTCTGTGAGTTCAATGCTGCCATCGTC
Source organism: Pseudobutyrivibrio ruminis DSM 9787 (assembly GCF_900218035.1). Taxonomy (GTDB): domain Bacteria; phylum Bacillota; class Clostridia; order Lachnospirales; family Lachnospiraceae; genus Pseudobutyrivibrio; species Pseudobutyrivibrio ruminis. The sequence continues at coordinate 140,368 of NZ_OBMR01000006.1, forward strand.
TTTTGAATAAATAGAAGGATAGCTTCCACTCATCTCACCATTATTCAACTTATAGCTGATGCCATTCATTGTAGTAATTCTATCTGAATTATTTTTATAATACTTTAATAATGTCTTCTCGGTTGTAGAGCCCTTCTTTACATAAAAATATGCATTATCACACCCATTAAAAGCATCCCAACCAATTTCTTTTATATTTGAGCCCATTATTACTTTGCTCAATGATTTGCAATTACAAAAAGCTTGAAATCCAATTGTTTGAACTGTTTCAGGCAATTCAATTTCTTCAATTGAGCTATTGCTAAACGCGTAATCAGCTATAGTTACAACTTTATCGCCTAAAACAACTTTTGATAATCCATTTGCTCTATTAAACGCACTTCTACCAATTTCTGTAACACTCGAAGGCAATTTAACTACAACTTCAGGATCGAATGTAGCATTGTCAAACAAACATGGCATAGTTTTCATACCTTCTGGTAATTCAACGCTTGTGATTGTTCTTCCCTCGAATATGCTTGAGCCACATGTAAGCGATTTACTTTTTATTGTAACTGTAGTGCCTGTAGAACCATTAGTTAGTTCAAATGCATAAGTCTCTATTTCTGATACCTTGCTTGGTATTGTTACCTCTGTTATTCCGTTACAATTACAAAAAGCCTGAAACCCTATTGTTTGAAGGGATTCTGGAAATTTGATTTCTTCAATTGAACTACCACTAAACGCGTAGTCATCTATTGTTTGTAACTTATCATCAAAGACCACCTTGCTTAGGCCCTTAGTATTAGAAAATGCGTATTGTTCAATCTTTGTTACTGTTGATGGTAATTTGAATTCATAATCAGTTGTAAATGTTGCATGATTGAACAGCTGTGGAACTGATGACATTCCCTCTGGTAATTCTGCACTTGTGATTGTTCTTCCCTCAAATATACTTGAGCCACATGAAAGTGCCTTACTTTTTACTACAACTTTTGTTTCTGCTGAGCCACTTCCCAACATAAATGCTTGGTATTCTATTTCGTTTACTTTGCTTGGAATTGTTATCTCTGTTATTCCGTTACAATTACAAAATGTCTGACATCCTATTTTTTGCAAAGATTCTGGGAATTTTACTACCTCAACTGAACTTCCACTAAATGCGTAGTCATCTATTGTTTGTAACTTATCATCAAAGACCACCTTGCTTAGGCCCTTAGTATTAGAAAATGCGTATTGTTCAATCTTTGTTACTGTTGATGGTAATTTGAATTCATAACCAGTTGTAAATGTTGCATGATTGAACAGCTGTGGAACTGATGACATCCCTTCTGGTAATTCTGCACTTGTGATTGTTCTTCCCTCAAATGTACTTGAGCCACATGAAAGTGCCTTACTTTTTACTACAACTTTTGTTTCTGCTGAGCCACTTCCCAACATAAATGCTTGGTATTCTATTTCGTTTACTTTGCTTGGAATTGTTATCTCTGTTATTCCGTTACAATTACAAAATGCCTGACATCCTATTTTTTGCAAAGATTCTGGAAACTTTACCACCTCAACTGAGCTACCACTAAATGCGTAGTCATCTATTGTAAGCAATTTAGCATTAAATACTACTTCTTTTAAGCCTTTAGTATTAGAAAAAGCATTTTGCTCAATTTTTGTAACTGTTGATGGTAATTTTAATTCATAACCAGCTGTAAATGTTGCATGGTTAAACAGCGCTGGTAGAGATGACATTCCTTCTGGTAATTTTGCACTTGTGATTGTTCTTCCCTCAAATGTGCTTGTGCCGCATGTAAGTGTTTTACTTTCTATAACAACACTTGTTTCTGTTGAGCCATCACCCAGTGCAAATGCACGATAACCAATCTCCTTCACAGAGCTAGGTATAGTAATGCTCTTTAATCCTGTACAATTTCCAAAAGCTGAAGTCTCAATTTTTGTTACGGAGTTAGGAATCTCAACAGATGTAACGCTTGTTGCTCCGCTAAAAGCACCATAGCCAATAGTAGTTATACCGTTAGGAATTACTACAGCTCCGCCAGTACCATTGTACTTTGTTAATGTAGTTCCGTTGATTTCAAATTCGTCTGTTGACTGTAAGCCAACTAAATCTTGCTCTTCTTCCTGTTCCTCTTCGAGCTCCTCTTCAGGCTCTTCTTGAGGCTGCTCTGTCTGAGCTTCCTCGCCCACATTCTGCTCTGCATCTGGTGTTGTTTCTTGCTCACCAGCATTTTCTTCTGGAACAGTTTCTTCTGTTTCGGTATCTGCTTCGTCTTCAGATACTTCTTCTGTTTCACTAGGTTCGTTTTCTATTTCTTGAACCTGTGTCTCGTTTTCTAAATCTGCTGCATATACTGGAAAATTTATCGATGTAAATGCAACAGCAAGCGTAAGTGCCATACTCAGCACTCTCGCAAGAGTTTTGTTCATATATTCTTCCCTCTCTCTCTTTTTATTATTTATAGTTCACGACATTCTATTCAGAACAAATCGTGAAAATTCTGTGAAAATTATACTATTACCCCACCCCTAAATTCAATATATTCCATCCACCATACACAATTATTTGCACAAAAAATAACGCCACGACAAATCGTGACGTTATTCATTATAAATTGGTTATTTAACTGTCACCTTCACAGCAAATTCTGTACCTTGTACATTGTTTCCTGTAAGCTGGTTATCATTCTTGATGCAATACTTTAATGTGTATGTAGTGTTCTTCTTTAATAAAGCTGCATTCTTTATCTTGATTGTAAGCTTACCTGTTGATGCATCGTAAATTGGTGCTTCAAATGCTTTCTGCATGTCTTTTGATGTATTCTTTGACCATTCAATATCATCAATGCTTACTGCTGTGTTCTTTGAAGTTACTGTAATCGAATTACCGTAGCTTGGGTTTGCAGCATATAAGTTCATAGCACTTGCTGAAAGTGTAAGCTTTGGCATTGACTGTGTTGGCTTTGGAGCGATTGTACATACTTCTGAAGTATAAGTAGCATCTTCTGCGTCCGTACCGAATGCATAATTAGCATTAATCTTGTATGTGATTCCCTGCAAATCTGCTCTCTCACTATCATTTACAACCAAGTTAATCTTGTTTCCATTAACACTTGCAGCATCAAATACGAAATGGCCTGCCATTTCACTAGGAATCAACTTCCATGTGCCTGCTGAACTATTGGTCTTATCTGGAACATATTCACTGATTAACTGAAGCTTTCTAGGATCAACTGTTCCGCTATAGTTTGCAACTGTAAGTGTGTATGTAATAGCTGATGAACCATCAAGTACATTGATTGTTCCCTTTGGCGCAAGCTTAATTGTAGGCTTCTTAAGATTTGACTTTACAGTAATCTTGAGGTCTGCAATTGTCTTACCATCAACTTTCACCTTAGAAATAGTAAATGTATTTGCTACACCATTAAGTTTCTTTGTAAGGTAGATGCTAAACTTACCAGCATTTAAATCAAATGCTATTGGTGAACCTGCGCTTGTCCATGCTGTATTTCCACCTACTCCGTAGCTGACAGGATTCTTTTTCTGTGTTGTGTTGATAAGTTCTGCCTCTGTCATATCAACTGTGTATGCACCATCAGCTGGAAGATTCAATACAGAATATGTTGTTGTAGCAATTTCTGCTGCATTTTCTCCGTCTGTAACTCCATACAGGTTGTCATTTAATGTGAATGTGGTTGCATTGAGCTTTACAGTTGGTACTGCTTCTAGAATCTGTACTGTTACAGCCACTGTTGCATCGTATGTGTTGCCACCTACGTATGTTCCTGTGTAAGGAACTGTGTATGTGTATTTTCCTTTAGCTGGAAGATTGTCTTCCTGCACAGAAGCCTTAAGCTTTCCGTTGTCATATTCCCATGATACCTTATCAGCCTCTGTCTTTGCTTTGCCCTTGTTTGTAGAAACAATTCTATCATCATGAACATCTAATCCTGTAATATAGGCATCCTTCAGAGCTGCTGTTGTAGAGTTCTGTGTTGCAGAAGCTATATTAATCTGTATGTTTGATGTTCCAAGTACAATCTTAGGATTTGCTGTAGCAACCTTTATTGTAAGTGGATATGTAAGTGTTTGGTTCCAGTTTGTGTTTCTAAGAACAATAATGGCTTTGCTGTTTGCACTAATTCCATCTGCAGGTGTTGTTACTGTAATTGTATCAGTCTCTACATCAACTGCAGGAGTAAGTGTTGTGAATGATAATGGAGTAGAACCTGCGGCATACTTATCAAATGAATGCTTATCTGTAAGGTCGATAACCTTCTTTGTCTTCTTATCTAATAGCTGAATATTAAATGACTGTGCTTTTGCAAATTTGCTTGTTGTAACTGTTGAGCTCGAAAGCACGTAAGCTGGTGCAACTTTTTGAGTTCCAATTGTGATCTTTACTTTTGCTTCAATTCCGTTCTTGTATGGAATTACAAGATAACCTGTAAGAGCTAACTTTTTATCTTTATCATTATATACCTTTAACTCTTCAGCTTTTTGATAGATTCTAAGCTTGCTGTAATCTCCAGCCTTTACTGGTTCTACATCAAAATTCTCCTTGAATACATTTCCTGTGTCTGTATCGAGACAGTCAAGGCTTACTTCCTTTGATGTGTCCCATTCGTATCCAGCTACCTTTGCAACAGTTGCTGTAACTGATGTATCTGCCTTTGTTTCGGCTGTTGCTTTATAGAATGTGTTAACCTTACCTGCAATTGTTACCTTTGGAGCTGGTGCCTTTGCAGTAATCTTTACTGTTGGTAATTTTGCATATACATAATCTGTGTTATCAACAAGACACTTAACATAGAGGTCAGCTACACTTGTTTCTTTATTTGCATATTTTGAATCGGTGTATAAACCAATATTTAGTGTCTGATCATAATCGCCATCTGCTCTTTCAACCGGCTGACTAACAACACTAACAGAGAACTGTTTGTCCATTGATACCCATTTCTTGTTTGAGTATTGAACAATCTCAATGTCATCTGTTGAAATAGCACCATTGTATGATCGAACGATGTTGAAATCTGTTCCCTTATTTGATTTTGTGTTGATAACGATTGTTGAATCTGAAACAGCTGGTGTCTTATCAACTACTCTAACAATAAACTGAATTGATGCAGTCTCTTTTGTTGTAGCTGATTTTTCTTTAGATGTAGCTGTGATGATTGTCTCACCTACGCCACATACCTTGATTGTGTTGCTTGTTGATTCAGTAGTTGAACTTGCAACTGTAGCAATGGCTGTGTTTGCACTCTTCCATGTGAATGCTGTATCCATCTCTAATCCATTGGTATCGAGAGCTTCAACTGTGACATTAACGTCTCTTGTCTTCTTTGCATGCTTTGCAGCTTCAACCCAAGATTTAGAGAATACGATTGTATTTAATCCTGTCTGAGAATCTACTGCCTTTGTCATTTTGTATGTATCTTCAAATGACACATTAGAAATAGAATTAAACTTCTGTACTGCCTCGACATATACCTTTGCTGTAACAACAATCTTTTTATTAGCGTTTAAAGTAGCTGTTACTGTAGCATAACCGTCCTTTGTGCCTGTTGTAGATGCAACCGCTCTAATCTTACCGTTGGCATCTACCTTTACACAATTTGTGTTGTTACTCTTGAATGACCATAACCATGGATTTGATGTTACTGAGCCATAGTTACTATTTATCGCACGAATTGTAAGGGGAACGCTTTGTCCTAATGTATTGATTTCAATAGCATCATTAGTATTAGCATATGTTACGTAGTCGTTTTCTTTTATTTCAAATGTAAATGTTGTGTCTGTTTGCGAAATGTTTGCAAATGCAACATTTACAGGGATCTTGCCTTCACTATCAACATCCGAATTTGTAACTGTAAATGAGTATGTTGATGCACCAGTCTCATCTGTTGTTGCAGCTGAGCCAACATAGGCATCCTTTGTTCCATGTGTCATGGAAATCAAAGTGTAGTTCTTTGCTGCCTTTGGTGTAACATTTACTTTATCACCTAATGTCACAATATTTTTTGCGCCGGCAACTGTTACAGAATTTCCATCCTTTTGCTCGTTGATATCAAATGCTAATCCTGTATATAAGCTACTAAACTTTACTTCCTCAGTGCTATGTTTGCCCTGCCAATCCTGAATATTTCCGTCGTATCCGTAAATAGTCATGCCCTTGTTTATAGGGAATGAATTGTAATAGAGGGTCATAGAATTGCCATTTGTAAGGGATTTACCCTGTAATGACTTTATTGTTACAACCTTGTTGCATGACTTGAAAGCGTTATTAGCAACCTCTGTAACAGATTCGTTAAGAATAACTTCTGTCAACCCGGTGCAGCCTTCAAATGCACCTGTTGCAATTGTTGTAACTCCAGTATCAGCCTTGTTAGAACCAATTGTAACTGTAGTCATATTTGTACAGTTAAGGAATACTCCCTCTGTGAGTGTGTGGTATGTATCTGGAAGCGAAATGCTCTTTAATCCACTGTTTGAGAAAGCACCCTTGCCAATTGTAAGGCTAGTTCCATCAAGTGAAGATAAGTCGATGCTGTATAACTTTGAGCAGTTTGCAAACGCATTTGAGCTAATGCTTACCAATGTAGTTGGTACTGCGATTGTCTGATTAACTGCTGTGTTTGCAAATGCATTGCTATCTATCTTAGTAACTGCTGTTTTATCAAAGTTCTTGAGTGTATTGAGAGCTGAGCAATAAATGAAAGCTGAATCGCCAACCTCGGTAAGAGATGTGGCCTTTGAGAAATCAACTCCACCTAAGCTTGTACATCCCTGGAAGCAATACTGACCAATCTTTTGAACTCCTGCTGGAATCTTGAAGTTGGTAGCCTTTGCTGAGTATGCCAGCTTTGTACAGCCTCTGAACATAGCCTCTGGGAACTCTGTAGCACTTACTGTATCGTTCTCGAATTTGACTGTTGTAAGGTTTTCGCAACCATCAAAAGCTCCTGTTTTGAACTCCTGAACAGTTGATGGAATTACAACTGATGTAATGCCTGTGTTGCCTTTGAAAATATCGGCAGGGATAATCTTTACAACTGCTCCTTCTGGAAGCATCTTTGCAATATCAATATCACCTGATAATTCTTTTGAAGAAGACTTAACAAGTGTGCCCTGGCCATCAACTGTAAATACAGTAGATGTAGCTTCTAAGAGCTCCTGTTCTTCTTCCTCTTCTACTGATTCTAAATCATCTGTTGTTTCTTCCGATTCAGACTGTGGCTCAACTTCAGAATCATTTTCTGTTTCATCTGAGCCGGCTTCTACAACTTCCTCTGTGGAAGGTGTGGTCTCTTCTGGCTGAGGAGTGACGGCTTCCTCAGCATCTGTTGTTTCTTCTGATGCATCAATATCGTCTGCATCTGTAGAAGAACCTGAAAGCACTATCTCGGACTGAGGAGTACTTTCCGCCGCTAATGCTGTCATAGGTGCAAGATTAAGCATCATGCACGCGCTAAGCACCAACGCAAGCATACGAAATCTTTTTTTCATAGCATTTCCCTTTCTTACTATTAACTCTTTTAATGTATAAAAAGCAATTCAAAAACCGCTCCTTTTGAATTGCTTTTACACTAGATATTGTATCACTGTATCATGGTGGATACAATATCAATTGATTTTATTATATTGTATATTACTGCATACTTTTCGGATTAATCTTGAATGTAATCTTCTTTGTGCCGCCATATTCTCCAGTACCTTTTATCAACACTGAAGCTGTACCTTTGTTGGTATTTGCTGTATATGAATCGGTATCGATATAAAAATCTCTTCCAGCGACAAGCTTAGTCTTACCAAATTTAACAGTAAGATTTGAAGCCTTTATAGATTTTGCGTCCCCAGAATAGGTGACACCAGCTTTTATATTATCAGATAGTGTAACTGCTGATTTTGATAAATCTTTTTTCATAATACGGTAAGTAGCGGAAGCAACAGTTGTGTTTTTGTATGCACCCTTTCCTACAACTGTAACTCTGATAACAGTTCCTGCTGGAATAATGTCTGTACTCTGTACCTCGCTGCCAGCTACACGTGTAGCTTCGTCTGTATACCAACCTTGTTTATAAGTTACATCAGTTTCATTCTCATAGGTGTATGCAATATTTATTTTGTCGTAATCAGTTCCAGCAACCAACTTCTTGCCATTTGTATCACACAAGACTGGTGCCACTTTATATGCATTTGCTTTTGAGCTCACCATCTTATCCGCTGCTGTTATCTTGGCTTTTGATATATCAGCCTGTACTATCGCGTAACTTGCAGTAATCGCTGTTCCTGTAAGATTCTTCTTAGGCGTTGCAGTTACTGTTACCACAGATTTGCCGTTTTTACTAATTTCTGCTGCATTATCTGTTTTTGTCCAGGTAATCTTGAAATTAGCATTTGCTTCAGCAGCAGTCATTGCTTTTCCATTGTAGGTAAACTTTGGAGTAAGCTTTACACCGCCTTTGGTATATGCTATCTGAGATTTACTGTCCAATCCATCAAATGTCATCTTAACATTAGATGTGTCAGCCTGAACCTTTTCAACTGTAAACGCATTATTCTTTGTTATCTTTCCAGCGTATCCATTGATTCCCTGAATTGTAATGGCTTTAGCACCTATATTTGTAGAGTCCTTCGGCATCACTACGGTGTAATCCTGGCCCTCTGTAAGTTGCTTAGTAGTGGTTGTACCATCTACAGTTTGACTAAGCACTACTTTCACACCCAAATCAGCAGAAGTATATGCCTTGTTTGTAAATGGGACAGTTTTCTTTTCTGTAGTAATTTTTGTTACTTCGATAGTTGTATTCTTCGCCGTAAGAGTAGCCTTTGGTGTAATACTGTAAGACATATTTACAACGCCAGAGTATAAACCACAACCATAAATCACATCATTTGTTTTTCCAACTTCTGTGCGATTTCCACGAACAACTATGAAATCCAAACCATAGTCTAGTTCCTGTTCACCGCATTTGACATTTGTTGAATAATCCTGCTCTATAGTCTTTCCTGTATATGTGACATTTTTCTTGAAGTTGCCTGCTTTAAAGTTTGATGCTGTAAGCTTTGCTTTTCCGTAATAATCCTCTTTAGCCTTTGTAATGTAAGGCACTTTGAAGCTTCCTGTATAGTTTCCTTTTCCAGTAACCACCATGCATTTAGGACCAACTTTATTTGTCAGCTTTAATAACGTTACATCATCGTATGATGTGGTATTTTCTTTATCTATATCATAGTAGGCAACTGTGTAGTCTCGTCCCGCAGTAAGCTTTGCTGCAGTTGTTTCTTTATCCACGATTCCAGGGAACACAGTTAATGTTGGCTTCACTAGGCCTTTACCCTGAATATAGTAGACACCACCTGAGGCTAAACCTGTTCCATTATCGGTGAGATCAATTGGTGTAATGGACATCTTCTTAACCAAGGTTCCAGCGTAATTGCCTTTACCATTGATTGTGAGTGTCATTGTACCAACGTTTTTATTACCTTTAAGAGTATATGTGTAGTCCTTTTTGTTAGCTAAGAGTTTTGTACCGTCGTATACTCTAAAGCCTGTGTCAGGAGCAAGGTTATAGGCTGTTCCAGTGTATTTGTATGAATCCGAAAGTCCGGCAATCCATAAGCCTGTAGTTGGTGTAGAAGCAAATTCTGCTTTATCTTCCTTGCTATACAGCTCGCCATACTGTGGATAAAGAACCACCTTATCTTTTAACGGATATGTGCCGTAACTCTTACTTTTTTCTCTGGTAAATAGTTGTTCTGTTGTTAGCCGTGTGACTGGTGTGTCACCATTTTCATCTAATGACCAGTACAAGAACTCTGCCTTCACACCATATTGTGATGGATATGTTGAAGGGTCTGTTGACATATTTTTAGCTGAAGGTATGGTGTAATTACCATTCGATATAGTTCTGCCTGTAGCTATGGTAATTGTATTTGATGTATAACCCGTAAGCTTATTATTTGGCACTGCGTATACTATCGACACCGGATAAGTCTTCCACTTAGGATACAATGTCAAATCCTTATTCGATGTATTCAACGTGCTATTTGTAATCTTTGTTGTAAGATTTGAGTTGGAATACCATCCCTCAAGAGTATATCCATCATTTGCCACTTGCTCGTCAGTTGGCAACTTGCAATAGGTGCTATTGCCTGGAAAATATGTATCGTAAAGAGTAGAATATTTCACATCATCCCCTAAAACATAAGTGATATTGTAAGGGGCAATATTTACGTGCAATGTAACTTCTTTATTTTTATATTTTCCAGTAATAGCCGCCGCACCATGAGCGCCAGTAGCTTTTACCAATCCTGTGTTGCTAACTGTTGCAACAGTGGTATCTGATGATGACCATGTCAGCTGCGCATTAGATACTGATGAGCTAGCATCTAGTTTTATCTGATAGCTTTCTCCTTTATGAATGAATATCTCATTTTCGGACAGGTTTACACTATCATTTACTGCTACTGATCCACCATTGTTTGTATACAAACGAATCTTGGCATCCTCAGCTACATGGTATCCGGAAATGTTTGTTCCAGCATTATGGTAAGTATAATGACTGAGCTTACCATTAGAATAATAATTATCCTCAACAACTACTGATGCTTTCTGAGAGCCAGGCGCTGATATCTTTACCGTAACTGATACATTTGTATCTTTAGAAAGTGAAATAGGCTTTTTAAGCGGAATCGTATATACTCCCGCAACAGTGTTTTTATATGAACCTGATGAAGAAGTGTTGCCAGCCTTAACTGTAACTGTGATTGTCGAATTTGTGTTGATTGTATCTACAGAAACTGCCTCAATAGTCTCTCCGGCAGCTACTGTATATTTTGTTGTATATGAAACCTGGTTCGTACTGTATGTATACCAAGCTCTATAGTCACTTGTGGCATACGAATATACGTTATCATACACATCTGTGCTTGCTGAATATGCTGTTACAGTCTCGCTGTATAACAAACCTGCATCGTAATATGACAGCCAAAAATATCCATCAAAACCATAATCATCCAGTCCCCAACTGTTTCTAACAAGCCAAGCACCATTTCCACCAGTCTCTGTAGAAAAGTTTTCTGCTGGGAAATTATCATCCCATCCAACTAAAGCAACTGCATGGTTTACACTTTTCGCTGTTCCATAGTACGAATTGTATGTAGCGTTGTAGTAAAATTCATCTGCATAAAACGATGCGCTTACAGCTCCGTGTTGCATAATCGATGATTTAACCAAATCTGCATCTGATATATTCATCTCATAAACATCATTAATTCTAGCCACATTGCTGCTTACTGCGTATTTTTCTGGGACTTTATAACTTGAGCCCTTCGAATATGGTACATCCGCCTCATATACAGGTCCGACACTATTCATAAGTGCATTGTATGCTATAGAGTCATTGCCACCATTATCAAGGTAGTCATAATTGTATGGAATGTAATAACTGTCGTTGTCGTGGCAATTCTTTGGATCATCATAATCGTGAGCTGTAAAATATGCCAATTGCAGCTCTGAAAGGTCAACAGATTTTCCAGATGAACCATTGCTTATCATCTCTGCTTCAATTGCAGCCATGGTAGAGAAAGTCCAACAAGCACCTTCACTACCTTGGTTACGAATCTCAGGTAGATTGCCCGATTCGTATCCGTTATAGCTGGCTGGTATTGAGCCAGCATAAAGCATGTCGTTTGATTCGGAACGGTCTACCTTTGGTGCCCCGTAACCATCAGGACGAGACACATATCCTGTATCACCGTGATTTTCATTTTCGACAGTGACCTTTAGAGTAGGTAGCTTTACATCCTCCGATACCTCATAGTCACCGTTGACCACTGGTTCAAATGTATACTCACCTAACCACTGATTGTAGTCATCAACATCCACCCAATCGTATATACGAATTTCTACTGTGGATTCATCATCTAATGTTGCAGTGATTGTCTCTGGAAATTGCTCCTTTAGACTTTCTAAAGCAAGCTTGTACTCTGTTGTGATTGGAGTAATGTCTGCAAAACCGATGATTGTGTTTGATGTTGTTTCAGAATCTTTTTCGTCTGATGATTCTTGGTCGTCCTGCTCGTATTTGTCGTCTGAATTTTCATCATCTGATTGATTTTCTTCTGACTGAACCTCATCAGGATTTTGTTGTCCCTCAGCCTTTTGCTTGTCAGCAGAAGGCTGATCATTGGCAGGGTTCTGGTTGTTATCAGTTGGCTGCCCGTCTGAATGATTTTGGCCGTCAGTCGTTGGAGTTTCATTATTAGCCTGACCAGTTGTGTCTTTCTTGTCTCCCTCCACTGAATCTGAAGCCCCTGCCGGCTCTTCTTCTGATTTCTGTTCTCCTGAAGAATCCTTGACGGCGGATTCCTCACTTGCTGTCAGCTCTTCTGATGGCTCCATAGCATATGCTACACCCATGTCCGCAAAAGTTGACATAAAAATTTGCATGGCTATAAGTAAACCTATAGCCATGCTTTTGATTTGTTTTTTCATTTTTCTTCTCCCTTTGATATGATATGCGCTAATTCTCAGGACCGCACATCTTTTTATACTCTTTTTTAAACATAAATACTCATTTAATTCTGAATCATTTAACAATTTATTTTCATAACTTACACTTTAATTCCATTTTCTTACCCTCACTCATTAATACTATCATCAAACTCCTGTATTGACTTTACAGCATCCCACTTTTTATTCACTATTTCTACCATAACTTCTATTCTTATTGTGGATACCTGATAATGTTCTAGATAGAATTCCCATTATAATTCCAAGTATTCCAAGCATACTTTTCATGTAAACAGTATTACCAGATATTAGTAAAAAACCAATTGCAACTATCCCGCCAATTACTATTATACAATCACCTACGCTCTTATTTTTATTACTAAATAAAATACCTATCATTCCAATAAATAATCCGGCCATTATCACCATAAAAAACCATGGTATCACCCCGTAGTATTTTGCAATCTCTGAAAGGAATGAATACATTGAACCATCTTCTGCCAAGTCATGAATAAATCCCTGAGGATATTCACCAAGTACCAGTTCTACAACTTGTCTTTGAAGGTGAAGCCACCCACCAATGCCTCCTGGCATAAGCATGATGGGAAGAATTGCATGAGTCTTTATTCCATTAACAATCAGTCCCACGACAATAAGAATTACTGAAACCTTTTTATTAAGTGTCATGCCAAATCCATATCCAACTGGCAGTACCATAAATGCATACATAAAATCAATCTGGCCTACTTTTAGAGCATAATATGCCGACACAAGGCACCCGATTGAAAGAAAGAAAAATGCCAGGTCAAAATTATTCTTTTGCAATTCAAGTCTCTTTGACAACTTAATTAGTGATACATCTTCTCTAATATGCAACTCATAAATCATTCCTGCCAACATCAAAAATGGCACCCAATTATATCTTCTATAAAATCCTGCTGGATCGAATGATAAATAAATATTTAAAGCTATCCAAAGTGGTAGTAGCCAATATCTTATATTTCCCTTACTATTTCTGTTTATTGTTAGTCTTAATACCTGCACTAAGGATATCATTCTAAATATCTCTATTAATATCCATGGAACGATACCATAGTTTCTAGACCATTCAAGATATGCATTGTGAGTACTCCCGCTATTGTGAATAACAGAAGTCCATCCACCAAGCGGGTATTTTGCAGAATTTTCTATGCCTTCTCGCATAAGGGCAAAACGAACATTATGGAAAACACCGCCTGTTCCCATCCAATAGCTATGCATATACAAATCTCTGAATCCAAACCAGTTAAAATTAAATGCTCCTGCAATTAATAAAGCAATAGCTATTATTCCAATCAAAACTGCAATCAGTATTTTTTTATAATTCCTATTCTTTGCTTTTGTCTGATTAAAAAGATAAATAGGAATCATCAGGCCAAGTTCGATTATCAAAATACCTGCATTTAATCTGCCTTCCCATCTAACACCGAGGTACTGGATAAGGATGTTTAAAATAACAACTATAGTAGCTAAAGCCTTGTTCTTCTTTCTTTCGATTAGAACATATATAAGCGCTGTTGTTACAAAGAAGAATCCATACTCATAGTTATTTCTTGAAAACATTTCATTTTCAAAAAAAGATGGCCACGTTTCAGTGTCCATTGCGCCAGTAGTATAATTCATCGAGTAATTTAAAAGTGTTTGAACGCAAAAGCCGCTCCCCATTGCAATCAATGCATTCTTTGAAATGGTTTCATATTTATCATTACTGATATTCACAATTATCTTTCCAGCCAGGTAGCTAAGTGGGAATATCAGCACATAGTGCCATGATGAACGCCATGCTGGAATATTTGGCATGGTAAATTCATCATAAGACAACATCATTACTGAAAATCCTGTCAAAAATAAAAAATTGAAATCCACATGTAAATGACCCGCACCAAATACCAAACAATCAATCACAACAACAGCTATGAGCATATACATCATAGCCGCAGTTGGAATTAGGTTGTACATAAGGCCATACATAAACAAAGCCGCGTAAATGAAGGCCATTTCAAATTTTTTCTTTTCAAATATCTTAAAAATACTTTCCATATGTCATTCAATCCCGTCATACAGTTCACTAGAACTGGAAATATATAAACTCCTGCCCCGTAATATCCATTGAAAAAATAATCATAAGCATACAACTCCAATAAAGAGCGTATCTAATAATAAAGTTTCTTCTTGAAATCCATTCAACAAGAAGTGTTTTGTTGCTCTGGTCGCCATTTGCTCTCATTACGCTTGAAATAAAAAGAACCAAGGTACCTACCATTAGCATTCCCATATTTCTCATATCAAGCCCAAGAGCCCAAAGGTCAACCTTTATAGTAGCAAGATTTGCTGTATATAAAGAATTCTTTAAAACAGTAAACGCATCTCCTATGCTGTTTGCTCTAAAGAACACCCAAGCTATGTCTACAAAAATAAAGGTTACAACGATTTTACAAACATAAAGTAATTTGTTATCTGGGTTAATCTTTGTCTTTTCTAATAGCTTATCTGTAAATGGCTTTAACACATCCTCAATAATCTGATAGATGCCGTGAAGCACTCCCCAGAAAATGTAAGTGAATGCTGCGCCATGCCACAAGCCACTGACAAAGAAAGTAACCATAATGTTGAAATACTTTCTGATTCTACCTTTGCGATTTCCTCCCAAAGGAATATATAAATAATCCCTAAGCCATGAGCTAAGTGATATATGCCATCTTCGCCAGAAGTCCTTTATGGATGTTGCAAAATATGGCAAATGGAAGTTTTCCATAAGGTCATATCCGAGCACACGAGCTGCACCAATTGCTATTGTGGAATAGCTCATGAAATCACAATATATCTGAAGCGCAAACAATACGCTTGCAAGCACAAGCTGGTATCCAAAATAGCCAGACACATTATTATACACTGTATCTACTAAAATTGCACATCTATCGGCAATTACCATCTTTAAGAAGTAGCCCCACATCATGGTAAGAAGTCCTGATCGTACATTGTCGTAGTTGAATTCTCCTGGTGTAGCAAGCTGCTTTAACAGATTCTTTGAACGCTCAATCGGACCTGCCACAAGCTGTGGGAAGAAGGATACGAACAAAGCGTATCTGAAGAAGTTTTTCTCGGCATATATTTCATCGCGATATACATCCATTGTGTAGCTAAGAGCCTGAAATATATAGAACGAAATACCAACTGGAAGTACAACGTCAAATACAGGTGCTGTTACTGCAATACCAAACTTTGCCATAATTCTTGTGATTGTGTCCATGGCAAAATTGATATATTTGAAATAAAAAAGCAATCCAATGTTTAATACAAAGCTGGCGGCCACTGTCCAGTTTTTGATTTTAACAATCTGCGCCTCGGCCTTGCCTGAGTTTTTAGCCCACTCCATCACCAGACCACTAAGGTATGTAACAACAGTGGATGCTACTAAAAGCACGATATACTTTGGATTCCAGCACATGTAGTAGAAATAACTACAAATAAGCAGCCAATAATTTCTAATCTTCTTTGGAAAGACAAAATATAATAGTACTGCTATTGGAAAGAATAATAAGAATTCTGTTGAATTAAATAGCATTTATTTATCCCCTTCATTTTTAGAATACATAATTCTCAAATGTTTTATCTGTTGTGTTGTATTGTATATTCTTTATGCCTACCAGCTGTTCATTTACATTGTCTATAATAAACAAGCTAATGCATGAAGTATTAGGCAATGCCCATCTATTATCACCAAGCTTATCATTTTTAACAACTAGGCTTGTTCCATCATCCTCAATTGTAAAATCAATAGCTTCATTGTCCGGAGCCAAAAGCACATACAAGTTATCTGCATTTGGTGCATTTTCATCTATTTCCTTCATTGAATAACTTCTTAGCCCTACAGGTGCTGTAAATTGCTTTCTAAACTGACGAACACAATTACCACCATCATACATAAGAACGGTATAATCTCTGTCACCAATAAAGTGCATCAAATATCCTGCAATATTTTCCTGTTGGATACTGTCATCCACAGCAAGCATCATGTCTGCTGTATATCTAGTTTCAGGGAAAATATCTTTGAACTCATTTTTCAAAGTTGTACTAAAAGCTAACGCTCCATCATTATTCATATGGATTTCATCTGCAAAAAGCTTTCGATCCATGATTTTTGTATTCCAGCTGAATGTAACATTAGGATAACTATCTACAAAGTACTTGTAATAATAAAATACTTGCTCCACATATTCAGCAGTCATTTCTGTATTGTCTGGAAGTGGTGGCTTTACAATATGCACAGCAATATTGTTTTCCACACAAAGCTCTATGGTCTTTGTAAAGTAATAGTTGTAAAGAGGCTTTACAGGCATTTCTGAATATACTCTATCCTGCACTGTTTCGAACTCCATTTTACCAAGAGTAGTGTATCTACCACCGTGAAGTTCGATTTTGTCGTAAGCCATTTCCAATTTAGCAAAACGATTCTCGCCCAATGAGTTATTAAAAGCTGTTATATATTTACTTGGGAAATAAAACTCCGCAGCCAAATACTCTGCAAGCATTCCTTCTCTGCTGAATGAATCGTCCCTATACTTAGCAACATTGTATAAGATTTCTAAGTTCTGAAGCATGTTGAAGCGATGCGATGGCACGATTTTATCCCAATACGCTTCTGTGTATTTAAAATGCGAATCGTGGTATGAAAGGAACACATCTGTAGGTGCTTCATTATTAGCAAGGTAGTCTTCCAAAACATAGTACTCCTCAACTGTGGATGACCCACCAATCGAGAGATTTACCATAGAATCAGAAATAACCTCAGGCATGTATGCTGCATTACAAGATGAGTCGCCAAGCACCACATATTTATAGTATTTCTGGTGTGTTGTCTGAGTGAATTCCTGATTCCACCAGGTATATCCAAAATCCTCATTGCTGTAGTATTCTCTGGCTTGCCAAAAGAAAATCATCATTCCCCACATGGGGGCCGATACCAATATGCATTTAAGCAAAAGTTTTACAATTTTTTTCAAAATCTAAACCTCTTTAATATTTAATATATATCTCTAAATCCTTTTTCTACATCCCATACACTCTGACGGGTGCATACAATTGATTTATTTTTGTTATCTATTACACAAAAGCGAATGCCTGGGCCATCTGCTGGAGTGAGGTATGTAACTTCCTCTCCAATTGTAACCGCTACTGAATTATCGCTTGTGGTCACCTGAATGTTATCTGGAAAAGCAGCTCCATCACCTGATAAAAACCATAGTGCATAGGAATTGTTATCCTCAACATCGAGCCACTGCACATCTTTATCATTATAACCTACACTCATATAGTAAAAATCACTTAGATTTCCTGTTGAATCTAGGAAAATTAGTGTAAATGGCTTGTTGTCAATTCGTTTTGTAAGCTCTCCCATGTAATTCTCACCAGCAATATCTGCATCTATTGCCAGCATACGGGCTCTTGAATAGTCATCAACACTATCCTCAAATACATCCGGATATTGTTCTAATAATTCACGGCTAAATCTGAAAGAACCATGATTATTCATATGATATGCATCACTAAAGAACTCATGCTCATATGTGGTGTGGAACCAATAAAAGTCAGCATCATCATAGTCTTCTAAAAGTTCATCATAGTAATCTGTTACTTCCGTTTCATAGTCATCTATGAAGCCGGCATCAGTAGATAGCGGAAGCTTAACCATATGAACAGCTATATGCTTTTTCTCGCATAGATTTAAAATACGTTTGTAGTAGTATTCCTGCAATGGGCTAACATTAAATGTACTGTATCCCATGATTCCTTCTGGTTCATACTGATTGTTGGTAATTTGGCAATAACGACCTAACCGAATGTTTACATCCTCATAAGCCGCTGTGTTTGACTTGTATCTTTTACCATCTATAGCTTGAAACACAGAGTAACTATATATCTGAGGCGAATAATATAGATATTTCTTTACTTCGGTTTCGTAGTCATTGTCAGTAGTGAGTGCTGCAACAGACAAATCGCTATATTTTTCTATGGCTTTATATATTTCCTCATTCTGTTCTAATGTAAACTTATGAATATAGTTGCTAACATTCCAAGTGAAAGAATCATCATCCAAATGATAATCCATATAGCTAACAAAAATATCCTTCGGCGCCTTATTGTTATTCAGATAATTCTCCAAAGTATAGTAGCCATCCACTGGGCTAGATCCCGCCAATGCAAGATTCACTGTATCATCTGACAATACCTCCGGAAGGTATGCAGAGTTGGCAGTGGAGTCTCCGATTACCAAAGTCGAATAATACTTGCTCTGCTTTGTCTGTGTTAAATCATTAATCCAAATTGCACCTACATAATCACTTCCTGCGTAGGCCAAAATGTTATTCGCGCAAAATATAGGAAAGCCCCAAAGAGGAGCTGTCACCAGGGTGCATTTCAATATTAACTTTCCCGTATTAATTAAAGTAGAACGAAATCCCATTTCCCTCTTTGTACCATACCTTCTTTGTTGTAACTATCTTGTTATTTGTGTTGTCAATAACAAGTATATCTATCAGATCATCTGTTTCCCAATGATAATTCTCTAGTTGTTCACCATTGATGTCTACATAACCATCTCCGCAATCCACGCTATAATTACAATCCATAACATTTACATTTATTGTTTGATACAGCCCTTTTTCTTCATCCAAAGAATTTAGAAGCATGCCGTAATTAATTATATTACTTTCCAATGATTCCGCCTGATCAGGGTCACATTGTACAAGTACTGTGTAATCTCTTTCTCCAACCAGATTGAACAGATCCAGTGTACCTGTTTCCATATCTATAGTGTCATCAATGGCAAACATCTGCTCACTGCTATAGGTATCGTTTGTGAAAACCTCTGGAAATATCTCTTTTATGTAGGTACTAAATGCATATGCGCCATCATTATTTAAGTGAGTTTCATCTGCAAAGTATCTGCAAGGGCAAGTAAGCATATCCCAATTGTAAGAAACGTTATCATATTTCTCTACAAATGATTGGTAGAAATCATTTACTGCCTGGACATATTCATCTGTCATCACTGCATTATCAGGCACTGGGATCTTTACAATATGAACATTGATACCCTTTTTCTGACAAAGTTGTATTGTCTTATCCAAATAGTCTACGTATACATCTTCTGCACCAAAGTATGCATATTCTTTATTTTGTACTGTTACGAACTCCTGATTTCCAATATACGCATATCTTCCATTGTGAAGAACAGCCTGCTGCACTGCCGCTTCATTAGCAGAAACTCTGTCCTCACCCATGGAATTTGTAAGCTGAGTCATGAATTTGCTAGGCCAATACAAACTATACGCAACATAATCCGCATAGGCACCTACTACACCTGTATTCTCTGTAACCTCATAGCCAACATTATTAATTATGTCTAAACTATCCGATGCTGAGAATCTGTGCCCTGCCATAATTTCATCCCAAAACAGACTCATATATGTAAAATGAGTATCTGAAAAAGAAAGAAAGACATCCTCCGGTGCATCATTATTTTGCAGATATTCATTTAAGATGTAATAGCCTTCTACAGTGGATATGCCAAGAACCGAAAGATTTAACATATCGTCCGAAATTACTTCAGGCATATACGCTGAGTTACTTGCAGAATCGCCAATTACAATTGTTTTATAATACTTATCCTGATGATTTTGAGTTACGCTTTTATTCCAGTCGAGACAAGCCATCTCTGGATTCCAATAATGCATCTGGTTTGTTGCAAGATATGCTGTGATGGCCCAAATAGGAACTGTCACCAACGCACATTTAAATATTAACTTTGCTACATTGCCACCCTTTTTATTTTTCATAACTATAAATCATATATCTCTCGTCTTCGTATACCTTCTGGCCTTCTACGCCGAAAGTATCCTCAAAGTTATCTTCAAATTCCTGGTCGTTGATATTGTAAAGGCCAAAGAATTCTCCATCAGGAATCTCTCTGTGATTGTTTGATTGAAGCCATAGGAGTGTCTCTGTGTACTCATCGTTCATAGTCCACATTTCCACATTGCCATTTGTAAGTTCTGTCACGCAATCACTCATCCAGAATGATGCTACGCCCTTTGTGTAGCCCTGTTCCTGAATGAACTGCAAAGCTCCATCAAAGCCTACGTTTGCTCTGAAAGGAGTAGCTACATTAGCCTTTGTTGTACCAATGGCAGAAAGCATTACGCAAAGCATAACAAGTACAGGTAACGCCTTCTTTTCAAAATCCTTTAAAATTGGGTCACATTTGATTTCAAGAAATACTGCAATAACACCAAGCGGAATAAGAGGACACCAATATTGTTCCTCACCCCAAATGTATGTAAACACTGCGCCTACAACTACAAAAACCGCTGTCATTACGCCTACGTAAATCTGTGTAAGCTCATCAAGCTTTCTCAGGAGCATAAGCAATCTGAAAATGCTAATTATCACAAGTGCTCCAAGAACTAATCCACAGCCTGCTCCTATTCCGCTTAGTGAGAAAAAGTTCTTTGTAGCAAAATCGAATAAGCCGTAGCTATTAAAATACCATTTGATAGTCTTGAGAATGGAATCTGAGCCATTGCCCCATGTCATAGCATTAAAGCTGCTGTAATTATATCTATTTGTAAACAAGACAATATTAAGGCCATAGCCCATAACATTTCCAACCAGGCCTATCATGGATACTTTAGCAAAATTCATCTTTACTGATACATTTGCTTTGATGGCATCCAAACCAGCTTCTCTGAACCCTAAGTAAGCAACAACGATTGCGTATACAAACACTGGAGCATAGAAAATCAAAGTCTGTCTAATACCGTTTAATCCTGACATAACTCCAAGTGCAAAAATCAATGCAATTTGAAGTCCAATAATTACTTTCTTAAATCCACCATTTTTTATGCTCTTGGCAATAGAAATAGTGATAGCCAAAGGATACACAATAAAAATGCAGTGAGGGATATAGAATGTTCCAAGTATTACATCAAAGAAATACCAAAATCCAAATGGCCAAGCTAAGAATGCAGCCATCCACACTCCAAGTTCCTTGTGTTCCAAAATCTTTGCCAAGTACATGACACCAAGTAGGAACACTGTAAGGCCAATCATGGTACCAATTGTTCTTGCCACTAGCCAGTTTTCTGGCGAAAGCAACAAGCCAATTCGATAGAACCACTGTCCTTCAAATACCTTTATTTCTGTAGAATAGATCCAATCCTTTGTAATGATGGCATGCTGCTTGTTTAAAAGGTCCGAAAGTAGCATTTCCGATGCCATATCTGAATCTATCAAACTTTTCCCTTTAGACAGGAAAAAGACTATGTTGTACACATAGCCTCCTAGTAACAATATCCATGGTAAAAGTTTTGAAAATTTAAATTCTTTTTTCATACTGCCCTCTAATATAAATATACGACTATAGAATTAACTCCATAGTATTTTGCTGCACACTCGTTACAATTGCCGTATTTTGCATCTTCTGAAAGTGGCTCTTTGTAATCTTCATCAATGCTGGTGTAGTAAGAATACTGACACCATGGAACATTTTGTCTCTCGATAACAACATCAGCGCCATCCTCTGCTGCAATGATTTCATCCAATATGCCATTCCACAACACCCAGCTGGCCTGGATCACTGGAGCCTTAGCATAGATATCGTACTGAATCACCCCGGCATAGCGCATGCCTGTTGCCATGTATAAAGCTGATAACAATGCTACTGCTGCAATGACTCCATTAGCAATGGTCTGCTTTACCTGAAGGTGAACCAATTGCTTGATGAAACATCCAACCGCAAAGGCGATGATTGCTGCGCCAACAAATATCATATAGTCTTCCACGTAGTAAATACGTGGTGTGAACTCTGAATCGATAGTCTTTTGCTGACCATATACATATAAGAGAACTGCTGTAAACGCAGAAATATATACTACAACTCCACCAAGTATCGTATTTACGATGCTTATTTTCTTTGATGTGCCAATAAGCACACCCATCAATAAAATGATTACGAGTAAACAAATCACCCACGGCTTTGTCTGAACAGTCACGATTGCTCTAGAAATGGTTCTGTGAAGTGTGACGCTGATAGCCTCTGCCATTCCTGATGAACGCTGCTCGCTAGCCATTCTAGCGCCATTTCCAGGTGCGATTACCATCAAAACACCTGCTACAACAAATGCCACAAGCGGAATAATCTTTTTCTTTATATCACCGTCCTTGCGACGAATGATAAACATATATAGCACATAAAATCCGCCGATGGCCACGCAATACATCATGCTTGTGCATGTTAAAATGCCAAGGACAATCATGGTTACATATGCCTTTTTAGTTCCTTCATTCAAGAAAGAGACAATGTATGCACAAGTAAGCAAGCAAAGCATCATTGTAAATGAATACCCTGGAACGCCTGACCACCAATTGTAAACGTCGCTATAGTAGTAGCTTGTTGTGAGAAGTGCTGCTGTAATGAGTGTAAGCACATCTAGCTGCAAGCCACTTGTTATCTCAAAGATTTCTTTGAATAGCTTTCTGGCTGCCACAAGAATACCAACCATAATGAGTGTGTTGTAAACAATCATCATGATTCCGAAACTATGTCCTGCATTATCAAATAAATACAGTGGATTCAGTGTAACCTGAAGCATTACAGCCATGATTCCGGACTGGCCGAAATAGTTCATATAGTTCCATGCAACTCGGTGAAACATCTCCACTAATCGATTACTAGTCCACCATTCAATAGCCCATGCAAAATCATCATTTGCAGGCATTGAATAGTAGATGGAATATAAGTATGGAACAAACAGCAATGTGTAAGCTACCACAAAAACAGCTTTTATTATTAATTTATTTGGAGTAATTTTCTTTAGCGAATTCATAATTAATTCTTTGAATCATCCCCCGCATCGTAATTAATAACATTTCTGATGACGTACTGTGGAGAATTGTTGATGCTGATGAAAATACGGCCAACATACTCGCCAATTAATCCAAGTACAAGAAGGATAAGGCCTCCTAAAATAAGAATAACTGAAATAGTTGAACTCCAACCGAGCATTCTGGTAGGATCAACAATTTTTCTGATGATTACATAAATAGCATAAATAAAGCCAATAAATGCTATGATTGAGCCGCTATAAGAAGCGATTCTGAGTGGTAAAATTGAGAATGATGTGAAACCATTCATCCACAAAGCAAGAAGCTTCTTAAGGTTATATCCAGAAGTCCCTTCCATGCGCTCACGATGATTTACAGTTACATTGCAAATGTTCTTTGTTGAGCGAAGCACAAGACCAATAACATATGGATATGCCCCTGTGTAGTTAAGCATTTCTTCAACAATGAATCTACGAACAGCGAAGTAGCTTGAAACATAAAGCTCCTTTGGCTTGCCAAGCATAACCTCTGTCATCTTTTTATTAAGGTGGCTGCCCCAGTTTCTGAACCCAGAATGCTGCTTGTGCTCATACTCGGCATAAACTGCATCATAGCCCTCTTCTATCTTCTCAATAAGCTTATCTACTTCATTTGCAGGTGTCTGACCATCATCATCAAGACACACTACAATATCGCCTGATGCAAAATGAAATCCTGCCATAAGAGCAGCATGCTGACCGAAATTCTTAGCATGATTGATTCCAATGATATTTTTGTTGTCTGCACAAAGCTGACGAATAACACCAAAAGTGTTATCTGGAGAGCAGTCATTTACAAGCACGATTTCATAATCATAGTTTGACATTGACTGCATCTTTTCTTTAATTTCCCCAACTACTACTGGCAGAGTTTTTTCTGAGCGGTAGCATGGTATAACAAATGATATTTTCATTGTTTATTTATCTCCTGTCATATCTATCTAATCATATATATATTTACTTCTCCGCAGTTTGCAATGTTTTCGCATCCAATCTGCTGTAAGAATATATCAGTGTCCTCGCCAACTCTTACTGCTACGTATTTTGACTGAACCATATCAAAATAGCTAAGGATGTAGTCATCGTAACAGCAACTGATACCATAACCACTTGGAAGCGCATAAAGCTCATTAAATGGAGCTGTAAGCGTCCAAACTATGGTGTTATCCCATTTATTTGAATCTGATAATGGCATGACCTCATCAAGTGAATACGATTGAACTCTCGATGCAAGTTCCTCGTTATATACTGGTAAATCTGTGTAAAATGTCTCGTGAGAACCCCAGCACATAATACCAATAAGGATAATCGAAATCACATTAATGATAGCATTTTTTTGAATAACCATCATCATAATAAATCCAGCAATCGTGCATGCCATAAGCTTTCGTGAACCTTCAGATGCATTGTACAAAGTCCACATAGCAACAAGCATCACTATCCATGTAAGTAACATTGACACAGAAATCAAATCCCTTTTTTTAACCAGCATTATTATCACAAAAATGCCAAGTAACATATATGCCAGGTACCAAACTCCACGCATGGATTCGCCATGTATAGCAAGCTTCATAAATTCTATTGTTTCAAGTCTGTTAGCATTGAATTTTTCAAAAAGCAATGCCGGGCTTTTGAAAACTTCAAAATCAATAATGCTGAAGAAATATGCTGCTGTGAAATAGTGATTAATTGCAACGAATATCACCACTGCTACAAGAAGAACTACAATCTGTGCAACAAGCTTTGTTATCTCATGTTTTTTAACAAGAATAGCAAGCATTATAAGACCAAATGCAGCATAATACCCCTGCATACTAACAAGGCCTACAAGCAATATATTGCTAATCACAAATGTAATTATCGAGCCTGAACGATAATAATGTAAAACAAGGGTGCAATAAATGAATAACAATGCAGCAAGCATAGCTTCTGGTGTAGTTGAAAAGAAATATCTAAGCAGCACAGCATATGATATAACAAACCCACTTACTAAACACTGCTGCTTAAAGTCTGGCTTAATTAATACTACGAACAATACCAGAGCAAACATCCAAAGAATGATATTGAACACTATAGGTGTGAATGGATTCCAACCAAATATCTTTCCAACAATAACGAATGGTAGTAGGTTTGTAAAATTCCAAGCTCCAAATCCGCCATGTAAGGCTGTACTTTCAGTGAATCCAAAAAAGCCCAGTGGATGGCCATAATCAATCATGGCTTCCACCTGCTTATAATAGAAAAGCTCATCGTTCCAAAGAGAATTTGGAATGTACACCTTGTTGAACCACATCCCCTTTGATAACAAATAAATAATAGCTCCCATGATAGGTGTCAAAAGAGCCAATACTATTATTAAATTCTTTTTTTGAAGAAATGATTTAGCATTCATTAATAGTATAATCCACCTCTATATAGATATAAAAAGTATTTGCAACCCAAAAGAACCTGTGCAACCATTGGTACAGCCTGAACCGCGAGCATACATATCATTCTTACTCTGGCTGTCTTTTCAAGAGTCATTAATGACATAACATCCTTTATCCAAACAATAAAGGCAGTCAAAAATACGATAAATAAACCGCACATGTATCCCCATGCAAAATTAAAGTGGCCCTCTCTGAAGCCCTTTTCATAGAATACTACACTAGTCAAAAGACCAGCCAAGTAAAGCTGCCATGAGAATCTATAGTAATTATCATTTTTCAGAGATTTAAAATGGAATATTAAAACTACGATAGGGAATGCTCCTGCCAAGAATAATGATAAAGGCAGATTTGGTGTGTACTGATTCCAAACTCTGAATAGTTCTATGCCGATACCACTTTCTTCACCTCTGGCTGTTGTGCCTGTGAACACTCCAGAATACTGTCCCAATAGCTCGATGAGTGTAGGGATATAGCAAATAGCATATATCAACGACTGCTTAAAATTGGCAAACTTTGCTTTGCAAAATCTGAACAACATAATAAACGCCAATGTAAACAAATGTATAATTGTATAGCTTGGCTTTGTCATTGTTACAAGAAGAAGCGACAACGCATAGGCAATGTATAATGCCACAACTTTTAGAGTAGGCTTATCCTTGAAATCTTCCTCGTATCTAGAAACAGTAATTGCTCCAAATATGAATGAAAGAATCATGAACGGTCTTGCTGCCATATAAGTTCCGTTATGCCATGGATTTGGTGAGAAAACTCCCAAATATGTATATCCTATAAGCTTTGATGCAAACCAATCAGAATAAATCATAGAAGCAAAGAATAAACCAAAAGTAGCCAAAGTAGAAAATACTTTGGCCTTTGTTGTATATGTAATAAAAATCTTTGTAATTATGATTGCAATGAAATTATAGAAAGTGATTGTAAGTGCCATTGCAAGCTCTGCCGAACCACAAAAGTTCATGATAATGCTTGCTGTCTTAAACATCACCCTATACGGAAAATCATATAGTTCATTTGTACCAAGTACTTCCTGAACATATGCTTTGATATCAGAGAAATAGCTTCCATCAGTAACAACAGCCTGATTCAAAAAAAGATGAAACATTTTGTTTGTTGCTACGCATAATAGCAAAGCAAATAGAACTATATCAAAGATATTAATAATTGCTTTCTTATTTTTCATACTCAAATTTTCCTAAAAAATAGACATCTTTAGGCTGTCCATCTACCCATTCATCAGCCTTAAATAGTCCTTCTTTTTCAAATCCGCCTTTCTCGCAAGCACGAACTGAAGCAGGGTTATCAGCCATAATTCGACAGTAAACCTTGTGCATATCCATGTGCTGCAATGCATAATCAGATGTGAGCCTTGCCATTTCTGTGCCACGGCCACCACCAACATATTTTTCTTCGCCGATAAGCATGCCATATTCACATTTCTTGTTTGCCTTATCAATATTTATGAGATAGGTGCTTCCAATTTTAACATTATCAGCCTTATCCCAAGCGACAAACTGAACAACTTCGCCTGTTAAAACTTTATTAGTAATCCATTTTATCTGTCCTTCAACAGTAAATGGTTCCTTGATAAAGAAGCGCTGCATAACAAAATCGCTATTGCGCCATCTGACAAAATCTTCAGCATC
This sequence comes from Pseudobutyrivibrio ruminis DSM 9787, assembly GCF_900218035.1. Lineage (GTDB taxonomy): Bacteria > Bacillota > Clostridia > Lachnospirales > Lachnospiraceae > Pseudobutyrivibrio > Pseudobutyrivibrio ruminis. The sequence goes on from NZ_OBMR01000006.1 coordinate 167,924, forward strand.
TTCTATTTGCATAGGGGTGAGAAAAATCTTCTCACCCTCAATTTTTAAACTAGCGTCCATTATAGAAATCCTTTACAACCTTAACTACCTTTGCATGATCCTCATCTGTAAGACCATAGTAAAGAGGAAGACGTACAAGTCTCTCGCTCTCTTTTGTTGTGTATACATCCTCGCCATCAAAACGCCCATACTTCTTACCAGCTGGTGCTGAGTGAAGTGGAATGTAATGGAATACCATAAGTACTTCATTTGACTTAGCGTAGTTGATAAGCTCTGTACGCTCTTCAAGATCCTTGCATTTGAGGTAGAACATGTGAGCATTGTGCTCGCATCCTTCTGGAATAGTAGGAAGCTCTACCTTGCCTGCATCTGCAAGCTCCTTGAATGCATCATAGTACTTGTTCCAAGAATTCATTCTGTCATCAAAAATCTCGTCTGCCTTTTCAAGCTGACCATAAAGGTATGCAGCATTAAGCTCAGATGGGAGGTATGAAGAACCAGCCTCAACCCATGTGTATTTATCAATCTGTCCACGGAAGAACTTTGCACGGTTTGTACCCTTTTCACGGATGATTTCAGCCATTTCAGCATTTGCTGGATCATTGATAAGAAGAGCTCCACCTTCACCCATTGAATAGTTCTTTGTCTCATGGAATGAGAATGCGCCGTAATCGCCAATTGTACCAAGTGCCTTACCGTGATACTTACTCATAACGCCCTGAGCAGCATCCTCAACAACCTTGAGGTTGTGACGCTTTGCAATATCCATGATTGTGTCCATCTCACAAGCAACACCTGCATAGTGAACAGGAACGATTGCTACAGTTTTGTCTGTGATAGCTGCCTCGATCTTTGTCTCATCGATGTTCATTGTATCAGGACGGATATCTACAAATACTACAGTTGCTCCACGAAGAACGAAAGCATCTGCTGTTGATACGAATGTGAATGAAGGCATGATAACTTCATCGCCCGGCTTAATCTCGCATAAGAGAGCAGCCATTTCAGTAGCATGTGTACAAGATGTTGTAAGAAGCACCTTTGCAGCACCTGTTCTGTATTCGAACCAATTGTTACATTTCTTTGTGAACTCACCATCGCCGCAGATTTTGTGCTGTGCGATAGCTTCGTTAATATATTTTGTTTCTGTTCCTACGAAAGGTGGTACGTTGAATGGAATCATTTCTTTGCTCCTTTTTATTCAAAAAAATCATAAACTATAATACCGTCAAACTCATCATCAGCCTTTACCTGTGCTGAAGTATGTCTAACTTTTATATAATCACATAATGTGTTGGAAATCTCCGTGCCACAGAAATACACCTGCCCATTGAAGAAATCATCAATAAAAAGTGTATCCAGCCCATTGGCATGAATTTGTTTCCAATACATTGGTGTATTGTACACCCATCCGCCCCAAAATACCATATTTTTTGGAACACCATTTTTATATACGGTAAACGGATTTGCTGGCAAAGCCAGTGATAAATCATAAATATACATATTGTCAGGATGCTCTATTACGTAGTTTTCAAGGCTGTTTGACTGTGCAATATCAGCCTCTCTGTAAATATCATGAGCAACCGTGTATGTATATTTAACCATGTTTGTATCTGGCTTTAATATGAAACCAGCTATCATAATCAGTGCCATTAAGCATGTGGTTGTAATTAGTGGCTTTTTGTTTTCTATTTTGCCTAGCTCATTTATCATCTTTACCACTGATGGAATAAAGAAGATAAACACAAGAGCCTGATATGCTCTCATCGGAAATCTTGCCTGGATTAGGAAATATATTGAAACCAGTGCAAACATTCCAAACAAAGCATCTATTGCAAGAATGGCCCTCTTATTTATAAGCTTCTTGATAGCCATGATATTTGTAAGTACAAGTAATGCTATCCAAATTACAACCTGTAGATTCACCACCATGCTTGGCATGATAAGGTTGTAAGCTCTTTTTATATAATCCTTTGTAGAAAGGCTTGTGCCTTCATAAGCACTTAGTATTGTCTCGAAGTTTTCTGTGGTGAGGTTCTCATCCATGAAGAACCAGTTGCTGGCAGCATTGTAAAGTGTCTCATCCCAGCCCACTGATTCGTATACGCCATTTACATCTTCTTCGTATGATAAATGAGGATAATCAATCCAGGTGCCTGCCTGAGCATAATATTTATTGAAATCTGCAATGCCAGTTACTTTTTCATAGATAGCATTGCTTCCATAGGCAACTGCCATCGCAATCAAAATGATTAATGTCTTTTTAACAACCTGCTTTTTGTTTTCCCCAAAAAATTCGAAGAACAAAACAATAAGCACTGCTGCAAGTCCAACCAATCCAAACTGCTTTCTGATGCCATATGCCAATACCAGCATAATTATCGCAATTACGAATTGAGTGTTTATCAACTTTTCTGACTCCATGCTGGAAATCAAGCTGCAAGCTGCCGCACCTGCCACAAGACCTGCTGTAGCTGTATACTGCAGAGCTGTGGAAAAATGCATGAAGCAGAATAAAAACATAATGATGAATGTAGCTACGCCGATAAACTTTTGCTTAGCAAGGCTATTTGCAATAATCCAAAGGCTTGTCGCTACCATGGCAAGCTCGAAAACTGTGTACCAGGCAATGCCGCTATACAATCTGTAGAACAAAGCAATTATGCCGTAGTAGTAGAAACTTCCGAATATGGTACCTGCTTCAGGTGTACCAGTGGTATAGCCAGCCGTTAGGTACATCAAAACTTTGTCATCATTGTTTTGGAAGCATACAGGGCATATTATCCATAGCAACGCTAGCGATATAGCTACCACTATTAATGAAATAAGCCAATTCTTTTTAAGTACCATGACTTACTCCTCTTCCTGCACCAAATAAATAGGGCGCTTCTTTGTTTCAAGGTATGTCTTTGCCATGTATTGGCCCTGAATTCCAAGGCAGAGAAGCTGAATTCCCGAAACTAAAAGTATGATACAAACCATTGATGGCCAACCACTGGTTGGGTCACCAAAGATAAGTGTACGAACGATAATAACTATGATGAACAGGAATGCAACTAGACACATTATGCTACCAAACACTGATGCAAGTGTAAGTGGCGCTGTACTGAATGCAACAATTCCATCTATAGCATAAATGAAAAGTTTCCAGAAAGACCACTTTGTCTCTCCTGCTACTCGCTCTACATTTTCGAATTCTAGCCATTTGCGTTTGAAACCAACCCAACCGAAGATACCCTTGCTAAATCGGTTGTACTCTCCCATTGAAAGGATGGCATTGACAACCTTTCTAGTCATCATCTGATAATCGCGGGCACCATCTACAATATCAGCGCTGCTGATTTTATTCATTATCTTGTAGAATTTGCGGGCGAACCATGAGCGAATTGGGGGCTCACCTTTTCTGTCTACACGGCGAGTAGATACGCATTCGTACTCACCATTTTCAATTTCTGAAAGCATCTTTGGAAGCATTGAAGGTGGATCCTGAAGATCCACATCCATGATTACTACATAGTCTCCCTTTGCTTTTTCAAGGCCTGCATATATGCCCGCTTCTTTGCCAAAGTTTCTAGAGAAAGATACATAGTGTACTCTTTCGTCCTGCTGGTGCAATTCTTTTAACACCTTTAGAGTATTGTCTCTAGAACCATCATCAACAAATACAAACTCCAAATCTACTGAAGCAAGTTCTGACTCCATCTCATGTATTGTTTTGTAAAAAATAGGTGTTGCCTCTTCTTCGTTATAACAAGGCACCACAATTGAAAGTAATTTTTTCAATGCCTTTTCCTCTTATCTTGGATAATTTACTGTGATTGAATTCTTTTTGTAGTAAACATTTGGAAGAATCTGCTGAGAATCATAGAATGCATCTAAATCCACCGCATATACCTCGCCTGGCTCCATACCAGAGTACAAAAAGTATTTATTCCAATGGATGTTGTAATCCCTATTTACAACTACATCATCTGAATCGCTTTGCTCTATTTCAAGCAAAATGCCATTCCATAAATCATAGCTTGCTTTTATTTCAGCACACTTTGCGTACACTTCATAAGATACTGTTGTGGCATATCTACCTGTGACTATTAGGGCGCACGCACCAAGTACTGCTACAGCACACGCTGCAATATAACCCAACTTTTCAAGATTCGTTTTTACGATATATCCAATCCACTGACCAAGCACAAAACATCCAAAGCAAATTGATATTTGGATGAAATAATCCAAAACATATTGCATACGGACATCTAAATATGTGCGAGTCATTCCGCGTCCATATACATATGGAAGCACAGTGCCAAAACATACCAAAAATGACGCTATTGCAAGTGTAATAATATTCTCTGGCTTTTTATGTGCCTTTGTGTTGGCAGCAAATCCGATTATTACAAGAACTGCTGCAATGATAAATGTAACTGGTCGTTCCTTTATAATAAGCATGCCGAAATATTTAACATCGGCAAAGGTCTGAATCAAACTATTTGAAAGAGGCACTGGCTCTGTGTATTGTCCCTGTCTAGCCGAGTTGCCTGGTGCAGTAACCGCTGCAAGACCTGATGCCATAAAACAAATTAATGGAATATATCTTTTGATGAATACTGGAATGTGATTGTTGAATCCTTTTCTAAGGAATACAACATATAAAAATATAATTCCAATAGGTACATCAAATGGTGTGTTATTAGCAACTATCACTCCGATAATTGTAAGAGCTATTAAAAACTTTTTGTTACCAGTTTGACTATATCTAATTAAGTATGCCAGCACCAAGAATAACCCTGCTAACCCCATTGGATAAGCAACCATTCCAACATACCAGTTGTAAGCTTCTACATAATAGTAGTTCTGAATGAGCATTACTGCTGTAAGGAATGTAATAACTGATGAAATAAGCTTTGCCTTTTCTATATTCTTGAGAAAGTAATTGAATACTGTGCTTACTGAATATAAAATTACTCCAAAGCAAAGCAGAAAAGCAACAATCATATATATGCCATAGGCATGTCCCAAGTGAATGTGAAGGTTTAATGGATTGAGCAAAAACTCGATTATAAACCAAATGATTGTACCGCCTCGGTTGTTCCAGAAGAACCCCACCGCCTTGAAAAATTCCGCCACTGGATTACCATAAGCATCCCTACCAAGGGCCATAGCGAAGTCATCGCTGGCCGGAACAGAATAGTATATTGAATACATAAGCGGAATCACTAATACAAAATATATTATCCCTAATATCAATTTTGCCCTTATTTTTATAAAATTCTCTTGCATTTTATGCTCCAATATTTATATTGATAACCTTATTTTCACTTTTGCATAAGTACAGAAATTATATCATACCTATATTTCAATATCAAAAAGAGCCTTAACTATCTCTTTGTTAAGACTCTTTGGATTACGCAATATACTCCATACGCAAATACACCCAGAAGGAATGTATATAATGTGTATTTTGAGATTTCAACAATAAAACCAAAAGGACGGTAATACAATAATTCCATCCAATTCTTTTCACTATAAATATAGTTGAATCCAATATTACTATGGATTAAATATACCATGAATGTCGACTTTCCAAAAAAGTCAACAATTGTACTTGTCTTAATGTTCATTCTTCTGAACATCTCAAAAAGTAGTATGCATGAAATAAGAACAAATATATGATAGTTCCCATAAAATATACGCTCTGGAACAAAAGTTTCTTCACTTTGATTTCTAACATATGTTTCCAGTTGTGTTATTCGAGTATTATAAGAGGTTATGTAGAGAAACCATCCTAAACACACCCATATTATTAATATTACATACCATCTAATATTATTGAACGGATTATACTTTTTTATATATCCTCCAAGGCTATATAAAAATACCCCTGTACATAGCAATCTTAACCCATTCGTTAAACCATCAAGTAAATCTCCAATCCACCCAATTGATATCACTGTAAATAGTATTAACAACAGCTCAAGGTATTGCTTTCTATCAATTTTGTTTAAAAACTTATTTAAAACCACTTTACCTATCAGAAGAACAAGAAAATAATATCCAACGAACCAGTACATGCTATTAAAATTAGAAGCATCTGCTAGTAAAACATTAGAATACTCTTTTGCCATTGTTATTCTATACCAAATAAAAGACCCTATTACAAGAACCACTGTAGAATATCCAATTTGGTAAAACAACTTCTTAGTTGTATTTATTAGGTTCAATTCCTCTTTAGATGCCAAAAAATAACCTGAAATTAATATAAACAAATCATTTCCTATCCCTCCAAACATTGCACCCACATCCAATATATAAATATTGTTATAAATCGCCGGATAAGAAAAATATGTACTTCCTTCTAGTTGAGTAGCTGCGCAACCAATCACGTGGTGTGCAACTATCATTACCATTGACAGTATTCTCAATAATTCAATCTGACTTAGTCTTTTCTCTTTCATTTTAACCTTTATTCCATTTTACTTTTAAATAATACGTTTTTATTATATAATTTCCTTTAGTAATTTAACAGAATAATCTTAAGGAGTTTTTAATGATTTTCAAATTTGAAGAAAAAGCCCTCAAGTGGCTTGCAGATCATATTATGATTGTTGTCTTTATTGCGGCAACTATCGTCAGCATTGCTATCCGCTTCTTTTTAAAGGATTTCTTAACTACAGATGCTATGTGGTGCCTGCTTCCATGGTACGACGCCATTAAAGCAAATGGCGGGCTCGGCGGACTTGGCACTCCAGTGGAAGGATTAAACTACAGCTTCACTTATCAGTTCTTCATAGCTGTTTTCACTTACCTTCCAATCAACGCCCTATACTGCTACAAGATTTTCAGCTGCATTTTTGATTATCTTCTTGCAGGAGCTATTGCATATTTAGTTTACGATTTAGCTTCTAATAAAAAGCGCGAGCTTGCATTGCTAGCTTTTATCCTTGTTAGCTGCTCACCACTTGTATTTATGGATTCCGCAGCTTGGGGACAGTGTGATTCCATTTACAGCTTTTGGATTGTAATGGCACTTATCTTCCTTAGAAAAGAAAAATACTTACCTACATTTATTTTCTACGGAGTTGCCTTTGCTTTTAAATTCCAAGCAATTTTTGTAATGCCATTCTTCCTTTTCTATTATTTTTATAAGAGAAGATTCAGCATTTTATACTTCTTCCTCATTCCTGTGATGATGGTTGTATTAGCGCTTCCTTCTTTGGTACAGGGCAGAACAATCAGTGAGATGATTCACATCTATACAGATAATACCAGCCTACACCAGTCACTTGCCAATGGTTATCCAACATTCTGGCGCGTGCTTGCAGATGGAACAAACTTCACCGGCGAGGATGCTTATGGTGTTCTAAAGCATGCCGCAATGGCCTTTACAGTAATTGTCCTTGGTTGTTTAGTTTATGCATGGGTTAAGAAGGCGGTAGAGTTTACTGGTAAGAATATTGTTATTATGGCTTTCATTATGACATACACAACTATCTTCTTCCTTCCAGCGATGCACGAAAGATACGGATTCAGCTACGAAATCCTTGCTATCGTAATTGCGATAATGGTTGCTAAGACTATTCCACTTGCAGTCGGATTGACATGTTTATCTCTTACAACTTACGGAGCTTATCTTTTTAACAACACCACAAACGAGTGGTTCCTTTCAGTGGTAAACTTGATACTATACATTTCATATATGATTATTCTAAATAAAGAATTAATAGGTATCGAAAAAGCAGAGGTTTAAACCTCTGCTTTTCTTTTACTCTTATATAAGATTATTACTGCTACAAGTGATAATAATGATATAACTTCTGAGAATCTCCAGCCTATTGGCTCCACAAACTTCACTGTAAGATTGTTCGCATCGCCATCGTACATTGTTTGAATACAGTTATTGTCTCCTGCGGTCCACTCCAATTCATTTCCTGATTCATCGTAGACATGAAGGTTATTGTATGCCAAAACTGGAACTGTTACCCTGCCGGATTCCTTATCCACGCTGGCATCTGTATTTTCTAGCAAACCTCTATCAGTTCCATCTGGAAGATAAAGATTATCTGCCCAATCAGCTGGGGCATCGGCGTAATTCACCGTGATATTTCCATAAGAAAGTGTGTAATCAAATACTGCCGTTGTAGCTAATGCCACTAGACCAACAAATGTTAACACCACCATGGAAAACTTATCTATTCGTCTAAGCAGATTAAACTCTACTATCTTTGCATCTGTTCTATCAGAAAGCTTAGTTCCTACGAGCTTCAAGCAATATACAGCAGCCACTACAAAGAAAAATGTCTGGAACATTGAATAACGCCATGGGTACTGAACCGAACTCATCAGCTTATCAAATGTGCCTTCGCCAGCGAATAAATTCCAAGGGAAGTATACACTAGAAATCCAAGCTGAAATCAAGCCAAATCCAAACATTGTCATCGCCAGCTTGAATCTATACTTTGAATGTTCCTTAGCGATCCAATCCTTCTTTACCAATGTAATGATTATCGTAATTGCGATAATCACAAAACAAAGCACTGTTAACAATCCAAGATTTAGAAATCCTTCGTTATCTGTGGACCATGGCCAATTGCTTCCACGTCCTATTGTTACAAGGCCGAATATCTGGCTTAGATACAGACCATCACCTTCTATGCTAGTCTGAGTCATGGCGCCGTTAATATACAGCTTCATGGATGAATACGAGCTAATAAATGGCACCAGGAAGAACGCATTTAATCCTAGCACAGCAAGCAAAGCAATTAGTAATTCCTTTATAACTAAAATAGTCCTTTTGAAATTGACAATAGCAAATATGAAAACAAACACTGCAACTATTTCTGTTGTAAGTATATGGCTCTCTATCAGTCCTGTAGTGCCAATTATAAGTGGCATTGTTAGTTTAATAGCATTATTGCGTCTGTCGTCTTTTTTACCGTAAATGCGATATATTCCATATGCTACAAGTGGCACAAATATCATGGCAGTATATTCACCAAGAGCAGTACGTACATATAGGTTTGATAGTCTATAGCCTGATAGTGTGTAAAGAGTGGTTGCTATAAGGGACCATTTTCTAGAATTATATATCCCTTTGAAGCTATAAAAGCCCACTAGCACAGTTGCGACGTTTACTAATAAAACGTATATGTTATAAGCTCGCCACACTGGAAGACCTGTCAAATACATGAATGCAGGAATGTACAAAAATATATTCCCATAAAATGTGGTACTTACATATCCATGACCGTACCAGGCCTCGGATTCATAGCGAACAGGGAACTGGCCCTTTTGTAGCTCCTGAGCTATGGCTTGAATTCGTCCTAAATGAAAATCTAAATCATGCCCCTGGTAAATCCCACTTCTGAAAGCCGGAAGACTTGCTATAAATACTAGCGCAAGCAACGCTATGGTAATGCAAATACGATTTCTATCTAATAGTTTTTTCATTATTGAGCATCACCTCGTCCTAATAATACGAAGTTACCATCTGTAGCAATTTCCTTTGTGTATGTATTAAGAAGGAAAAGACCTGTCTCGCCTTCGCGGAATGCCTCATATTTTACGTTAGACTGATCAATCAAAACATAATCAGCCATGTTATCAGGATGCATTGTGTAGTAATCCAAAAGCTTTGTGTTCTTTTGTGTGCGAGCGTACACTGAATATGTGCCCTGATGAGCCACACTATTGAGATAGCCTGTGCTATTACTTCCAAATGCCACAAGCAAATAGTCATCCTCACCGACATACTGGCTCACAAGATTGTATACTGACTGATTAGCCATGTAGTCCTCTGGAAGGAGAGCAATTCCTTTCAGCTCACCTTCTGTAACTATCCAGCGCTCCTTAGTAACATCTGAGTATCCGCCATTGCCTTCTGCAACCCAGAAGCAAAGGAAGAATATGGCAGCTGCAATTACAAATCTCACCAAGCCTATCATTTCCATTTCATCATCTGCAGCAATGATTAGTACTGCTATAACTGCATATACTGACATGTGCCCTGGAACAGAAATATCCTGATTTGTTGATACGCACCAAATAAGCTGAGCTGCAACTGAGACAGTAAACATCATCCAAAGGATACCTTTGTCATTTCCAAGAGTGCTATTATATGCACCGATTCTGGTATATGTAGACTTTTCTTTATCCCTAAGGAAATATGGTAACCAGAAGAACAAAATAATGCAGGCATATACAAATCTTGAGTTTGAAACGCTATCCCACTTAAGCAAACATATACCAAGTAAGAACGCTACCCAATATATGTTAAGAATAACTGCCTCTGCATATTCTGAAAAATATCTAGCTTTTCTAATAATATTGATTACAACAATTGGGAAGTAAGCAACAACCGCAAGAGCTGCATAGCTAAGAAGAAGCTTGCCAAGACGCACAATAACACTTTCTTCGTAGTCCTGATCCCCAAGGAACTGAAGCTCCGAAACAGCCTGTGGCACCCCTGTAGTTAGCTGTAAATAAAGGATAAACGCTCCACCTATAACAACGCATGTGATAACAAACGCTACAAGTGCCTTGGCTGGAATCTGTCCCTTATACATTCCAAATATAATTGCACAACCAATGAATACTGCCATAATAATCATAGTTGGATATCCAAGAATACCGACGCAGCAGGCTATGCCCATTAGTACAAAATAATGTACCTTTTCTGTTTCATAATATCTAATCATAAAACAGATAATCATCATTACAGCCATCTCACAATATGACTTGTAAGAAAAGTTCTTCCATGTAACAACAAACATAAAATAGAAAAGGGCTGCGTAATAAGCACTATTTTCATATTTTGTGTTTTTGATAGTGTAGAAAAGGTAAAGTGCAATAAGACCGCGAACTACCATATAGACAATTCGCATATACAATACCAAACCTATATTAATTCCAACGGATAAAAATAAAGGTGATAACACCTGATAATAAAGAGCAAGAAGTGGCCATGCTAAAAAGCCACCTGTTTGCAAAGATTCCCAGCTATCAGTGAACATATGCTGCCCCTGATAAATGCCTTTGTATATTGTAAGTAGACCATTTTCATCTACATAAAATCCTGTATTTAAAGTGAAGGCTGCCCATGCGACAATGCCTATAGTCACTAATATTCTAAAGATTTTCCCCACCTTAGAAGTTTCTTCCATTATTAACTATTCTCCATTCTTTTATTACTGCAAATACACTATGCGCCCTAATTTTATCATAAAATATAACGGTTGAATAGATTTGCACATAACAAAAGAGAGTCAGCCCACACTGTGAACTGACTCTCTATAGTAATTGAATTATTACTGTGCAAGAATTGCAGCTAAGATTCCCTCATCGTTCCAATAAGAGATAATGTCGTTATCTGACATATAGTTGAACTGTGTAACGTTCTCTGTCTGAATCTTCATTGCACCTTCTCTAGGCTGCTCCTGTCCTACAACAAAATCGTATACACTGTATACTGCTGCATGACGTCTCATTGCATCACCAAGTGTGCTGATACCTCTGCCAGCCTGCTCTTCTGGATGAGATGCATAATGAACATAGTAAGCAACAATGTCATCACCAAAAGCCTTGTGAAGATCAATGTTTCTAGTAGCATATACATCTACATTGAACTGTGCATTTGGCTGACGCTCTTCCCAAAGACCAAAGCCTAAGAAATGAGCAAATAATGTCTGAGCATCACTTGTTCCAAGAGCATCTACTACATCAGGACACTGCTTTGCATAGTAGTCAGCATCGAATACTGTAGCGATAAGAGCAATTTCTTCTGCTGTAAGGTCTCTCTTGTGTGTCTCTGCGTTTGTTGCTGCGAATGCATTTGTAGTGAATACTGAAACTGCAAATACAGCTGCAAGAGCAAGAGATAATACCTTTGCAATTTTAAATCTCTTCATAATTGATACCTTCCTTGAAAAATAATTATATCCACAATACGTGGATTATATCCTAGTTTTGAGTCTATACCATAAGAATAGCTAAATCAAGTAAAAATATCTGAAATTTGAATGAATTAGTACCTCTACTGAGGATTATATGCTCCTCTAGCATTTCTGAGGAGGATTTTCATCAATTCACTGTTGCCTTTGAAGAAAGAAATCTTGGTAGGAGTTTTTCCTTCCTTTGGATAAGCACGAGTAACTGGAATCTCACATGCTTTCATGCCTAATTGTGTTGCACGTACAGATAGATATGCAAGCAATTCATAGCTCATAAATATATCTCTCAATGGCTGAACACGGTCATCCTTGAGATATCGATCTGAATATGCTCTGTAAGCATTTGTTGTATCTGTGAATCGTTGATGAGCTGTAAGAGAAATAATTGGAGCATGTATAGCTTTAACCGAAATAAGACGAATAAAAGGTGTGTTAATAGCTTTTCCGCCTTTAATAAAACGTGAGCCCTGGATTAAGTCGTATCCTTCTTTTAGCTTCTCAATGAACTTAGGTACATCCTCTATGCTGTCTTTATTATTTCCATCAATAGTGATAATGCCCTTGTATCCTCGTTCAAGAGCCCACCACATTCCCATTCTAAGCTGAGCACCTTGCTTGCCCGTATCTTGCTTTACAAGAAGGGTATTTACATCCAAAGATTTAAGCTTGTCCTCTGCTGTACAACCATCAGAAGACCCGCCATCACAAATTACAATATCTGCATAGTCAGAAACACGTCCTTCCTGTGCTCTTTTAAGTTCCTGGTGTATTCTATCTCCCTCGTTAATAATAGGGATGAGTACTACATAATCCTTTGACTTTGGTTCATACTCTGTGCATTCAAACTTTGGCACACCAGCCTGTCTTTCATATATCATCTTTAATCCTCTAAAAACATTCCAATATATTTCTTTACAATCACTACTAATTCTCCGATAGCGAGTGATAATACAAATACACCTATCGTTCTAAGTAGCGTATAAAAGATACATCCTACACCTGATGTAAGTATATTATTTTTGAATGTATACTTTAAAATCAAGTAGTTTAATGGGTCGTGGAATAAATAGACATAAAAAATATTACGCACAATATATTTCCATACCTTTGTGTCGTGAATCTTTGGAATTGCTCTATCTAATAAATCTGCAACGATATATGTAAGAATTGCTCCTACTATCTCTATTGCAAATAGATTTAACACGTGGAAATTTATATCCAACAGCTCAAGGATTATCACAATTGCTAAGATTATAAATGTTTTTTTTAAGTTTAATCTTTCAAACTTTTGTCTTTCAATTTCAAAGACATATCCAATTGTGATATATAGCAAATAACTTAAACCTGATTTTAATTCAAGTACATCAAATGGCAAATAATCATATACAAAATAAATGATACCTGCAATTATAAGAGCCGCATATGGACTTTCAATTCTCAATCTTTGTAATACTTTTAGGATAATTACCAATGCAATTATTCCCCAGAATAATGCAGGCAAAAACCAAAGGTGTCCACTGTCCTCTCCGGTAATAAATCCTCTTAATGCGTTTATAAATCCGTCGCTATCATAGAATCCTGCTATCTTTTTCACCGGAAGCATATAAAGCCAACCGACCAAAAAGTATGGAATTAAAAGTCTTTTAGCTTTTCCTTTTACAATCTTAGTGAAGCTGGCAAGTGGTTTGATTGCAAGCATTGCTCCAGAAACCATAAAGAACACTTGCAGAACAAACAAAGAAACCCATGATGCAATAAATCTATGGTTTTCTAATCCCACAGAAAAATACATAGGACTAAGGTTCGCTGGGGCCTCGTAAACAACTCCGCCGTATGTTGTTTCCATTCCAAGATAGGTACTATGGGCAATTACAATAAATACAGTTGCTAGAAATCTTACCCAGTCATATACTGTCAATCTCTTTGTGTTCATCCAAATATCTCCTTCACGTATTCCATCATATCAGCAAGTTTTTCAACATCCTCTTGCTTTCCCACTTCGATGGAAACATATTTATCATACCCCTTTTCTTTAAGTAACTGGGCTAGTTCTTTGTGAATATCACGTTTTTCAATAGGCTTAAGGCCAGGTTCGCTGACATGCACATGGTTAATAAACCTAATATTGTCCTTGAGTACATCTATTGATTCGTTATTCTCAATCATTGTACCCATATCAAGGTTGAGTAGGAAACCTTTTGAATCCACTTGCTTAATTAAATCTATCGCCTGAGCAGTTGTATTTACAAAGTTTGTATTGTAGATAGGTGGATTTGCCTCCATAGCCAACACTGTGTTGTGTGCATAAGCATAATCACCAAGCTCTTTAAAGAAGCTGACAGCAACATCCATGTTTCCATTCTCTGGAAAATTTCTATTGCGTGGGCAACCAAAAACCAGATTTTTACAACCTATTGTTTCAGCAAAATCTATTGCTTTTTTTGTATAGGAAAGAAGAGCTTCACGCTCCTCCTCTGTTCCAAAAAGTTTTTCGCTGCGACCAAACCAAATAGACTGCATAGAAGAAATCTCAAAACCATATTTGTTCTTGAGCTCCTTTTTCCAATTGCTAGCTTCATTTAAATGATCATATGGTGCTTCTAGAATGATTCTGGTGGGAGCAATTTCTACTCCATCAAAACCATTCTCACGCATCATTTCATAAATCTTATTATCATTTTCTACAGTCCAACCAATATTAGATATAGATAAATGCATTTTTACTCTCCCAAATTTGATTTAAATTTTACAATCCTATTTATAATTATGTATAGGCATACCTGAACAAAGCCAAAATACCAAAGCACATAGTTCATGTGAACATGTATGTAAGAGTGATTCTTTGCCAAACAGAACCATGAAATTGATGTAAGGAAGAACACAATATACATGAAAATCTGTCTGTAATTGATTTCCTTCTTTGCTCGATAATCATATCCAAATATTCCCAATGGAATAATGCAAAGTGCTGCAAATAAATTGCCATCAATACCTGTAATCACCTGTGTTGAAAAATGGAAATATCTGCTGTATGTCTCCCAAACTGAAGCATTCATAGCAGGCCAATTTTCACTTTCAAAGTCATTAAGGTTTGTACCGCTTGTTCTTCTAAGAACATCCTCTTTAATGATGTTTTTGATACCAGCAATAATGCTTCCATCGCCCTTAATTGGTGCATGGATTAGAATAGCTGCAATAAATCCTAATAATGCCGCGATTCCAATAATAAATATTGCTTTAAACAATAGCTTCGAAAGCTCTGAATCCTTCTTTATAAGCGCGTTGAAGAATTCTACTAACATAAATGAAATCAAGCCCATCATAATTACAGATATATATTCATATCCGCAAAGACATTTGATTGTTATAGTAAGGAATGCCGCTATGTAGCAACCTATTCTCCATTTCTTTGATTCCAACTTAAGGAGACATATTAAGCCAACAGCCATTGGAGCAAACCATGTAAACTCTACCCAATATAAGTTTCTTGCAAAATTTGTTACCCATGGTGAAAGAAGGAATGTTGCGAAGAAGCATGCTGCAAGCAAGTAATTGTATTTCTTTGCAATTAGGATTACTACAAGTGCAAACACCATTGCTGTAAGTAGCGAACAAATGAGATGCAAGTTTGTTATAACATCTTCTTCATCAAGATGTCTTGCAATACGCTTGAATATCTTTCCATGTAGACCATACTGACTTTCATATGCAACCAAGAACCCCTTTGGAATCTCGTTGTGATTAGCATCTAAAAATACGGCTTTAGCTAACCCACCATTTCGTAAATACGATAATAATCTATCTGACTGTAATGTTATTAGAATATTATTTCCATCATCTGTGCTGTTTACAATCTGACACTCTTCACCATTAGCGAAGCGAATATAATTTCCTGGCTTGGCAACAGTTGCAGTGTATACATTTGTGTTAATTACAACCATGTGCTCAGATCTGTGATAGCCTTTATACCAACTATCATCTGTAAGGAATTCGCGCTCATAATTATCCACTCTTCCAAGATAATCATAATACCAGCCTAGGCCGTAACCACTTTTTGTTTTATCAGTAAAACGTACTCCATCCCTATCTGATGCAATCATCCCTGATACAAGTCCTTCTGAATCAACCTGGTATCCATCAAATGAAGTATTCTTACTATCGATAGAATTATACATATATATCCATGTCAAACTACATGATAGAATCAGGAAACATGAAACAACTCTCATGTATTTCTTTATCAGCTCTTTGTTCATGAATAAAGATACGACGAATAACCATAGTGCAATTACTGCAAGAGAAATAATCACCTTATCCTGGAATGAAAATGTTGGTTCGCTGTATGCAAAGCTAACAAGCGCATTACCTTTGATATATTCTTTCTGAAGATAATCTTCACTAACCTGAATAAATGTTGGTATGTTTGCACCTTCAGCCACATCAAAAGTCAAGATGTATTTTTTGCCCTGCTTAAGCTTAGCTTTTGTGAAAACCTTATACCATGTTGAATCATATACTTCACCAAGATCAATTTTTTCTGTATCTACAATCTTGCCTTTATCATTAGTGATAGTAGCTTTAAGTGTCCCACCAATCTCTGGATTCTGGCTGGTAAGAAATATTTCAAACCCTGCGAAGTGATTCTTCTGAGGAGAAAATGTAATCTCACATGTGGGATCTGTAACCTGCGCCAAACCTATTCTCTCTTCATCTGAAATAAGATTTATATCAACTTCCTCTTCATAGAAGCCGTGATAAAAATGGTCTAGCGGACCAAGCAACAAAAGGAAAAAGCACATTATAAATGTACTTATCGCAATACCTAAATACCTTTTATTCATTCTCATAAGCCTCCACGAATCTCTTTATATCTTCTAAAATCTGTTTTTTATTGCAGATGTATCCATCTGCTCCACCAAATACTTCTGCATGAATAGTTCTGTAATCATAATCAGCAGGTGAAGCAGCAACTTCATTTTTAAATGTTTGACCTGTAAGGTACTCGTACACCTCTGCTGCAGACACTGGCTCAGTCGCTGGATGCCACATTGTTATTCCTGCTTCAAGAGCCGTATTAATATCATCCCAAAGACGTCCCAAATTATAGAACTGATAAACACTACGGCTATCAGTGAAGTTGAGGGCAGAAAATCCAAGATTTCTAAATACTTTCTTCAAGGATTCTCTTTCAGAATCAGGTACATTAACTTTATAGAATCCATTATCCTGCAACGAATAATATTTATTTAACACATCGTTCTTTGCTACAAGCTCATTGAACTTTTCTTCCTTAAGCATTGTAGGAATTACATTAAGGTAATCAAAAATGAAATTCTTTTTGATGTTTTTACCAAAAAGTCCTGGCAATCTGATGATGAGTGCATCCTTGTAGTTTTCTCTCACCCAACATTCCAATTTATATCTATTTAATCCATAAGCATGAAGATTTTCTGTGTCGATATCTGAGTTTTCATCTACTCCAACTGGATTTTTAAAAACATCGATTGTTGAAATAAGAACAAGCTTCTTAGGATTTATCTTTGCGATGTTGTCCTGAGCAATAAGAATCTGCTCCATATCTTTTTCAGGTGCATTGTTTGCTAAATACTTTTCCGCTCTAAGACCTGCATATACTAATAAATCTGGATTAGTACCAAATGCATCCTGAATATTTTTAGAATTATATACTGCATCAAACTGTCCTGCTGCATATATATTGCTTCCAACAAAACCCGTATAACCAACGAGTGCTTTCATATATCTTCTTCCTCTCTAATTACTTTGTCAGTTTCTCTACGCTTTCAAAGCTGTAATTCTTGCGTTTGAATACCATGTCTATAAGAAGCTGTAGGTATTTTACGATGATTGTCTGAATTGCAAACAAACCAAAGAAACAAACTGACAAGAATAAAATCGTTGTTGTCCAGCCTTCTACTGGATTTAATGTAAAGTATGCAACAACTGTATACACAACAACAAACAATGTAATGAATATCATTGCCATTGTCATTACTTTTGAAAATCTATACCCCACCTCTGTGAATAAAATCAAAGAATCGACAGCTAAGCCTGAACGATAATTACGTTCTCTTTTATCAATAGCCTCCGTTGTTTTATCTACAACATCGTACTTTATTGTGTCAGTCTTTAAGCCACAATTAGCATACATAGCTTTTCTGTAAAGTGTAGTCTTGTTCATAGAGCTGATTCTATTAATAACACGACGGCTAAGCACTCTAAAGCTTTCTGTAGACATTTCGTATTTGATATTGGCAAACTTATCAAAGACATTATAGAAAAGTCTTGAAGTCAGTTTTAATCTCTTATTTGGAGATGCACTAACAATATCAAATCCTTCCAATGAATGACGATATATCCTCATAATCATAGAAGGGTCAAAGTCAAGATTTGTATTGTCAAACTCAAAGACAAAATCGCCGATTGACATATCTACGCCGGCATTCATCGAAAGCTCCAAGCCATGGAAGTAGCTCATGTTTACTACTGAAATGCTTGTAGATTTTGCCTGATTTGATACCTTTTTGATAACATCCAAACTATTGTCATCTGAGGAATCATTTACACAAATGATTTCTGAATGCTCAAAATTAGCCTCAAGCTCATTGATAACTGTAGTAAGAAATCTTTCGATTCTGTTTGCAGCGTTATGAACGTAAATAACTGCTGATATAAAATTCTTCTCTTTATTTTCCATTGCTTAACACCTCATCAAGGTCATAAACCGTATTTATCTTTCCAGAAAGTACTGCTACAAATGTTGGCCCCTCTGAATATTGTCTAATTACTGTTGGTCTTGAATCATCAATCTCTGAGCTCATAAGAATAGGCTTCATTGAGAACAATGATTTTTCGTATGTGAATTCGTAATCATCAAGCATATATTTGCGAGCCAGATTCGACATATATGGGAATGCAGATACTGGCTTTGCTGGGCAGTCATTACAGTTGCCTAAGTTCTTTGTTGAACAAAAGCCCTGACTTCTTGCCTGACACTCGAATGTTGGTACTCCATCATAGCTTGTGGTATGAGGTGTAAATGTTACAGATGTAAGTGAGTGATAGCCGGTTTTACCAAATGGCATGATTGAGAAAAATGGGCCATCCATTACCGTAAATCCGATATCCTTTAATTTATCATTAACCTTGCAGAGAATAATCTCGCATAGTTCATATTTTATTCCAAACTTTTCATATCCAACCATATCAAGAATCTGATTTGTGCTAGCATAAGTCGAATTCAAAACGAATCCTGACTCGTACTCGTTACCATCCTCTGTGCGAATGAGGTATGTGTCGGTATTCTTTTCAATAGCTGTGATTTTCACTCCGTATTTGATAGTGCATGAATTAGGGTACTCGGAGAGTTTATCTAAGAAGTAATCTTTTAAAATCATTGCATCATATGTGTATTCACGAGTTCTGAAAACTCCATCACACATACCATCTTTGAAATAGTTTCCTGGATGCAATTCTTCACAAGGTATATTTGCAGCCTTACAAAAATCTTTAAACTGCTTTCTGTCTGACCATGAGTACTGACTAGATGTTGCATAGATTTGGTCAAACTCCTTGTTTACACAGAAATCGTAATCACGATTAAAGCGTTCAAAATATCCTGCAGATTTCACTGCAGTAGATATTGATCTTGGGTAGTGATATCCCTGGTGAACTCGGGCCTGATTAATATATGTTGCTCTTTTAAATGGTGCCGGATCATACTCCAGCACCAATATATTTTCGCCTTTTTTACAGCAAAACAGAGCAGAATATAGCCCGTATAATCCTGCTCCAATTATTATTTTATCAAATCGCTCAGAACCCATATCGTTCCCTACCTAAATCTATTATTTATATTCACTCTCAGTAATAAAAGTCTTCTTAACATCTGCAAATACGGTGTCTAAAATACGCTTTGTATTCTGGCTACGCTCAGGGTTATCCTGATGTCCATCAAGTGAATTGTCCACAAAGTTAAGCTTGCCGTTCTTGCGGCCATCGAAGCCTGCGAAGCTAAGCTCTTTTACGCCAAGCTTAACAAGAAGGTTGATGAGCATCAATGTGGAATCATCATTGTATTCATCATTGAAATATACAAGCTCGTTGTAAGCAATTGCTGCATCGTAGCTTTCGATATCACGCATAAGGTTTGAAGTAATAACAAGCTTGCTATCGCCCTTTTTATCCTTGATGCTATCGTAGCGCTTTGTGTTTGTAAGGAAGATAATATCTGCACCTGCCTCTGGCACAAAGTTGACTGCGATAGTGCATGTGTCGGCTGTCTTTGCTGCTGCGATCTTATCCGCAGATGTTTTGAGGCTTTCGCCTGGAGCCACAACAAGGATGTTTTTGTAGCCTGCAAGAATATCTGAAAGGTTCTTTAAATCAGCCTTATCATCATATTTAACATCCATATACTCCATGTAGAGCTTGTCGATGTATTCTTCGTTGAATGTCTCTGCCTCGGAAGGATCCACCTGTGAAAGGATACGCTGAATGTCCTTTGTCTTGAGACGCTTTTTGTTGATCAAATGCTCTGCGTATGTACGGTGTAAGTAGTACTTTGCAGAAAGAGCATATGGAATTGCATAGCCCCATGGCTCGCGTGCCTTGATTGGTGCGATGTAATCGTCGATTGCATCATAGATTGGTTCGAGAGCGTAGCTTGTGCCGTACTGCTCGTTCATATAGTCTGCAATCTGCTCGATGCAAAGGTTGCCAGGCACACGGCCCATTCCAAGAAGTGAACCATCGATAACGATGTTTCGTGTTGGATTTGCAATCTGTGCTACATGCTGAGCAAGGTTGTATGCCAAGCCAAGATTCTCGTGTAAGTGAACACCGATTGTGATATCTGGGAGAAGGTTGTTTTCTACCAAATAATATCTGTGTGAAAGGTCGTTAACACGCATTACACCGAAGGTATCTACGATTGAGAAACCGTATGGGTGAAGCTCGTTAACCTTCTCAAGGACCTCGATATATTCCTTGTCTGAATAAACGTTGTTGTTTACTGGGTTGATGAAGACCTTGTATCCCTTGTCCATAAGGATGCGGGCTGTCTTGAGGCCCCAGTCGAGACGCCATCTCTTGAATGAAAGACGGATGTATTCGATAGTGCCGTCGCATGGCTCCAAGTGTTCCAAATCGATGAAATCTGCCATAAGTGAGAAATGAGAATGACCTCTATCCTCTGGCAAAATTCTTTTAACATCCTCGATTGTGTAGTAACGGGCTGTGTCCTTGTCATTGACGCTGTCCCAAAGGAAACCAACCTCGATGATATCTACGCCTGCCTCTACAAGACCTTTAATTGTATTCTTAATAACTGACTCTCCGAATTTACCCTGAACGATGTGGCCACCGTCACGAAGAGTACAGTCTAATAATCTAATGTGCTGTTCCATAAAAAAACCTTACTTTCTTACTTTAACTTTCCCTTTGACTTGAGGAATGTGTATACTGCATCTGCCAACTCGAAATCGTCAGCATTATCAATATCTACGCACTCTGCTGCATCGCACTCAACGATGTATGGGTTGAGACCGCATCTAGCGTGAGTCTCTGCGAAGCACTCCTTTGTGAATACGTATGGAGATGGGTTCTCTGTGTAGAATGCTTCCATATCCTGTGTACGTGGTGGATTGCTAAGATTAAAATTGAATGGCTTACCATCCTTCCAGAAGAATGTCTGATGCTTCTGGCCTGCAAAAGCAGATGATGCCTTGCCTGCCTGCACTGCCTCGATACACTCTTTGATGTGCTCTGTAGTAGTGAAAGGTGCTGTGGCATGGCAGAGAATGTAAACATCAGCCTCTACTGTCTTAACAAACTCCTCGTAAATTGCACGGCCCTTGCAGAACTTGTCATCAAGGAATGTAGGGCGCTCAAGGAACTCTACTCCCTCTGGCAAATACTCTTTGATAGCTGGATTGCTGCAATAGCAGTAAACTTCATCGATGCAATCACCCTTGAGGGCTGCTAGCTTTTCAGTGATGACTCTAACAAGGGGTGTGCCGTCTGAAAAGCACTTAGTATTCTTGCCCGGTAATCTTTCGTTATTCATTTTTATAGGTACGAATGCTACTGTTTTCATTTTATATACCTCTCTATGTAGTTACTTATATTCGCAAATGCGTTAGGTTCAAACATACCATCTGGATCCACTTTGCCGGCACGACCTGTTTTGATTAGGTCCACAACCTGCTCTGCTGTATCAACCAGCGGTACATTCTTTTCCTTAATAAAATACTCCATATTTACGGCGGTGTCACCATAGTTTAGAAGGATGGTGTCGCAGCCAAAGCCGATGCCTTCCCAAACTGAGGCTGTGCGGGTGCTGACAACCACGCTTGCTGAGGCAAGGTATTTGAAGATGTGATTTTCATTGTTGTCAATCACATCGAGTTTGTCGTTTACAAGCCAAGGATAACGCTTTTTGTAATAGCCAAACTCCAGTGGATGGAGCTTGTAGATGATGCGGTATTCATCTCCAATCATATCTGCCACTGCAGCTGCCACCTTGCTGATTTGTTCGCCCTCTGCAAGAGTGGAAATGAAGCAGATGGTTTTGTCATCCTTTGGATTTTCTGCCTGGTAGTGGGCTCTCTGCTTTTCGAAGAATGGGAAGCCAACTGTAATCATATTTACATTGTCTGGCAGGTGCACAATTGGAAGCTGTGTCTCACTGTAGATGAGCTCGTCATCTGGAAGCTCCGTAAGATGGTCCTCTGGATTGTACTGCATTGGTGTGTGAGTAGGAAATGCGAAGCCGTGGCTATATTCCGCAGTATGAATTCCTCTCTCGTGACCAAGCATACTCATAGCGTAGCTTTCCATTGCGTAATAGCAGATTTCAATAATAAGCTTTGGATTAGCCTTATCCAAAATCTTACCACAATATTTCTTAGTGATATCGATGTAGTACATTCTATCTACGATATCAGGAATAAGCTTTTCTCTTAAATCTGGGCCAAACTCCTCTTTAACTGCGTCTAGGATTGGGCCGATTTTTTCTGTAACAGCTGCTGTGCGTCGCTGTCGAACTTTCGTATTGAATTTCTTTGAAAGCTTTACTGCAAGGTTGGTCTGGAATGCCACCCTATCAGTAAAATAGACATTGTCCATGCCGTTAGGTGTGCAATGTCCATGGTTTTCTGGATGTTCAAGAATTACGCTGTTGTACTTCTTTGCTATCTCATCGCAATAGATGTCCTCATAGATGCCAGTGTCGGCATTCTTGGTACGACGTCCATTTCCGATGAATAAAACATCCACATTTTTATATATAAAAGGCTTTAATGCATTGATTGCCATTTTGATTAGCTCTGACTTGGTAAAGCCCTGGGCATCGCCCTCTGTACGACCTACTGTCTCAGCTTTGATGGCATTGTGAATTTCGTATCTGTATAAAGCCCACACATGCATGCCTTCAATTTCTATTTGGTTACATTTATGCTCCCTCTCGAAGGCGAGGAAGTTTTCTATTGTTGGTTCTTTCATTACTTCTATACCGTGCTTTTCATAACTAGATTCGAATGATTGCTCACTACAGTGTGATCTGGAATATCCTTTGCAATAATGCTTCCAGCACCGATGAAGCAATACTTGCCAATTGTTACACCTGGAAGAATTACTGCACCATATCCTATCAAGCTGCCCTCACCAATTTTGATTGGGGCACCTGATAAATCCTGATGCTCAATCGATTTGTCCGGGATACTGTAGCCATGCGTAGAATCATTCAGCATAACATTAGGAGCGAGAGTTACATCATCCTCCAAAATAATGCTATGTGTGCATGAAATGTGACAATTCTGACCGATTTCCACCCTATCACCGATTTGGATGTGTGGAGTGAATTTCTGGTCGTTGAATCTATCAATTGCTTCGATTCTAAGCCCATTCAGTATATAAGAATAATCACCAATACTGATGTATTTTCCGCCCATTATTCGAAGTGGTTTAAACATAACCGTATGCTTTCCCACCCTTTCGAACTTATGATAGCGAATAACGTACAGCCACATATATCTAATTGATTTAAGGATATTCTTAATAAATGACATATTATCTCTCTTCTTTATCGTATGTACGCTCGCTAATAATATAGCGTGGTCTCTGCTTTGTTTCCATGTATGTCTTTCCAACATACTCACCGATTACTCCAAGCGAGATGAGCTGGATACCACCAAGAAAGCAAACAGCAACCATGATGCTTGACCAACCAGCATTTGTATTTCCAAGGAAATGCTGAACAATTGAATAAATCAAAAGGATAAGACTGATGAACGCTACGAACACACCAAAGCCTGTAATCATACGGATAGGCTTAACACTCAAGCTAGTAATACCATCAAATGCAAGGGAAAGCATCTTTGAAAGTGGGTAGTGGCTCTCACCAGCAATACGCTCATTTCTTGCGTAGTATACGCTAGTACTCTTGAAACCTACAAGTGGGAACATTCCGCGAAGGAAAAGGTTGACCTCCTTGAAGTTTGCAAATTCGTTGAGCACGCGGCTTGAAACTAATCTGTAATCAGCGTGGTTGAAAACAACTTCGGCACCCATGCCATTTAAAAGCTTGTAGAAGCTTTCAGCTGTGAAGCGCTTGAAGAATGTGTCTGTAGCACGGCTGTTACGAACACCGTAGACAATTTCGCATCCATCTAAATATGCATCTACCATTTCGTTCATAGCGTTGATATCATCCTGGCCATCGCAGTCGATAGAGATAGTGATATCACAAAGCTCCTTTGCTTCCATAAGGCCCGCAAGAACTGCATTCTGGTGACCGCGGTTGCGGCTCTGTGTGATGCCAACGAAGTGCTCGTCCTGCTTTGCAAGATCCTTGATGATTTCCCATGTAGTGTCCTTAGAACCATCGTTTACGAACATTACACGTGACTTGTCATCGATTTTGTCATTCGAAACAAGCTCCTTGATTTTATCGAGGAACATAGGGGCTGTAATAGGAAGAACTTTCTCCTCGTTGTAACATGGAATTACTATGTATAAAATTGGTTTCATAAATATTCTCCTTAATATAAAGCCATAATTTGATCTATCTTCGAGCTATCACCCCATACAGCCTTTGAATCGTATGGACGATCTGGGAATGTGCCATAAGCAAGGCTGATAGAGAATCCATTGTCTTCGATGAATTTCTCTACGCGGTCTGCAAGCTTCATTGGCTTACCTGTGCAGCACTCGATGATTCCCAGCACTTCATCCTGCATAGCTGCCTTAGCAACCTGCTCACAGAATAAATCGTAGTCTGTGAAATCATACTGATTCTGACCTGTAGTGAATGGGAATGTGGTGTCGCCTGCCTCTGCTGCAGCTGTAAGCTTAGAGAAAATGCTACATCCCTTGTGAGCGTTACCAACTATATAGTAGCCTCTGAGCCACTGAAGCTTTACGCCTGTCTCTTTGCAGAGGAGCATTGTAGCCTGGCGAAGGGCATTCTTTGAAATACCATAAAGTGACTGTGGTGCACATGGTGTGTCTGCCTTGATGCAGCCTTCCATAAAGCCAATTTCGTGCATGGTGCCCATGACGCACATCTTTCTGATGCCGGCGCGGCACATCTTTGAAATGAAATCGTAGTGATGTGGAAGGTCGTTCATATGGTTTTCTGAAGCATGGCGGAAGCCGTCGCGCCAAGCCAAGTGAATTACAACATCTGGCTTTTCGAAATAGCCATATGGGTCCTCAAGTGTGAAGAGATCCGCATCTATACGCTTCGCGCGTGGGTCAACATCGTCTGTGTGGAAATCCGTAGCAACGACCTCTGCGCCAAGATCAAGCATGGTCTTAACCACACCTTGCCCTATATATCCATTTGCACCTGTTACTAAATACTTCATAATTTTATACCTCAAACAAATTATCTATCCATGAGTGAATACTATATTTACGACGCACGGTTTCGTTATCCGCGTATGGCTTGTCTAGCCATTCCGCATCCGGAAGGACGAAATCCGAGTAATCGCCGGAAGCTTCTGCCTCATCGCACTTGCTTGGTAAGTTCTCCATGACTAAATCATTGTCTTCATTATAGAACTCATAGTCACGTAAATAAATGTTGTTTGTTACCAACTTTCGCTTGATTCCAAGGGTTTCCATTGTACGCATTGTCAATCCCTGCTGTTTTTCGTGAGCAAGGTCGATGACAGCCTTGGAATGCTTTACCATATCGCGGATGATATCTGGGCTGAATGGCTCGAAGCTTACGATATCCATATCAAGATTCTTTACAAGCTTAGGGTCCTTCAGCTTTTTGCCGCGATATACGCTAGGATTCAAGTAGAGCTTAAGGCAAAGATTTTTGTCCTTGTTGGCTTCCTTGAATGCCTTGAAATATCTGTATCGAAATGGGAAAAAGGCTGATACACTGACATAATCGTACTTGTATTCCTGCACCTCATCCATGCTGTTTGCATCGAATTCATCTGAATAAAAAAGCGGAAGAAGCTTGTAATCCATATCGGAATTAGCTGCATCTACCGAATCGAATGTGCCTCTCCAATCGAAGAGTCGACCAAGCTCGCCTTTGTGGCGCATATTTTCGAAAGAATCCCATGAATAATAGATAGATTTTCCGTTGGCCTTTAAAGCGTGGAGCTTTAATTCGTGGATAGTCAATTCGTTTAGAACATTGCCGCGGATAACTAGCATATAATCGTATCCGCCTGCCGGCATCTCTGCCAAAATCTGATTGGTAAGCTTTTTATTGAACCTATCAAAGATGTTTGGCTTATGGAAGATGCTCTCAATATTTTTCATAATCAAGAACTTTGTCTTCTCAGGCTCCTCATCATAAAAATGAGGATTGGCACCACGTGCCACCAAGTCCTTCTTTATCTCATTCTGATAAGTATAGAACTTTGGCATGATAATAAGAATGTTCTTGGATTTTAAGTCTACTTTGTAATCAAACTCTGTGTTCATCATAATCTTGCAATAGTTTCCTCTGCTTCCTTACGGATGATTTCTGGATTGAAGACCTTACGGAAACGATAGTATTCCACTGGTCTGCCGCCATACTCTCGGAAGCTGTGATTTATCTGCTTTACAACGCTGCCTTCGAAGTCGAACTTAAGGCCAAGGTCGTGGGCCTTTTCGATTGACTTGTGGACAAGTGCGTCGTATGTCTGTAATCTTGAATGCTCTGGGATTGGGCCACCTGCATCAAGATAAAGGCTTTCCTCATCCCAAACTAAAAAGCTAAGTGAAAGAACTTCGTCGTTCTCACCGAGAGCTGCAAAAACTTCGCCTGCATTGTGGGCGTAAGCCGCTTCGTATATACGATGCCACTGCTCTCTTGAAAATGGAACTGGTAAATCCTGGCGAGCAAAAATCTTTTCATGCTCGGTGTAGAATGTATCAGCGTCGATGGTGCCGAAGTGGTGAACGTTTTTCTCACCCTTACGAATCATATTTTTATATTTGCTGCTGATGTTTTTATCAACCTGCTCCATATCAGATGTATCCTCGATAACATAAGTGTAGCGAGGGATTACGCTATATCTGTGCCAGAAAAACGGAAGGAAGTTCTGGTACTTGTACTGGAACTGCTGCTCGTAAATATCGAGGCCCATGCTCTCGATAAACTCGATGGCAGCGTCGCAGATTTCTTCCTCATAGCTGGCGCGCTTTGCCAATGACTGTGGGTCCTTTGGATAGCTGACAATCAAGCCATTTGTCTGTGTAAGAGGTGGCTTAGTGATACGCTTTATTCCATTTTTCTGCTCAAGATAATATGGCATAGCAGCCCAAATGCGGCCGCCCTTTTCATAGAGCCATACATCCCAATTCTCAGGGCCAACTACCGCATCAAGCCACCATGGCTTTGAATAGATGCACACGTAATTGTCCTGGCAAAATTTTTCAAACTGTTCTTTATTACTCATTTTATCCTCTTTAGCTTTTAAGCTGTGTAGATTCTTCTTGCGATTACTTCGTAATCAAACTGAAGCTTTGCAAATGCAAATGATTTGGCCTTTGTCTGCTCCAAAAGCATTGGCGTTTCTGTGATGCTCTTGAATACGTTTACCATGTCGTCAACTGTCTCAACGAAGAAGTAATTCTCGCCGTTGCAATCGCTGTATGTAGCATCCTTGTAGGTTTCGTGTGGATATGTCATGTTGGCACATCCGCAGCACATAGCAGTCTCGAATGTGGATGACTGGCCGCCTGGCTGGCAGTACAAATCAACGCCTGCAAGGAACTCCTCGATTTCTTTATTAACCTTCCAACCCATGAAGCGGATACGATTATCAGACTCCAAAAGCGGGCGAAGGGTTGATTCCATATCCTCTGGGATGGAACCGAATACAAATAGGGCAAGGCGTGGATCCTGTACCTGTGAAAAAGCCTGTAAAAGCTCTGCTGTACGCTTGCCTGCTGAAAGCTTTCCTGAGTGAGCCATGATGATGGCGTCCTGCGGAAGGCTGTATTTGTTGATGATGTTCTGGCGAGCTTCGCGCTGCTGCTCAGTAGAGTAAATGATTCCGCCAATGGCCATGAACTCCATCTTGTTATCTGGAATACCGTAGATATCCTTGAGCCAATCTCTCATCTGCACGCCAAGGTAGAGAATCTTATCAACCTGTGGCAATGCCTTATGAACGAAATGGCCATGGATGAATTTGTAGAATGCCTTGCTGAGTGGTGTCATAGCTGAGTTTGTGTAGTCCTCGTGGCTATCCATGAAAAACAAGCATTCTGGATGATGCTTGCAGTAATCTGCCACATCCATCATTTCGAATCCGCACACACCATGATAAAGGATAGTGTCTGGCTGGATTTCATTAAGATATTTCTTAAGCTTGCGGCACTTTTGGATTTTCTCTGTCCAAAGGTCGCTATTGAAAACTCTGTCGTATTCAAGTCTGATAAGACGGGCGCCATTATCAAGGATTCTATCCTCCTCTGGGCCCTTCACAAGCTTGCTGCCCTCGTAATGATAAACATCAGTGATAATTGTTACATCATGGCCATCCTTACGATTCATGGCTATAAGCATATTTTCTTGATACAACATGCCCTCTGTAAAATGAGAAGGCATTCCTATATGTAAAACTTTCATTTATTGTAAATCTCCAAATAATTACGGTACATTACCGCATTGTCGTAATTTGCCACCGCGTAATTGCGGATTTCCTCGGCAGTGAGGCCACGGCCAAGCTGTGTGCTGATTGCTTTCTGCAGTGCCTCTAATGTAGCAGCATATTTCATATCTGCATCGCCAGCAATATCCACGCGGACGAATGTGCCATAAGGCTCAGGTGCGGTTTCCTTTGTGCCGCACTCATCCAATCCTACAACGGGCGTGCCGCAGCACAATGCCTCTATGCATGTAGTTGGGAAGTTTTCCGCCTTCGAGCATATTATAAACAAATCTGCCTCAGAATACCAACGAGCCAGTTCGTCCTGATCCTTGGTGCGAGCAATCAGCTGCACATTTGCTGAGTGGCGCTTTGTTTCATCGGCCCCTACAAGCACGAAATGTGTGTCCGGCATAGTCTCTGCCAAATCAACCACCATCTGGCCGCCCTTTCGCACATCCATGATATTTGGTGCAACTGCAAGGATGAGCCTAGCATCAGCCGGAATGCCAAACTGGCTGCGGATAGCGTCGTCCTTTGGTCTCGGATAGAAAATCCCGTCGGTGTCGATTCCGTTATGTATAACCTGAATGTTGTTGCCATACAGGTATGTTTCCTTTGTTTTGTCTGCAAGCCATTTAGAAGGTGTGACGATTGACTTAAGATTCAAACCATCCATGGCTTCCTTTTTCTCAGCAAGAAGCTGAGCTGTTTTGTCGATTGCCAGTGAGCTTACGTATTGACGAAGATATGGGCAGTTGCCGCATCCGCTTTTATAGCCCTGGCACTCGTATGCAAAGCCGCATTTACCTGTGTACATGTATTCGCAGTGGAATGTCCACACTACAGGAATCTGCTGCTCCTTCAAAAACTCCAGCAACTCTGTGATATTTACAAAGTATGCGTGAAGCTCGTGTATATGAATCAAATCCGGCTGAAAATCCTTTATGTACTGGATAAGATTTGCTGTGGACTTTGGTGAGTAGCAGCCGTTTTTGCCAGTGATTCTAGCTAATAATGCGTGCTTTTTTGTCTCCCAATCCACGCCGAATTTGTAAATTCCTGGTTCATCTATGACATCTCCACGGCCGTAGGCGATGCGAGCCTCGTGGCCATCAGCGTTGAGACGGCGGTATAGGTCATACACTATCTTGCCTGTGGAGCTGTATTTGCAGTTAACATCTAATAAAAGAATCTTCATGGTCTCGTCCTTGATTTACTCAGAGTATATCCCTGCATCGGTGAGCTCTTCTTCGGTAGGAGCTGTGATGAGGACTGCCTTGAGGCGGCCGTAGTATACGAACATGCTTCCGCCTGCTGCTGCGTGAGCATGGCCGTTTTCAATAACATCCTTCAGATCAGAGATGCCACCTGCACCGCCACAGGCTGTAACAGGAATATCTACGGCGTTAACCACCTGATTTACAAGGTCGATATCGTAACCTTCCATCATTCCATCGCGGTCGATTGAGTTAAGGAAGATTTCTCCAACGCGAAGCTCTTCGGCATGCTTTGCAAGCTCTACTGGGCTCATGTCGATGACCTTTGTGCCATCACAGATAACGCATTTATACTGGCCGTTTACGATTTTGGCGTCGATTGATGCAACTACCGACTGGGAGCCAGCAAGTGCAACTGCGTCCTTAACAAGCTGCTCATCCTCAACAAGGCTTGTGTTTAAAACAACTTTTTCGTAGCCGATAGCAAGAAGCTTTCTAACCTGATCTAAAGTCTTGATTCCGCCGCCATATGAAAGTGGCATGAAGGCTTCAGACGCCATATCTGTAAGAAGCTCAAAGTCTGGTTCCAAGCCCTTTTTGCTGGCAGAAATATCAAGCACTGCCATCTCGTCGATACCCTTACGGTTAAAAATTTTCAGTGCGTTGACTGGGTCACCAAGGTATGTTGGCTTTTTGAAGTTTATTGTCTTTATCAAATCCCTATCATCAATAAGAAGAACTGGGATGATTCTTGGTCTATTAAACATAATTTTTCCTTTAGGCTATTGCTAGCACTTCTTAACAAAATTTTCTAATAGTCTCATTCCGAAGTCGTGGCTCTTTTCCGGATGGAACTGAACGCCGTACACATTGCCTTTGTTGACTGCGCAGGCGAATTCGTATCCGTAGTCGCATGTCATCATAACATCCTCAGCGTTTTTACAAACAGCGTGATATGTGTGGACGAAGTAATATCTCTGGCGACCTTCTATTCCATCTAAAAGTGGCACGTTCTTTTTGAACTCTACGATGTCCCATCCCATGTGAGGAACCTTGAGGTTCATCTCTGCTGGGATGTCGAAGCGCTTGCAGCTGAAATCGATGAGACCAAGGCCAGGAAGCTGACCTTCCTCGGAACCATTTCCAAGGAGCTGCATGCCAAGGCAGATGCCAAGGATTGGCTTGCCGTTTCTTGCTTCTTCTTTAATTAAATCTACAAGGCCTGTTTCGTTGAGCTTGCCCATGCCGGCATCGAATGCGCCAACGCCTGGCAGGATAATTTTATCTGCTGCCTTAATTTTCTCTGGGTCGGCAGTGATGACGCTTTTCTCGCCTATTACTTTCAACATATTGGCAATGGAACCTAAATTTCCCAAACCGTAATTAATTATTGCTACCATTTAAAACCTCATGTTACGTTTCTCAATTCCTAAAATCTGGCAAATCTTTACTCCGAGACGAATCATCCACATAGAGTTTTTGTAGTCGTCTGGGGTGTGGGCTGGGGAGTTGATGATTTCATCGAATTCCTCAGTTGAAATCCCAAGCTTCTTTGCGATGTATTCCTTATCCTGCTCCATCTGATCTGTGTCGTATGGATTTGTCTTTAGCTTTTCAAGAGCTTCCTCACGAGTCATTGTGCCAGCTAAAATCTGAGTTGAGAATACATTCTTTCTGGTGTCGAATCCAAATTTGTATGGAAGGTAATATCCCTCGAAGAATCTGGTAAATACGTTTTCATAGTGTTTGTTTTCATATTTGGTCCAGCCATATTTCTCGTGTAAAAATTCCTCGGCCTTAGCCTTGTCATAGACTACGTAATCAAGCGGATAGAAACGCTTCATTCCATACACGTATTTGTAAAGCAAACGATACTTGAGAATGCCGCAAGTAGGGTATGTCTTCAGTGGACGCTTGCCGAATTTCTTGTGAATGTCCTTGTACATACGAAGGTCGTTCATGTAGATCCACTCTACTGGCGGACGAACGAACTCTGTACTGTTGTTGGAGCCAGTAAGCACCCACTTGATGCCATGCTTTACAGCATAGTTGTAAAGAGATGCAAAGATTGCGTGATCCTGAGGAGCATCGCAGCTACTGATTCCTGACTTAAACATAGAAAGCTGGAAGTCGCTCATCTCCTTCCAGTTAATAACATCTGTATACATATCAAGGTCCATGCCCTTGACGATTTTTTCGATATTTTCAACAGCTACGTTCAGGTTCCATCCTGTATCTACAACGTAGATAAGTGGACGAAGGTGCATAACTTCCTTTGCGATATATGCAAGGTACGAGCTATCTGCACCGCCTGACATACCAAGGATACAATCGTAATCCTTGCCCTCTCCGTCTTTACGAATCTGGGCTGCTACCTTTTCAAGCTCCTCCCTGTTCTCCTTGTTTGGATTCCAGTATGGCTTGATATTCTTTTCGAAGTTGCGACAGTGATCGCAGACACCCTGCTCATCGAACTCAATCATGGAGTCAGTTGTATCCATAACACACTGAGTACAGCGCTGATATTCTCTCTTAATTTTAGGAATGTAAATTGCCATAAATACCTCTTACTTTTGCTTTTCTAAATCTGCTAATATGTCATCGGCGCTAACCACTTTGTCGAAGCCTTCTGTGCTTTCCTTCTTGAAGACAATGCGGATAGTCATGAGGATGAGCTTCAAATCAAGTAAAAAGCTATAGTTTTCAATGTACATCAAATCAAGCTTAATTTTGTCGTAAGCTGATGTGTTGTACTTACCATAAATCTGAGCGTAGCCTGTGAGGCCTCCCTTTACCTTGTTTCTAAATTCGAATTCAGGAATGGCGGCTGTGTATTTCTCCACATGCTCGGTACGCTCTGGGCGTGGGCCAACGATTGACATATCGCCCTTTATAATATTGAAAATCTGTGGAAGCTCGTCGATACGAGTTGCACGGATTACATGTCCTACCTTTGTGATGCGATCATCGTCATCTGTGGCTGGGCGCTGCTCTGCATCCTCAACCATACTTCTGAACTTCAGGATATCGAATACCTTGCCATCCTTTGTGACGCGGGCCTGCTTGTAGAAAACAGGGCCATGATCCTCAAGCTTGATTGCAAGTGCAACGATAAGCATAAGTGGTGAAAGAACCACTGCGGCAATTACGCAAAGAATCACATCAAAGAATCTCTTAACGATTTCCTGCTCAGGTGTGAGGCCTGTTGTGTTGATCATCACAAGTGGAGTGTCAAACTGGTGAATGCCCTCACCACCAGAGATGATAACATCAGAAATCTTCGGAGTGATATATGTCTCGATTTCGTGCATGTAGCAGTATTTCAACAAATCATTTCTCTGCTCAGCACTAACATCCGAAATTACGATACCGTCATAGTCAGCAAGCATCTGGCAAATCTTATCAATGCCCTCATCGATGCTAACGATGTTTTTGATGTTGTAGCTATCTGCTCTAGTGTCCATCTTGAGCTTTAGCCCAACTGATTCTTTATTTCCGTACACCATCAAAAGCTTACTAGCCTTTGAGTGGCGCTCATATATTGCGAAGAAGATATATACGCTGATTCCTGAGAGGAGGAAATCCCCAACTGTCAAAAGAAGCATTGGCTTCACTGGAATCATGATGTTTGCCATCAAGCAGAGCTGTAAGTATGTAACCGCATTTACGATAAAGATTGCAATCCACTGTGAGAACAACACATCTGCGATTTTCAAAATGCCATACTTGAAGCCCTCACACAGATGAATGATTACCAGCATCAGTATGAAGTATATTCCCATGAGCACATACTTACCACGGCCCAGGAATGGGAAGAAATACTCCCTATCAAATATCATGTATTTCCAAACGAAATAGTATGCAACTGCCATGATGGCAAGCTCTATAACGCTCTCTATTTTTCTTATAGTATTCTTATTTTTCAAATCTTATTTCTCCTAGAAACAACATTCAGTAGTCTATATAAATTTATTACAAAATGCAATCCTTAACATTATACCATTATCTGGGCTAAAATGCTCATTTTATTAATATGGAAAACCCAGGGTTTATTTCAACCTGCTTGTTACAGGATACCCATCCAGTCAGCGAGTCAATGATGCCCTTCGGCGCTTCGCGTCATTGACACACTGCCCTTTGATGGGTATACGGTAATCAAGCAGGTTTGAAACTCGGACTGTGGCGGAGCCACTAGTACCAAGGAAGAAGCCAGGACACGCGGATTGGTGCTTTCTTTAATTCGGCGTGTCTGTTTTGGAGGCCTCAGACACGCGCTTTTGCTGTGCCTTCAATTCGGCGTGTCAATTTTAGGCTACTTGAACACGCCGTTTTGCTATTTCTAAATTTTGGCGTGCTTCTTCTCCTTCTTCTAGACACGCGGATTCAGCAATCTTCCTTTTCCGCGTGTTTTTTGTCCTTTCAGGAGACACGCCCTTTCCTCCTTTTCTCTTTTCCGCGTGCTTTTCGCCCTTCTAGAAGACACGCAGATTTTTGTTTTTTCCATTTCCGCGTGTCTCCGACTAATCCTTCGACACGCAGATTCTACAAAGCATCAATTCTGCGTGTCGCCATTACCTCTCCCTGACACGAAGATTACGCTATACTCCGTTTCTTCGTGTCTCTAATTCACATCTCCGACACGTAAATTCTACAATTCTCTTATTCTTCGTGTCGAAAATCTCCTCTTCCGACACGAAGATTCCAATATTTGCTCATTCTTCGTGTCTTTTTTCTCTTTCATAGACACGAAGATTCCAGCTTCCTCAGAGTCTTCGTGTCTCTCACTTAAAAAATTGACACGAATATCTCCAGCTTCACTGAATCTTCGTGTCTTTCGCTTTAAATCATGACACGAAAATCACTGCATCTACCATTTCTTCGTGTCTCCTGCCTTCCCCTGGTACTGGTGGCTTTGCCACAGTCCCAATTTCAAACCTGCTTGACCACCCCATATCAGTTGGAGGGCTAGGGTCAAGAGGCGTAGCGCCGTAGGCCTTGCTCTTGACGCTGGGCCGAAGGCTGATATGCTGTGGCTAGCAGGTTGAAACATACTCTTCAGGCTAGCCAACAAACTCAAACAAGCCACTGTCCTACAATTAGCTTCCACAGCAGCATAGCCCCTCCCCTGACAACAAAAAAGCGCCCCGCAGGGCGCAAGATATCATTATTGAATTCCTTTTAGTAGAATGTCTGCGATGTACTCCATATCAGCATCGTCATATGTTTGTGTGATTGGTAGTGGTACTAGGTACTTGGAAAGCTTCTTTTCGAATGCATTTGTGTCTTTGGATTCCTCAATCCATCTCCACCAACGTGGAACGAATATTTTATTTTCAACAAGCATCTCCCTGAGGCCTTCCTTTTCAAACAAGAATGGGTAGACCATAGGTGCTCCATTTTCCAGAACTGGCTTTAGTTCGTTGTACTGGCCAAGTAGCTGATGAAGCTTGTTGAAATTAGAAATACGTTTTTCGTTTACTGATGCCAAATCGATGCCTGACATCATTGTCTCTGTCAACTTTGACATGTAGCACATTCCTTCTACATTGATGTGCTCCTCGTTTTCTTTTGACATAGCGTAAGCTTCGTTTGGTCCTGCCTCGATTGCTTTCAACAAAAAGCCTGCTGCATCGGCACTATTACCTGTAGGAATATCCAAACGAGGGATATCAGCGCCAACTAAGAAAGCACCATCGGCCACCCCAAAGAATTTACGACAGCTGTATGCGCTTAATGTACCACGCATTGGCTTTGTAAAAAAGCCCTGGGTATTATCAAAAAGAACATGACTGTGCTCTGCAATAATATCCTGCTGCATCACATGGGTCATAATGCCAAAGTAATTCGTATATACGAAGAGGGCTCGGTCATCAAAACCACCTTCAGGCGCGATAGGCATAAGCTGCTCATCAATATTATAGTAACGAGCTTCCACGCCGACCTCTAAAAGACCAGCCTCTACTGTCTTACAAGTGTAGTATGGGATGTAGCAAGTTTTGTAGTTGAATGCAAGACATGCATAGGCAATGGCATTACGACCACTGTTCAACGCTACATAGTCAAATCCCGGGAAATAATCCGTATTAATTTTATTGATTTCTAGTGGCAAGCATCCACCATATTCCTTCTGCATATCTTTTCTCCATATACAACGGAATCCAGCCTTAATAGCCGGATTCCAAAATTATTATAATTATTTATCAAATCTTCCTACGAAGTCCATTGTGCTGCAATCCTTCATTGGGAATTCAACTGATTCTCCTGTTGCAGCTGATTTATAAATAGCAAGAACCATTTCAAGGGCGCGACGTCCTGCCTCGCCGTTTACATATGGCTCTCTGTCGTTTTCGATAGCATCGATAACATCACGATAGAGCTTTGTATGACCAAATCCATATACGTTTGGAGGAAGCTCTGAGCATTCTTTCTTAACCTGCTCTGGCTCGTCGATGTAATCTGAGAAATTCCACTCTTCAAGAAGGTTTACAGCATCTCCGCCGGCCTTAACTGTACCCTTATCACCGAAGATGTAAAGTGTCTCCTCGAGGTTCTTAGGGAATACGTCTGTAGTTCCTTCGATGATACCGTAGCTGCCGTTTGCAAACTGAACGAGAGCGATACCAAGGTCCTCAGCCTGGATGTAGTCGTGCTTTAATCTGTCTGTCATACCTACGACACGAACAACATCATCACCCATCATCCAACGGAGAAGGTCGATATCGTGGATACACTGATTCATAAGTGCTCCGCCGTCCTGCTCCCATGTGCCTCTCCATGAAGCGCGGTCATAGTATTCGTGGTCACGAGCCCAGCGAATGTGAGCTGTACCGTATAAAAGACGACCAAATCTGCCCTTTTCAAGAGCTTCTCTAATCATCTGGATTGACTTGTTGAATCTGTTCTGGTGGCAAGCACAAACCTTAACACCTTTCTTGTGTCCTGCTTCGATGATTTTATCTGCATCTGAAAGTGAAAGAGCGATTGGCTTTTCTATGATAACGTTGCAGCCAGCCTCGATACAATCGAGAGCAATCTGAGCATGCTTACCTGACTCTGTAGCGATTGCTACAAGCTCTGGCTTCATCTCCTCAAGCATCTTTTTGTAATCTGTGTATTGCTTAACATAGCTTGCATCAAGATCGAACTTCTTGATTTTGTCTTCTGTGTTTTTAAGGTCAAGGTCACAAAGTGCAACTAAATCAAGGCCTGTTTTCTGTGATGCTACTACGTGGTTTGGTGAAATACGTCCACAACCGATAATTGCATATCTCATTATTTATCCTCCTGTTTCAACAAACAATACGCCACTAAATAAGTGTAGTATGGTGTCATGTATTTATAGAACATATCAATGCCCAAATCCATGAACACAAATGAAATCATAAATGAAAATATTATCAACTTTGCCATTTTGTTTTTGGTAAAGAATGATTTAATGATTAGGTAAACTGGGAACCAGTAATACATTATAAACCCAAAGATTCCAAAAGAGAATAATAGCTCGAGGAAATTCATGTGGGTGTGAATGTTTCGGTATGCAATAACTGTTCCTTCGTTTGGTCTATATTCTTCAAGCAATGAATATGGCATTTGCTTGAATGCATAGAAGCCGTGGCCGAAAATTGGGTGTTCCCAGAAATGCTCCTTCACCGCAGCTATAACTGCCATTCGCTGTCCTGTGCTGGTGTGCAAATCGTATTCTGTAGCGCCGATTCCTGAAAACATTTCAACGATTCTATCTCCGATGATTCCATATAACGCTGGAATCAACATAATAGCTGCTGAACCTGCCACAGCAATAACTACAAGGATTAGAATGTTTCTTCTAACTGTCTTTTTATCTTTTGCCGAACCAAGAAGCATGATTGCAAATACTAGCACGATTGGAAGTACTGATGATTTTGAACCAGATGCTACAATCTGGAATATTGCAAGCAAAGCTCCTGGCAAATGTTTTTTGAACTGTCTATTAATGATTACCTGATACAAGAGTGGAATCAACATAACCAAAAGCAGATTTCCTGTATCAACACATGTGCCGGCTGGTGTAGCGCCTACACGGGAGGTCATACCTTCTAACCATTCACCCCACACCGGATCAAAGATAAGGCTTGTAATAAGTGTTGCCACTATGACGATGTTGCCTGCCCAAGAAATCACATCAAGCATATCCTCTTTGTTATGGAAGAGAATAATCATAATGAATATAGCCGGAACAACTGTCAAAATGTGGTACTGACGGCTGTACATATCGGTGTAAACGCCAAGTTTAAAGTGGCCGTATATGAATACTAAAACCGAAAATGCCAATAACCATGCCATAGCCGGATTAAACAAAGCCTGTTTTATTGTCTTTTTATCCTTAACAAAAAGAATTAGACACCATGCTGCCCCAAGAGCGTTCGCAATAACATTAGCCAATACGTACTGCATTCCAAGGGCAATGCCAAGGTCGCATCTGGCGTACACAATGGCTGCCACCATTATTATGGATATTAGCCTTTTATGTTTGTAAATCTTATCCATCATAATCTCCATTAATTAAAAACAAAAACGTTTGGCGCTGATTTGAACCAAACAAGGCGAACTCCGGCTTCGCTTAAATAAGCTGCCAAAGCTCCCGCTGTATAGTTAGGGCTGGTCATGATTGCATCTGTCGTATCGAAGATTGCAACTTCTGGATTGACCAACTCGTAAAAACCTGTTTCAGTAGGCATGCTATTATTGCCATGGTGTCCGCATTGAAGAATATCTGCCTTCAATTCATCACCATAAGTTTTAACTAAATAGTTTGCCATGTATTCGCTATGGCAATCACCGCAAATAAGAATGCTGCGATTTGGTGTAGCCATTTTAAAAACTAGCGAATCGTTATTTGGAATATCCTCACGACAATCTACAACCACATCATCAAATGCATTGAAGAAAGTGATAGTCAAATCATCACTGAAGGTTAAAACATCGTCTCTTTGGACATAATTGATATTGTCTGCCTCTGCTGTGATTTCCTGGAACTTGTTGAAAGAATCAACATCATCCCATTCCTGTGCTACGCTGTAGAACAAATCAGCATCCAGTGGTGTGATGTAAACCTGGTCGATAGTGATGCCCTGTGGATCCTCGTAAATTGCATTGAAAGCATCGATGTGATCCATGTGATAATGAGTGATTATCCAAGCGTCAACCTCTCCACCTAATGCCTTGATATTCTCACGAAGCGTATCGTCATTTTCACCATGACCGCCGTCGATGACGATAAGTGTGCCGTCCTTTTGGTTGTACATTGTGTAGCACATGCACTGCAAGTCTGAACCGTCATCGTACTCTGTCAAAATCCAATCGCCGTAGATTGGAGTGAGAACTGCATAATATGGTGTGCGGCCGTAAAGCTCAAACCCATAATTCAAATATGTATTTAAGATATCTTCTGCCGCAGATACAACAACATAATCCACGTTGTTGTCAGCGCAATAATTCGCTACTGATTCTGGATTAGGTGTTGGATTTGTAAGCTCGTATGCTATATCATCAATTTCTCTGCCATATGGCATAGAGAATCGGCTATCGATTTGACGTAGATAAATTGTGACATCCAATGGTGCCATGATACGGATTGTATCGCCTTCATAATCAGCAAATACATCGCTGATGGTGATAACATCCTGAGGAACCTTATTGCGATTCTCAGCCTTTGTAAACCAATCCTCAGTGTAAAGGCATCTGCCACAGATACACACTACTGCCAGACTGGCAACCAGTGCTATAAGCTTTTGCTTACCCTGAAATCTCATTACAAAAAGTGTCAGGCCATATGCCACAATAATCAACACTGGAATCACACTATAAAAGCGCAAGTAATATTGTTCAAATGCATTTTCCTTGAGAATCCATTTTCCGATTATCAAGGTCAACGGATTATATATGAAAACTAACACAAGTCCTGTATACCATAGAAATGTGTATCGTTTTATTTTTTCTTTTTCAAAGAATAGAATCAGCCCTAGAGCAACTACAAACAATAATGCATATGCAAGCTTGCCCCAAAATGTGGCTGATATTCCTGTTATGACATTAATCCAT
The DNA here is from genome assembly GCF_900218035.1 of Pseudobutyrivibrio ruminis DSM 9787. GTDB lineage: Bacteria > Bacillota > Clostridia > Lachnospirales > Lachnospiraceae > Pseudobutyrivibrio > Pseudobutyrivibrio ruminis. Next base: position 208,295 of record NZ_OBMR01000006.1, read on the forward strand.
TCCATAAATTATAAAAGAAATTTGGCTCCCATTGTCTTTGTAGTAACAGTGCTACGCTTACATAAATGATTGCCTGAACAAAAGGCCCAAACAGGCCGGCAAGCAAATAGCGTATACCATAGATTCTACGGTTGTATACTGACATCAAAACGAACATTCCCACCACCATAATAGTGACAAGCAACGCTGATGTGACTGTAAGAGAGCATGCGCCTAGTGACACCAAGCAAATAGTCAGTGCTACTCGCTTATCAAGTTCTTCAGCAAATGCTCTAGCTAAAAAGCAAATCATAAACGGAACTACAACTGCTGTGAGCACCGCTTTGCCCTGCCACAATGCACAAAGCAAACGGAAGGTTGGTGAATAGTGGGAAAACATTCCCATGATGTATGTTACCGATAGGATAATCATAAAAATCAACCTATCATCAGCTTTTGCAAATAGGAATCTAGCCATGTAATAATAAATACCATATGCTACCAAAAGCATAATTACAGGCAAAATTGTATGGCAAACTGTTGTGACATCAAATGATGATACAACAAAAAGATAAGCTACATAAGTAGTCCAAGATTGTGCCACTCGCTTTGGTGATGTGTATGGTGCCTCACCCGTGATGAAGTTTACATTGGTAATCATATCGCTGTTGATATCATCTACAGAAGTAACTACAACATCATAATCATCATAAGACCATTCGTTAATCTCGTAGCGGTATGCTGCATAAATCTGAAGCAACATGAGAACCGCTAGAATTATCGCATATACGATATTAAGCTTGTTTGTTTTTATTTCTCCAAATGTTTCTCTGCAATCAATCCTGTAGATTCCTAAATCCGTTTTGAATTTCTTGCCATCGATTACGATCCAAAGAATAACAAGCGCTACTACTATCAACGAATAGATGATAGACAGTCTATGAAAGCCTCCCACAATAAGCTTTGTGGTCATAGTTTTGTTCTGGTACCAGCAGAACCCAAAATTCAGCATATAGAAAACTGCCTGAAGGCTAAAGAATCCTGCAATGTAACGAACAATCGGGCTTTTCAATATTTGACTCTTTGCTCTGTATGTAATTAGTCTGCCCACTGCTACAGGCACAAGTGTGAAGTGTAGCAGGAAGGCTAAAGCTCTAATTAAAATCATTATTTATTCTCATCTAATCTTTTTTGTAAAAGGCATTTTGCGAATTCAAAGTCGATTGGATAATCGATGTCGATTGAATCCTCGCGCTTCATGATATAGGCAACTGTGTTGTCACAGTAGTATGTACGCTTTTCCTTAAGAAGCTTGTAGTCCAAGATATAGATAGCTCCGTTTGGCACGATGTATGTCTCGTTGTTCTGGCGGTTTGTCATGGTAATGCCCTGGCCAAAACCTGCGTTTTCAACACGGCCCTGCTCGTTGAGCTTGTGATACCAGCTAGCTGGAACCTCTGCCTCTGCAAAGGAAATAAGTGTAGTGGCACCATCCTTTTTGAACTGCTCCAATGCTTCATCGATGTGCTGCTCTGTACGGAGAGGCACTGTTGGAAGAAGCACCATGAACTTTTCAATCTGCTCTCCTGTTTCATTCATAACAAACTCTGTTGCATGAAGATAAACATCGATAGCTGATGCTGTATCGCTTGAAAGCTCTGCTGGACGCATGAATGGAACCTCAGCTCCGTACTCGCGTGCAACTGCGGCGATTGCCTCATCATCTGTAGTAACGATGACGCGATCTACGCCCTTTGCTTTCTTGGCCGCTTCTATCGTATATGCGATAAGAGGCTTGCCACAGATTTCTTTAATATTTTTTCCTGGGACTCCCTTAGAGCCCCCTCTAGCTGGAATAAATGCAATCATCTTAGAAATCTCCCCACTGGAATAATTCGTCTGCTTCGATATCGCGCTTAAGCTCTTTGCCGATAAGCATTTCGTAGAACTTAGGTGAGATTGCTGTACCTGGGCGCTTGTAGTCAAGGTCTTCCTCTGTGAGGATGTGGCCTTTCTTGAGGTCGCATGCTGCTACGATTGAGCGCTTGTACTCCTCACGCTGGTGCTTGCTTTCGTTTACAACCTTGCGGAAACTTCCCATCATCTTGTAGCCCTGCTCTGCAGCGTCGCAGATAATCTTCATTTCCTCTGGGTTTGCTGAGATCTTGTGATCCCATCCCTTCATGTTCTTGTCCATTGTGAAGTGCTTCTCGATGATGCAAACATTCTTTGCAATAGACATGATAGGTGCAACCACACCAAATGTATGATCAGAGTATCCTGTAGGATATCCAAATGCCATGCGGTACATATCGATGTTGTTGAGGTTAACCTGCTCGTCTGCTGGTGGGTAGATTGATACGCAGTGAAGTACGCAGATTTCCTTGCATCCGCCTGCCTCGATTGCTGCGATAGCGTTAACAACATCATCCATGCCTGTAAGTCCTGTAGAGATAACTACTGGCACGCCCTTGCTTCCGATGTACTTAAGGAATGGTACGTTTTCAACGTCCATAGAAGCTACCTTGATGAATGGAACGTGAAGCTCATCAACAAGAAGATCTACGCCAGCCTTGTCGAAAGGTGTTGATGTAAAGTCGATGTCGAGCTCGTCGCAATATGCCTTAAGCTCGTGATGCTGCTCCTTTGAAAGGGCGTAAGCTTCTACGATTGACTCAAGTGTATAGTCTGTTCTGTTGCGATAGTCATCGCCTAAGAAATAGTTGTCGTCGTAATTCTTCTTTGAGAATACATTACTCTTTGTGAAAGACTGAAGCTTGATGCAATCAGCACCGCACTCCTTTGCTGTCTTAATCATTGTCTTTGCAAGCTCCATATCACCATTGTGATTTGCTCCAAGCTCTGCAATTACGTATGGCTTTTTGCCACCTGCTACCATATCCTGATAATTAAATCTCATAGGAATCCTCCATTAAAATATTGCTCCACCAATAACCGTTGCGGTCATGGCTTGTATCTATTGAATCAATATCCAGCTTCTGCAAATCCTGATACAGGTGCTCGAAGTAAGGATATCTCTTTGCCAAGTTTTTATAGTGTGTCAGCTTTACTTGGTACTCCTGCTCCACATTGTGAGAGGTGCCAACCTGATTGCTATCGTGAATGCGATAGATGGTGTCGGCATTGTCAACAAGCTTTCCCGGGCCAATGTCCATAAGAAGCCTTGTGAAGAAATACCAATCAAACACTGGGCAATCTCCCTCTGAAAGTGTGGCCATGAAATCGTCGGTCAGCATGTGAAGATTGATTGCTGTAGTGCCCATTCCGATGAAGTTGGACTGGGAAATAAGCCTTGCACTATCAACTGTTTTAGGCATGTTTTCAAGGACTGTTTTGCCGTCCTCTGTAACTAATTCATTATAGTAGAAAGCATATGATTTGTCTAATTGATAGGCCTCCTTGAAAGCCCTAATTCTGGTTGGCACGAATGTGTCATCTGCATCACAAACCACCAGCAAATCATAGCCTAGAGCCTTAGCTTTCTTAATCATCTCTATACGAGTCTGGGCGATGGTGCAGCCCAGCGGACGCAGGTTGAGGAAATTGACTTTGCCATTGAGATGGACCAAGTTTTGATTTGCATCCTGCTGGTCATTAATCACATTAAGCCTAATCAAATCCTCATCTGTGTAATTGTCGTTAGTTATCAACAAGTCGAAGTCTTTATCCTGCTGGTTATCCACGGATGTGAGTAAATCCTGGAGGAAAACTTCCGCCTGCTTGTATATAACTGTTCCTAAAACAGCTTTCATACTGCTTACCTCTTGTTATTTTTAGCCTACAAATGCATCCATCTCATCCATGAGAGTCTTCTTGTCGAAGTGGGCTTTGTTGTAGTTGCGAGAGTTCTCGCCAAGCTGCGCAAGACGCTCTGGTGATAGCTTACTCATAGCAACAATGCTGACAGCAAGCTCCTCTGCATCCCCGATATCTGAGCACATACCGCAATCAGCCTCGTTTATAATACGGGCTGTTTCGCCGCGGGCTGAGGCAATGATTGGCATTGCACAGGCCATGTATGACTGAAGCTTTGCAGGGATTGTTTTAGCAAAAAGCTCGTCATCTGCAAATGAAATGAACGCTGCATCGCCTGTTGCAAGAAGTGCTGGCACTTCCTCTGGCTTTACACGGCCAGCAAATTCAAACATATCCCAAACTCCATTTTGTGTGATGGAGTGTTCAAATGACTTTCTAGCTCTGCCATCGCCAACTATAGTGAATCTGATATTTTTGATTCCCTCGTCGCGAATCTTTTTTGCTGCATATGGAAGGATTTCCAAGCCCTGAGCCTGACCAATGTTTCCTGTGAAGATCACATTGAAGCCTTTATGCTCTTTCTTTGGCTGTGGCTGATAAAATTCCTCGGCATACTGTGGCCAAAAGGAAACCTTATCCTGCTCATCTTCATCCACAAGCTTGCGAATCTCTGTAACGAAGCTTGGGCTGGTTCCCCAGATGTGAGTGCAACCTTTATAGATTTTTCTAACCATTCGCTCAATTGGCTTAAGCACAAGTGGCGAGTGGATTCCAGTAATCATTTCCACGTTGTCAGGCCATAAATCCTGAACATACAAATAACATGGGATGTGATGCATTCTCGCATATCTCACTCCCACCTTACATTGATTCATAGGAGATGTTTCAAACATAAACACCTCGTCAGCCTTTATCTTTGTGAACAAGCTCCACCAAAAGCCAAAGAATGGAAAGCTAAAATAATTCATTACCAAGCCAAACTTTCCTTTTCCTCTAGCAATAAGAGGAATGCGGTGGACTTCCACTCCATTTATTGTTTCTTTTGTATTTTTGAACCAGCCATAGTCTGGGTAGAATTTACCCTCCGGGTAATTTGGAATGCCTGTGACTACTGTTACTTTGTAGCCGCGCTTTACCCACTCGAAGGCCATGTCGTTTATCCTAAATTGCTCAGGATAGAAGTACTGGCAAATTATCAAAATATGTTTTTTCAAATTTATCTCCCGCTAGTCGAAACGGCGTACGGTTTTTGCTGGGACGCCAACGACTTCGCATCTTCCCTTCGTGTTTTTGATAACGCAAGAGCCAGCCCAGATATGGGTCTCGTCTCCGATTGTCTTGCCCTGTACGATTTGTGAGCCGGTGCCAACTTCGATAAGGTTGCCAAGTGTGCAAGCTCCTGAAATGTTGGCGTTAGGGTTGAGTGTATTGAAATCACCAAGTGTGCTATCGTGGGCCACTGTACAGTTGAAGTTGATAAGATTCTGGTTGCCGATTTTTACATCAACTGTAAGGATAGCGCCTGCGCAGATAACATTGCCCTCTCCCATTTCGACACTATCTGACAAAGTTGCAGATGGGTCGATGAGATTAGGAAAGTGTACATGAGGATTCTTTTTATAAAGCTCATACAAAAACTTTCTGCGCTCCATTGAACCCATAGCAATGACTACATCCAAATCCTCGGTAGTTTCAGTAATGAAGCTATCATCGCCAACTACACCTTCGCCTGGCTCAACATCTATATAACCTAAAATATTCCATGTTGGATTTACTGCATTGATGCGCTCTGCCAGCCACTTTGTCTCTTTACCGGCACCGCCTGTTCCTGCAATAACTAAGTTTCTCATATTTTCTCCAATTCAATTCTCTACGAATGTTTATTAGTGCTTGCTATCTGTAATAGCAATATTCTGGCCGCTGATCATATCCGCGCCGTCAGAAAGAAGGAATGCAAGTGTAGGCACAACCTGGTCAACTGTAAGGTTCTTGCCCATAGGCATATCAGCTGCATTCATTTCCTTGATGAGGTCTGGAAGATTATCAAGGAAGCGTGTCTCTATCATCTCTGGGCTGACGCCATTAACTGTAATCCCCTTATCTGCGTACTCTACAGCAAGTGACTTCATAAGGCCTAAAAGAGCGTATTTTGTAGTGGTGTAAACGCTCTTGTACTTAGGTGGCATGCCAACTGTGCATGATGTAAGCATGAAGATAACCTTGCCATATTTTTGCTTTGTCATAAAGGGCAAAAAATCGCCCAGTATATCAACTATTGGACGAAGGTCTGTCTCAGTTGCTGCTGCAAAATCACACCAACCGAGCTTTTTGAATTTTTCATTTTCCATTGGGGCTGCTGCAAGATGTACCACGTGATCAGGCTTGAGTTCTCTTTCAGCCATAAAATCAAGCATCTTTCTCACCGACATTGCATCAGCAAAATCTGCCTGTACCATAACAAGCTTATCTCCAAGCTTCTCCTCTAATGGAAGAAGACGTGATGCGCTGCTGCGATAGTGAGCCACGATGGTATCGTAATTGTCAGCCACCAATTCAATAAGTGCAGTTCCTAATTCTGAGGACGCACCGGTCACGAATAATGTCTTGTTTTCTCTCATCTAATCTCCCTCTATACCACGAGGATACCCATGGTTCCTCGCAGTACCTTTTTTCCATCCTGATTTGTGATGGTTACTTTTAATTCAAGGCGCTGGACACTTTCCACAAGCTCTACGATTTCGCCTGTAACTGTAAGCTCGTCGCCGATATAAACTGGCTTTGCGAACTTTGTCTCCACCTGCTGGATGAGGCTGCGCTCACCAGGAATGTAGACACCAGCCAATGTAGAGAGGAAGCTTGCTGTAAGCATGCCATATGCCACACGGCCTGGATGCCCCTTTGCCTTCGCAAACTCCTCATCATTATGAAGTGGGTTGACATCCCCTGTGATGCCCTTAAAAGCATCGAGCATCTCCTCAGTGATTTTCACCTTGAAGCTCTCTGTCATCCCCACAGTTAATTCATCAAAAGTATAGTTATTCATTAAAGCTTACCTACGATTGTGTCAACCATTTCGCCTACGTTCTTAAGTGACTGGATTTCCTTCATGTCGAACTTAACGTTGAACTTCTTTTCGCATGCAACTACAAGGTTGATCTGCTCAAGCGAATCCCAATCTTCGATATCGTCAGCTGTTGTTGCATCTGTAAGCTCGATATCATCATCGTCAAAAACATCTCTAAATATATCTGTTAATGTTGCAAATACTTCTTCTCTTGTCATTTTATTTCCTCCAAATCAATTGATTAGTATATTCCAATTGAGTTCAAAATTTCTGGTGCTGCCATGCCATCTCTTAAATGCATTAAGAAGTAGATGGTGCCGCACAAGCCAACCATAAGGGCTACATTTTGAATCAAAATCAATGCTAATGCTTTTTTATTTTCCTTGGCATCAGAACCCAGAGCAATGCACATGCACATATAAACCGGGATTAGATAGCGGTAAGATATCTGAATACGCTCACTACCCTCAGCTGGTGTGAATCGAACCAGGCAGCCTGCGAAAATAGCAACTACGCAAGCCAATAGGCCAAGTCCAATAATAACGTATTGCCACTTTTTAAGGCGATTGCCTTTATTAATAATCAAACCAACAATTAAAACTACGAGCATCACAATAATGCAAGCCATAGGTACCTGTGCATTAAGCTTGATATGACCAAGCTCAGAACCAATAACATGGTTGATGTTGTACCAGAAATCTACTTTGATTCCCTCCCAGGCAAACTTAAGTGTGCCGATAGGATCTGCCATAACATCGTACATACTGTATGCTGCACGGCTTGCATCCTGCTCTATAGTTGCATGGTTGTGAGAAAGGACAAACATATCATATAACTGGTATTTATACTTTCCAGCGAACTTCTTGATTACTACAAGGGCTCCTGCTATAAATGCTCCTGCCAAAACATACTCATACCATTTTTTGCTCTTTGCAACATCTGTCCACCATTTCTTAAGTGGAATAGCAAAAAACCATACTGCAAAAAGGGTATAAACCATTTTGTTTGGAATCAGGATTACAACAATCAATCCAATTAAATATACATGCCATGCATGAACCTTTGTCTTTTCCTGACTTAAATACAGGCAGACTGTCAACAAAATGAATGAAAACAGTATGCTCATGTTGTCGTAAGAATAGGATGCACAAAGCTGTAATGTAGTTGGGAATAATGAAAACATCAGCAGCTGCAGCTTTCCAACAGGAAGCAGCTTGATACAAACCCAACCAGCCAGCACGAGTGTAAGGCTGTTCATGAAACGGCCCATAAATACAAGGCCTGATAATCCGAATCCTAATAATCTTGCGATAGCTATTCCAAGTCCGGAAAGCAGATAACGCCTAGCCTGTGTAGGCTTTGTATAACACTGTACCAATTCCTTCATATCGTCATCGGTATGGAACCAATTGCCATCAGACAAAATCTGATACTGATATGGGAATGTGACATCGATATAAGGCAATCTGTAGTAATCTTCTGCACGCATGTAGAAATAAGATGTGCCTTCAATCCAGTTGCCGTAGCTACCTGGAGTAGTGTCAAAATCGTGGTCTTTCATTCCTAGATAAATATTGGAGCAATGGTACGCACTGTAGAAATGCTGAACCTCATCTGCTCCGGAGATAGGTGGCATTACCAACTGCATGCAGATACTCCACCCAATCGCCAATACCAGGTAGATTTTTGAGTAACTCCACTCTTTATCTAGAAGCAAAAACCTAGCCAAGTAGATAGTGAGTGCTATCATCACAATCAATATAAGGGCAAAATAACCATTGTAAAATTTTGTCTTTGAAGTGTCGAAAGCGTTGAGGCAGAAGAACACAATTGAAAAGATGATTCCAAATGCGCTGATTAAAACTGTCCCCAGTTTAAACGCCTTATCCATTGTCATTGGATAAAAGAAACTCTTTATTTTTTCCAAGGATAATCCTCTCTATCTATTATTTGTTAATTCCACGTAAGCGATTTTCCATCTTGCCAAGCTCATCAAGCTGGCCCATGTCCATCCAAGTGTTTTCATTGATTGGATAGACGCCAACCTTTTTACCATCATCCTTCAAGCGGTTGATGATATCAGGGAAACCGATAAATTCGTCGTCATTAATATACTTCAAAACCTCTGGCTCTACGATGTAGATACCAGTATTTGTGAAGAAGCTGAACTCTGGCTTTTCCTTCATATCAAGGATGTTACCGTGCTCGCCAAATTCAACAACGCCGTAGGCAACCTGGAAGTTGCGAAGTGAGCAAACCATAGTGATCATGTTGCCCTCAGCTTTGTGGTGAGCGTAAATCTTGGAATAATCTTCCTCGATGAGAATGTCGCAGTTTGTAAGGATGAATGTCTCGTCAACCTTACCACGAAGAAGTGAAAGACCGCCGCCTGTACCAAGTGGCTTGTCCTCATCCACATACTCGATTGTGTAAGGCTTCTCCACTTCACCAAAATATGACTTAATCATATTTTTCTTGTGGTTAACTACAAGAATCATTCTGCCAATGCCATACTCTGCGAAGCTATCCATGATGAGCTCTGCAATTGGCTTCTCCCCAACTGGGATAAGTGGCTTTGGCAAAATGCGTGTATATGGATATAGACGAGTGCCCTTGCCGCCAGCCATCATAACAACTGGACAAGATAACTCGCCCTGCTTTTTATAATGATTTTCACTCCAGAAGACTGTGTCGATAACAACGCCATTTTCATCTACGATTGGCAAGCCTTCGATGTTGTGGCGGCGCAAGAAATCTCTTGCCTCCTCCTTTTCATCGGCCTTAAGGCTACGAGGCTTGTAGTTTGCGATTGTGCGCACCTCATCATTTAAATCTCCGCCTGAGAGAATGAATCTGCGAACATCACCTTCTGAAAGGGCCGCAATCAATTTGTTATTGTCATCAACAATGAAGGCTGTTCTTCTTCCACTGGCATCGAATGTTCTCATAGCCTGAAGAACAGAATCTTCCTCATGTATAAATACATTTTCCATAGAATTTACTCCGCAAAAGTCTTTACCACGTCGAGTACGCGGCGTACGCCGGCCTCATCGAGGTTTGTTGAGCATGGTACGTTTACAACGCGTTTCCAGTACCATGGTGCTTTTTCAAGTTCGTATGTGCGAGCTCCCTGATATGGAAGCTGATCTGAGATAAGACCCCAGATTGGACGAGACTGGATATGCGCTTCCTTTAATGCTTCGATAAGCTGGTCGCGGCCCTTCTCGTCATTTTCAAATACTACTGAATAGAACCAGTAGTTACTGCGGATGCCTTCTCTGAAGTCCTGAACGTGAAGTCCTGGCATCTTATCGATTGCATCCTTGTATAAATGATAGTTTGTTGTCTTTGTCTTGATGAAATCTTCAAGCTGCTCTAACTGAGCGATTCCAAGAGCTGCCTGAAGGTTTGTCATTCTGTAGTTGAAGCCGATTTCATCATGAATGAAGTTGGCCTGGTCTGCCTTGGCCTGAGTTGTCAAATGCTTTGCGTGAGCAAGAAGCTCTTCATCATTTGAAACAATCATTCCGCCACCGCCTGTGGTGATGATTTTGTTTCCGTTAAATGAATAGCAGCCTAAATCACCGATTGTACCGGCAAACTTTCCAGCGTACTTGCCCTCTGTGTAGTATGTTCCAAGAGCCTCTGTTGCATCCTCTACAACTGTAATGTTGTACTTTTCAGCGATTGGCATGATGGCTTCCATGTCGGCCATATTTCCGAAGACATGTACTACTACCATAGCCTTGATGTGGCGGCCTGTCTGCTTATCGATAAGCTTACCATCTGTGAAGTCACACTCTGTCTCGCAGAACTTCTGAAGCTTCACTGGGTCCATGCAAAGGCTATCGTCGCAATCCATGAATACTGGCTCGGCGCCGATGTACTTTGTAGGGTTAACTGCTGCAATAAATGTAAGAGTTGGAACGATAACTGCATCTTCACGAGTAACTCCGCTTAAAAGCAAGCTGATGTGAAGGGCTGATGTACCATTCTGTGTGCTGACTGCACCTGGAGCCTTTACATACTCTGCAATCTTCTTCTCAAAATCTGAAACATATGGGCCCGCTGTGGATACCCACTCAGTCTCTACTGCATCTGTGACATACTTTAATTCGTTACCCTTAAGGTTTGGAACCGAAAGGGCTATAAATTCATCTGACATTTCTAATACCTCTAGTCCGCCCTTCTATGTGCCATATGCACTTCCACAGACACGCTTTCGCTCTAGATTTTTCTACTTGCGTTACATAAGATGCTCCTTTCAGGACCATCTAAGTAACGAGTGAAAAATAAGGTCTTGTGTAAGTACATATGTCACATAACGGGCTCATCTAAAATTTTTAAATATTGTATATATCAACTTTATATTTATCCATGTTCTCTCGCAAAAATGCTACCGTTTCCGCGAGACCCTGCTCGAATGTGTACTGTGGCTTCCAGTCTGTGAGCTCAAGAATCTTCTTGTTGCATCCAAGGAGACGATTTACCTCAGACTTCTCTGGGCGAAGGCGATCTTCGTCGCAAATGATTTTTGCATTAGGGTTAATCTGACGGATAAGCTCCTCAGCGAGCTGTCCGATAGAGATTTCCTTCTGTGTTGCGATATTGATTTCTTGGCCAATTGTCTTGTCGCTTTCGTACATAGCAATGAAACCGTGAGCTGTATCCTTTACATAGTTGAAATCACGTGTTGGAGTGAGTGAACCAAGCTTAATCTCCTCCTTGCCAGCAAGAAGCTGTGTGATAATTGTAGGGATAACGGCACGTGCTGACTGACGTGGTCCGAATGTATTGAATGGACGCACGATTGTAACAGGCAAGTCGAATGAACGGTAGAATGACTCTGCAAGTCTATCTGCACCGATTTTTGTAGCTGAGTATGGAGACTGGCCCTGGTATGGGTGCTTCTCGTCGATTGGAACGTACTGTGCTGTTCCGTAAACTTCTGATGTAGAAGTAACTAATACTCTAGCTGTGCCAAGATCTCTGGCTGCCTGTAAAATATTAAGAGTTCCCTTGATGTTTGTGTCAACGTAAGCATCAGGACTGTGATAACTAAATGGAATTGCAATAAGGGCTGCAAGATGGAATACTGCATCACATCCCTTCATAGCTTCACGAACACCATTAGGGTCGCGAACATCACCGGCGAATACCTCAACGTGATCCATAATATCCTTTGGAAGTGTGTCGAGCCATCCCCAATTGTTGAATGAATTGTAGTAAACGAATGCACGAACTTCGTAGCCCTTCTTTACTAACTCTTCTACTAAATGTGATCCGATGAATCCATCAGAACCTGTAACTAAAACTTTACTCATTTTCTTTTACCTCTAAAAAATAATCATACATAGACTTTGCTATAAGTGAAATGTTGTCTGGCTTTAAGCGGTCGGCGCTAAGCACATATGTGTTGCCGACTCTAGCGCAGCTCATATAGGCTGCCAAATATTTGATAACGTCCTCTCGAGATGGCTGCTTCCAGCTTGCCATGGCCTCAAGATAATTGTCATAAATATCTTCCAAGCGCATGACACCTGGTGCATTCTTGTAGAGAATGTCGCCACCCATGATGACTGGTCTGCGAAGAAGCATGGCTTCCTGACCAGCTGTGCCAGTAAGTGTTGCAACACACTGGCAGTTTTTAATAAGAGCAAATGAATCCTCCCATGGGTCGATAAGGACAATGTTTGGATATTTCTTAAGCTCCTCGTAGAAGCTATTGTCCCTGCTTCCAAGGAATGAATAGTGCTCCTTTGCGTAAATCAATGTGTCAGCTGGAACTGACTTTGCCAAATTGTCCAGGAAGAAAAGCTGCTTTTCATATTTCTGAGCGCAGACAATTGTGGATGCCTCTGGCTGAAGATGCAAAGGATAGTAAACAAACTTCTTTGATAAATCTGCCTTGTTGTAATACTTCCTACTCTTTTTATATCTTCTATAAAATTTCCATGGATCAAAGGCTGTCTCGTAGTCCTTGTAGTACATGTAGTTGCCTTTGTCCAATGTGTGCGGATTGAAGAATCTCTGACGAATCCAAAACAGTGGCAAAATCAAAAAGCTTGGCTTGAACTTTGGCACCTTGCCTGAGAAGTTCATGAAAGCTGGCTTTGAATGCTTTTCCTCGAAAGAATCTAGATATTCCTCTGCCTGCTTGAGCTGCTCGTCAGTGTATTCTCTGTCCAGATAATCATCTGGCATGTTGTAAATCATCTCGAATGGTTCGTTCAAGATATAGTGATGAGTCAAATCCATTCCAACGGAACGCATCAGAAGCAACGAATAATAATGTGCCCCTAGCTTCTTGCCTACAAGGTATCCTGCATAGCTGAATAATGTAGCAATAACCTCATCAAAGTAAAAATCTATTTTGTATGTGGTGAACACATACTCCCAAAATGCGAACAAGCCAGCGGCTGTGTGCACGCAATAATCATAATCTCTATTAATTAAGAATCTATCTGTATAGATGTATTTCCACATTGGAGCAGCGTCGTACTTTTTCTCATACTCGCAAAGCTTTTCCAAAGTGAATTCATCCCAATGGGCGTTCATGAAATCTGAAAGGACAACAACAGTAACTGCATCACCATATTTGCTTTCAACGTACTGCTTCTCTCTGGAATCCAGCACAACAATTACACCATTGGCCTCGCTATCATGTTTTTCTTTTATATCCTTAAATATCAATGGGGTGTAGTCGAGGAAGGCCTCGCGCCCCATAAAACATAAGTTAAGCATTTTTATCTCCTAAAGAAAATTAACTTAGTAAGTATACCACACACTAATACTATGGTAAACAAAGCCAAAGCTGCGGCAACATAGATGTTTTCTATGAGCATGTAGTAAAGCACGCCAGGAATGACGATAGCTAAAAGTGGCAACCAGCTGTTCGCGAAAAGCTTCAAGAATGAATAGTTGAACTTTCTTGAAAGCTTAATCATCAAAAGCAATGAGTAAAGTGCATAGCTCATTCCAGTGCCGATAGCTACCATATTGATGCTTCGCTCTACAAACACAACCAAACCGGTTGAGAAAATCACATTGAAAATGCAAAGTGCAACTGAGTTTGCAATCAATGATTTGTTCAGCTTAAGTACGCTGAAAATGTTTCCGAAAAGCATGGTTGTGGAATAGATTGCAACGCCGATGATAAGAATCTGAGTTGCAGGAGTTCCATCTGTGTACATTGGCATAAACATCTGCACAAAAATCGGCATGATAAAGAATACACAGACACATGCTGCTCCAGAAATAACTGATGTGATGTTAGTGAAATAGCTAGCTTTTTCAAGGAGCTGCTTTTCATCTTTGTTGGCCCCATACAAATGTGAGACCTTTATATAAAACACCTGGGAAATTGTCTGTGGAACAAGCACCATAGTGGTGAAGCCCATCAAAGGAACTGAGTAAACTCCCAGGTCTTCTGTAGTCAAAAATCCAAGAATAACGAATTTATCCACGCTTTGAACCAATGTCCAAATCAAACTGTTGATTAAAAGTGGAATGCCGCCAATAATCATGACCTTCATATATGAAAAGTCAAAGTTTAGGCGAACTCCCTTAAGTGCATTCTTACGGAACATAATAATTCCAAGTAACGCAGATGACATTGTCATGGCGTAAAGGCCGTAGTAACCTACTACGTTTAGTGCAGCAACACCAATTCCGAAGGCAATTATTGTGCGAAGGAATCCGATGGCTGCTGAATAATTGTATTTTCCATTCATTCTGACTGTGGCATTTGACATATCGTCAAAGCTTTTCAGTAGAATCATGATTGGGCACATGGCGTAACCAAAGGCATAATAGGCCTGATACTGATCAGCACCAACGCGGCCGCGATAGTAAAAGAAAACCCATGCCTCAAATACCACAAAAATGATGAGATAAACCATCAGCATGAATGTGGCTGCTGTGTTTTTGAGTTTGTTTGCTGTTTCATAATCCTTGCGGCCGAGGGCCTGAGGATAATCCCTGTTGTAGGCGTTGAGCACGCCAAACTGGGCGTAATTCATATATGTCTGAGCAAGTAAGCAGGTGCTGTAAATACCCAGTGGTTTTACTGGAACAAGTGACTTTGAGTATACGCTAAATATAAATGATATTCCCGAGCAGATAACTGTGGAAATAGTCACTAATATAAAATCTGCACTTTTAATTTTTTCTAGCAGTTTGGTAAGCATCCTCATAAATCTTCTTTACTTCTTCCATGTATGTTTCAAAATTATTTAAGTCCTTGGCATGTCTTCTGGCGCCGTCAGACTTCATTCTGTATATCTCCTGGTTATCCAGGAGCTCATTGATATTGGAAACAAATGCATCTCTATCCACAGGCTTCTTGTCTGTGCCGCATATTTTTCCACAATCATCGTTTACGGTGGTGAGAAATCCACCAACTTTGCTGACAAGCACAGGCTTGCCAAAGGCCATTGCCTCCACAGCTGCCATTCCGAATCCTTCAAACTTGGAAGGAGCTACAAGAATCTTTGTCTGGTTCATGTAGATGTATGGATTGTGCTGCATGCCGACCATTATTATATTCTCGGAAAGATTGTATTTTCCAATTAATTCAAGGCACTCACTGCCCAAATCGCCACCACCAACAATGATGGCCTTGATATCAGGATGAGTTTCCTTGACCTCTTTTACAATTCTTACAAACTCGTAAGGGTTCTTGTCATCTGTGAGATATCCTACGAAAAGCAGGTCAGACTTATACTTTTCCAGCTTGTCTTTTGACATCTCTGTGCCTGGCAAATATCCCTTTTCAAAAATCTTTACAGCGTTGAAAGGTGTACCAAGGACCACAGTTTTACCTGCCATCTTGTCCTTGAACCAGGCTTTCTCTTCCACGATTTTGTTTGGAATAATTATCTTTGTAAAGTTCTTACATGCTCCGCCATAAATCACGGATTTAGGACCAATTTTCTGAACCCATTTTGGCACTGAATAAATGTGGCTGATGATTGGAATGGTGTCAGTCACCTTTGTGCACATGAGGCTGCAGTCATACTCATAGGCATGAATAATATCTGGCTTTACCTCATCAATTGCCTCTTTGATAGCATTTTCATCAACCTTTTCAACACCGATGTATTCGATGTCATGCTCCAGCAGCTTTGTCTCAACAGAGCCTGTGGCTGTGAGATACACGCTGTGAATATCTTCTGGCATGGCGTTGATTATATTAATCGCAACGTTTTCCATGCCACTATAAGTTGATGACTTAGATACATGTAAAACTTTCATAGTACTTCTACCCCCGCAAAAAGTTACGTTTATAGGTTACTATATATTTCTTTCATTACCGCATTTACGTGATTCTTATCGAAATTTTCCATCACGGCTACATTGTGTGAGCCCATGGCTCTGCGATCGATTTCAGCTTTGGCCATCATTCGGTCAAGTGCTGTCACAAGTGTGGACGCATCCTTGGAGTCGAAGAGATATCCACCAACGCCTTCTTCAATCAAATCAACGTTTCCGCGGATACGGCTGCAGACAACTGGCATGCCAACTGACATAGCCTCCATCAGTGCAACAGGAAGTCCTTCCTGATGAGATGGGAACACGTAAATATCGCTGGCCGCAAATACATCTGCAACATCGCTTCTAAAGCCAAGCATCTGAATCTGTTCCTGAAGACCAAGTTCGTTAATCTTGTTCTGAAGCTCCTCAGCGATTTTGCCTCTTCCGGCAATAAGATATTTAATCTTGTAGTCTTTGCCAGCATCCTTCATTTGCTTCAAGGCTTCAAAAACTTCCATGTGATTCTTACGCGGAATCAACTCTCCCACTGACAATAAAACAGTTGTTTCATCGTCGATGCCAAGCTCTTTTCTGATTCTTTCGCGACCGTCTGCACTGGCTACAAATTTGTTTGTATCAACGCCAGCACCTGGTACGTAAACCACTTCCTTGGCCTTAAACTTTTGAGCATTTTTATAATCTTCCTGATTGATGGTTATCAACAGGTCGGTAAATTTACTACAGTACTTTTCCACATTGTAAAACACCAACCAGTTCTTAAGTGGTGCTCCCTTGAAGAAGTGAAAGCCGTGTGCGGCATAGATAACTTTTGTGCCATAAAGCTTTCTAGCCTTTCTGCATGCCAAACGGCAAATAACTCCCCCTATTGGGGACTGGGTGTGGACAATTTCGTACTTGTTTGTTTCCACTTCATGCTTCAGCTGTTTGTAAGCCTTTGAAAGCTCTGAAATGTTGAAAATCTTTCTAAGGCTGGCTGTCTCAATCACGCGACAGCCAAGGTCATCAAGTATCTTTCTGCGAGCCTTCATAGCCTCCGGTGAAAGTGCGCTATCATCATCTGCCCAACAGCAAGCCACATCTACTGTGTAGCCAAGGTCCTGCAAAATCTTTATATTATCAATATTGAATTGAGTCACCATGTATGCAGTGTGTGCATGCATCAAAGCTTTTTTCATAATCCTAGTCTTTCTCTCGGATGTTACACTAACAAGCAATACACTCTCTTTCAGTCACTAAAATGTTCCTTTCAGAGAGGAATTAGCTTGTTAGTTACATCCTATTTATTCTTTTGATGCACATTGGCATCTACGGCTCCTTCGGCAACACCCTCTGTGGCATCCTTTGTAAAGATTACACGAAGGGTCATAAGGATGAGCTGGATGTCCAAAAATACTGAACATTTTTCAACGTAAATCATATCAAGCTTAAGCTTGTCGTAGGATGTGGTATTGTATTTTCCATATACCTGAGCATAGCCTGTAAGACCAGCTTTTACGTGTGTACGGAAGGCAAATTCAGGCACATCCTTGATGTATTCTGCAATGATTTCTGGACGTTCTGGACGGGGACCAACAACTGACATCTCACCTTTGAGGATGTTGAAGAACTGTGGAAGCTCATCAATACGAGTAGCTCTGATAAAATGTCCAATTGGAGTGATTCTATCGTCGTTTTCGCTGGCAAGACGTGCCTTTCCATCCTTTTCTGCGTCAATAATCATTGAACGGAACTTCATGATTTTGTATTCTTTTCCACCAATAGTGCAGCGAGTCTGTTTATAAAAGACTGGGCCGCCGTCGTAATTGTGGATAAGTATAGCTGTCACAAGCATAACTGGTGAAGAAAGAATGATTCCGACAAGGGAAATAAAAATATCACCAAGACGCTTAAGTGTAGCTGAAATGCCATCCATTCCAACATTCTTGCAAAGGTAAAGAGGTGTATCGAAAAGGTTAACCTCCTCAGCGCCCTTGATAAGGATGTCTGAAATCTTTGGTGTGAAATATACACGCTTATCTGTTGCAAAGCAGGCCTTTACAATGTCGTTTCGGATTTCCGATGGAACATCGTTTACAAGAACTGCATCGTAGTTTTCAAGCTCGCGAATGATCTTATCAAGTGGCTCCATGCAACTCATTTCACCAGTAATACGATATTTATCTGCACGACGATTCATCTTACGAACCAGGTCGTTCTGATAATCACCATAGATATTTAGAATTGTGAATGGTGGGAACACTGCTCTATAAAGCTTTGTGCTGACATATGTGATAACAAGCACCGCTACAGCATCTGCAATTGTAAGCACGATGATGTATGCCAATGTCATCCACATCAACTGCTTGATACGTGTCATCAAAATTACGATGATGAATTCAAGCATGTTTACAAGTCCCATGGCGATAGCCTGAGACATTGTAAGGATTGATATTCTTCCACTTCCGATATTGAAGCCTTTGAATGTGTTAATCATGAGAACTGTCAAAACCACATAAAGGCCAATCATTAAATAGTTACCGATACTCAAGAATCGCTGTGACATAAGCATCTGTAAACGCATATACCACATAACGCCAAAGAGCGTGGCTAGTACTGCGACTAAAACCACGCTACTTACGAAGCGAAACATTCTTTTGCCAGTTTCTATATTTCTTACGTTATGATTCATAATACTCCTACTAGAAACTCTTATTCATGTCTACATATCCTTTGATACCTGGAACCGAACCCTTGCTTGAGTACTGCCAGATATTCTTTCTGCCAGAATATGTACATTGTGTATTGTATTGTGCAATCCATACGCTACATGAGCCTGGAATTGAATTTGCATCCATTAGGCTAACCATCCAGTTCTTACTGCAGTAGACACCTGCTTTATAGCCAGATGACTGAACTGTTGAAACGAATGCGTTAAGAATTGCCATTCGCTGAGCTGTTGAAAGTGAGCCCTGTCCACGTACCTTATCCTCCATATCAATGAAGATTGGGTATGAACATCCGCCTGCCTTCTGAGCCATAGCTACTGCCATTGATGCTTCCTGAACAGCCTCTGCCTCGTTGAGAGCAGTTGAGTAAATGTAAACACCTACGCTTACTCCATTTGCTTTTGCTCCAGACATATTCTTGTAGAAATATGGATCCTCGTGGAGCTGTCCATCATACATTCCTCTGTATCCGCAACGAATGATAGCAAATGAAACTGCTGACTTAGCCTGTGACCAGTCGATGTTTGTCTGATACTTAGAAACATCAATACCTGTTCCCTTGTTTGCTAAAACGCCATCTGTTCCGAAATCGTAGCTAACACCCTGGATTACCTGAGTGCCTGTTACCTTATTACCGTTCTTGTCGAAGTAGAATGTATTTCCATCAATTGACTGCCAACCATAGTATGTATAGCTAGCTTCTTTGTAATAGAACTTTTTGCCTTTTTCGTAATCAGCTGCAGTTGCTTCTTTTGTACACTGCTCATCAACATAGAGCTGGTTGCCAGCTGCATCCTTAAGCTTTTCTGTTGAATCACCTTTGCTTGTTCCAAATCCGGATACTGAATAAGTAACTGATAAAGTATTATCTGTAACTCCATCAGAGAATTTTGCTACACCTTTAAGTGTATAATCACCATCTTTAGTAGCCTTAAATGTACCCTTTCCACTTGTCAAAGTAACTGCTGTTCCATTAACTGTAACTGAATTAACATTAGCTGAAGCTACAATTGTGAATGTACCAGCAGAGTAACTCATATCAAGAGATGCTTCTTCTTTTGTTGTGGAAGTTGTTGTTTTCTTGTATGTAAATGTAACAGTTACATCACTTGTACCAACTTTCCCCTCTACAGGCGTTTTTGAAGTCAATGTATAGCCATTGATAGTTGGAGCTTCATACTTATATGATGCACCTTCTTCTTTTGTTTCTGTGATTGCATTGTATCCAGAAATTGCATTTCCTGATTCATCTACATACTTAACGGTTATAGTATGTGTTTTTGGAGTTACCGGAGTTTGCTCTTGTACGTCTTTAGTATACTTGAATGTTATTGTAACATCTGCAGTAACTACGCCGGATGTCTCTCCTGATACAGATGAGTATGTATAACCATCTATCTTTGGAGCACTGACCGAATAGCTTGCGCCCTCTTCCTTAGTCTCTACAGAAGCACCTTGAATGCTTTTTCCGTCGGTATCAACATAATTAACTGTAACAGTGTAAGTCTTTTTTTGCTCGGACTGATTATCTTTATTTGCTTTATCAGTTCCTGACGAATTATTCTGTTCTGTATCATCAACTGTAGCAACCTGCATAGCTTTTGTCATAACAGCATCATAATAATCAAGTTTATTTGCTGCAGCGACAAAACCTTTTGTCTTCAGATAACGGGATGTTGATTTGATTACATCGTGTGTTACCTTCTTTACTCCACCTGTTTTTTCAGTTGCTTTACTTCCATTTGTTGTATTCTTTGGTGCAACTGCTTCAGCTTGCTTTACCTGGCCTGAACCATTTTCTACTTTCTTTGATTCTACAAACTCTACTGTATCTGTGAGCTTGTTCTCTACAGGTACATCAGCTGCGGCAGCTTTCTGTCCATCTTCAGAAGCCACATCCTTCTTAATCTGTTTTGTGATTTCCTTCTGAACCTTGAACTCTACCTTGTCCTTTACATTAGCCGCAATATTGTATGTTGCTGGCTCATAACTAACTTCTGTGTCTAAGTCGTTTACTAAGCAAAGTACATAGTCACCAGGCTCCATGTCTGTCTGAGTGATTACACCATCCATATCATCGTCCGTATAGACGGTGCCCTCTGCTTCATTAACAGCTACTGTATATGCCTGAACAGCGGTCTCTTTATCAAGATACAAAAGATATAGTGGATCTGTGCTGATATCTCCTGTCTGTGTCTCAACCACATCACCGTTTTCATCTGTTACAGTGACTGCTGCATTTCTATCCTGAAGAACCTGCATCACCTGGAATGAGTTATTAGGTATATTCAATGTAGCCTCATTACTAGCGGCCTGTTGGCCTGTTTCTTCAGATTTTTCCTCATCCTTAGAGAAGTCTATTTCCTCTCCATCTGTAGGAAGTTCTTCGCCTTCTCCTGTGCTTTCTTCTTTATCCTCAGTAGAAAAATCATAGTCTTTTGTATATTCAGCAATCTGAGCATCAATGTCCTTGATAGCATCTACATAAGATTGAAGTCCATCAGCGTTTTCTTCTGTTATAAGCTTTACATTAAAAGGAATTCCTGTGATAGGATTATCATTTTCATCTGAGATGTAAATTGTCAAATCCTTCTCTAATGATTCACTTGTAATTTTTACATTAACAAATTCTGGGATATAGACATCGTTGTTGGACGCTTCCTCTGTGACCTCTACAACCTCAACTGGCTCCTCATCTTCAGATACCAAATTGTAAATGCCATATCCACCAGCCCCTGCCGCTGTAACACCAACAGCACTGGCAACAGCAATACTTGCTGCTTTATGCGATGCTATAAAGAGTTTTACACTCTCCCATATTTCTTCCATTTTATTATCTCCCAATAAAATCTATGCGTTAATATTTCTCTCTGCGCAGTAATCCTTAAATGATGCGTTTACCTTATCTTTGTCTGAAAGGATTAAATCTGCCTCAGTCATCCCCTCTGGGATTGGCCACTGAACAGCGATATCTGGATCGTTGTACATAAGTCCGCCCTCATCGTTTGGATGATAGAAATCAGTAACCTTGTAGCAGAACTCTGCATAGTCACTGACTACTAAGAATCCATGAGCAAATCCCTTTGGAATCATGAACTGCTTTTTGTTCTCCTCTGAAAGAAGAATTCCATAGTGCTTTCCAAATGTAGCTGATCCCTGGCGGAGGTCAACTGCTACATCATAAACTTCACCTTTGATTACACGAACAAGCTTGTCCTGTGGGAAGTTCTTCTGGAAATGAAGACCACGAAGTACGCCTTTCTTGCTTGCAGACTGATTGTCCTGTACGAATACATAATCAAGTCCTTCAGCCTTCATATCATTTTCGTTGTATGTCTCCATAAAGTATCCGCGCTCATCACCAAAAACCTTAGGAGTGATGACGCAGAGTCCCTCAATACCATTTACATTCTTTTCAACTGTAATTGCCATTTTCTTTATCTATACTCTTTCTAATTTTTTGCTTGATAGTTACAAGCTAGTCTTTATAAACCATTGCTAACGTCTACCAAATATTTACCGTACTCTGTCTTCATGAGTGGCTCAGCAAGCTTAAGAAGCTGCTCCTTGTTGATGAAGCCACGCTTGAATGCGATTTCCTCGATGCATGATACATACATACCCTGGCGCTTCTGGAATGTGCTGACGAACTCAGCAGCTGCAAGAAGCATGTCGTGGTTTCCTGTATCAAGCCATGCAAATCCACGACCAAGTGTCTCAACGTGAAGATTGCCACGATTTAAGTATTCGTTGTTAACAGCTGTGATTTCAAGCTCACCACGTGCTGATGGCTTGATTGTCTTTGCGATTTCTACAACTGAGTTGTCATAGAAGTAAAGACCTGGAACTGCGTAGTTGCTCTTTGGCTGAGCTGGCTTTTCCTCGATAGAAATAGCTACGCCGTTCTCATCGAACTCAACAACGCCATACTCTCTTGGGTCACGAACATAGTAACCAAAGATTGTTGCGCCTGGCTCTGTCTCTGTACGGTGTGCTGCTGTCTGAAGTACTCTAGAGAATGACTGGCCATAGAAAATATTATCGCCAAGTACAAGAGCTACGGCATCTTTACCGATGAAATCTGCACCGATGATAAATGCCTCAGCAAGTCCGTTAGGCTGCTCCTGAACGGCATACTGAATATCCATACCAAGCTGACTACCATCGCCGAGAAGCTCTTCGAATACTGGAAGATCTCTTGGTGTAGAGATGATAAGTACTTCACGAATGCCTGCAAGCATAAGTGTAGACAATGGATAATAAATCATTGGCTTATCATAAATAGGCATAATCTGCTTAGAAATAGCTTTTGTAAGTGGGTAAAGGCGTGTGCCTGAACCGCCTGCAAGAATAATTCCTTTCATTTAAAACTCCTCCTTTACGCAATCCAATGCAGCCATTACCACCTTGTCCATGTCATAGTATTTGTACTGACCAAGACGGCCTCCAAAGATAACGCCTGATTCGCTTGATGCAAGCTTTGCGTAGTCTTCGTAAACTGCATTATTCTTATCGTTATTTACTGGGTAATAAGGCTCAACGCCTGGCTGCCACTCACTTGAGTATTCCTTTGAAATGATTGTGGTAGGCTGTGTACCGAACTCAAAGTGCTTGTGCTCGATGATACGAGTGTATGGCACATCGGCTGCAGTGTAGTTTACAACTGCATTGCCCTGGTAGTTGTCACAATCGATTTTTTCTGTCTCAAATCGAACTGAGCGATATTCCAAATCGCCATAGCAGCTATTGTAATACTCATCAATCTGGCCTGTGAAAACAAGCTTATTCCAAGAAACCTGGCTACCGTCGTTGAGAGTTCCCTCTGTAGACTTTGGTGCGTTTTCAACGCCGCCAACCATGTCGAAGAAATCCTGCTCGAGCACAACATCTGCGCCCTGAAGCATCTTCTCAACAATCTGTGTGTAGCCTCCCATTGGGATTCCCTGGAATCTATCGTTAAAGTAGTTATTGTCGTATGTAAATCTAAGTGGCAATCTCTTGATGATGAAAGCTGGAAGCTCGTCACATGGACGTCCCCACTGCTTCTGTGTGTAGCCCTTTATGAGCTTTTCGTATACATCTGTTCCAACAAGAGAAAGTGCCTGCTCTTCCAAATTCTTTGGCTCTGTAATGTTAAGCTCCTTGATCTGATCAGCAATCTTGGCCTTTGCCTCTGAAGGAGTCTTGATGCCCCACATCTTTGAGAATGTGTTCATGTTGAATGGAAGATTGTAAAGCTCGTCGCCATAAACGGCAACTGGGGAATTGATGTAGTTGTTGAACTCAGCGAACTGGTTCATGTATTCCCAAATCTTTTTGTCGCTAGTGTGGAAGATATGTGCGCCATAAACGTGCACATTGATTCCATCTTCTTCTTTTGTATAAATATTTCCGGCTATGTGAGATCTCTTATCAATTACAAGAACTGATTTACCTCTCTTCATAGCTTCGTAGGCGAAGGTTGCACCAAACAACCCTGCGCCTACTACTAAATAATCATATTTTTTCATATTATTTTCCTGAATACATATCTGTATAGTATTTCTGGTAATCACCGCTTGTTACGTTCTTCATCCACTCCTCGTGCTCGAAGAACCACTTGATTGTCTTCTTGATGCCTTCTTCGAAGCATGTCTCTGGATACCAGCCTACTGCAGCCTTAATCTTGTCTGGAGCGATAGCGTAACGACGATCATGTCCCTTACGGTCTGTAACGTACTTGATAAGGTTCTCAGAAACGAGCTCCTTACGTGGGTCTCCCTCTGGAAGCATCTCCTGAAGTGTATCAAGGATGATGTGGATAATCTGGATGTTCTGCTTCTCGTTGTGTCCACCGATGTTGTATGTCTGGAAGAGCTCACCCTGCTCCTGAACCATATCGATTCCCTTAGCATGATCCTCTACGTATAACCAGTCACGTACGTTCTTTCCATCACCGTATACTGGAAGGTCCTTGCCCTGAAGTGCATTGTTGATGATAAGTGGAATGAGCTTCTCTGGGAACTGGTAAGGGCCATAGTTGTTAGAGCAGTTTGTAATGTTTGCAGGGAACTTGTATGTATCCATGTAAGCCTTTACAAGCATGTCTGATGAAGCCTTTGAAGCTGAATATGGTGAATGTGGATCGTATGGGCTTGTCTCATAGAAGAAAGCGTTGTCATCATCTGGAAGTGATCCATAAACTTCGTCTGTTGAAACGTGAAGGAACTTCTTGCCTTCCTTGAATGTGCCGTCAGGAAGCTCCCAAGCTTCCTTTGCACAGTTAAGCATTACAGCTGTACCAAGTACGTTAGTCTGTACGAAAACTTCTGGGTTCTTGATTGAACGGTCTACGTGTGACTCAGCTGCGAAGTGAACAACTCTATCGATGTCGTTCTCAGCAAAAATCTTGCGGATAGCTTCCTTGTCGCAGATATCAGCCTTTACGAATGTATAGTTGTCGCGGTTTTCAACGTCCTTGAGGTTCTCAAGGTTTCCTGCGTATGTAAGCTTATCTACGTTGATGATACGGATTTCATTATCATATTTCTTAAACATGTAATGAATGTAATTTGAGCCGATGAAACCAGCTCCACCTGTCACTAAATATGTTCTCATTTTAATCTCCTTTTTTGGCGGGCAAATCCCATAGTTATTCTATCTTTTATAGTTCCCATATATATTATCTTTAGGCACGCTTTCGCTATTCTCGTCTCGTAGCGGTACTAAGTTCGGACCTTGTCCTCACTAAGTGCCGACGGCCTCGTAATGCCTGTCAGATAAAATATATGGAAACTACAAAAGTATTTTAGTCTATGATATTTGCCCGATTTAAATCACATTAATAATAATATATTTATTAAACGCGTGAAAAAGGTTTCATGCGTCCATTAACGGTTTATGCGAGGTATTCGCGGAGGGCGTCCTTCCAGTCGGCCATCTTGTAGCCGCTTGTAAGACGAAGCATGAAGTTGTCGAGAATGCTGTAGTGAGGTCTGTCAGCACTAGCTGGATTCATCTTTTTGTATTCCTCACTAGTAACGTGGTTGACCTTTACATTGATGCCCTTAAGCTTGAAGATTTCCTCTGTGAAATCTGCCCAATTTGTGTCACCTTCGCATGTGCCATGGAAAATACCATAGTTTTCTGTAGGCTCAAGGTGGTGAATCATGCGAGCGAGCTCAACTGCAGATGTTGGCGAACCAAGCTGGTCGCAAACAACTGAAAGCTCGTCATGTGTCTCAGCAAGAGAAAGCATAGTCTTAACGAAGTTCTTACCATCGCCGTAAAGCCAAGCTGTACGGACGATAAACCACTTGTCTGCGAACTGCTGAACGAACTTTTCACCTTCGTATTTTGTCTTGCCATAAGCACTGATTGGTGCAGGCTGATCAAACTCTGTGATAGGCTTTGTTTCATTGCCTGAAAAAACATAATCTGTGCTTACATGCACAAGCTTTGCCCCAACCTTTGAAGCTGCGATAGCCAAGTTTCTAGGGCCAAGTGCATTAAGCTTATAAGCAAAATCCCAGTCCTTTTCACAGCCATCTACATTTGTAGCTGCTGCGCAGTTGATGATGACATCTGGCTTCTTATCTTCTACGAAGCTAAGAACTTCTTCCAAATCCATAATGTTGAGTGGAAAAATCTTTTCTCCCTCTACTACGTCTGTGAGTATGAACTCTACTTCATTTCCATACTCTTTCTGAATGGCACGACCAAGCTGGCCGTTGCATCCTGTTACTAAAATCTTTCTCATTTTATTTCCTCTTTAACTATATGCAAATTATTTGCTATTTTAAATGTCTTTAGCTTTTGCTATAAGACGATTATAAGCACTAAACATACTGCGAATTGAGGCACGAGTAATATTTGAGCTTACGCCAACGCCAAATGTGGTGTTGCCATGACGCTCGTCGCGCATCTCGATGTATGCTGCAGCCTTTGCTCCAGAACCTTGTGCTTGAGCAAGTGTATGCTCGGTGTAGTCAATAAGTGAGAAGTCAAGCTCTGGTACGCACTGCTTAATTGCAAGCTTAACAGCATCGATTGGACCATTTCCTTCAGCCTCTGAGTGGAATTTCTCCCCGTGGTAGCTGAAGTCAAGAATAGCAACTGTATCGTCTGTATCCTTGTCGTCCTTGATAACAACATATTCCAGTGTGAGTGGCTCCTTGTTTTCCAAGTACTGAGACTTGAATGCCTCCATAATACGCTGAGGTGTAACCTCGCCGCCCTGCTTTTCTGAAATGTACTGAACAACATCAGCAAATTCACGCTGCATCTTCTTTGGAAGCTTGAAGCCGTAAACTGTATCCATAACGAAAGCAACGCCGCCCTTTCCAGACTGGCTGTTGATACGAACCACTGGCTCGTACTTTCTTCCGATATCGGCTGGGTCGATTGGAAGATATGGCACCTCCCAATACATATTTTGGCGATTGCGCATTGCTGCAACGCCCTTATTGATAGCATCCTGATGTGAACCAGAGAAAGCTGTAAATACAAGCTCGCCTGCATAAGGATGTCTTGCATCGGTAGGCATCTTTGTGACTCTCTCACATACCTCCACGATTTCTTTTATATCATCAAGCTCAAGCTCAGGATTTACTCCCTGAGAGAACATGTTGTAAGCGATTGTAAGAATATCTACATTACCTGTACGCTCACCATTTCCAAGAAGTGTACCTTCCACGCGGTCTGCACCGGCAAGAAGGCCAAGTTCTGTGATAGCAACGCCTGTACCTCTATCGTTATGAGGATGAATTGAGAGGATGATGTTGTCTCTATCTTTGAAGTGAGTGCTCATCCATTCAATCTGGTCTGCATAAACATTTGGTGTGTTCATCTCCACTGTGGCTGGCAGGTTGAAGATGATAGGTGCATCTGTTGCATGATCCCATGTATCCTGAACAGCTGTACAAATATCAAGGGCGAACTCAACCTCTGTGCCTGTAAATGATTCTGGCGAATACTCAAGCTGAAGGTTGCCGTTATAACGGTCAAGTCTGTCCTTTACCATCTGTGTGCCTGCTTTGGCAATTTCGATAATCTCTTCTTTGTCTGCATTGAAAACCACATCTCTCTGGAGAGTTGATGTGGAATTGTAAATGTGGAAAATAACATTTGGTATTCCCTGAATAGCCTCAAATGTGCGGTCAATCAGTTCCTCTCGGCACTGAGAAAGCACCTGCACCTTAACGTCTGAAGGGATTTTATTTTCCTTAACGAGTTGTCTTAAAAAGTCGAACTCGATTTGGCTTGCTGCAGGGAAGCCAATCTCGATTTCTTTGAAGCCAAGTTTTAGTAGGAGGTCGAATAGTTCCATTTTTTCGTCGACATTCATTGGCTCGACGAGGGCTTGGTTGCCGTCACGTAGGTCTACTGAGCACCAAATTGGAGCTTTGGTGATCTGCTTGTTAGGCCATGTACGCTGTGGAAACTCTAACACTGGGTTTGCTTTGTAACGCTTGTAGTTCAACATTATTCTTCCTCCTAGTCTTTAATTATTGTCTGTTATTCTCCTAATCCCGATTCGATAGAATTGACGATATCCTCCAAGGCTGTGGCTTCGTCCTCGCCATCGCAGATGATGGTGATTTCTTCGCCGGCTTTGACGCATGCTCCCAGCACACCAAGTACTGATTTTGCATTCGCCTCGTAATGATTATCAGTTGTAAATGTAACCTTAGCTTTATATTTCATGGCAGTCTCGCACAAGACCCCTGCCGGTCTTAAGTGCAAGCCTGTCGCATTAACTATTTTTACTTTTCTTGAAACCATACAAATATCCTAGTTTATAGCATTGTGTTTGTAATCAATTCAGCGAGTGCATGTGCATCTGCATCGATTTCTTCCTGATTCTTGCCTTCAATCATAACACGAACGAGTGGCTCTGTGCCTGATGGACGGATGAGTACACGTCCTTCGCCAGCAAACTTAGCCTCAAGCTCTCCGATTGCCTTTGCAATCTCAGGATACTCCATGTAGCTTTCCTTCTTGTGGTTTGGTACCTTGGCATTTACAAGGGCCTGAGGTAATACTTCCATGATAGAAGCAAGTTCAGAAAGTGACTTGCCTGTCTCCACAAGAACTCTGAGTAAGTGAAGGGCTGAAAGGAGTCCGTCACCTGTGGTGTTGTCATCTAAGAAAATAACATGACCACTCTGCTCGCCGCCGATATTATAACCGTTTGCAAGCATATTTTCCAAAACATATCTATCGCCAACCTTTGTCGACTCAACATTGATGCCCTGTTCCTTTGCCATCAAAGTGAATCCAAGGTTTGTCATTACTGTAACTACACATGTGTTTTTCTTAAGTGTGCCCTTATCCTTCATGTGCTTTGCACAGATAGCCATTACCTGGTCGCCATCAACAAGACGTCCCTTTTCATCTACTGCAAGCATTCTGTCGGCATCGCCATCGAATGCAAGACCGATGTGAGCGTTTTCTGCAACAACACGTGCCTTAAGTTCATCCATGTGTGTACTTCCGCAGTTTGAGTTGATGTTTGTTCCATCTGGATTGTTGTGGATTGTGATAAGCTCTGCACCCATCTCTGAAAGGCAAGCAACGCTAGTTCTGTAAGAAGCGCCCTCTGCACAGTCGATAACAATCTTTAATCCTGATAAATCGATAGGTACTGTCTGCTTTAAGAAATCAACGTACTCACGGCCAAGGTCGAATCTGAAATCTACCTTACCGATTTCTGCACCAGTTGGAAGGCTGATGCCCTTCATATCGCTTTCGATGAGCTCCTGGATTTCGTCTTCAAGTGCATCTGAAAGCTTGAAGCCTTCGCCATTGAAGAACTTGATTCCGTTGAATTCCATTGGGTTGTGGCTGGCAGAAATAACAACTCCTGCATCTACCTTGTGCTTACGTGTTAAGTAAGCGATTGCTGGTGTAGGTAAAACTCCTACATATACTGCATTTGCACCAACTGAGCAGATACCACTCATAAGTGCTGAAGCAAGCATTGTTCCTGAAATACGTGTATCGCATCCTACGATGATTGTAGGCTGATGTGATGCTTCTTTTGTGAGTACATAAGCGCCTGCCTGACCTAAAGCCTTTGCAAGCTCAATAGTAAGTTCTGAGCCAGCAACGCCTCTGACTCCGTCTGTTCCAAATAATCTTCCCATATTACTCCTCTGAATCTTCTGTTGCCGCTGTTGAATCGCTATTAGTTGTATCTTCGATAACGGTAACTGTCACCGATGTATTTTGAATGGTGACTCCTTCAATATTTTCAAACTGAACAACAACTGTCTGTGATTCGCCAACTGTAAGGTTGGTGCAATCAATAGTGCCCTTGATAGCTGTTGCGTCTAAAGCTGCTAACATATCTGTTGTACCAAACACGTTAACCTGTACCGAAGTAACATCCAGTGAAACTGCAAGTCCTTCAGGTATGTTTATAAGTGAGATGTTGTCCGCGCTGACTGTTGCAGTAGAAGCCGTTTCGCCAGACATCAACACATATATTGTAACCTTTGATGACGAGCCATCTGCCAAAGTGACGCCTTCTGGCAAGTAAGACGAAATGTCTACCGTGGTGGTAAATGAACCTGTCAAATCTGAAAGGTTAATAACTGTATCAGGTATGGTGATAGATGTAACATCATTGAGTGCTGTAACTTCACCTTTTATGCCAACTGATGATGGATCAGTTTTTATTGAATCAAGTGTAAGATGTGGCGATAATGTGCCACTTGTTTTAACTACTAAATCTACTGTTTTGATGTTAGAGAAATTAACACTAACACTAACTGTAGACACTGAAAGTGTGAGTTCCTTTGAATCTACTTCATTTCCTTCGGAATCATAGAATTTAGGAATAACACTTTCTGTAAAGTTGCTTGTAACACCTGTGATGTTTGCAGAAGCAACTACTTTATCAATTGTGGAAACCACATCCTCAGGACCGGTAACTGTGATGACAGTAGGACTGCTTGAAACAGAGTCTACTGTCAGGCCAGCTTCGATTGTGCCTGTAGTCTGTGCTTCGATAACGAATCTTTCCGTCTGCTCATCCTCAAGAACTACATACAGATAGTTTTGCTTGCTAGAAATAGTGATGTAGTTTGCATATGATTTGGCTGCAATTGTAACAGGGATGCGCTCCTCATTTTCCAGACTGTTCATATCTGCTGTGGCAGAGAAATCTGAAGGAGAAAGCTTTTCAATGATAGAACGTTTTGCAGTAACTCGGAAGCTAACTGTGTTAACTCCATCCTTTATCTCATAAAGCTTTCCTGCGCTCTTAAGAACATCCTCGTTGGTAACTGTAACAACAGCTGTGAATGTCCTGGTCTGAGTTGGGTCATCAATATTTACAACTACCAACCACAGCAGGAAAGAAAATACAACTGCTAAAATCTTGAGTCCTACGTCCTTTGTAAGGGCATTAATAATCTTTTGCTTCATGCCATACCTCCTTCCGAAGTATGGGCTGTGCCATCCTCTTCTACGTCAGGATTCTGAATGCGCTTAAGCTCTGCAATAAGCTCATCCTCCTTGACGTCGCGAACGATGCGTCCCTCTCTTGCGTATGATACTGTTCCAGTTTCTTCTGAAACAACGATTGTAAGGGAATCAGAAACCTCACTGATACCAACAGCTGCTCTGTGGCGAGTTCCCAAATCCTTTGATAAAGCCATATTGTCTGAAAGAGGAAGGTAACATGTTGCAGAAACAACTCTGTCTCCTCTGACGATAACAGCACCATCATGAAGTGGTGTGTTTTTCTCGAATATATTGATAAGGAGCTGTCTGGTTACGAGAGCATCCAGACTGATTCCTGTCCTTTCGAATTCTGTAAGCTGCATATCATTTTCCACAACGATAAGAGCGCCCGTTTTAACTGCTCCCATTTCATAGCAAGCAGAAACCATACCGGTAATGGTTGAGTCATCAAATTTCTTTGCACCTGGCTTAAGCAAATTCCAAGTGAAAAGTGATGTGATTTTGCGTCGACCAATTTGCTCCAATGCTCGACGAAGCTCAGGCTGGAACACCACAATCAAAACTGTAACAGCAACTGAGACGAATCTTTCACCTAACCAAAGAATTGTGTTCATCTGGAAGATTGCTGCAAGCAGAAAAAACAGCATGATAAAAATGACGCCTCTAATAAGCATCCAAACCCTGCTGTTTTTCACCCATACCAATAAGTGATATACGAAATATGCAATTATGAAAATTTCAATTACATCTGTAATGGAAACATCTGGAATATTTACATTGAAATAATCATCGATGAAGGCATCTACAGCATTGACAAAATCAACCAATGATCCACTTCCTTACTACCCTGACGGGAATTATATTTTCTTTACCTCTTTTTCTTCTTCTACAATTCTGATTTTTGGTACTGCAGTAACATAATAGTAATAATCATCATCCTCGAACTGAACCTTTTCAATTCGTGAGTAGTCCAAATCAAGAATGAAGTAATTCAAAATGAAACCTACAACTAAGACGATAATATTGCCAAGGATAAGCCCTGGTATTTCTCCCTTTTGGCTAGTGAGCAAAAAGCCTGCAATCATGATAATGAACTCTACGGCTACGCCTGCAAAGTTTGCAACTATCCATGACATATTAATGCTAGCCTGGCGAAGTAAATAAACAACTAAAAACATTGCGACCATAGCAGCTAGGAAGAAGTAGAACATCTTGCTCTTAAGAAGCTGCTCGTTTAATAAAGAAAAAACTGAAACATCGCTAGTCTCATCCAAGATAGCGGCCGCATTAATTTTAATTACGTGTAAGTAGTATGCTGTGACCGTACCACAAATAACTGAGCAAAGCTCGTTGATATTTGACATAAGGCCAGTGCCAAGTGCCATAACATATGGCGAATGGAACGAATAGCACACCGGAACCATTACCATATTGTAAGTATTTTTGCTTCTAAAATATGCACAAACGAGATAGCCAATGACCACCAAAGCTAGTGCAACAAGAGCAACTTGAGCGCCAAGCTCTGCCAAATCAATCAATAAAACTAACAATAAAATGAGGGAAACACCTTGAATTGGGAAAAATGCACTTATAATGGCAATGATAATAGAAACCCAAAGTTGGCTAACTGTATCATTGTAACCAAAATTGGATTTGATGCACATAAGACCTACGAAGGCAATAAGTGCGCTCCATATTTTCAAAAAAATCATTTCTCTAGAGAGAATGAATCTTCTAATGTCATCTCGTAATCTGATAAATGCGTTCATTTTATATTGATCCTTTAGAATATTTCTTCTTTATTTCTAGCAAGTAATGGTTTGGTCTGTTGAGCCTCATCCTCGTACATGAGGTTGAGCTTTGAATATTTGGCTGCCAATTCTTTGATAAGGCGTTTGCCCATTCTGTATTGCTTTGCAGCCCTGCGACGGGTGTTGTGAACATGCACTATGATGTACAAAGCATATGCCAACAGCCCGATTAAAATCATAAGTAGTATGTACATTGTGGTGATATTTTCAAGGACATTGCCGGCGATATACAGAACAATTCCTACGTAAATAACCGCAAAAAATACTGTGCCGGCGAGGAATCCTCCCCAGCCATGTAGAGCTATGTATTCTTTTTTGGAGTAGCGAAGCATAGGCTGATATTCAGGGCCTAATTCCTTTTCGAAAATGGCCATGGATGTCATGTGCTTTACGCGCTCTTCATTTATCATAACAATCCTCTCATCTTTTTACCTAGTAATACAGAATGAGTATAGCATAAAATTGGCTGAAAAAGAAATACCCACTAGCTTTTGCTAGCAGGTATTTGAATTAATGCACTATTTTTCAAGGAAACGCATCTTATTTTTATTATCTGGTTTTTTCTTTGGCTCCTCAATTGGCTTTGGTTTTTCAATAGATTGAGCTAGAGAATTTGCCATAGTATTTTTACAATTTTCGCAGAATCTACCGGTTTTGATACTAGCGCCACAGTTTTCGCACTCGATACCGATTGGTGAATCGTCAGTAAACTGTAATCTTTCCTCACGAATCCACTGACGAAGCTGATTTGTGCTAACTTCATTATCTTCTGAAATCTGCTGAATGCTAGCACGTGGATTATCCTGGATATAACTCTTTACCTCCTGGAACTTCTTCTCCAAATCGTCGCGACATGCAGGGCACATGTTAGGATTGCCTCCTATATAATTGAACAATCTGCCACAAGTTCTACAATTACGTACCTCCATAGATGATTCCTCCTACTTTAGTCGCTGCACTCGCCAATGCAGACGCACATACCAAATACCTCTTTTACTCCCCCGCTCTTCAACACCCTGGCCACTTCGTCCATCGTTGTGCCAGTTGTGTAAATATCATCAACTATAAGTACTTTTCTAAATTGTACAACATTTTCCGTTAGTATAAAAGCTTTTAACAGATTTTTCTTTCTTTTTGTACCGTTTAGCTCCTTCATCGCAACAGTATCTCTTTCTCGTTTCACAATTTTATCTGCTACAGGAATTCCTGTTACGTTGCTTAACGCCTTTGCAAATACCACTGCCTGGTTGTAACCGCGCTTATTTTCTTTAGGTCCATACATGGGCACTGGTACTATTGCTTCTACATTATTTGCCATTAGCCAGCTGCCATAATTTTTTAATGCGTGAGTTGCAAAAACTTTGCCGTAACATCTCCTATTAGAATACTTGAAACGATACATGGCCTCCTTCATTCCGCCTGTGTACCTAAATACTGCTTTTGCCTGATCAAAATGATGCTTATTCTCTTTACAATTATTACAAAATTCTTCTGATGGATTATTGATTGGTCCTCCGCATTTTATGCAATAAGTGCCACCTACCAGTTTCACTTTTGGTGCGCATCCCTTACAGATTCCCATATCTTTTTCTATTTTTAATAAAACTTTATCGCAAGCCACACATCGTTTTGGATATAATAACTCTAGGCAAAAGTCTATAATACCTTTGTCGAATTGTTTCATAAGACTCCTATTTGACTAATTTGGGATTTCTAATTATTATTTAGTAACTGAATCTTTGAAAGGAATAATATGAAAAAAAGATTTTTAAGCATAGCATTAGCTGCTACTCTCGGTCTTTCAACAGTTGCCTGTGGAAGCAACAACGAATCCGAGTCTGAAAAAGAAGTTAATGAAGAATCCACCGAGGATTCATATCAATATAATATATCAGCACTCCTATCCGAAGACAATACCTACAATGAAAATCTACTAAAGGGCTTTTCTGATGCCCTTTCAGATTATCTCGGTGATGAGCACTTTGTAATCACTACATCTTCCGTATCAGAGGATGCAAGCAGTGACAATATTGCAAACACAGCTGTTAAAAATGGTTCTGATATGATTTTCACCGCTGGAAAGCAAACACTTTCATCAGCTACATCCGCTACAGATACCATTCCAATCATCGCCACTGGAATTATCGATTTCAAGGGCACACTTAGAATCGCCAGCCTTGATGGTAAATCCTGGGACAAAACTACAGGCAAAAATGTTACTGGTATCAGCAGCAAGCCAAGCATCGTTGACCAGGTATCTCTTATGATAGAAGCAACTGACGATTTACAGACTGTCGGCATTTTCTTCTCACCAGAGGACACCGATGCCATCTATCAGAACGAGATTTTCGAAGCATATCTGGATCAGGCCGGAATTCCTTGGAAGGAATATTTGATTCCAGCATCTGATACAGCAACAGATTATGCATTGGAGGAAGAAGAACAAAATTCCACAGCTTTGACTCCTAGTAAATTCGTTGCATTCTCTGCAAAAGAGGGAATGGATAATAATGTAGTTGCTCTTAACGAAGACTCTGTTTTAGGTTTGAATTCACCATCATCTACACGAGTTGCCCTTCAGTCAGATTTCTGGACTGGTGGCAAGGTAGTTCGTACATCAAGCAAGGTCGATGATGAGACTTCGGAGTACGAGGAAGAATCTGCTGAATCGACTGATTCGACAAGTGCTTCATCTGAGGAATCGGAAGAAGAAATCACTCTAGAGTCTCGCATCCAAGAAGCATGCGATGAATGTTCAGCAATCTACATCCCATTTGGCAGCATGCTTACAGACCAGATGGATATTATCGGAGAAATCGCTACAGACGAAAAGGTCACAGTTGTTGCTGGCGACACAACAATCGGTGAAAATGCACTTGTAACTCTTTTCTCTGACCCATATTCACTTGGATATGCCGCCGGTAAAAAAGCAGTACGTGTCTTCAACGGCGACGATATTACAACAATCAAAATCGGCTACGGCAGCTCAGATGATTCAGTTAAGCTATACAATGGAAAAATCGCTGAGGAGTTTGGAATGGAATTTCCTAAGTCATTCAGCGAAATTGACGAATTTTTAAGCACATATGTGTACGGCAGCAATACCGCCCGCTATTCTATTGCAGGAGAATAAATTCATGATTTTACATGTAATCAAATCCAAAATATATTCAGGGGCAGAAAATGTTGTCTGTCAAATTATAAAAGGTCTTTCTGATTGTGAGGAGTTCATTTATATGGCTCCTCATGGTCCTATAGAGGACAAGCTCAAATCTATCGGTCTTTACGACAATTACTACGGCATCGATAAGCTCGATGTTGCTTCAATAAAGACAGCTGTTGAAAAGTTTCATCCGACAGTGGTTCATGCCCACGATTTCACAGCCAGCGTTCTTTGTGCTTTTGCGCTTAAGGGCAGCGTGCCAATCATTTCCCATCTACACAACAATCCACCATGGATTCAAAAATTTCATTATAAGACCATTTCTTATTTGATGGCCTGCAAGTATATCGACCATATTTTGATGGTTTCCGATGCTGTCAGAGATGAGTATCGCTACACCAGCAAGCTTAAATGCCCTATCACCATCGTGGGAAATCCTTTTTCTGTGGATGGGGTGAAGGCTCAGGTGAAGCAGGAGCTTTTCAGCGTAGGTTCGGGTGGCGCTTCGGCCGAGGCTGGTGCGGAGTTCCAGTGCTACGACAGTGATTTACTATTTGTGGGACGTCTTACTGAGCAAAAGAATCCTATGCTTGTGCTCGAGGTTGCTAAAGAGTTAGCTGAAGCCGGACTAGTGAAGCGAGTTCGAATTGTAGGTGATGGCGAGTTGATGCCAGAGCTTCAGCAATTTGTTGCTAATGCAGGGCTTTCTGATGTGGTTGTATTGGAAAGATTCAAAAAGAATTCTTATGACTATATGGCATGCACAGAAGTTTTAATGATGCCTTCTAAGTGGGAAGGTTTCGGCCTTGTTGCTTTAGAAGCTATGTCTCTTGGAGTTCCCGTTGTCAGCACAAATAACGGCGGCCTTGTCAAAATCATGGATGACAGCTGTGGCTTTGTTTGTGATAGTAAGGAGGAATTTGTTGCTGCTATCACATCTCTTTTGACTGATGCGGATTTATATGCTAGCAAATCTTCTGGTGCAACCAAGCGTGCCATGGAATATAATAATATCGATGAGTATTGTGGAAAGCTGCTAGACATTTACAGATCATTTCAATAGAAGGTATGATGGCAGTCGCAATGCTGTTTAACAATCATTATTGGAGATAATTTATGACAAAAAAAGAATACAAGGAATTACTCAGAAGTGATTTTTTAAGATATTCAAATGATGATACTTTTATCGGCCGTTTCAAAGCCTATAAAATGAAGCCTGGCTATGCTTGGAGCTACTGGTACAGAAAGCTCTGCTACCAGAATTCACATAGCTGGATGAAGCCTCTGGCCTTCATCACCAGGCTTCGCTTTCATAGTGTTGCTGTTAAATATGGTATCGATATTCCAAGCCACATCAAGCAGATTGGGGCGGGGTTCATGATTGATCATTTTTCATGCATCGTCATTCATGTGGATGCTGTCATCGGAAGTGGCGTCACAATCCGCCAGGGCTGTGTAATAGGCACAAACGGTCGCGGCGTTCCAGTCATTGAAGATGGCGTAGACATCGGCGCCGGGGCAGCAATCATCGGGCCTATCACTGTAGGCAAGGGTGCCCGCATCGGAGCCAATGCTGTAGTTGTTCACGATGTTCCTGCCGGAGCCACTGTCGTGGGAAATCCAGGGCATGTGGTGAGCAAATAGTGGCGCCTCGGACGATTGTTATTCGTCGTGGTTCGATAGGATGACTATATATTTTCATATCTTTCGGCTTTTATAGTCTCCTTTTTTTGTTCTGACTATATATTATTCATGTTATTGAATTTTATAGTGCATTTAGTAGTGATATGACTATATATTTCTGTGTTGAGTGGGAATATATAGTCATTTTTGTTGTAATCTGACTGTTTCTGACTATATCTTTTTATTAGTTTTAGTATATATAGTCATCTTGACTCTTTTGGACTATATCTTTTTAAATTCTTTAGATTTATATAGTAATACTTGCTCTTTTGGACTATATCTCTTCAGCTTTTCTTGTTTATATAGTCACAAATTGCTGTGTAATACTATATATTTATCTATTGTGTGGGAAATATAGTCATTTTTGTTGTGTTCTGACTGTTTACGACTATATCTTTTTAAACTCTTTAGATTTATATAGTTATGAAGGCTGATTTTTACTATATATCTTCAGCTTTTCTTGTTTTATATAGTCATAAGCTGCTGTGTGGGACTATATATTTTTCTATCGTGCGCGAAATATAACTTCTTGCTGACAGAAAAATGAAATTGTCAGCAAGAATCCTGCTTTGCAGGACAAGAAAATAGATGAATCTATTTTCTTGGTATTTACGATTTCTGTTTTTCTGATGAAAAACAAAAATCTATAGTCATTTGCTATAAGATTCGGCTAATCTGCAATCTTATAGCATTTTCTTTTTGGGATTTGCTATAAGTTTGAGCAATCCAGTAATCTTTTAGCTGTTTTTTAGTAGTGTTTGCTATAAGTTTGAGCAATTCTCTAATCTAATAGCAGATTTTCTCAGCTTTCTGCTATAATCTCAGGCTTTTTCCATATCATATAGCAACTCGGTTTCTATTTCTGCTATAGATTTAAGTTTTTCCCAATTCTTATAGCAACTCAAATTCTATTTCTGCTATAGATTTAAGCTTTTTCCAGTTCTTATAGCAACCCGGATTCTATTTCTGCTATAGATTTAAGTTTTTCCCAATTCTTATAGCATTTCATCTTCTATTTCTGCTATAGCTTTAGGGCTTCCTTGATTCTTATAGCAACCCCACTCTTATTTCTACTATAAAATCAGGAAAAGCCCCTTATATATAGCAAAAGGCCAGCCCGTATGCTGGCCGAAGCACAAGAGAATTCAAATGTGCTTAAAGGAATATATTAGTCTGCGTACTCAGATACTGTGATTGTGTATGAGCTTGTGCCCTCTACGTATACAGTGCCGTCTGCACCAACGATTGAAACTGTGTTTCCGTCTTCATCAACGATAGTTCCGTTGTTTGTAAGTGATGTGAGAACTGAGTCGCCTGTAACGATCCACTTAGATGAAGAATCGATTGTAAGATTTGCGTAGCCGTCGCCGCCGTTGCCTGCAGCTGACTCATCATCGATGAATGCACCTGTAAGAACTGAACCATCTGTCATTTCCATATCAAGTGTTGAGATTGTATCCCAGATGATATCGCCTTCCATTTCCTGGTTGATAGCTGTGAATGTGCACTGTGCTCCGTTCTCTCCGCTTGTTCCCCAACCTCTCTGGTTAGCGTTTCCTGTAACCTTAAGGAAGAAGTCATTTTCATCAGCGTATGTGATGTCAACGTTTTCAAGAACGAATGTTGACTCTGTATTTGTTGTGTAGAACATACCGCCATTCTTTGCAGTGATGCTGCCGCCTGTCATAGAGAATGTAGAGTTACCTACTTCTGAATCACCTGACATTGACTGGTAAAGGATGATGTTCCAATCGCAGTCGTTCTGCTCACTTGTTGGAATGTTACCTGTTAAGTCGCAATCTGTAAGTGTAAGTGAGTTGAGACCTTCGATACATACGGCCTCAGCGCCTGTTGCTGTAAGTGTTGCATTTGAGATTGTGATATCTGCTGTACAGTAAACTGCTGGTGAGCCTGTACCGTTTGATGTGTATGTACCACCATCAACTACCATTGTTCCGCCGCCTCTGTCTGAACGGATTGCAGCTGAAGATTCGCCGTTTGTTTCAATTGTGTTGTCGTTAGCGTAAAGTGTTCCGCCGCCTGCAACGTGGATACCACCTGATGTGTTCTGCTGTGTTGTGATTGTTGAATTAGATACATAAGCCACACCATCGCCATATGCGAATACGCCAGCACCACCTGCTGCATCTGAGTCAATAGTCACATTGTCAACTGTAAGTGTTCCACCTGTAGTTAAAAGAGTAGCGCCAACTCCGTAAAAACTAGAATTGTCGCCACCTGTGCTGTCATCTGAAGTTCTTGTAATTGTTGAATCCTTAACTGTAACTTCACCATCTGTTACAAGGATTGCATTTTCATCAGTGCCTGTAGAGGCGATTGTCTCGCCCTCTACAGTCTCATCTGCATTGTACTCATATAATGCTGAGTATGTAATGTCTGCAGCTGATGTCATGTTTCCACCTGGCTGACCCATGGCTGACTGAGTACCACCAAGAATTTCTACTGATTCTACATTTCCGTCTGCATCGAATGTAACTGCAACCTGTGTGCCTACTTCGATGTCAGAGAATGAAATTTGAGCCTGAGCATTTCCCATATCTGCTGGTGCTTCCCCGTCACCTGATGGAGCTTCGCCCTCTGCTGATGCCTCACTGTCTGCTGGTGCTTCGCCATCGCCTGATGGTGCTTCGCCCTCTGGCTTGTCACCTGAAGGAGCTTCACCGTCTGGTTTATCTCCTGCTGGAGCCTCACCAGCTGCTGGTGCCTCAGCGCCTGCCTCTACTGTAGCTTCTGTCATTGCTGTATCATCTGAAGAATCCTCTGTAGCCTCTGTATCTTCTGTTGTCTCTTCATCTGTAGTTTCTTCTGTTGTTTCCTCTGTTGTCTCCTCTGTAGACTCTTCTGTTGCCGCATCATCTGGCTTTGTAGGAGCTTCGCCATCACCTGATGGAGCTTCACCGCCGCCTGCCATTGCCATAGAGTAAGTTGTGCTGTCGCTAACTGTGATGTCTGCTGTTTCCTCACCCAATGTAAGTTCATTGTTTTCATAAGTTCCTACGGTGATTGTAAATCCCGTATCACTGACTGCTGTCACCTCGCCATAGATAGTTTCACTGGCATAAGCTGTTGTGGAATCTGATCCGCAAGCTATCAATGAGCCACAAGCAAGTGCTGCAGTCATCATTAATGCAGTAAGTCTTTTCCTCATTTTATGTCCTCCGTTATCTGCATCGGGTTTCCCCAATGGTCAATATTTATCTGCGCTCCAACCTCAGCGCGTTACGTGTTATAGTTAACCACCGCATTGTGAAAATTCTCCCGTGCATATTGTGAATATCAGGTGATGATTACTAGAAACTTTCTGAACACATCTTTACGAAAAGATATTGTCATGTTACTATCATTCAAATTTCAAAGAGTCATCTAGGTATTTTTCAGATTATTCTATAAGCCTGTAGTTCACAAACTCTGATAATTCTTAAGCGAGACATGTCGTCGAGCGAAGAATTCATCAGGTTTGTGAACGTAACAGGCGTACTAGGCTAGCCAGTGTCTACATATTGTGAATAATCTGAAAATAAATCTAAATCTATGGGGTTTTCAAATAGTTTGACTTGTGGTATTATGATAGTAACTATAAATATCGAAATCTTTGCCCTGGCGTAGACAAAGGATTGTCGATGACTCAATTTTCAAGGAAGAAAGGAGGGGCGTCTTATGGCACGCATTGATGCTGCGTATAATTATTTCATGACGACCTATGGTAATAACATAGGATCACGCTACGAATCTCATAAGAAAAGCGAACTACGCGACACTTACAACAAAATAGTTAAGGCGAACAAAGAAGCTCCTCTGTACAAGATAAATGATTCTGAGGACATCGGTCAGTTTGCAATTGATATTAAAGAGCACGCCAATGCTATGACTCTTTCGGTATCAAATTTGACTTCCACCGGCGAGGATATTTCTTCTGTTTTAGAGAAGCGCATTGCATCTTCATCAGATCCAAATTCTGTTGATGTGCTTTACGTCGGCGATAGCACGGATGGTGCTGAGGATTTCACAATCCAGGTTGATGCGCTTGCAAAGCCTCAGGTGAACACTGGCAACTTCCTTCTCTCAGAGGGACATGATTTTGAAGAGGGCCAGTACTCATTTGATTTGGATATTCGAAATCATTCATATGAGTTCCAGTTCAATGTAAATAAGAACGAAACCAATCTTACCGTTCAGAATAAGATTGTACGTTTGCTTAATACTTCAGATGTAGGCTTAAGCGCAAAGTTACTTTCAAATGACAGAGCCGGAAGCAAGGCTATACAGATTGTTTCCAAGTCTACTGGTGTTGCAGATGATGAAAACACATTGTTTAATATCTCATCATCAATCTCTTGGAGAGAGCTAAACATCCTTGGAATTGACAATGTTACACAGCAGCCTTCCAATTCAGATTTCAAGCTGAATGGAGTTTCGCATCAGTCATTATCCAATACCTTTACAGTAAACAAGACCTACGAGCTTATTCTGAAGAGGCCATCCAACGGTGAAGTTAGCATCGGTCTTATGAACGATACTGAAGCTCTTTCAAAAGGAATTACACAGCTGTTGGATAGCTACAATGGTATGCTTGATATTGGATTGAAGTACAACGAAGCTCATCAGAATCGTACACTTTTCAATGAGATATCTTCCATTGCAAAGAATGATGCAAGCGAGCTTGCCGCTGTAGGAATTCAAAGTGATTCTATGAATCACCTCTACTTAGATAAAGATGTTTTATCCGATGTGATTAACAGCGAAAATAAAGAAAGCGC
Organism: Pseudobutyrivibrio ruminis DSM 9787; assembly: GCF_900218035.1. Lineage (GTDB taxonomy): Bacteria > Bacillota > Clostridia > Lachnospirales > Lachnospiraceae > Pseudobutyrivibrio > Pseudobutyrivibrio ruminis. The sequence continues at coordinate 250,981 of NZ_OBMR01000006.1, forward strand.
TTTTGAAACTCTTAACAACCTTAAGAATTCAATTTCAAAAGCTGCATCGAAGGCCTCTATCAATCCGATGAACTATGTTGATAAATCGATTGTAGAGTACAAGAATCCTGGTAAGACTCTTAGCGCACCATATGCGTCAAGTGCTTACTCCGGTATGATGATGAACTACGGATTATAGGATATTAAAAATCCCCTGTAATTCACAAGCTCTTAGGTTTCTCAAATGAGACGTGTTGTCGAATTGAGAAACACTAAGGCTTGTGAATGTAACAGGGGATTTTCCATTATTGATTATCCATTATTCTGCATCATCCTTGAAGAATTCCATCTCCTGGTTCAGCTTGATTGCGATGTCTTTCAAATCGTCGGCTGAATTAGCAAGGCTTGCAACTGTAGCAGAAAGCTCCTGTACAGATGCGCCTGTAGTTTCAGATGAAGCAGCATTCTCTTCTGAGATTGCTGAAAGTGATGACATAGCGTCTGATACAACATCGTTGGAGGTTACGCATGTAGATGCACCGCCGGCGATATCTCTAATACCATCAACTGTTCCATCAATATCTTCAAGCATTCCATTTACAGATTCAAGTGTGCCGCCGATAGCTTCCTGTTGTTCAAGATTGCCCTGCTTAACAAGATTTGCTGCCTCTACGGCTGCTTCTGCCTGCTTCAACAACTCATCCATCTCTGTACGAATATCCTGCGCCATGCTATCAGAATCGTCGGCAAGCTTTCTAATTTCCTCTGCAACGACGGCGAATCCCTTACCTGCTTCACCAGCACGAGCTGCCTCAATAGAAGCATTCAAAGAAAGGAGGTTTGTCTGAGCAGCAATGCCTGAAATGCCTTCAACTCGCTCGTTAATATTTGCGACAGCATTCTGGGTAGCAGAAATTGTTCTGGCAATCTCCTCGATTTTAGCTGTCATGTCGCTACTAGAATTCTGAAGACTAACAAGTGATTTACTGGATGTCTGTGATGCTTTCTTCATTCTGCCAGCAAGGCTTTCAACATTATCTGTGGATGACTGAACACCGCCAACTGCATCTGTAATCTTGCCAACATTTTCTGCTGCTTCCTGAATCTCCTCAGCCTGCTGTACAGCACCTGTTGCGATTTCCTGGACTGCATTTGCAACCGTATCTGTTGTGGCTGCAATCTGATTTGCCATGTCCGCCAAATCCTCGGAAGAAACTGTAACTGTTGAAGCCGATTGCTTAATAGCGGCAACTATGCTTCCCAATTTTTCGATAACGGAATTGGTGCTTCGAACAATTTCACCGAATTCGTCTTTACGTTTTGCATATCCGTCAATCTTCTTGAATCGACCATCGGCAAGCTTTGTGATGGTATCAGTTACTGCCATGATTGGTTTTGTGAAGCTTGTTGCAACTACGAGGGAAATAACTATACCAAGAATCAGCATTATTGTTCCAATTATCACTATGATAAATGCTGATCTAATTGCTGATGCCATGATTTCGTTTCTAGTTTTTGAAACCACAACATAGTATCCACTGATAGGTTCTTGTTCCCAGGACATATATGTGATTTTACCATCAAATGTTGATGTAATCAGGCCACTTGTTTCAGTGGAAGAAACAAACTCATATCCGCTTAAATCATATTCATCCTCTGGGCTGATTTCGAACTGAGCATGTGCAACCATCATACCTTTTGTATCAGCGATGTAACCGTCGCCAACATTTTCAGCAAGGAATTCATGAAGCACATTTAAGTCAAAGCTTCGCTGAACTGTACCAATCACCTGAGTGTGGGCTTCGTTGTAAATTGGTACGCAAATGATTGTTATTCTATTTCCAACACTCTTGCTGACAACAACATCAGATATAGCTGGCTTCCCAGTTGTAACGGCCTGAACAAAGTAATCTCTGTCTGATATGTTTGTAAGCTCTGCTCTATCACTACGAACCAGCTGGTCGCCAGAAACCTTGCTAATGATGATATTCTCATTGCCATCGTTCATGTACTCATTTAGCGCGTCAAGCTGTCCCATCACAGAAGAATCCGGAACTGCCTGTCCTTCTGTGCCATAGGATTCAACAAAAACTATCGTACTAGGAGAAGTTGCAATTGCCTCCAACATGGATGTATTTTTCTCAACAATTTCAGCAAATTTTGCCTCAACAACTCGTGCATTAGAATTTAAAAGTTCCAGCGCATCCGCCTCCGCTTTCGAGGTAGAGCTGTTGTAGCTGATAATGATAGAAATTAATAATGGCACAGCCACCAAAGCAGCCATCAAAAGAATTAGTTTCGTTTTAATGCTATCCTTTGGGTTAATGCCACCAGCTAGATTTTTATTAGACTTTTTTTGCACCTTACTCATAGAAACCTCCTTAGTCAGTCATTAAAATAAAGAAAAATTTCTATATTGATTTTATTATGTGCATAATTAAATTGTGTGTAATAATTATAAATTTTTTGTGAAAATACATTTTTATAAAAATTGAGTGTAAAAAAGCACATCTTATCGATGTGCTCTTAGTCTATATCTGTTCTAGCATTTCCTTGATTCTGGCTTCGTAAGTGCAGGCTTCCCTGACGTACTCCTGTCCAGCTGCTGCAATGCGCTCTCGCTCTCCGTCATGCTTTAGATAGAAATCCACTTTTTCGTATAGATCTTCATTATTGTAGTACCAAACCAAGTGCTTTTCATTTTCAAAGAACATTGGTAGCTCCGCCTGAAAGTTTGTCAGACAAAATCCTCCGGCTCCTAAAATATCGTAAACACGAAGTGGCACTCCGCTTTTGATATTTGGAATGGTCATGTTTAGATTGATTTTGGACTGGTTAAATACCTTTGGCATCTCGCTCCAATAATCAACGCTGCCCTTGTAGTTTACCCGGAGCAAATCCCTGGTAAATGAGTTGGTGTAGATGCTCACATCATGATGTTTTGACAAGTCGATTAAGATTCGTCTGCGCTGCTTTTGAGCTATTTTGAAGCCCAAAGTTGTTACTGAAAATATTAGGTTTAGGTCCGAAAGCGAGTCTTCCGATTTTTCCAGTTCAAAATAGTTTTCAAGCTCCATGAGGATTTCCGGGGTGAGCATCCTGTCGATGATGTTGACTCCCATCAAATCACGCTGAGCTTCCATGGTTGCCTCGAAATATCCACGGAGATACTCTGGCAAAGTATACTCCATTTTGTCGTAAGAATTCTTTTCATATAGAGAGCCTACGAAGCTGATTTCGTTTTTGTAGGCCTCCAAATCTGTTGAGTTGACGAACAGATAATCAAGTCTGTTGCAATCCACGGCCAGTGGGAGATGATAAACGTGCTCCACTCCCATGCCACGGAATTCCTCTACATTTGTCAGGTCAAACAGGAAAATGCGATTCACGTCGTTAAAAACTGACTTATGATACATAGAAATCAGCGGGTTATCGCAGCTCCAGCAAACGTAGCGTAGGCCCTGCTCCTGGCAAACATTTGAAATCAGAGGGAAGTAATTCACTGTGAAGAAAAAGTCATAATTTCCAGCCTTAATCATGTCTCGAAGCTTTTCTGCGAACTCTTCATCTACATCATAATTGAGGAGGTCCTGATAAACCTCCTCAACTTCATAACCTAGAGTCTCGAATGTGTGCTTAATGTCTTTGTAATTGTATGCTTTCCAGCGATACATCAAAATCTTCATATTGTTCTCATACCTTTAATCCGCTAGTTACGCCTACAAGCCTACTGATTTCTCCGTTCGATAACATATCTCACTTGAGAAATAGTAGAGCTTGCTGTCTACTAGCTCATCTAAATATGTAAACTCTCAATACCCTACGAGCCCGTCCTATATATGTAACGTATCCACCCCATATGAGCCCTGTAATATGCCTACCAGCTGTTTATAGGTAGCTACGGCTTCGTCGCTACGTCCGGCTGCGTCAAGCTCGGCAATTTGAGCCAGAATGGTCTCCTCGAGCTTATACATTTCGTTGAATTTATCTGGGTCGTTGCGCTTTGCATCGCGAATCTTTATACGCATTGTGTAAAGGCGAGACAGCTCCCCAAGGGCCCCAGTCATGGCTGGTCTAAAACCAAAGAGATTTTTGAGAATCTTTAGGCTGGCAGTCACATCCACATCCGCCTCACCAATAAACTGCTGCAAGCCCTGGCCAAGCTTTGTAGAGTGGTTTAATGGCTTGTCATCATCCTCTTCAAGAAGCCAGCTGTCATGCATCTGCTGCCAGTTTAAAGCCATGTTGCCGTAGTTAGCCAAGGCTTCTATAAGCTCATCATAGCTGTCCCAATATTCGATGCCTGCAAACTGCTTTTCCAGTATGCGAATGTCGATATATAGGCGAATTTCTTTCTCGCCGTCAGTTGTTTTAAACGCTGCTGCAATGTTTTCAAGCTCCTGCTCACTAAGGCTTGGTGCCAATTTATCAATCTGGTTTTCAATCATATCCCTAAAGCCAGATGAAGAAAAGAATTTATTTAATACGTCTCTTATTTTCTTCTTATAACCCACTTCAGAACTTTTCTTAAGCAGCATTACAATAAAGCCACGATTTAAACGAACAATCTTTGAATCCCAGGCTATTTTTCTATAATAGTGGGTCAGTGGACCGTAATCATTGTTATCAAGGCCTATGGTCATGATATAACAATAAATCATATTGTTTTTTGTGGTATCAAATGTATCAGAGGAGAATAATCCTCCTTGGATATACATCGCCACTTTATCATGAGCGAGCTTTTCACACATCTTCAAATAATAATTGCAGGCCACCAGGCACTTGTCATTATCATGCTTTTTAAAATAAGCTGCTGCTGCATAAAAAGCCAAGCATGCTAATGGCACTTCCATTATGGTTGGATTTGCCGCCTCTTTTTCGTACAAAGCAATCATCTCATCATCTTTTTCATCCTGATGAAGAGCTATTGCCATTCCGCACACAAAACTGCCTCTATAGCGCAAATCCTCGGTGTCATTTTTCTCAAATGATTGTTTTACCGCATTCTCACATACATCAAACATCTCATCATATTTTTTGATAGCCTTCAGTTCCTGTGCAAGTTGATATGGCCAGCGGAGATTATCCGGATTCTCCTCCATCATCTCTTTAATCAATGGAATGTTTCGCATGGAATGCTTTATATTATCCTCTTCCGATTCATATACATAGCCAAAATGAGCAGCATAGGCTTCCATAAACATAGCATTTCCTGATGCCGGCAAAATATATTCATGTATTTTCCCTTCAAAGTGAGTTTCCGGTGTTACCAGACACATACGACACACCTCGATATCCTGGTATTCCTTGCCATCAAAATCGAGATAATTGTGCTGGTAATATCCGCCGATATTGTAATTTGTGCAATCTGGCTGTTGGAAAAATTCGATGATGTATTTGCAGTCTAGGAACCACTCATCATCATCGATATACAAAAACATTTTGCCGTTAGCCTGATCCAACTGGAAGTTTCTGGCCTTAGCAAAATCATTGCACCATTCAAATTCAAAAACTTCATCTGCATATTTCTCAATAACCGCTCTAGTTTCAGGGCTGCAGCCTGTGTCCACAACCTGAATTTCTGAATCTATTACCTCTCTGATTGGCATCAAAGACTTGAGGCAGCGCTCAGTTGTATCTGGTCTGCCACAGCAAAGCAGGGATATTGTAAGCAATTTAGTTTTTGGTTTATTGTTCATATATTGTTCCACCCTTTAATCACTAAAAGGCTCGTCATTTGACGAGCCTTACTTTATTAATATTAATATGTTCCAATTACAAGTGGTCGGTACATTTCCTCTCCTTCCACGAGGCCTTCAACCTTGCCCAGGCAACTATCAATCAAGCGATTGATTTCCTTGCTAACAATGAGTTTTTCGCCAGGTGCTTCGACCAAGCCTCTGAAGTCATATACATCGATACTTCTAATTTCGATTATTCTGTTTTCGATTTCTCTAAGAATCTCACTAAGAACCATTTCGATATCAATTTTATGACTAATAATAAGATTTGTATCTCTTAGGTTCTCACTTATATCGTATATCATATTGCAGTACTTTTCAAACTTTTCAACGATGTCCGAGTAATCCATTCCCATGGATTCCAAGTACTCTCCCAATACTAAGGCTTTTTGCTGACATCCGATGAGCACCTGTAAATCTGCTGCGTCATCGCCTGTACTTCCCTGTGCAAATCTATGGTTTGCTGTGTAAAGCTCTAATACCATTGTTAACATCTTGTTTCTTGTGAAATATGCCATACGCCTTACCTCTATTCTATAAATCCCTCTTTCGAAGGAGTTGCAGTCGATTTTAAAGTTACTATTCAATTTTTCTTTTTAAAATCATCCCCACCCCTGTGAAAGAGGTGGGGACATTTTATTTATGGTTTTCAACCTTAGGTTACTGAAGAAGATTCATAACACCCTGTGTAGCCTGATTTGCCTGAGCAAGCATTGACTGTCCAGCCTGCTGAAGGATGTTGTTCTTTGAGTACTCAACCATCTGGTCAGCCATATCTGTATCACGGATACGAGATTCTGCTGCTTCTGTGTTCTCAACTACGTTGTCGAGGTTCTTGATAGAGTGCTCTAATCTGTTCTGGATAGCACCAAGTTCTGCACGCTGTGCTGAAACTCTCTGGATTGCATCTGCGATAGCGTCGATTGCGTATGTAGCTGCCTTACCAGTTGCATCGGAAACGTTAAGTCCGTTGATACCGATTGACTTAGAGTTCATAGCTTCGATGTTAACGTTAATCTTGTTTGACATTGCAGCGTCAGCACCAACATGAAGGTTAAGTGTAAGAGCGTTCTGTACGTTTACGAAGCCCTTTGTGATTGAGAAGCTAATTGTTGTTGTATTATTGGTATCAACACCATTTGTCTGCTGAACTGTTCTAGGTGTCCATGTGTATGCATCACCATCTTTATCTACATCTGCTGCACCATCTGTTGCTCCTACTGAAGAAGCTGCCTTAAGCTCGATAGCTACCATGTTGTAAGCTGCTGATGCTGTGATAAGTGTTGCATTAGCCTTATCAATACCTGAACCATCTGTTGCAAGCTGTGCAAACATTGTTACTTCGTTACCATTATATTTAAGAGTAGATCCCGGAACGATAAGGTTGTTAAGGTATCCGTTTGTTACCTTTGAGTTAGCTACATCTGATGTAGATCCATCAACGATTGTATATGTCTTTCCATCGATTGAAATTGTATCACCAGCTGTTAAGCTCCACTCATTTGCTGTACCTTCTGCACCTTCATCATGCTTATCTTCAAGGTGAAGAGCCTTTGCTGCCTCTTCCTTTGTCTTAGCGCCGATTGTGTACTGTGTACCACCGATTGTATATTTCTCACCAGCTTCAAGAGATTCCATTGTAAATGTAGCTCTTGTTGTGTTCTGTACTAATGTACCTTCAAGACCTGCATCATGAGCTGAAATATACATCTTCTTAAGTCCGATATCACCCTTTAATAAGAATGTCTCATTGAACTTTGTTGTAGAAGCGATACGATCGATTTCCTGTGTAAGCTGTGAAATTTCGTTCTGGATATCATCACGATCTGACTCTGAGTTTGTTCCGTTAGCTGCCTGTACTGCTAACTCGTTCATTCTCTGAAGCATGTCGTGAACTTCTGTGAGGGCACCTTCAGCTGTCTGTACTGATGAAACACCGTCAGATGCGTTTGTAGAAGCCTGGGTCAAACCACGAATCTGTTTTCTCATTTTCTCAGAAATTGAAAGTCCAGCTGCATCATCTGCTGCTCTGTTGATTTTATATCCAGATGAAAGCTTCTCTGTACTCTTTGACTGAGAATCAGTTGTAATGTTCAATGTTCTTGAAGCATTAGCTGCCTGCATGTTGTGTTGTACTACCATAATAAATTCCTCCATGAGATTCTGCTAAATCCTTTTAGCATTTAAATCCGTTTTTGTGATAGCCCAACATCCGTGTCTGGCCTGGTTATTAAATTTGATTTTTAAAAAGATTCGAATTCGATTTGTAAGGTAAAGTTTTTGTGTTCAATTGTTCCTTACACCTTATTTATCGTTCTGGGGCGAAAAAACTTTACCCCTTTTAGAAAAAAAATTTAATTTTGTTCCAATTATCTCATTGTTTGCACAATATAAAAAAGTCGCCAAACCCTTGATTTTACTGGGTTTCAGCGACTTTTATTATTGTTAAAATTTATAACAAAATTTTTGTAAAATTTGCTATAAATTCCATTATATTCTCATAATTTACAGGTTAATCGGCGGGGTTGGATGGGTAAATATATATTAGTAAGTGATTCACTATATTCTTGTAAATTCACTTAACGTTTTACAGAGACTGGCATGACTAATAGCTCTAATAAATAGTTGATTATCATTATTAATGCCTGAGTTAAGTGAATTTAATGATTCCTCATTTTCACTTATATAGAATCCTGCTAAAAGTTAAGTGAATTTCAAATCTATATAATCTCCACTTAAAAGTGCGACTTGCAGTTAAGTTTATTTATGTTTTATATAATTCCACTTAACTTTTTTGCTTTGATTTGAGAGCAAGTTAAGTTTATTCTACAGAATTAGAAATAAACTGAATCACTCATCACATTTTATTAAGTGAAAACTCATACTTATAAAATAAACTTAACTTTATCTCAGATTATTTAATCAATTTTAAGTTTATTTCATTTTTTCTCATATAAACTTAACAGCTCCCTCAGTTTTTAAGTGAAGCCTAAGAATTTGAGATTTTCACTTAACTTTTTCCCTCACCAGGGTGACAGAATAGTCTTAACCAAGCATCTATGCCTATTAAAAAGACCTTGCACTGCTGCAAGGTCTTAGTATCCACATAAATCCCAGAAGCCCATCGGTCAAGAGCTCCCGCACCCATGACTTCTTGCTGACAGAAAAATGAAATTGTCAGCAAGAATCCTGCTTTGCAGGACAAGAAAATAGATGAATCTATTTTCTTGGTATTTACGATTTCTGTTTTTCTGATGAAAAACAAAAATCTTTATTTATTTTTTCTTATCCAAAAAGGCTGGATCGGCGGTGGTCTGTGGACTCATCATATGCTTATAATATGATGAAACTACATCGCCGGATCTTTTGATTTCGCGGGCTTCTTTTTTTACATTGGCGAAGCGAGTTTTAGCATACTCTTTGTTGCGATATTCTGTAGCCTCCACATCTGCTGTAAGGTCTGTAACCTTTTTAATCAGTTCCTGCATCAGCTTGATTTCATCTGCATATGAAGCGCGGTCCTCGTCCAGGATAGCCTTCACTCTGTTGAACAGCTGCTGAAAACCATCGTCAAGCATAACGATTCTATCGATGAGCTCAGCCTTCATGTTCATGTTTTTCTCTAAATCGTCTGGAGTGGAATTAGGATCTTTTAAAATGGCTTCCTGTTCCTTGTTTCTAATAAGAAGAACTCTAAGAATATCTGCCTTCTTTTCCAGCGACTCTCTAAGCATTATTACGTAATCTCTGTTATCCATTGTTCCCTCCACATAAAGACAGCCCCTCGTGTGAGGGGCCGTTTGTTAACCTGCAATATTTGTTGAAGATCCATCAAGCTTTTTGCCATTGGCTGTAAGCTTCATTACATCCTTCCAAGTGTCACGCATTGTTCGAAGATGCTTAAGCACTTCCTCGAGCTGTGCTGCGTCCTTGGTGATCATGGCATGTCTCAAGCAGCTCCTAAGATAAGTATACACTGCATGGAAATCCTTTGCCACAGGATATTTCTCATCGAGAGTCAATTCAAACTCTTCGATAATTCTATCTGTCTTTCTGATATTGATGTGTGCTTTCTCAATATCGTGATTCTCGCAAGCTACGATTGCTATGTTACAAAACTTGATTGCTCCTTCATATAGCATCAATGTTAACTCAGCAGGGCTAGCTGTGAGTATTCTGTTTTTTGCATATGCATCATAACCATTTGTTGGTGTCATAGTACCGCCTCCAAAAATCTAATATTGTATCTACTTACTATCAACCACCTAATAGTGATGATATTGAAGAAGAATTGCTTTGTAATGTAGCCAACGCAGACTCCATTGCGGCAAATTTCTTATAATAAGCGTCTTCCATGTCCTGAACACGGTCAGTCCATGTTTTAATCAATGAGCTGTAGTTTGAATACTCAGATGCCATTTCCTTGTCATTATAAACAGTGTAAACAGATTTAACCGCTGTAGATTTCATCTTTTCATCCAATGACTTATACAGACCGGATGTTACCTGCTTCAAGAACTCGATAACTCTATCTGGGTCCTCCGCTAACGCTGCGCGGAGCTTTTCTTCATTACCAGATGTCTTGCTATCTTCTGAGTCGCCATCGATATGGTATGCATAGCCTTCGTTCTTTTCTGCATTTAATGTTCCAAGTGTATGGATACCGAATGTAGACCATGATAATTTCTCACCATTTACCTCATACACTGACATCATTGACATAGTCATTGCAGAAATGATACCGTTCAAACTTGTATCTCTACGAAGAAGCGAATCCTTAATCTTCTGCTCCCACTTCTCGATTTCTTTTTCTGACATCTCTGCCTTTTCATCATCTGTAAGTGGCTCGTAGTCCTTTGCAGAATCTGCATTGTAAAGCTTCTGCATCTCGTTCATCAAGTTGTTATATGATGTAAGGAAATCCTTAACTTTGTCGTAAAGAGCGTCAGTATCGTTGGAAACGTTTACTGAGATTGCACTTGTAGTCTTTGCCAAAGCTTCAATTGTAAGGCCATTGACAGTGATTGAATTAGTGTTTGATGTATATGTAACCTCATTTAATTTTATTATTGCATCATCGCCATTTACCTTTGTTGCAGTATTTGAGTTATCAAGCTCAATATTTCCTGCTGTAACATTAGCAGCCAAATCTACTCTGTAGAATACACTCTGGACTAACTCAAGGTTATCGCTCTGAATCCAGAAGTCGCTGTAGCTACTATCATAAGCTGAATTCTTTACACCAAAATTAGTTTCTACATATTGCTTCCACTTTTGGTTTGTTGGGTCAGCTAATGCAGCATCAAGTTGCTCCTGAGCAGCCTGCATTTTAGCAGATCTGATTGCAATTTCTTCTGATGTAGTAGCTGGAAGAGCTTTTGCCTCAGCTACTGCCACATACCCATCTCTGATTTCATTGATAGACTTTGAAATCTCCTGATAGGTTGCATCATCAGAAATATCATATGTTGATTTAGAATAAATCTGCTTTGCCAATGCTTCTAATTTATCAGAGTCACCAGCAATCTCAGACCAATCTATTTCGCCATCAGTACCAAACTTCAATACTTGAATTCCAGCATCTGTGGTCTCTGTCTTGTACACTTCCCCTGCAAATGTCTTGTTCAGATAATCTCTGAGGTCAACAACATCTTCATCTGTACTGTCACCTATTTCTGCAAGCAACTCTTTCCAGCCATCAAGATTCTTCTGGAATGTGTACTCTTTTTTATCGTCCCCTTCGCCAACCGAAAACTTAAGAGTTCTTGTGATAGCCGTACTCTTTGTTCCTGTTGTGTCGTATGTTGCAGAGTTATAAAGCTTTGTAGCTAATGTAGATAAATCGTCCTCTGAAATAGTCGACCAATCTACTGCGCCAAATTTATCAGTATCGCTTGCGATATATGAAACAATTTCATCATACTCAGTGTTTGCTGTAGCTGATGAATCATTTTTATATTCCTTGATTTTTGCTAACAGACTCTTTGTATCTGACAGGTCATAGTAATTTTTTGCAGTTGTAAAATCAAAGAGCTTCTTAGCCAAAGTGTTGCTGGTGCTTTTAGTGATATCTTCAATTTCAGTGTTAGACATCAATCCCAGCTTATTTAACACGCTAAGCCCCTGTGAACTATTTGCAGAAATAGAGAAATCACCTTCCTTACCAGACGTTTTAGAACTGATAAAGAAACGCTGATTCTTCTCATCGAAATTGGCAATAACTCCAGCTTCATTAAGCTTATTTACAAACTGATTGATAGTCATAGAGCTATCGATCTCGATGTTTGTAGTCTTAGTACCTGTTCTTACAGCGATACTTGCTTTATCTAATGCATTGCTGTTCTTTATTCCAAGTGAAACCATAGTTGATGAGCCAGTAACTGATCCATCAAGCTCTCCACCTGTGATAAAAGCAGTCTTTGCAAGCTGAGTGATTTCAAGTGACTGGGTACCATTAATAGCGGTACCACTGGCTGTTGCTGTCGCCTTAGAAGTATCGCTAACTGTTGTCTTTTTTGCTGTATAGTTTGAAGAATAGCGCATAGTACCAACGCTAGTGTACAAACTATATACTTTACTATTAAGGGTGCTCCAAGCTTCCTGTTTCCATGAGAGCTTTGTCTGCGCCTTTACATATTTGTCTTTCTTATAACTGTATGCAGATACGAGGGCACCTACAATCGCCTCGGTATCTAAGCCCGAAGCCAAACCAGATAATCTAATAGGCATAACCCTACCTCCTATCTCTTCTCATCGACCATGATTCCTGCAAGCTCCCATGCCTTTGCAATAAGGTCAAGTGTCTGCTCTGCTGGGAATTCCTTAATGACTTCCTTTGTCCTTTTGTCGACCATCTTAATCATTACGCGATTTGTTCCCTCATGGATACCAAATACAGCCTCTGCATTTCCTTGTGCAGAGTTAATCTTTTCTACAGCTTCTTTCAAAGAAGAAGATGCCTGCTTTGAAGAATTTTCCTCATCTTCGATTTCAGGGTTTGTAGAATAGTTTCTATTCTCTAATTCAGCAGCTTTGCTTTCTTTTACAGCAGCTGAAAAATCAACTATAGCATTATCTTTTTGCACTGCTTGTGCTGGCGCCGCTTTTGCTGAACTTCCCTGTCCCTGGTAGTTGCTAACTGCACTACTTACTTCGCCTATTTTCATTGTTTTCCTCCTTACGCCCAAGGGAATTTAGTCCCATTCTAAACTCCATTTGGACAATATACATCCTTGTACTATGGGAAATTATTAGTTTTCTAATTGCTATATCGACCGGTGGGATATTAAAGTTTATAGAGAATTTAAAAATTTTTCTTTTTTCTTAGAAAAGAATGATGATGTGCTTATGTATGTTTTTAATTGATGGGCTTTTTGATAGCCTTTGGGGGTGGCTCTTTGATGAGTTTTTTAATGTTTTGCTAGCGACATGGGGCGTGAGTTAAGTGAATTTCATCATTTTCAAATTTCACTTATATAATTCTCGGGTGAAAGTTAAGTGGATTTTCTATTTGGATTATTTCCACTTAAAAGTCCAACTTGCCGTTAAGTGTATTTATAATTATTTATAAATTCACTTAACTTTTCAGTCCCAATTCTTAGGCTACTTAAGTTTATTCTGAAGAATGTCATATTCACTTAACTCAATCCCATGATTATTTAAGTGAAAATACACTTGCCAAAAATAAACTTAATTTTAATTCAAATTATTTAACCTATTTTAAGTTTATTTATATTTTTCTAGAATAAACTTAACCGTACTACGACTTTTTAAGTGAAAAACATCCATAATAATTTTTCACTTAACAATTCAGGCATATATTGAGAGATTACACATTACTCTCATCAATGATTGAATGAATAAAGATTTCTCCGCAGGAGAAATTTCCTACTTAAATAAAAAATCCAGCAACCGCAGTTGCTGGATTTATCCTTATTACTAAAGTAAATTCTTGAGTGCTTCCAGGTCGTCCATGCTGATTGCCTGTGCTTCCTCGTTTTCTTTTTGAATTTCTAAGTATACTTCTTTTCTGTAGATAGATACTTCCTTTGGAGCTGAAATACCGATCTTTACCTGATCACCACGAACCTCAAGGACTGTAATCTCGATGTTGTTGTTGATCATGATAGCGTCGCCTGTTTTTCTTGTTAATGCCAACATCGTTACTCACCATCCTTTCCATGTATTGCGTCATGAATAAGGTAGCGTACTGGCTCAGAGCCTTCGATGATAATCTGGTCACCGATGTTTGTGTCTGTGTTGATGATGATAGGTGCCTTAAGATTAATCGATGCTTCCTTAGGGTTCTTTGGTACTCTGACTGTGACAAGCATGTAAGTATTGTCTGCTGTGAGCTCTCCAAGCTGCTCAAGTGCATCAACGTTGAGCTCAGGTGCATAGTCTGGCTTAACCACGTGAGGCAGCATTACTGGCATTGCAAAGTCTGTCTCATCAAGTGACTGAAGCCACATGATATTGCCTTTGTCTTTCTTCTCCTCGTCGAAAATGAGTGTGTATCTCTTCATGTCTGGGAAACCAATAAGACCATGGATGAGATTGATGATTTTTTCTTCTGCAATTTCAATTTCGCCGAACAGTCTAGTTTTTACCTGCATTATCCCTTCTCCTTTTTAGATGTAATTTAGTAATGTCGAATCACCCAGCTTTCCTGCTGCGGTGAGCGAAGCCTGATATGCGGTGTAAGCTGCTGTGTAGTCGATGATGATTTGGGATAGATCTACATCATCATTCTCCGTCTGTAACTGCTGTACAGTCTCTCTTTGATCACCTACTCGAACCTTTGTGAGGTCTAAAGACTGCTCCTTACAACCCAAATCAGTTATAGCTAAACTTATTTTATCACAATATGACTTAATATTGCCTATTTCTGTGTCAAAAAGTTTTCGCATATTGTTATTATAGTAATCAAATTCTTTCTGAGCGGCATCCTGCCACTTGTCTAGCCACTCCTGATCCTCATCTGAAGCGTACTGAGTTTCACTCTTCATATTCTTAATTGTATCTAATTTATCGTATGCAGAGATAACTCTTTGAACCGCATTCATCATTTCATCAATATCACGCTGAAGGGAGCTGTCAAACACATCTGAAGCCTCTGTATTAATTGCGATAGTCTGATTTGCAGCTATTGTATATTCGATGTCAAAGTGGATTACATTACCATTTGCATCAAATTTCGTGTATTCATTGTTGGATGTAAGTGCTGCGCCCGTGCTGTCAGTCATCTTGGTGCAGTTGTAGTAATACTCTGGACGAAGCTGTCCCTCTTTGAATCCTGTCTTATCATACTGCACTGCAAGTTCAGCTTTGTTAGTCTTAAGAGTAGATGCAACAGTATCGCCAAAAATAATATCGCCTGTTTCTCTAATGAAAACTATTTCGTTATTTTCAACCTTCTTTACCTTATCGGTTGTATCTGCATTAGCCCAATCAGTTTCATTCTCGTATACCCTCAATGAAAAACCATTGGATGTTAACGCTCCACCGGAAGTATCGTCATTGTATACTCCGTTTGTTGCTGTAAACGCAAAAGATATATCAGGTGTATCTGTGGTATTGCCCTCGTACTTTATATTAATACTATTTACAGATTCTATATCCTTGTAGTTAAGGCGAAGTCTGTAATAGTCTGTCTCAGTAATATCCGAAATCAAAGTTGCATTATCCTTTGGTGCAATAACCTCTGCCTCTGTTGTAGGAACAACTACATTTCCAGAATAATATCTGTGCTCTTCCATTAAATCCTCAATGCTAAGAGTCTGGTCGATTCGATATTTTGTCTGTGTCTCATCCTCTGTAAATGTAAGATTTGAGTTTGTTCTGTATCCTGTGAAAACAGTACGGTTTGCATAGTCTGCATTACCTTCTGCAAAGAGAGCCTTCTGAAGCGATTCAAGCTGAGTAAGCATAGTCTTTCTATCGCTCTGACTGTTATATGAATCAGTAGAACCTCCTACGCAGATTGTCTTGCAGTCTGTGGCAACATTGCTGATATTAATGAGAGCTGTCTCAGTAATATCAAGCCACTGATTTGCATCAGGAATATTCTTTGAGTAATACTGTGATACCTGTGATAATGTAGTTGCAAGTCTCAGCGAACGAACAGCAATTACAGGATCATCAGATGGCTTATCAATTCTCTTCTGAGATGTCATCTGCTTGTTTCTAGTGTTAACAACTTCTTTAGCACTGTTAATATTCGAAGCTGAATTGTTCATTATCATCTTATTAGTTACTCTCATAATACTTACCTCTTTAATTAAACTCCGGTATTCAATATCAACCTATCATATATTTCGGAAAATACGGAAATACATTTAGATGCTAGGTTGTATGCATTTTGGAACTTGATTAAGTCCAAAGCCTCTTCATCTTCATCAACACCAGAAACTGACATTCTCTGCTGAGAAATTGATGACTGGATGTTTGTAAAGTTTGTTGTAAAAATCTGGCACTCCTGCGTATCGATAGTTACGTCTGCATAAATACATCGAAGAAAGGCATCACCACCGCCTCCTCTGAAAATTGTCTGCTTACTTTGAAGCTTCTGAAGCTGTACAACAAGATCAGCTGCATCAACACCTGATGTGTAATTCTCCTTAACTGTGGTTGCAAATTTTCTTGCATCCTTATCTGTTTCCTTAATGATAGATACATTACCCGCTGTCATCAGATAATATGTCTCATCAGAATTTGAAAATGTTTTACCTGTAGAAGATACAACGTTTCCATTTGCATCCAATACTTTATCCACCAATTCATCTCGCATCTGATGTTCAATAATAGAATCTATATCATCCTTTGCAATAAAGAATGCTGTCATGTCATTTCCATCCAAATCAACACCGCTCTGCTCAATCTGATTGAATTTCTGACAGAAACTTCTAAGGAACAGATTCATCTGGTTTTGATAATAAGGAATACCCATGTAGTCCACATCATCTCCAACCTGAAGTGAACGACCTGTTAATGTAGCTGCTACATCGGCTGTAATAGCATCCTCAGTATCCAAATTAAAAGTAATTGAAACTACATTTCCTTTAGAATCTGTAGTAAAATCAAAGCTCTGATAGCTAAATAACATATTGTTTGTGCTTATCTGGCCCTTATTTGGCATGTTAAATTCATTTATATCTGTAATGCTAAGGTTTGTTACAGTGATAGAGGTTGCAGTTGCAGACTGAACGTTTGCATGCAAGTTTTCATTATTATTTCCATCACGAACCTCAAACATTGCCTTTAACTCACCGCCGCTTGAACTAGGTGTGGCATTGAATTTATTACCATCATCTTCCCAAACAATTTCATACAGACCATCAATATCAGACTGATTAAACATTTCATCAGGTTGTCTGGATACTACACTAAGTCTGTTGTATTCGTATGTATCTACAAGCTGCTGACCATTGATATATACCTGGTAATAGGTTGCACCTGTATACATGTCTGGATCATTACTGTTTGTTACAGGAGTTTCTTTTACTGAAACATCAACAATCTTAGAAAGCTTGTCAATTAAAAGGGCTCTCTGGTCACGGAGTTCATTTGCATGTCCACCGCCCTGTTCGATTACATTAATCTGTTTTGTAAGGATAGCGACCTTTTCTGATACTGCATTAATATCATCCACTGCTGTCTTTATTTCATCGTTGATAGAGTTCTGCAAATCCTTAAGCTTTGTGGATAACTGATTAAAGTATTCTGTAAGCTGCTTCGCAGTAGAAATAAATTGCTTTCTAACTGTATCATCACCAGGGCTTCCCTGAAGAGAACTCATGGCATTAAACATTTTTGTATAGATAGTAGTAAAGCCTGAATCCTTGTTAGTCTCATTGTAATAGTCCTGAATTTGATTCATGTAGTACTGTTTTTTCTCGTAAAATCCCAAGGCCGTACTATTATTCCAGTATTTCTCATCATAGTACGCATCACGGCTCTGAGTTACAGACTCAACCTCAACACCTGTACCAGTTGTACCATATGCCTGGTAAACTCGAAGCGCTGATGCTGCAACAGTGTTTACAACCTGCTTACTATATCCATTAGTGTTTACATTAGAGATATTGTTTGCAGTTGTATTAATCTGAGCCTGAGCTGTGTTTAGTCCAGAAGATGCAATTGTCAATCCAAAGAATGTTGATGACATAAGCTATTCCTTTCCTGCTACAATTACAATGTTGTAAGCAGATGTTCTATCATTTCATTTACTACATTTATATATCGGCTAGCTGCGTTATAAGCTGACTGATATTTAATCATTATTGTTAGTTCTTCATCTGAAGATACGCCGATAACACCCTGTCGGCTAAATTCGATTTCTTCTTTTGTACCTTCCAATGATTTTTCGGTAGTAGAGTATACGCTACCTGTATTTGCGATTTCACCAATCCATTTCACATAGAATCCGTTGTATCCACATGGAGTTGTATCGCTAGGATTTAAGTTGAAATCTGTCCTATTCCAAATAGCACTAAGATTCTGACCAAGCTTCATATCTACCTGTGTCTGATCCTTATATACCTTATTTGGAATGTATGATTCCTGCTTAATCAAATCTTCGTTAACTGTCAAAGATTTAAGAGTATAACATTTTGCTGTGTCGGTTAAATCTTCCTCATTGTAAAGGTAAACCTGCTTAGTCTGAGCTACATTGTTCTCGTCAGTGTATGTAACTGTCGCTACTGTATATCTAGAGCAACCGTTTCTAACAAAAAGCTCACGTGGTGGAAGCTCTCCATCAGAACCAACTGAACAGTTTGCTTCATCTAGAACTCTTACATTTTTCCATTCATCTGCAGTAGGGTTTACGTTAACCTGGTTACCATTTTCATCTACATATGAGTAAGAAACATTTGAAACATTTCCAAGTGCTGATGACATCGATGTAAGTGGGCTATATAAATCATTGATTTCTGTAACCAATCTATGAATTAATGTATCAAGCTCTGCTTCTGAATTCATCATGATAGAATTTGAGATCCCATCTTCATAATCAGCGGATGATATTTGATTTCCCTCGGAATCACAATAGCCAAGGAAATTGCTCCAACTATCTCCTCTTGCAAGAAGAAGCGCTTTAATTTCGCCCTTATCTGTATCTCTTTCTGCACTAATATTCCCTAAGTTAAAAATAGGATAATATGTGTTAAGAGACTCATCTTCCTTACTAACAATATCTGAAAGCTGAGGCCAATATGGTGTAACAAATCCCGTCTTTTTATCTCTTAAAATTCCAACCTCATAGAAATTGTTTTCATCGATAAACTCAACGCCCTCAATATCCACATGAACTATACCGTTGTAATCTTCTCTATAGCTCATTTTTGTTAAGCCGGAAAGCTTATCCAAAAGCAAATCTCTGGTATCACGAAGGTCCATGGCCTTTTCAACACCAGCTGCTTCAATTGCCTGTATTCTTTTATTTAAATCGACTATCTTTTCTCCTATATCATTGATTGTATTTAAATCTTCTGTAATCTTTGAGTTAATGATAGTCTGATAATCTTCAAATCCATCCTCTACAGCCTGAGCTCTAGACAAAAAAAGACTAGCCTTCTGCAATACAAGATTCTGATAAACTGTATCAGAAGGATCCTTGGCGAACTCCTCAAATGCCTCTTCAAAATCGGCAATTGCTTGCTTGAAAGCCTCGCCATGGGTCTCCTGAAGCTGTGTCTGAACCTCCTGCACTGCTTCTGAACTAGCGCTATAAAAAGAATATCGTCCATTCTCTGAGCGATAAGCTTTATCTAAAAAGATATCGCGAGCGTGGACGATTGTTCCTACCTGCACACCAAGGCCAGCGTACTGTGTGCTGACCGATGCATTTCCTATTTTTCTGTAATCTCTGTCTTCGTAAACAACCTGCTCACGTACATACCCTTCAGTATTTACGTTAGAAAGGTTGTTTGCAGTTGTATTTAATCCATGTGATGCTGACTGTAGGCCTGATGCCCCAACATATAAGCTTCCAAAACTATTAGCCATAGTCTATCCTCCAAAGTCTTACTAAAACTTTAAGGACATCCTTTTCCTACTGTTTAGCATCAAATCGTATATTACCTAATATTTCGCCTGTAGTTGTAGCATCTTTTCCGTAATTTGCTGTCTGTGGTGCCTGCTTCACACTCTTAATAAGAGTAATATCAAACTCCACCATTTCAATTGCCTGCTTTAACAAGTTCTGAGTCTGAAAATTCAGCACCTGAACTTCATCTGCAGCCTTTACCAATTGATCTCGTGCTACAGTAAGCCTTTCCTGCTCTACAGGTTGGTTAGCCAGATTATTTATCATCCATGAAACAGTAACCTGCTCACCATCATGCCCCATTACCGAAGCAATACTCTTCAACAAATGGGCGCGTTTATCCTCCAGTTTAAGCAGGGAGTCTGCGATGGCCTGCTCCTGAATGGTAATAGCTTCAAGTACGTCAAGCTTCTTATGGATAATAGAATCCTTCTTTTCTCCATTAAGATTAATTAACTTTTCATATTTCGACCTTTCACCATCCATAGTTAGGATCAATTCATCCAGTAAACTAGCCACGCTTTTCCCTCACAAAACTAAAGAATAGAACCAAACTGAGACATAAGCTTATCAGCAAAGTCCTCTGTGCTAACTTCATAAGTGCCGGCCTTAATTCTAGCCTTAATATCAGCTACAAGATCCTCTCTGATATCTGAAGCCTCAGATACTGCTGCCTTTGCAACATTATAATCACGACCAGTAGATGAAATCTGAACCTCATCGCGACCCATGCTGCTTTGCTTTGCAGCCTGTGATGTGTTTTTAGTGTTTGATGTCTGATAGAGCTGAGCTACCTGGTTGTAAGCCTCTATACGCATATCGCCACACTCCTTTCCTCCCTGTGTTTACGTCGTTTTATGTCACATTAAATCTAGATACACTTTTCTTTACAATTCATTTATCGGTGCTCCCAATCAAAACTTTAGAGCATTTTTAAATTTTTTTCAAATTTTTCTGAAAAAATCGCACTTGGCCCGCCGCCCCCTCTAGTTGGCTGGGCCCTCATCCCTCCCTATGGGACACTTTATATATGCCACGCCCACTAATACGTCAGGAATCTACCTACTTATTTACTTGCATCGTCTGCGGATTATGTTTTTCTAAGCATCACGTGTCGCATTTTTTATGGTGCGTGTTCTTTAAATTCTTTGCACTTCTAACGCCGCTGTTGGTAGAGTGGGCAGACACACACTATTTATAAGTATTAATCTCCACAGCAAGCTTAGGAATAATTGCCGCGACATTTGAAGTGAGCCTAGAAAATTAGAAAGGGGTATTTTGCGATGAATAGGCGTGAGGCGCCACGGACGGCGCCGAGAGCCCGACAACGAAACGGACTGAGTTAAAGGGCAGCGCCTAAGCATCCAAAATCCCCTTTCATAATTTTCTTGGCAAACGGAGTATGAGCGCAATTATCCTAAGCCTTGTGTGGAGACTAATACGTAGACTTCAAGTGTCTGCCCTCTACCCACAGTGGCTTCGAAGTGCAAAACCAATTAAAGGACACGCACTTAATGCACCCTTGTGATGCTAAGAAAAACTATAATCCTTGCGCTGTCATCGTAAATAAGTAGGTAGATCCCCTCCTATCAGTGGGCGTGGCATTACAATCTACTTCATAGGGAGGGATGAGGGCCCCACAGTTACCCAGGCGGGGCGGAGGGCGGAGGGATTTGGGCAAAATAAGTGCCCCAGGGGTGAGAGGTCCCTGGGGCTGTTAGAGAATTGTATCGGATAGAGAATTAAGATGTAAGCAATTTAATAGTAGTCATAACCCATACGCTGGTTATACTCGCCGTATGTGAGGATTTCCTCATCATCGGTGTAGAAGCCTTCTTCTTTTAGGGCCTGCAATGTGTTTGTGCAGTCTCGTGAGAGCTGTACGTATATGCTTTGCTCATATCTGACATATGAGTTTGCGTATTCGTAGCCCCAGAAGAAGTCTGTATCTGAGAAGTATGGAGTTTTCTTATTCTGAATTGTGAAGCTGAAGTCGTTGTATAGTTTGTCTTCGTTATTGTAGTAGTCAGTGCCAAAGCTTGTAGTGAATACTTTGCCATCATCTACGTCCTTCAATAATGCTTCGTAAACTCTTTCGAATTTCTCCTTCTTCTCACGGTCTGTAAGATAATCAAAATCTACGTATGTAGAGTAATAATCTTCAAGGCTTTCATCATAGAGGTAGCCACTGAAGCTCATCTCTGTGATTGTGCAATCATTGTAAATATTTCCGATGATATGCTCTTTAATCTGGATTGGTGAATTTACAAAATCAAGGATTGGTTCTGTAGCTGCAACATACTGTGCGCTAACCTCTTCTGATTCTGTGTCTACAACTGAGTAGTCACGAATGATTGTCTTGCCATTCTTGAGCTTGTATTTGATTGTAAATGAGTTGCCAGGTACATCTGAGTAAAGCACGTTTACATCACGAAGCTCCTTTTTGTCCTCAAGGAAGTTCTTGTGAAGCTCAATCATTGTGCCTATTTCGTCTTCATCAGTAAATACCATTGTGTAATCACAGCTGAAGCCAACCCACTCTACATCATTGGCATTTGGCACCTTGTTCTCCACGTTGAATGCATCAAATCTGAGGCAAAGGAGAACCACCAATGCTGCTGCGGAGTAGCCTGCGCAATAGAAAAACTTCTTTGCAGAGAATACTCGTACAGTCTTTTCTATCATCATCTGTGTCGCGTAGAAAAGTATGCATCCAATTATAATGGCCGCTACAATAGCGATAGCAAACTTTGCGCTGTATGTAAGTGTTTTTGCCGCATTAATCATTTCTGCAACAAATCCACCTGCAACCATTGAAATGAAGAATGACATTCCAACAGTAAATACTGGCTTGAGAAATGGTACGGCAATGAAATCGTGTACTGTTTCAAGCTTCTTGTATTTGTAAAGCATGTAAGCGATGAATGTAATCACTACTGCTGCTACTGCGTAAATAGCAAGATATTTGGCTCCAGTCAATTCATATGAGAAGCCTATAAGTTTGCCATAATCGTCTGTGTCAACAACAGCATTTATTCCGCAATTTGCACTAATGAAGAATGCTGGTGTCAACATTGTTGTATTTAAATCAGACATTGATGATGACATACCAAACATCAGGAATGAGGCTGTAATCCTAAATGCAACTTCCATCAGTGTGTATAAATAACAGAAGATGAAGTAGAATACTACGCTTGTAATAATCTGGCCTGATGTCATCATTGAGAAAACTGCTATTGAGATGAACAGCTCTGTTGCAACTGCAACTATCAATGTCCAATACCAGATAGCATCTATGGCTTGCGCCTTTTCAACAAAGGCAACGATTGTCATGACAATACTGTTTAACACAAGTGGCACAAGGCTCACAAGTGAAGCGGTTGTAAATCCTGTGAAGAACAAGCTCTTTCTGCTAACAGGAAATGCGTGCATCATGTAGTTGTCGCGCTTGTTAAATAAGAACCAGAATGTAATTCCAGTGGCTACAATGGCTACTGTAAGTGCCAGGCCTGCCTTTGGCACATACTGCATATGCTGATAAAGCATAATAGCACGTGTATATCCTGATTCTACATACCATGAATTATCAAAATCAGCCATGGTAAGCACAAATGATATAGGAAGCATGAGTAATAAGGCGATGAAGTATAACAGTCCCACTATCCAAGTCCTACTAAGATTTTTCTTAAACAAAGCCATGTTAAAAAATGATGTCTTTGACTGCATAGTTCTCACCTCCCAACTCATAAATAAAGATTTCTTCCAATGTAAGTGGAAGCACATCCATCAAAAGTGGATTGAGTGCACCGATTGCACGCTCGGCAGCTCTAGGCTCGCCCTTAACAATAAGTGTGTGTACTCGTCCATTTGTAATCTTCTTAAGCACTTCTATTTCTGGTGGGAGGGCAGGCATATCACCGTCAAATGCGATTTGAATCTTTGTGATAGATGTCTGCAACTCATCAAGTGAACGCTCGATGAGAATCTTTCCATTATTCATGATTCCCACATGGTCACATACATCCTCCAACTCACGAAGGTTGTGTGAGCTGACCAAAACTGTAAGGCCGTTCTCAGAAACATCAGACATGATAAGGCTCCAAATCTGACGTCTCATAACTGGATCAAGACCGTCAACAGGCTCATCCAATATCATAAGCTCTGGACGTGCTGCAATGGAAAGCATGAATGCAACCTGCTTTTGCATACCCTTTGAAAGTGTACGAACCATTTTCTTTGGGTTGATAGCTGGGAAGCAATCCATGATTTTCTTGAATAGTACTTCGTCAAACTTTGGATACATGTCCTTGTAAAATTTCATCATATCCATGGTGTTGGCCTGAGTGAAATAGAAAATATCATCTGGAATTACAGTGAAAATCTTTTTCAACTCAGTGTTTTCATATACTGGCTTGCCATCGATTGTGATTTCACCAGCATCCTGTTTATATACACCACAAAGATGGCGAATAATTGTTGATTTACCAGCTCCGTTTGGACCTACAAGACCGTAGATGGCGCCGCGCTCAACATGCATGTTTAACCCGTCGAGGGCTGCAAAATCGCCAAACTTTTTAGTAACGTTATTTACCTGTATCATGTTCAGTCCCTCCCTTCGCAAGCTCTTCAATACGTTTGATAAGGATGTCCTTATCCTCGCACAGATACAGAAGTTCTTTTACAATCTCATCGAATTCTTTCATCAATTCTTCATTCCTCCCTGATGCAACGTCAGCTCGCTGTGCAGCGAAGCTTCCCTTGCCCGCAATCGTGTAGATGTAACCTTCTTGCTCTAGCTCTCGATACGCCTTCTGAATAGTATTTGGATTTATTGACAGGTTGGTAGCTAGCTCCCTTACACTAGGCAACTTTTCATCCTGCTTTACCGCACCAGATACTACTAGGCGCCGAAGCCCGTCCTTTATCTGCTCATATATAGGCTTCGAATCTCGGTAGTTTAACTGAATCATCTAATACCTCCCCTACTAGGTATGTGTGTATGACACTGTATTACGTGTTCTAATACACTTATAGCACGATTGGATTTTTTCGTCAAGGGTTAAGTAAAAAATTGTAATAAAAAAAGAGCCTATCTAACTAAGTAGATAGACTCTTTCGTTAATACGTTTTACTGAATAATTTTTCACTGAATTTCTATTCACTAAAATATTTTATCCAATCTGATAAGAAGTGAATGCCTGCTTTCTAGCCTTGATAACATTCAAGATTGTTGGAACTGCGCCACCTGCTGTGAAGAGGTATACAAGAGCAAGATCAGCAATGAATGATGATGTTGCATCTGCGTATTCCAAAATATCCCAGAAATAGAAGGAAGCTTCTGATAATGAGAAGTCTGCCTCTGTCATCATGGTAATCATCCAATCAAGCTTCTCTCCGAAGTATGTCATGATGATCATAACGATTGCACAAATGATGATGCCCTTTGTGCTCATCTTTTTACCTAACATTTCGTATCCCTTTACAGTACATACACCCATAACGAGACCAGAAATAACTGCTACATAACCCAGCTGACCAAGAATAATGATTGTTATCACGCCGATAACTGAACCAAGAAAAGCTCCTACAACTCCCGCAACAACACTTTCTTTTGTGTTGCTCATTTCTACTTCACTCTGCTGCAATGACTGTGTCACCTGTGTGTAACACTCATCGCAGAGGAATGACACGCTACCTGATACGCAATAGCTGCCTAAGTTTGTGTGAGGCTTGCCGCAAGATTCGCAAACATCCTCAAAACCGTACATATTGAATGCTTCAGTCAAAGCCTTAATTGCGTTGATAAGGTAAGCGATGACCTTTTTAGTTGTCATGCCTCTGACTGTAGCGATTACATAATTACCTTGAACACCAAGAGACATCATGCCCTTATTTGCTTTGCAAATGCTCTTTAACAATTCCTTGTCTGGAAGCTGTCCGTTCTTGCGAACTGAAGCGTAGACCATATAATTATTATTTGTCATATCCACCTTGAGATGGAAACCGCCGGCCTCGCCCATTAATGTATCTGTTTGTTCGTTTATTCGTAAACCTGTTGCCTGACCTACTTCGTCGTAAATCTTTCTAAGTCCTTTGTTCATATTTTTCTCTCCTTATCTAAGAACTGTATTCATCATAATAATTATTATATTGCTTGTCAATAGGTAGTACAATAATACTCTCATTGCATTTGAATAAGTACAATTTTACTACTTAACTGATTATCTAACCATTGTAGCTGTTCCAAATAGCTCCTGGTATGAGAACTCATAGAACTTGAAGCCATCTGCGTATGAACCTAAATCATAAGGATAGAAATATACAAGGACCTTATCATCCTGAAATGCAACATTTCCTGAATTAATAGATGCATATTCGTACGCAGTGTCATAGGCATCCTGGTCTGTGGCTGCAAAGTATCCACCATTATCGCCGTCTGTGCTGTTTTCCAAGTAATCCTGGCGAACCTTCTCAGCGACCAAGGTCTTAAACTCTTCCTCAGTGCCTTTATAGAAATCAGCAAATGTCAGCTCCTCGCCTGTCTGCAAATCAAAGATGTACTCGTACATGCTAGGCATGCCGTGGGCGCCGCCACCATACCAATATCCGCTGAAGTCCACAATGAGATATCTGTCATTTATGATATTCACACCTGAAACATCATATGTGTCTGTCTCATGGTATATGTCTGGATATTCCTTGTGGTCCTCGCAGTCTGTTTCTGCTGCTTCCCCAACTGACACTGGCTCATAAGAAACCTCTCCATCCATATGCTCTTTCAGCTTTGCATTAATCTGGTCTGCCACTGGTGAGTACTTGCCATCAAGAACAAATGCTTCTGCATAGCATGAATATAAAGGTGTGCCGCAATATGGGCAGACAAAATTGCTTGTTCCGTAGATTATGGTGCCGTATTCGTATGCTTGAATTGTATCACTTAATATGTCGATATCTGTAAGCTTGTCAACTCCATCTACTCTGTACCATTTTACATCGGCCCCTTCCAACTTCATTACATATGGTTTTCCTGCTCTAAAGATTACATTGTCAACATATGAAGCTCCTGGCGCAAACTCACTTTCGTACATCTC
Organism: Pseudobutyrivibrio ruminis DSM 9787; assembly: GCF_900218035.1. Classification (GTDB taxonomy): domain Bacteria; phylum Bacillota; class Clostridia; order Lachnospirales; family Lachnospiraceae; genus Pseudobutyrivibrio; species Pseudobutyrivibrio ruminis. The sequence goes on from NZ_OBMR01000006.1 coordinate 277,839, forward strand.
ACTATAGGTATCTGCTACCGCATCGTATTCTGTAATCTTTTTTGTAGTTACATTGTACTGGTCAGTTTCGATTGTGGTAGCGTAATATACCTTGTCATCTGTCACGCCAACTACTATTACAGACTCAGCATCGCCAAACTGCTTTGCTTCGCCAGTTTCAATATTGTAGACATATGACGTGCTTTTGTAATCGTCACCATCGTCGATGTCATAAATAATAACTTTGTCATTGTAGGCCATCACATATGAGGCATTGCTATTAAGGGCATCCAGCTCAGTGATGTTTCCTTCGGCATCCATTGTGGCAAACCGCTTATTTTCATAATCATATGAGGACAACTCAACATAGCCGAACATATCTATTTCTCTTGCAATGCAGTCTCCTCTGCCGTTATCATTTGTGTCCACTGAATATCCGTCAATCTCTGTCTCAGAATCCTTATCCTCAGTCATCTTGCCATCGTCAGATGGAACAAAGCAGAATTCCTTGAACTTTTCAGCATCATTGTTTATGCCAGCAATGTACAATTTTCCATCATAAAAATCTGAGTAATTAGACCAATAGCTTGATTCCATTTCAAAGAACACATCAGCCTTTTCTGTGCTTAAATCTAGCGCGATAAATTCATATGTGCTGTTTCCATTATCATCAGTGGCATACTGTCTTAAGTACAGCTTCCCATCATGTATTGCTTCAATCGTTGCATCTTCATCACAGCCGTTGTCTTTTAAAATCTTCTTAATAACGCTTCTGTCATAGGTGTTCATCTTATTTCCATCGGCGTCTACAGTATAAAAAATATCAGTGTAATAATCCGATTCAAAATAATACTCGTCATCAAGCTGTTTGTCTTCTTCAGTTGTGGTTTCAGTCTTTTCCTCTGTCTGTTTCTCCTGAGTGGAAACCTCTGGTTTAGTCTCATCCTTCTTACAGCCTGTGATTGCAAACGCCATTGATGTAGCCAGCATCAGGCATATAAAACTCTTTTTCATATATTTCTCCATTTAAACATTTGTAAAGCCGCACAACATAGCGGTGCTGTGCGGCTTTTTGCATTCTATTTATGATTTATAGGATTAGTTCTGTCCATCAAAATCTGTGTGTGTTGTTGCAAAGTGCTGTGTTGTTGCACTCTTCTCACCGTCATTGCAGCAAGGGTCAGCCTTCTTTTCAACTGGCTTTGATGCTGGAGCCTTGTCTACTGGAGTGTTGTTGCCAAAGCCAAGCATCTCTGTTTTGAATGTAAGATCTGATGCAGCGCCTGCAAGATCTGTAGGAACTACAATCTTTGTAGCACGGCCATCACCAAGCTTTGAAAGAGCCTCAAGCTTCTTGATAAGAAGAACTCTCTCGTCCATGTTTGCTTCCTTGAGCATTTCAATACCGCGAGCCTCTGCCTCGTATACAAGACGGATTGACTCAGCCTGACCTGTTGCTCTTGCGATAGCAGCATCTCTTTCGGCTTCTGCCTTAAGAACGAGGGCCTGCTTATCACCTTCTGCACGAGTGATTGAAGCCTGCTTGTGACCTTCTGCCTCAAGAAGAGTCTCACGACGATCACGCTCAGCCTTCATCTGCTTCTCCATTGAACGCTGAATCTCTTCCGGTGGGATGATGTTCTTGAGCTCAACACGGCCTACCTTGATACCCCAAGGATCAGTAGCCTCATCAAGGATAACACGCATCTTTGAGTTGATGTTGTCACGAGATGTAAGTGTCTGGTCAAGCTCTAACTCACCAACCAAGTTACGAAGAGTAGTAGCTGTAAGATTTTCAAGAGCAAGGATTGGGCGCTCAGCACCATAAGCGTAAAGCTTTGGATCCTGTACCTTGAAGTAAACTACAGTATCGATTTTCATGATAACGTTATCCTTTGTGATAACATCCTGTGGTGGAAAATCTGCAACCTGTTCCTTTAATGAAACACGCTTTGCAACACGATCAATGAATGGAATGATTACATGGAAACCTGGTACCAATGTGTTGTGATACTTACCAAGTCTTTCAATGACAAATACGTATCCCTGTGGTACAATGCGGATTCCAAATCCAACTGCAATCAAAACTAAGACTAATACAACAATTAAAAATGCCATAAAATGTCCTCCCTTTTGTAAAACATCTATTGTCATTATTGTAGTCCATTAGAATTAGAAATGCATCAAGTTTTTTAACTTAACTTTCACTTAAGCTGGCAGCTGAACACAATTCACCACAACTATCGCCAGCATTATAATTCCTGCCCCCATAAAGGAAATCATAAAAATATTTCCTACCAACTTCATATCTTTATACTGCGGGTTATTTTTGCCTACTGAAAAAACCCTTCCCAAGGCAAATCCCAGAACTGTAAAGAAAAGCCCCATAAGCAACAGGAATAGATCACCCTCCTCAAATTCAAAAATTAGAGAGTGTGAGTTCATAAAATAAATGACAATTGCTGCAACCACTACAGCCCAGACTGCACCCATTATTCTCACAACTCGCAGTGATCTTTTGGCAGCATCTTCTGTGTTTCTGTCTGCGCAGGCTATATCATCCCTCAATATATTTTTGCTATTGCTTCCCACATTTACCAATATGTAAAGCCACACTCCCGCCACCATTACAACGGGCACTATGAAAAATAAATCAAACATTTTCTCCCCCTTATTTATGGAATCTACTTCTATGAAAATGCCTTCTCAATCACCACTACCCCAGAGCAGTAGCTCTTTGGTTCGTACTTGATTCCTGGGAAATGCTGCTGCAATTCATCCAACACAAAGTAGATTTCATCGTCATCCCAGCGTTGGCCTTCTTCTACCTTGCACTGCTCAAGCTTTTCACGAGTATCAAAAGCAACATCTCCAAATAGGATTTTTCCGCCGTCATTTAACAAGCCAAGGAGTTCCTTGATGAACTCTATCTTCTGCTCATCATTAAGATGGTGAATTGAATAAGTACCAACGATGAAATCAAATTTCTTCTCATGTAACTCTGGCACTAATCCCTTAGTGATATCTCCTTGATAAAGCTTTGCTTCTGGCATCTTCTCCTGGGCAAGCTCAATCATACGAGCCGAGAAATCCTGACCATATACTTCACAGCCATTCTCATAAAGCTTAGAAGTAAGTGTGGCTGTTCCAAAGCCAATATCAAGAACTGCTGCACCAGGCTTTTCCATAATCACTTCATAGATGTAGCCCAGCACATTCTTATAGCCAGCAAATGGATAAACATTGCTCTCCTCTGATAGTCCAACTGCCTCGTCATATCCATCTGCCCATAAATCAAAACCTTTGTTGTCTAACATATTCTGCCTCCTCTATGTCTGTCATTTTCTCACCTGTTCACTTTATCAATTTACCCTGTAAAAGTAAACAACCAAAAAAATGAGCAACCCGCTTAAGGGTTGCCCATTTTATTATCTCCCTACTATTTCGTCAAAAATGGCGTGTGCCACTTCTTCTTTTGTCATGATTGGAAGCTCTTTGGCACCATCAGCCGTGATAAGAGTTACCACATTGGTGTCTGTGCCGAAGCCTGCCCCCGATGTACGTAGATTGTTGGCGACGATCATGTCCACATTCTTTTTCTTCAGCTTAGCGCTGGAATTCTCAAGCATGTTTTCCGTCTCCATTGAGAATCCGCAAATAAACTGTCCTTCTTTTCTGTGGGCACCAAGGTATGCCAAAATATCTTCCGTTCTCTCAAGCTCTATACAGCTAGCTTCACCATCTTTTTTCTTTATCTTCTCCGTTGCAACATTGATAGGTCTGTAATCTGCAACTGCTGCACTCTTTATAATAATGTCGCACTCCCCGGCCGCGTTTTTAACTACCTCAGCCATTTCAGCAGCGCTTCGTACGGGAACAACATTTACAAACATAGGTGGCTCAATTGCAACTGGACCAGACACAAGTGTGACATCGGCGCCGCGCTCCATGGCAGCCTTGGCGATGGCGTATCCCATCTTGCCAGTGCTGTGATTTGTGATGTAGCGAACTGGGTCGATTGCCTCCTCTGTAGGGCCTGCTGTAACAAGCACCTTTTTGCCAACCATATCGTGATTGTGGGCAAGCTCTCGAATGATGTACTGAAGAAGTACTTCTGGTTCAGGCATCTTACCTGCCCCTGTATCTCCACATGCTAAATATCCATTAGCTGGATCGATTATTTCGAATCCGTATTTACGAAGTGTTTCGAGATTGTCCTGAACGATCTGATTTTCAAACATGTTTGTGTTCATAGCTGGACTGACAAGCTTCTTACATTTTGCTGCGAGAATTGTTGTAGTAAGCATGTCGTCTGCTATACCATGGGCCATCTTGCCAATTACGTTGGCGCTAGCGGGTGCCACCATAAAAATATCGGCTCTCTTGGCAAGTGCCACATGTTCAACGTTGAACTGAAAATTCCTATCGAATGTGTCTACTAAACATTTATTTGAAGTAAGTGTCTCGAAGGTAATTGGATTGATGAAATTGGTGGCATTCTTTGTCATGATGACATTTACATCCGCTCCCAATTTTACAAGTGCCGAAGCAAGACTTGCAATTTTGTATGCTGCGATGGAGCCTGTTACTCCAAGGACTACACATTTACCTTTTAACATAATCCTTTTAATACCTCCGAAAACTACTAACTAGATTGCTACTTTACGCTTATTTCTCCCTAGTTGTTTATATTAAAGTGCTGCCTGCTTTGCTGAATCATCAGAAGCTACAGCTTTGATTTTCATTGCCTTATCTGAATATACACCTGCTGGCTGAATCTTATCAAGTACGATGCCTACTAAATAAACAATTACGGCACCAACGATTGCTTCGATAACACCATTGAAGCTGATAACACCAGCGATTACTGCCATAAGAGCATCTGGGTCAATCTGTAAAAGCTCAGCGTATGGAACCTTATAGAAAAGATAGATGCTTCCCATAACAAGAAGTGTGTTTGTCATTGCGCCTGCAATACCAGCTGTGATAAAGCCAAGAGCCTTTGCATCCTTGTTCATGAAAAGGTATTCAATACCAGCGAATGCTGCGATACCAACAACGATACCGATTACTCTTGCAACTGAAACTGACATTCCAAGTACGCCTTCTGAAATCATTTTATTAAAGAATGCAAACACGCCAAATCCAAGAATGAATGACACAACTGCATTGATAATTGAACCAACTACAGCCTTCTTATCAGAGCTGATTGCCTTCTTGATACCAACGTATACGAAGTAAGGTACCACACCGATAAGAATTCTTGGTACGATAGCGATGAATGTACTCTTGAATACGATTAAGAGTGCTGCTCCAACTGAATCATGTGGAAGCATTGTCAACGCAGCTACAGGCGAAAAGATGAATGCTGATGCTGCTGGTGCGATTGAACTCTTAATGAAACTGCTGAGTCCGAATACGCCTCCAAGAAATGCGCCCTTCTTTGGTCCTAAGAATAAAGAACCAATGATAACTGGAATATGAAGTGTTGTTGCATTAATAACTACAAGTGGAATAAATCCGAGTGGTGTTGAAGCCATTACTACAATAATGGCTGTGAATAACGCTGTGAGCACAAGCTCATAGGTCTTAGAATTTCTGCTTTGCATTTGTTCCTCCTTTTGGTAGAAGCCTCGACGGGTCTCCTCCTAGTAAAACCTTGCGTAAAGCGTAGCAACCATATATTACCATCTTTTTTTCAGAAGAACAATAAATTTTTAACAATGTCTGTTTTCTGGCAAAAAAAGACCAGCCCTGACTGACGAGCTGGTCTGTAATATCTTTTCTTATTTGAGTGCCATCTCTTCCATCTCACGAGCGATGCGATTGATTACATCAAGAGTATCATTCATATCGTGGAGGGCATCCATTGCGTTTTCGCTGACAGATCCAACTGTATCTGTAGCTGCTGCAACCTCTTCTGATGTTGCAGAAAGATTTGTAATGTTGTCCATAATCTGTGAGTTTGCTGAAATAACTTCATCCACAGAAGACTTAACCTGAACAACTCCGTTACGAAGCTCATCAGTACCTTCCTTGATAGTATCAAGCTTTGTGCCTGTCTCAGAAATAAGTTCGTTCTGCTTGTTAGCATACTCTGCTGACTTTGACATTGCAGATGCAGCTGAACGAGCATCGGATGTAAGGCGCTCGATAATCTTTGCGATTTCTTCTGTAGCCTCGCGAGTGCTTTCTGAAAGTGCACGAATCTCATCAGCAACTACTGCAAATCCCTTACCAGCCTCGCCTGCACGGGCTGCCTCGATTGAAGCATTAAGAGCGAGCAAGTTTGTCTGGCTTGAAATACCAAGGATTGTCTCTGTGATACCCTGGATATCCTGAATGCTATCGTTAAGAGCCTGTGTGGTTGTGCTTGTTTCGATATTGATATTTGCAACCTTTTCAGCCTGGCTCTTAAGCTGGTTGATAAGGTCAACACCTTCATTTACAGATTCTTCTACTCGGCTTGAAACCTCATCGATTGTGGTAGCTTCCTCACCAACTGTCTGAATGCTTTCCTGAATAATTGCAGTCTTGTTTGTCTGATTCTCAATAGCCTCTGCAATATTCTTTGTACCTTCAACGATTTCTGCTACTGAATCATCAACTGTGTTCATAGAATCGTTGAGGTTTGTAGAAACTTCATTAGCTTCCTCAAATTTCTTATTGAGCTGCTCGGCCAAATCAACAATTATTTCTGATGTCTCTTTTATATCCTCTGCATGCTCTTTAATAGTATCAAGAGTCTCTGTTGTCTGGCGGCGCTGTTGCTTACAAACGATAACTGCGATTGTACATGCAATCAAACTGAATACAAGCTGTGTGATAAGCTCTCTTACTTCAAGATTACCTCTTAAAATTTCATTTATTCCCGATAATAGCAGTCCAAAGTTTGCAATAATAACACCAATTCGAACTGTTCCAGCCTCACCGTATATCATTACAATAAGGATGATGGCATACATGAAAACATACATGTGCTCATCGTTAGGACGGATAATCGTCATTAAGAAAAGCGCTACCATTGATAATGTTACACAATATTTATAACGATACTTCTCCCCAAATGCACTAAAGCAAACCTGGAACAAAATGATATCAAGTACTGCCACTGTCAATCTGACAATATCCAGCACATTGATGCCTGTCACAACCAGTGCTCTAACATTGAAAAATATCAATGCCATGGCTGTGATTGTTCCACAATATCTAGCTAGTCTGTTTTTTTCGAACATCTGTCTTGTTTGGATGCTCATGTTTTCATTTGCCTCACCCATTATTGTGTCCTCCATACTAATATGTGATATATTATTAACTGTACCACATGAAATAACTGTCATACTAGAGTATAATTCATAAATTTTTTCATTTTGTGAATTTTATTCCTATGATTTAAAATATTTTTTGTATTTTTTTGTTTTTATAAAAGGAGTTTACATATATATGGCTAAAAAAGAAGACAAAACAAACGTAATGAGATTACTTGATCAGAAGAAAATTCCTTATGAACATTTTTCCCTTGAGAATGCCGATGGACTTTCTGGAGAAGAGATAGCTGATAAGCTTTCAGAAAACCCAGCCCAGGCATTTAAAACACTTGTGACAACAGGCAAAACTGGCAATCACTATGTATTCGTAGTTCCTGTAGCAGCTGAGCTTGATTTAAAAAAGGCGGCCAGCGCTGTCTCTGAGAAATCTATCGAAATGCTTAAACAGAAGGATTTACTCCCACTTACTGGGTATGTACACGGAGGCTGCTCTCCTATCGGCATGAAGAAATTCTTCACCACAGTCATCGATGCCTCCGCCAAAAACTTCGACGAAATCTATTTTTCAGCTGGCAAGGTTGGCCACCAAGTTAAAATTGCAGTAGAAGATATTGCTAAAATTATCAGAGTTGAATATGAGGATATTATAAAATAGAGGAGTAATATCATAATGGTATTACTCCTCTTAATACTAAATATCTGCTAATCCATATAAGTAACTATTAAATCTACTACTTGTTTTAAATCACCATCAGCCACCTTATACTGTTTTCCTTCATAAGAAACATATGAATCATTAACACCAATAGATTTTGTTTCATCACTATATTTGAATTCCAACATATAAAACCCTTCTACGGTTTCATCATCAGCCATCTCAATATATGTATAATTCTTCAATATACTAACTATACTTTCTATATCTTCCTCGCTATCTATTTCATATTCCTTCTCGTCAAATCCATAAATAACTATTGCGTCTGGCAATTGGTCAAACTCATTGCTAAATAAATCTTCTGCACTATTTATATCAGAGTTTTTTTCTACCAGCGCTTTGATACAAAACAAAAACATAAGTATAATTACTATTCCAACTATAACAATTACTCTATTTGGTTTAATCATAACAGCTTCCTCCATTTAAAGTTGATATGTCTTTCGCCCATTTTCTTTTTTATATCTAACCCAGTATAGTAACTAAATCTTACTAAAAATGCCTATGCTATATAAAACCCAAATATGTAATGGATAAAATATATAATAAAATGCTTTTATTCTACTTCCTCTTAAACCGTTGTACCAATAGAATACCGGAAGCGCCAAGATCATCAATCCTTGATATTTCACAAATGGTAACAAACTCCAAAATATGATTCCCTGTCGATTATAAAACTTAAGTAAGGTAAGCTGTAATAACATCACAAATCCCAAATAAACTAACCATAACATATTTTTGTTCTTGTTTATTACAGCCAAATACATCAAAAAGTATAATAGTACAATTAACGGACCACCTTCACATCGTATCATCACGCCTAGTACTGTATTCAACAAGTCATATATTGTTCCATTGAAATGTTTAAAATTGCTTAAAACATTAATATCTAGTAAATCAGTTCCCACTGTTACAGCCACTTGCCAAAGAATAACTATTATAAAAAAACCTACCTTGCTTTTACATTTATCATATATATAAACAATAACTGTCCCTATATACAGTGTCGCGAAAAAATTATTCTCTATAGGATAGCAACTAATACTATTTATATTAAACCATAGATACAAAAGCGAATTTCCAATTGTCATTACTACAGCTGCCACACCCAATCTAAAAATATATTTCATTTTATCCTTTGTATGTATATATGCTTGAATACTACAAAACATAAATATAGGTGCTGAAATTCTACCAATATAACAAAACCATATAGGTGCATTTGGAATGAATGCACCTATATGATCAAATACCATTGTAACTAAAGCGATTATTTTTAGCTGATTTTGAGACATTTTAATAAACCTTTCCTCACTTTAGTATATTTTAGCTCAATTTTATAATAATGTCGATTATCGTTCTCCTATATTGCTATAGTTATAACGTACTAAATCTTTTCATCCCTACAAAAAAAGGATTCAAAATCGTGGATTTCTGATATGTACCCAGAATCCTGGACACATATTTATGAACTAGGCTAAACACATGGATGCTACCCTGTATTGTACAGGTGGCATCCATTTTGTTTTTGCCTGAATTCTTTTGTTATTATAGTAATCTATATATTCTTCAACTGCTTTTGAGAATTCTTCAAAAGAAGAATAATCTTTCTCATAGCCATAATACATCTCATTTTTTAATCTTCCAAAGAATGTCTCCATAATACAATTATCATAGCAGTTACCTTTACGAGACATGGATTGGATAATACCATGCTCCTTTAAAGCAGTTCTATAGTAAGTATGTTGATACT
>NZ_OBMR01000003.1 GCF_900218035.1 Pseudobutyrivibrio ruminis DSM 9787
GTACGTCACAGATTTTGGATTATCTAAATGTGTAGTCGCCCATATTTATTAGTAGGTGTTCTTACAAAGTTTTACAATTCTATCGGTAAGGTATGGGTGGAGACGGACAAACACTACACTAAGTAATCATCAGTCTTAAACTAGCTTTGTATTTATTACTATTTGCTTTGGAGTGAACTTAGAAAAATAAAAAGAGATATTTGATATGAATTGGCAGCTGCCGCTAGGACGGCGGCAGCAGTGGTCACTTGAAACAGGACGTTGAATGTGCCACGGTGCCAATACATACAAATATCTCTTTTTTAATTTTTCTTTGTGAACGGAGTAGCAAAAGTAATAATACAAAGACTAGTTAAGACTAGATGATTATATAAACTACATTGTCCGTTCCACCCATACATTACCTTCGAATAGTAAAAGCTTCGTAAGTACACCTACATATGGGCCACTTTACACATTAAGGTAATCCAAAAATCTGCTCCAATGATACTGGCGGGGAGTTGTAAGCCGTCCCCCAGCCCGGTGGCCTGTACTAAGTCTGTGGGCACCTGTGGATGGTGGCCCCCCTGGGATTAGCGAAGCTCTGAGTAGCCGAAGGAGTTTACGATGGCGTCGATTGGGGTGCCAGATTTGCAGAGAGGGCACTCGTGGAGTGGGTACGACTGGTAGTTAGGAATGTCCTCGTCGTGGAATACGGCTGTTACTGGGATGTTGTCCACTTCTCGAACGGCTGAGAAGATGGCGCAGGCACCGCTGATGGTTGCCCCGTAGTATTGTACACATTCGGCTAGACTTTCGAGAGTGCGGCCGGTGGTTAGTGATCCGAATAATAAAAGAACGTGTTTGTCGCGGATAGTCAGTTGTAGATTATCGCGGAAAATATGCAGGCCGGATGGAGCAAGCTCTGGGGCAGTGACATAGATTGTCTTGTGCTGATTGTAGTTTGCGACACCGGCTTTTGTTAGTTCCTCGGCAAGATATGTTCCAACTACTTCCATGCCATCGGCACATACGATTGTGTCTACTGGTGTGGATACGGAATAGTGCATTGCAAGAAGCTGGGCAACACCGTGAGCCTCATTACATCTGGTCTTTATGGTTCCGATTTCCATATAGTTTGTGATGTGGGAGTGGTTGGTTGCGAAGTGACCAGGAATTATTTTCAAAACAACATCTGAGTTTAGTGGAGCAGGAATTTTAGTATAGTCTTTTAACATAATAAACCCCTTTCTTTTATGAACCTCATAGTTCGAATTACCCCTTTGATATTTACATCATAACATACTTTTGTCAGATATCTAGTGAATAAATTTTGTAATATTTGGCAAATATAAAATGGCGCGCTGAGTTCACAGATAGGACATAGAAATTTACAAATTTGCACATCGAAATTTGCTAGTGTTTTAATTAGTACATTCTACGTTTACGTTTCATATTATACAGAAGGAGGGGACTTATGGCGAAAGGACAAGCTAAGCAAAAGCGTATTAGTGCACAATTATTGGCGGTTTTGATACCTCTTGTAATTGTGGCAATCGCAATTGTAACCACTATTTTGGCGTTGCAGGCAAAGAAGGTAATTGTGTCAGAGGCTACTGAGGGATTACATCAGGAATCTAGAGCAAATGCTGCTGATATTGCACAAACAATGGATAGCATGACTAAGTATTATGATGGCTTGGCAGATGCTATTGAGGGTGGAACCTTTGAAAGTGATGTTCAGGTTAATAATCTGTTGACTGAATCTTTGAATGAGTTCCCAGGTGTTGTAACAGATGCTTATATCGCAATCGGCAGAACTGAGTTCTATGATGGTAGCGGATGGTTCCCGGATTTAAGTGAATATGATGCAACTACCAGAGGTTGGTATCAGAATGGTGATGGCCAGGCAGAGATTGCTATAGGTGCACCTTCTCTGGATTTAACAACTGGAAATATGGTTGTGTGCGGTTCACGTTCTATCACTTTGAATGGTCGTAAGGGTGTAATGTCTACAGATATTGCCCTTGCTGGTATTTCAGAGATGGTTAGCCAGTATACTCCAGGTGGAAAGGGTGCCAGCTTACTTGTTCAGGGTACTCAGATTATTGGATCGGTAGAGACAGAATATGTTGGTACAGATGTATCTGAACATACAGATGATGGCTTCTTGCAGAGAATGTCAGAAGTTGTTGCTGCAGGCGGAAGTGATTCTGTTGTTACAATGAAAGGAAATAATGGAAAGAATTATTTCGTTTCATTTGATAATGTAGATGGTACAGAGTGGACTCTTATTTCATATGTACCTCAGGATGCAGTATTAGCAGAACTTAGACAGTTCATACTCATTAGTATTGTAATTGCTGCAATTATTGTTTTGGCAATGGCAGTAATCCTTCTTCAGTTAATCAACTCAAAGATTACAAAACCAGTACGTAGTCTTACAGAGAATATTACAAGAATTGCAAATGGTGACTTTACAGTGGATATTCCAGCAGGCGGCGGAAATGAAATTGGCACCATGAATAACAACATGCATGATTATGTTGAACAGATGCGAAGTACTCTTACCGAGATTAAGAGTATGACTGATCAGCTTGCTTCAGAGGCTACAAACAGTAAGAATGTATCTGGTGATTTGAATGAGCGTGCTGACGAGCAGGCAAATGCTATGCAGCAGATTCAGCATACAATGGACGATATGTCTTCTGCAGTTGCTGATCTTGCAGAAAACGCAACTACATTGGCTCAGCAGGTTAATGATTTGACTATGCAGAGTGAGACAACCAAGCAGACTATGGATGATTTGGTTAGCACAGCAAGAGATGGTCAGCGTGACATGCAGGCAGTTCAGTCTGGTATGACAAATGTTGCACAGTCAATGCGTGAAATGAATGATGTTGTTAACAATGTAGATGAGTCTGCTAAGCAGATTGATTCTATTGTTGATATGATTAATTCTATTTCCAGCCAGACAAACCTTCTTTCGCTTAATGCTTCTATTGAGGCTGCACGTGCAGGTGAAGCTGGTAAAGGATTCGCAGTTGTTGCTGATGAAATCGGTGCGTTGGCTCAGAACTCTGCAGATAGTACTCAGCAGATTTCAGCTATTATCAAAGAGATTACAGCTCAGATTGCAGAGCTTTCAACAAAGGCAGAATCAAATGTCGAAGAAATCAACACCAGTATGGAATCTGTAAACCAGGCTGGAGAGACATTTGAAAAGATATTCAAGAGCCTAGATGAAGCCAGCGATACTGTTGGTGATATGATTGATAAGATTGGTAGCGTTGATGAGATTGCAACTTCTATGGCTGCTATTTCAGAGGAGCAGTCAGCTAGTACACAAGAGGTTAGTGCTACAGCCACAACTCTTGCTGAAGGTGCAGAACAGGTTGCAGAAAACTCTCGTGGTGTGGATAACAGCGCTACTGTAGTATCTGAATCATCAGATAAGATTGAAAATCTTATTAACCAGTTTACCGTATAAAAGAAAGAATAATAAAAGAGCTTATTTGACTAAGCGGTCAAATAAGCTCTTATTTTTTCTAGATTTTCTGTGGCAATGCGTCGTCCGATATCGTAAACACGTTGCAATTCATCAGGGTTCTTTTCTGTGGCACCAATGTTAAGTGGAGCATCTGGCCTGATTACGAAAGCCTTGCCATTTGCTACCTGTTTTTTTACATATGCCTTTTGCGCATTATACATGTTGTGTCTGTTTTCCATTGTGTCAATCATTCGTGGATATTTTCTCAAAATCCATCTAATAATTTTCATGTATTTCTGAGGCTTTTTAATATAGTCAGCAGGCTGGGTTTCGATAACAAGGATTTTGTCGCAGCCTTGCTTTTCCATAAAGCGAAGAGGAATGGAATCTGACATTCCACCATCTAAATACAAATCATCTCCAATTGGAACTGGCTTTGACACTGCAGGCATTGAAGCCGATGCACGTATCCAGCGAATGTCTATTCCATCTGGAGTGCCGTCATAGTTATCGCATTTATGATATACCGCATTTCCGGTAGATAATTCTGTGGCCACACAGTAGAAATCCATAGGATTCTTGTAAAAGGTATCGTAATCCCATTTATCAAGCTCGTATGGGAGAGTGCCATAGCAGAATGGCACATTATAAATGTCCCCTGTTTTAATCAGGGAGCTGAAGCTAGCATAGCGCTTGTCGTTACAATATTTTTTATTGTAGCGAATCCCGCGTCCTATCTGTTTTGATTTAATATTAAGTCCAAATGTGGCACCAGCTGAAACACCAACAGCACTGTCAAAATCAATATTGTTTTCCATGAGAACATCGATTACGCCGCAGGTAAACATGCCTCTCATGGCTCCACCTTCCATTACTAATCCTTTTTTCATAATAATTCCCTCAATTCTCTATAAATAAAAATTTATCATTGTGCACAATTAATTGCAAGTTTTATTGATAAAAAAGCCCAAAAATGAAGATGAATTTTGTATAAATAAATGATGCAAGCCATGAATCTGTAATGTATACTCTTGAAAGAATGTTTTGGAGAAAGGATATTGGAGGAATGTCGGGAAAGTTATTTGACGAGAATAAATTTGCAGCTGTGGCCAGACGCGCAGTTGCAGAAGGTGTGGTACTTTTGAAGAATGATGGTGATGTTTTACCACTTCAGAAAGGTACCACTATTTCATTGTTTGGCCGTAGTCAGTACAACTACTATAAAAGCGGTACAGGCTCAGGCGGTATGGTAAATACCAAGTATGTTATTGGAGTAAAAGAAGCACTTGAGGCTGATGATAGATATAATCTGAACCAGGATTTAAAAGCAATCTATGATGAATGGATAAAGGAAAATCCATTTGATGCCGGAATCGGATGGGCCAGTGAACCATGGTTCCAAAAGGAAATGGTAATCACTCCAGAAATAGCAAAGGCGGCAGCAGCAAAGTCTGATGTTGCAATTGTGCTAATTGGTCGTACAGCAGGTGAGGACCAGGATAATAGTGCAACAGAAGGAAGCTACCTTCTTACAGAAGATGAGCATACAATGCTGAAAAATGTTACTGAGGCGTTTGAAAGGACAATCGTTCTTTTAAATGTAGGTAATATTATCGATATGAAGTGGGTTAAAAATTACAACCCTAGCGCTGTTGCATATATCTGGCAGGGAGGCCAGGAAGGTGGAAATGGTGTTCTTGATGTTTTATCAGGGGACGTAAATCCAGCAGGTCGTCTTTCTGATACTATTGCCTACAATATTGATGATTACCCATCTACAGCTAATTTTGGTAAAAAGAAGAGAAATATCCAGCAGGAAGATATCTATGTTGGATACAGATATTTTGAAACATTTGCTAAAGATAAAGTTTTATATCCATTTGGATTTGGTTTATCCTACACTAGCTTTGACATCAAGTGTAAGAGCTTAGAGTTTGATATCACAAATGGAGCGACAGTTGTGGCAACTGTTACTAACACTGGCTCACGTAAGGGGCAGCAGGTTGTTCAGCTTTACTTAGAAAAGCCACAGGGCAAGCTGGGAAATCCATCAAGAGTATTGATAGGATTTGATAAGACTAAGGAAATCGAACCTGGTGAAACAGTGGAATGTGAAATTCATGTACCAGCATACTATATGTCTTGCTACGATGACTCGGGTGTTACAGGCCACAAAAGTGCCTATGTGCTAGAGCAGGGAACATATACATTCTACGTGGGCGGTGATGTGCGAGCAGAGGAATCTGCATCAGCAGATATTTCTGAAACTGTTGTGGTAGACCAAAAGTCAGAGTTGATGGCACCACCAATTGAATTTACAAGGGTTAAGCCTGAGGCAAATGCAGATGGAACATTCTCAGTTGTCTATGAAGCTGTTCCAACAGCAACAAAAAGCTCAGTGGAACATCGCCTAGAGGAGCTTCCAACAGAAATCACCCAGACAGGTGATAAGGGCTACAAGCTTGTGGATGTTGCCAAAGGCAGAGTATCAATGGATGATTTCATTGCTCAGCTTTCTGATGATGATTTGGTAGCCATCGTTAGAGGCGAGGGGATGAGCTCACCAAAGGTTACACCAGGAACAGGCGGAGCATTTGGTGGTGTTACAGATTCACTTTTAGGTTACGGTATTCCTGTTGCCTGCTGTACAGATGGCCCTTCTGGAATCAGAATGGACTCAGGAAAGAAAGCATTTGCTATGCCAAATGGAACACTTCTTGCAAGCACTTGGAACCTTGAGTTAATGGAAGAACTTTATCAATGGGAAGGTTTGGAGCTACGTAAAAACAAAGTGGACGTATTGCTTGGACCAGGTATGAATCTTCACAGAAATCCTTTGAATGGTAGAAACTTCGAGTATTTTTCAGAGGACCCATTCTTAACAGGTAAGTGCGCTGCATATCAGCTTAAGGGTATGCATAAATACCATATCACTGGAACAATAAAGCATTTTGCTTTGAATACACAGGAGACCTCACGTCACTATGCTGAGCATGTGGCATCTGAGCGCGCAATCCGAGAACTCTATTTAAAGGGATACGAGATTGCTGTTAAAGAAGCTGGCGCTCATGCTGTTATGACAACTTACGGCCCAGTCAATGGAAGATACACATCTTCAAACTTCGATTTGGTTACAAAAATCCTTAGGGATGAATGGGGCTTTGAAGGTATCGTAATGACGGACTGGTGGGCAAAAGGCGGAAATGCCGGAGCAGGAGACGGAGCCGATATGGCAGACATTGTAGCAGCTCAAAACGACCTTTACATGGTTACTACAAGTGCTGCTGACAACACAAACAATGACAACTCATTGGAGGGACTTGCAAATGGTACAGTAACTAGAGCTGACTATCAGCGTTGCGCTGCAAACATTTGCAGATTCATTATTTCAAAGCCAGTGCTCTTTAGACTTATAAATGAAAACAATGAGATAGATAATCAGCTTTTAGACGAGGCAGATGAGGAAGAGCTTTCATATGACAATATGATTGACTGCAACTTCAAGAAAAGCTCTGTCTTTGCCATTGACCCATCTGAAATCAGAACAGGTCGTGACAGTGCCAATATGCTTTCTGTTGCAATCAAAGAACGCGGCGATTACAGACTTACAATGACTGTACGTGCAAAGAATCTTAGCGCACTTGCACAGATTCCTTTGACAGTTTTCAGAGATAGAGATATCGTAAAGACGATAACCCTCACCGGAGAGGACAGAGAGTGGCAGACAGTTTCTGTTGATTTCGCAGACTGCTTTGCAAGCTTCTATATCAAGCTTTACTTTGCCCAGGACGGTATGGAGATAAAGGATGTTAATGTAGAATTTGTATGCTCAAAGGAGCAGGAGATTCACGATATGTTAGCTAGACTTGGAGAAGATTAATTAAGGAGAATTGATAAATGAAAGAATTTTTGAAAAGAAAAAACATCGAGATTTCTGTTAAAAGATATCTTGTAGATGCTCTTGGGGCAATGGCTCAAGGATTGTTCTGTTCACTTCTTATTGGAACAATCATCAATACCATTGGTACACAGTTTGGAATTGAATTTTTAACTGTGCCGGTAGCTACCGTTGCCGGTGTGGAATACACAGTTGGTGGTCTTGCCACAGCAATGAGTGGCCCTGCCATGGCAGTTGCAATTGGATATGCTCTCCAGGCGCCTCCTCTTGTATTGTTTTCACTTATCACTGTAGGTTTTGCTTCAAATGCTCTTGGTGGAGCAGGTGGTCCACTTGCAGTTTTATTTGTAGCAATCATATCAGCAGAAATTGGTAAAGCAGTTTCAAAGGAAACAAAAATCGATATATTGGTTACACCTCTTGTAACAATTGGTGTAGGTATTGCCCTTTCAGCTTGGTGGGCTCCAGCACTTGGCAAGGCAGCTAGCTCAGTAGGAACACTTATTATGTGGGCAACAACAAAGCAGCCATTTATTATGGGAATTCTTGTTTCTGTAATCGTAGGTATTGCACTTACACTTCCTATTTCATCTGCAGCTATTTGTGCCGCTCTTTCACTTACAGGACTTGCAGGTGGTGCAGCAGTAGCAGGATGCTGTGCTCAGATGGTAGGTTTTGCATTCATGAGCTTTAAGGAAAACAAGTGGGGCGGTCTTATTTCTCAGGGCATCGGTACATCAATGCTTCAAATGGGAAATATTATCAAGAATCCTCGTATTTGGATTGCACCTATTTTGTGCTCAGCTATCACAGGCCCACTTGCAACATGCCTTTTCAAGCTCGAGATGAACGGTCCTGCCGTTTCATCTGGTATGGGTACATGCGGTCTGGTAGGTCAGATTGGTGTGTACACAGGATGGGTAAATGATGTGGCAGCTGGCTCAAAAGCTGCAATCACAGCATTTGACTGGATTGGCCTAATCCTTATTTGCTTTATCCTTCCAGCCGTTCTTTGCCCAATCTTCAACAAGATTGCAATGAAGCTTGGATGGGTAAAAGAAGGGGATATGAAGCTTCAATAAATATTTTGGCAGCAGATTTCTGCTGCCTTTTTTATTGTCAAAAAATATTTGTTTATAACATCAATATGAAATAAAATAATAAGAAAAGTAAGGTTTTTACATGAGAGGTTGAAATGCACGAACTAGCAGTGACACAATACGTTTTTGAATTAGTCAATAAACAGGCCGAAAAAAACAATCTTTCAAAAGTAAATATTATTCATTTGCTGATTGGGGATCAGTGTGATTATGTACCTGAGATTATCGAAGAATATCTGCAGGTGATGAGTGAGGGAACACCTCTTGATGGAGTAAAGGTGGATGCCACAGTCAAGGAATCGAAGGTTGTATGCAAGGACTGTGGAGCAGAGTTTACCAGACACGAATTCAAGGATGTTTGCCTAAAATGTGGGAGTAATAATTTAAAACTAAACAGATGCACAGATTTTATAGTAGAAAAAATCGAAGCTGAGTAAGGTTTTTAGAAGGGGAGGTCATATGGACAAAATTTTCAATTCACCAGAAGAGGTGATAGAGGCAAATATTTGTGGAGGGGAGAAGAAGGTTAGCCTTCCACTTCCAAAGATGATATTGCTTGGAATTATGGCAGGAGCATTTATCGCGCTTGGAGCTGCCACTAGTTCAACAGCTGCTCATGCAGTAACAAATGTGGGGCTTTCTCGTTTTGTGGCGGGAGCTATTTTCCCAGTAGGACTTATGCTTATCACATTTATTGGTGGAGAGCTTTTTACAGGCAACTGTCTTACATCAATGGGGGCAATGGACCACAGATTTTCATGGGGAAAGGTGGTCAGAGATCTTTGTATCATTTGGTTATCTAATTTAGTTGGAGCCTTAATCATAGTGGCTCTCACTTATTTCTCAGGAAATCTTGACTATTCAGCAGGTTTGCTAGGTGCATACTCAATAAAGGTTGCTCTTGGCAAAGCTACAATCACTCCTATAAAAGGAATTGCATCGGGAATACTTTGTAATATTCTGGTTTGTGCCGCCATCTTAATGGGAGCAGCATCAAAGGATATTTCCGGTAAGGTTTGGGCTATTTTCTTTCCTATCATGGCATTTGTGGTAGGTGGATTTGAGCACTGTGTGGCAAATATGTTTTATATTCCAATGGGCATGCTTGCTGCTACCAATGATACATACGTTGCAAAGGCAGCAGAGGCATACGGTATCACCACAGATCAGCTTGCTAATCTTTCTGTGGCTGGATTTTTTGCAAATCAAATTCCAGTTACAATCGGAAATATCTTAGGCGGAATGATTTTTGTTGGTTTGCCATGCTATTTGGCTCACTGCAAAAAGAATTAGCATAATACAGACTAAATAATTGAGGTGTTATATATGGTAAATACGATAATAGATTACTTGCAGGGCATGGATGATTTGGCAGTAGCAATTAGATTGGTGATAGCAACAGCTTGTGGCAGTCTTATTGGCTGGGAGCGTGTAGTTAGAAGACACAGTGCAGGTATTCGTACCTTTGCACTTGTTAGCTTAGGTTCAGCAGTTGCTACAGTTTTAAATATCTATCTGGCACTCATTCCAGAGCTTAATGCCGATGTAAGCCGTATTCCAGCAGGTGTTGTAAGTGGAATTGGCTTCCTTGGTGCAGGAACTATTCTTGTTACAGGTAGAAATCAAATAAAAGGTCTTACAACAGCTGCAACACTTTGGGTTGCTTCATGTATGGGTATGGCCTTTGGCGCAGGATATTTATCAGTGGGGTTTGTATGCTTTGGTCTTGTGCTTATTGCAAATCTGCTGCTCATGCACCTTAGCACACGTGTTGAGGAAAACAGCCGTTTTGTTAGCTTGTACATTGAAGTAGAAGAGACAAACGGAATCAAAAAGCTTCGTAAGAGCTTTATAGAAATGGGCTATCAAATCACTAGCATGAACAAGACAAAGGATAAGACCTTATCTGGTACTGATACAGCACTTATGATTGATTTGGACTTCAAGAAGAGACATTCACACTTAAAGCTTATAGATGATCTTAATAATCTTGATTTTGTAAGTTATGTTGAAGAAGTTTAAATAAATATTGGGAGGGCGATTATGATTAGAGAAGGTAAGATTTGGGTTGCAAATACGGAAAAGTCAGAACCGGTATATTTATTACCACAGATGTCAAATAGACATGGGCTTATCGCTGGTGCCACAGGTACAGGAAAGACCATAACGCTGAAGGTTTTGGCTGAATCATTTTCCGACATGGGAGTGCCTGTTTTTCTTGCAGATGTAAAAGGGGACATTGCAGGAATGATTAATCCAGGCCAGGATAGTGCCGATATGCAGGAGCGCATTAAAAGGTTTGGACTTGATAAGGCCGGCTTTGAGTACCATGGATATCCTGTTACTCTTTGGGATATCTACGGCAAAAATGGCATTCAGGCACGTACCACAATTACAGAAATGGGCCCACTTTTACTTTCTAGAATTCTTGGCTTAAATGATAATCAAAGTAGCATACTTTCCATCGTGTTTAAAATTGCAGATGAAAGCAATCTTGCCTTGATAGATACAAAAGATTTAAAGTCCATGCTTAACTATGTGGCTGATAATAACAAGGAATTTGAAGCTGACTATGGAACTCTTAACAAGCAAAGCATTGGTGTTATTCAGAGAGCTGTAGTTGCTCTTGAAATGGCCGGAGGAGATAAGTTCTTTGGTGAGCCTGCTCTTGATATCAGAGATTTCCTTACACTGGGGGAGCAGGGCAGAGGCATGATACATATTTTGGATAGTCAAAGCCTTGTAAACGACGGCAGATTATATTCTACATTCCTTCTTTGGCTTCTTTCAGAGCTTTTTGAAACCATGCCAGAGGTAGGTGATTTGGACAAGCCAAAGATGGTATTCTTCTTTGATGAAGCTCATCTTTTATTCAACGATACACCGAAGCCACTGCTTGATAAGATTGAGCAGGTGGTAAAGCTTATTCGTTCAAAGGGAGTAGGAGTATTCTTCGTAACTCAGAATCCACGTGATATTCCAGATGGAGTATTGGCGCAGCTGGGCAATAAGGTGCAGCATGCACTTCACGCATACACTCCAGCAGAGCAAAAGGCTGTAAAGGCAGCGGCAGATTCCTTCAGAGAGAATCCTGCATTCAAGACAGCAGATGTAATCGAAGCACTTGGAACAGGAGAGGCAGTTGTTTCATTCCTACAGGAGGATGGCACTCCATCAATTGTAGAGAAGGTTGCTATTTTGCCACCTCAGTCCCAGATGGGTGGAATTGATGATGCTTCTAGAGATAAGGCTATAAAGTCTAGTATGCTCTATTCTAAATATGCAAATGGGGTAGATGCTGAGTCAGCCTACGAACTTCTTCTTCGTATGGGTGTAGAAAAGGAACAGGCAGAAGCTCTTGCTAAAGAAGAGGAAGAAGCTGCAAAAGCCAAGGCAAAAGAGGAGGCTGCAGCAGCAAAAGCAGCAGAGCGTGAGAAGGAAAAGGAAGCCAATCGCAAGAAGCGTGCAGCAAAATCAGTAGGTACAACTGTGGCAGGCACTGTAGGACGTGAGCTTGGCAAAAAGGTTGGCAAGCAAATCGGAGGTAAGTTTGGCCAGACACTTGGTGGCAACACCGGCGCTCAGTTGTTTAGAGGTATTCTTAACACCTTAATCAAGTAAAAATCTAGCTAAATTTGACTATAATATCCATGATTGCTAAAATTATCCTTGAGTGTAATCGCTCGGGAGAATATGTATCATGGGAATGACAAAATCGCCAAAAAAGAAAAAGAAAAAAACTAGAACGATATATAGGCTTTTCATACCATCAGCAGCTGTTATTGCAGTCTGCTTAGGTGTGGGAGCCTATTTTTATTATGACTATTCAAACAGGGTGTATTCCAGCTGTGTTGTAGAGCTTGGTGGGGAAGTCTCTGCTGCAGATTTTCTGAAGAATCCAGATCAGACAGCGGAGTTTACAGGTGACACAGTTATTACTACAGATTTCCCAGGCACCTATGATGTAGGGATTATATCCGGTAAGTATACCTATCAATGTACCTTGGAGGTGCAGGATACTGTTGCTCCAGAGCTTACGGTAAAGCAGTTGACTCGCACAAAGGAAGAAATTCCAGCAGCCCAGGATTTTGTCGAATCTGTTAGTGATTTATCTGGGGATGTTTCAGTATATTTTGGTGAGGCCATAAGCTTTGATAATTATGGTCAGATTCCTATCACTATTGTTGCTGAGGATGGCTCAGGCAACAAGACAGAAGCAGATACAGTTCTAAATCTCGTTCAGGAATACGATATCGAGCCTCCAGTTATTGAGGGCCAGCTTGATAAAACTGTCTACGCAGGTACATCTGTAAGCTTCAAAACGGACGTGGTTGTCACTGACAATGTGGACACCGATATTGAGGTTCAGGTGGACAGCAGCAAGGTTGATTTGGATACCCCTGGTGAGTACACCGTAGTTTATACCGCCACAGATTCCATGGGCAACATGGATTTAAAGGAAGGCACAATCACCGTTATTCAGCAGGAATACACAGAGGAAGATGTATTTGCTTTAGCTGATGAGGTGCTGGCAGAAATAATCACTGACGATATGTCTGCTTATGACAAGGCTCATGCCATTTATGTGTGGGTGCAGGGTAATATAGGTTACAGCGAAAGTGAAGATAGCGGAGATTGGTTAAAGGGTGCCTACGATGGCCTTAAAAACAGGCACGGCGACTGCTACAATTATTTTGCCGTTAGCAAGGCTTTGCTTACAAGGGCAGGCATTCCAAATGAGGATATCGAAATCATTCCAACCGCCACAAGACATCATTATTGGAATGTAATTGATTGTGGTGAAGGCTGGCGCCATTTTGACACTACACCACGATTGGACAAAAGCTTCAAAGGCTTCTATCTGACAGACGAGGAATTAATGACATACTCAGATGCTCATTATCATTCTCACAACTACGATAGAGAAATTTACACATATTTTAACGACAATCAGGAGCAATAAGGGAGAATGAAAAAGTTAGGTATAATAGGTGGCCTAGGACCTATGGCTACAGCATATTTTATGCGCCGCATTATAGAGATGACAGATGCAGCCACCGACCAGGATAATATTGAGATGGTGATTTACAATTCGCCATCTATTCCAGACCGCACAGGCTACATTTTGGACAATACAAAGGAAAGTCCACTGCCAAAGATTATAGATTTGGCAAATCGCTTAGAGTTGCAGGACGTTGATTACATAGCAATTCCATGTATCACTGCACACTATTTCCATCAGCAGATAGCAAAGAGTGTGGATGTGCCAGTTTCCAATGGAATTAGAGAAGCAGCAGATTATTTATCAGAGCATGGTATAAAAAAGGTTGGCATTATGGCCACTGATGGAACAGTTTCAACCAGGCTTTTTGACTCCGTGTTTATGGATTATGGCATTCAGTGTGTTTACCCGGATGGGGAATATCAAAAGCTTGTAATGAGCATCATTTATGATGAGGTAAAGGCAGGCAAGCCTGTTTCCATGAAGGAGTTTGAACTGGTTAAAAATCAGCTTTTAGCTTCCGGAGCAGAAGTAGTTATTTTAGGATGTACAGAGCTTTCTATAGCAAAAAGAGATAATCATATAGAAGGTGTTCTTGACATAATAGATGTTTTGGCAAGGGATTGCGTAATGAAGTGCGCAAAGCTTAGACTAGAATACAAAGAACTAATAAAAGAAGGAAAGTAAGATGCAAAACAATGTTTTAGACTACATAGACGAGAGTCTAGTGAGAGTCCCAGAAAAGGTGGCTTATGCCGATGATGAGGTTCAGCTTACATTTTCCGATGTTAAAAACATCATGGATTCTGTAGGAACAAACCTCCTTGAGATGGGATGCAGCAGAGAGCCAGTAATTGTATTTATGAAGAAGAGCCCAAATACAATTGCTACTTTCTTTGGAGTAATCAATGCAGGATGCTACTACGTACCAATCGATAGCGAAATGCCTGCTACACGTATTCAGCTTATTCTTGAAAATTGTAAGCCAAAGGTTATCATCTGCGATGATTCCACAGTGGATATTGCAGAAGGTTTTGAGTATAAAGCTAAGGTTTTATTGTTCAAAGATATGGTAAATACCAAGCCAGATGTGGATAAGCTTGCTTTAGTTAGAAAGAAGGCTATCGATACAGATCCAATCTATATCGTATTTACATCAGGCTCCACAGGAGTTCCAAAGGGTGTATGTGCTTGCCACCGCTCAGTAATCGATTATATCGAGCAGCTTTCAGAGACTCTTGGATTTAATGAGGATACAGTTTTTGGAAACCAGACACCACTTTATTTTGATGCCTGTCTCAAGGAGCTTTATCCAACGCTGAAGTTTGGTGCAACCACTTATCTGATTCCACATTCATACTTCATGTTCCCTATCAAGCTTGTGGAATACATTAATGAGCATAACATCAATACAGTTTGCTGGGTTGTATCAGCCCTTACCATGATTAGTGCTTTCAAGACATTTGATACTGTCGTACCACACACATTGAAAACAATCGCATTCGGCAGCGAAGTCTTCCCAATCAAGCAATTTAGATTGTGGAGAGCAGCAGTGCCAGAAGCAAAGTTCTTCAATCTCTACGGACCAACAGAGGGCACCGGAATGTGCTGCTACTATCCAGTGGAAAGGGAGTTTGCTGACGATGAGGTTATTCCTGTAGGCTTCCCATTTAAAAACACAGAAATCATGCTTTTAAAGGAAGATAATACACTGGCTGCTGATGGTGAGCAGGGGGAAATCTGCATCAGAGGAACATCGGTAACACTTGGATACTACAACAATCCAGAGAAGACTTCTGAGGCTTATGTTCAGAATCCATTGAACACAGCGTACCCAGAAATCATATATAGAACTGGTGACATAGGTCACATCAACGAATATGGTGAGCTTGTGTTCCATTCCAGAAAAGATTTCCAAATCAAGCACATGGGACATCGTATCGAGCTTGGGGAAATCGAAGCAAATGTAAATCTTGTGCCAGAGATAAAGCTTTCGGGCTGCATCTACGCAAAGGAACAAGGGAAAATAGTGCTTTACTATGTAGGGGACATCACAGAAGGTGACCTTATCAAAGCATTAAAAACAAAGCTTCCACGCTACATGCTACCAAACAAGGTAAACCGTCTAGAAAACATGCCATTTACCGCCAACGGTAAAATAGATCGTGTAAAGCTAACACAAATGTATAATAATTAAATGAGCTTAGTAGTTGACGTAACTAAGCGGACTAGGAGGATTAGAAAGATGAACGAGTTATTAGAGATTTTGGAGGATTTACATCCTGAGGTGGATTTTAAGAGCGCTACAGATTTAGTTGATGGAGGTATCCTTGATTCATTTGATATCGTTTCGCTTATTTCAGAGATTAACGAGACATTTGATGTTACTATTGGAGCTGCAGAGCTTACACCAGAAAACTTCAATTCCGCAGAAGCAATCTATGCTTTGATTAAGGAAAAGCTAGACGACGAGGACTAAAGAATGCTTTTTACTTCATATGGATTTATAGGATTTTTGCTGGCAGTATTTGTGCTGTATTATCTGATTCCTAAAAAGATGCAGTGGCCATTTTTACTTATTGCCAGCTACATTTTTTATTTCATAGCAGATCCTAGATATTTGATTTTTATTGCTATTACAACTGTCACCACTTTCTACGGTGCAAAGGTTATTTCAGATAAAAAGGTGGCCTTTGATGGTTGGTTTAAGGAGCATAAAAAGGAATATGAAAAGGAAGAACGCAAGGCACTAAAGGCAAAGGAGCATAGTGTTGAAAAGAAAATCTTTTTGGCATGCCTTCTATTTAATTTAGGTATTCTTGCGGTTACAAAATATACCAACTTTACCATCGCCAATATCAATTCATTGTTGGCAGCATTTGGTAGAGCAGACGGGATTTCTTTTGTAGATTTAATCATTCCAATGGGAATTTCTTTCTACACATTCCAGTCTATGGGCTATCTCATTGATGTTTACAATGGTAAGCATGAAGCACAGGATAACCTTTTCAAGTTTGCTCTATTCGTATCATTTTTCCCACAGTTAGTTCAGGGACCTATTAGTAGATACCATGATTTGAGCCAGACTCTTTATGCGGAGCACAGCTTTAATTGGAAGACAGTAAGCTTTGGTTTAGAGCGTATACTTTGGGGATTCTTTAAAAAGTTGGTGATTGCAGATAGAATCCTTGTGGCTGTTCAGGCAATCATTGCAGACACAGATACCTACAACGGTTTCTATGCATTTGCTGGCGCAATGTTTTATGCACTTGAGCTTTATGCAGATTTCACTGGTGGAATCGATATTACCATTGGTGTGGCAGAGACAATGGGAATCAAGGTTACAGAAAACTTTATTCGCCCATACTTCTCAAAGAATATCAAAGAATACTGGAACAGATGGCATATCACCATGGGTACATGGTTCACTGATTACATTTTCTATCCAATCAGTGCCAGCCAGTTTATGATGAAGCTTTCAAAGAAATCAAGAGCACGCCTTGGAAACAACCTTGGTAAGAGAGTGCCTGTTTATCTTTCAAGCTTTATTGTATGGTTTACAACTGGTATCTGGCATGGCGCAAGCTGGAACTTTATCGTATGGGGACTTGGCAACTTTGTAGTTATCATGATTTCCCAGGAGCTTGAGCCATTTTATCGCTGGTTCCATTCAAAGGTACATGTGCAGGGAACTTTCGGTTGGAGATTATTCCAGGTGGTAAGAACCGTTCTTATTATGTCCAGCCTTCGTATGTTTGATTGCTACAGAGATGTGCCACTTACATTTAAAATGTTTGGAAGCATTTTCAGCCAGTCCAGCCTTAGTCAGCTAAATGCTGAGGCTTTCATTGGAATGGGACTTACAGGATTTGATTATCTTGTGGTGTTTATAGGCATGCTTATTCTTGTAACAGTCAGCCTTATTCAAAGAAGTGGCTGCGTACGTGAAAAGATTTATGGACTTGCTGCACCAGTTCGTTTCATTATTTGGTATGGACTATTTATGGCTACATTAGTCTTCGGTGCATATGGCATCGGTTATTCAGCTAGCCAGTTTATTTACAATCAGTTTTAGTCGGAGGGTATGATGAAAAAGTTTATAGCGATTATATTATCTTTAGTCATTGCTCTCACCGGCATTTTTCTTGCTTCCAAGCTGCTTGAGCCTAAGTATATGTCAGGCATTTTGGAAGGAGCAATGATTCAGGAATACTACGATGATCCTACAGATCACAATGTTGTATTCATTGGCGATTGTGAATTATACGAAAACATTTCTCCTGTTTATCTTTGGGAGAATTATGGTATCAATTCATATATAAGAGGAAGTGCCCAGCAGTTGATTTGGCAGTCATATTATCTTGCTGAGGAGACAGTCAAAATGGAGCATCCTGATGTGATTGTTTTCAACGTGCTTTCTATGAAATATAACGAGCCACAGAACGAGGCATACAACAGAATGACTTTGGATGGCATGAAATGGTCATCAAGTAAAGTAAATTCCATAAATGCCTCAATGACAGATGAGGAAAACTTTATTGAATATGTTTTCCCTATTCTAAGATATCACTCTAGATGGAGTGATTTATCTGCAGATGATTTTAAATACATGTTCCACAGAGATAAGGTTTCCTTCAACGGATACTATATGCGAGTAGATGTAAAGGCTGCAGAGGATGTGCCAGAGGGAAGACCTCTTGCCGACTATCAGTTTGGCGATAATTCTTACTATTACCTTGATAAGCTTACTAAGCTTTGCAAGGATAACGATGTTAAGCTTGTACTTGTAAAGGCACCTACTCTTTATCCTTATTGGTACGACGAGTGGGATCAGCAGATAAAAGACTATGCTTCAGCTAACGGCTTAGACTATATCAACTTCCTTGAGCTTCAGGATGAGCTTGGTCTTGATTGGAGCCAGGATACATACGATGGTGGCCTTCATCTTAACTTAGCAGGAGCAGAGAAGCTTTCTGATTATGTGGGAAACATGCTTACCACTGAGTACGGTATTCCAGATAGAAGGGACGAGAGTGCTCTCAATGAATACTGGGATAAGGTAATAGAAAGATACAATGCTGAGATTGATAGACAAACTACCAACCTAAAGCTCTATGGCACTGTCCACGGCCCGGAGGAACAGTAGTAAATTATCATCACATAAAATTCACATGACTTTATGAAAGTGCAGTGTTATAATACGGTTACAAATTGGAAATTTATGTAATTATGTAACGTTTTAAGATTGAGGTGAGTTATTATGAAGATTCAATCTAATGTAAACACAGCACAGTATCAGAACACAATTAATAAAAGAAAGGAAACTGAGGAGCAGCAGAAGAAGGCTTCGAAGGAACTTTCTACAGGCAAAAAAGTAAATACAGCGGCAGATGATGCAGTTGCATTATCCATTTCGCAGCAGATTATGAAGGAGGCTAAGTCTCTTACAACAGGCAGCAGTAACATTTCTTATGGAATAGATGCCGCAAATATTGCAGACGGAGCTCTTTCTAATATTACTGATTCTCTTGGAGATATTGAGCAGAATACAGTTCATGCAATGAATGGTCTTTATTCAGAAAGCGACAGAGCTATTCTTCAGGAGGCAAATGAACAGTCTGTAGCTACAATCAATCAGACTATTAATCAGGCACAGTACAATGAAAAGAATCTACTTGATGGTTCAACAGGAGATATTAATATCTACACTGGTACATCAAGCTCTTCAATTAAAGAGGCAGATGCAAAAGCTGCAATTGCTGATTTAGAAAACTTTGATGTTTCTGGAAATGGAAATAATATCAGCACTGATGCTTTGGATAAAGCATATTCGTCAATTAGTGATATGCGTAGCCAGATTGGTGCCGAGACCAATGGCTTATCAGCTGCATATAATGTAAATAACAATACAGCTGAGAACCTTACAAGTGCACAGGCTCAGAAAGAAGATGCTGATTTTTACAAGTCAGTTACTAAAATGAAGTCAAGCGGAGTGGTTGGAGCTGCTCAGAATATGGCTTTGAAGAACCAGATGGAGAGCCAGGAAAATCTTGTATCAAAGATGTTCCAATAAACTATGTATTTTATTTTAATTGCCCTAGACAATAAAATGTCTAGGGTTTTATTTTAAAAAAAAACGAGTTGACAAATGCAATTCAATTGAGTACAATTAAATCAACTTAAAAGATTGTACACAATTATTATAGCTTTAAAAGAGTTATGGAGGTTTTAAAACATGGAAAGATATGATATTGCAGTTATAGGTACAGGTCCTGCTGGATTAGAGGCTGCTATTACAGCAAAGGTTAGAAATAAATCAGTACTTCTTATTGGTGGTAAAGGTTCTTCTGATAAGGTTTCAAAGGCACACACTATTCAGAATTATTTAGGTTTACCTGATGTAGCTGGTGCAGATATGGCAAAGGCTTTTCTTGATCATGCAACAGGAATGGGCATTGAAATCACAGAAGATAAAGTAAATGCCGTATATTCAATGGGGCAGTATTTTGCAATTCAGTGCCACAACGGTGATTATGAGGCAAGCTCAGTAATTATTGCAGCTGGTATGACTACTATGAAGCCATTCCCTGGTGAAATGGAGAATCTTGGAAGAGGCGTAAGCTACTGTGCAACATGTGATGCAGCTTTATATAAAGGAAAGACAGCAATCATCCTTGCATACAGCGAAGAGGATGAGCCAGAGGCTGAATTCTTAGCAGAAAGAGCTGATACAGTTTATTATTTGCCACAATACGAGTATAATGGAAATCTAAGTGGTAATATTAAAGTAACTTGCGATGTAAAGCCAGGCACAATTGAGATGAAAGATGGTGCAGCTGTTCTTACAACAGACGGCGATACATTCTCAGCAGATGGAATCTTTATTTTAAGACAGCAGATTGCTCCATCACAGCTTGTTCCAGGATTAAAGATGGATGGAAATCATGTTGAAGTAGACCGTCAGATGAATACAAACATCAAAGGTTTATTTGCATGTGGCGATATTACTGGTACACCATATCAGTACATTAAGGCCGCTGGTGAAGGAAATGTAGCAGCACTTTCAGCTGTTTCATATTTAAATGAATTAAAAAAAGCGCAAAATTAGTTATTGATTTAGAACGAAAGGAGATATACTATGGTAAAGAAAATTAATCAGGATGAATTTAAGTCAATGGACAAGTCAGGTGTTTCTGTTTTAGACTTCAATGCTACATGGTGTGGTCCATGTAAGATGCTTGCTCCAGTTTTGGAGGAGGTTTCTGAAGAGCTTTCTGGTAAGGCTAACTTCTACAGTGTCGATACTGATGAAAATCCAGATTTAGCAAGAGAATATGGTATTATGAATATTCCTGCAATCGTTGTCTTAAAGGATGGCGAAAAGGTAGACATGAACGTTGGTTTCGTCCCAAAGGAAGCACTTTCTGACTTTGTGTCTAAGAACTTATAATTAATAAGAGGTGAGTATTAATGAGTGATAAATTTGATTGCTTGAAAATTTCAAATCAGCTTTGTTTTCCGCTGTATGCTTGTTCAAAGGAGATTGTAAAGAGATATAAGCCATATCTTGACCCAATCGATCTTACATACACACAGTACATTACAATGATGGTAGTTTGGGAAGAACAGGAGATTACAGTTAAGGCTCTTGGAGATAAATTATTCCTTGATTCTGGTACACTTACTCCAGTTCTCAAGAAGCTTGAGCAGAAGGGTTATGTTAAGAGAAGCCGTTCAAAGGATGATGAAAGAAATCTTATCATCACACTTACTGACGAAGGATTGGAATTAAAAAAGCAGGCATGTCAAATACCTGCTAAGATGGGCAAATGTGTAAGTTTATCACAAGAGGAATGTTCACAGCTTTACAGTTTGCTATACAAGATTCTTGGATCTTTCCCAGAAGAAGCTAATTAAAAAGGTTAAATAGATCCACATTTTCACGAGCTTTAGAAATGACATCGTCTACGAAAGAGGCGGTGTCATTTTTTATTGTATCCCAGTCGATTACTTCAACATTGGATAAATCAGCGCCAGCATTATCAAAAACATCTCCCATATTTTCTACAGTCTGGAGAGTGCCTTTCATGTATCCTTCTCCTAATATTTCCTCATTTTTTGCGACCTCAATATCGGTAACTTCTGTTTTCATACCAGAATCAATAAAGTTTAATAATACTCCGCAATCAATGGTATATACATCGCCGTTGGATGCATAGTATGTGAGATTATCTGTAAATGAGTTTGTATATGTAGTGCTGCCATCTCGTTTGATGGTAACAACAGCAAGCTCATCATCTGGAAGAGGAGCATAGAACTCCATGGTGCTAAGGTTCTTACCGTAGATAGCAAGATACTCACCATCGTTCTTATAAGATAAATCAAACACGATTTTTCTAGTGTGATTCCACTTATCTAAATAAAGAGAACATGTTATATCGTGGTCAGGAGTTTTCATTCCAAGCAAATCCCAAATGAAATCACCCTCACCGGCAGGAATAATGATTTTGAACTCAGAGGCTTCAGTGCCATCCTCATCAGTGTACACATCGCCGGTTTTTTCTATTTCAATGCTGTGAACAAAGTTCCAGATATTTCGTTTATTGTTGTGGAACCATTCACGGGAAATATCGTTGTTTAGATTTGGAGCTTTAAGGAATAAATCTTCTCCGGTATCAAATCCGTAAGAGATGTCTCCTAAAAGAGGTGCAACAAGATAAACGGTATCATCCTGGGCATAGATATCCAATTCACCTACATTTAAAACTAATACATTAAGATTAGAGTTGCAGGAGAATTTCTTTTGCTCATATGAGCGCTCGCCCTTTATGCTACCGCTAATTGAATATGGAAAGCCCTTTACTTTTTTGATGTAGGCATTTCCTGAATAGCGAATGTCGGAATTAGTGTAATTTCTGAACAAATCCTTCAGGTCGATATTGTAGGCCAAGTAATCTGGACTGTTGAGTGTGGATTCTGAAAAGTTAATAACTGAAGCTAACACTCTTACTGTAGGATTAAAGTCCAATTCTGCCTTAATTAATATAGCTATTGCAAATACGATAATAAATGTTATTCCAATTTTTTTCTTCATAATAAGAAATTATAAAAGTTCTATTGGAGTATCTGCAATAGACAAAGCGATGGCTGTGTCCATCTCAAGTAGATGTTGTGTGGCTTCTGTATTTTCTACTTCAATGGTATCTTCTGCAAAGCGCACACATGCATCATGATATTTCTCAGTGTTGCCACTGTTTTTATAAACAATCATATAAAGCTTGGCCGCTTCAAGCTTCATGTGGATGTCATTGGCGATAGTTGCAGAGGAATCTAAGCTAAGTGCAACTGCTTCAGCCCGGTCAAATTCATTCATGCCACAGAAAGTTTCTATAAGAAGCTTCAAGTCCTCGATATAGTCTTGAATAGTGATTTTAGTATTTTTTATAAAGGTTACTAATTCATCGATATGGTCATAGACATATTGATTATCACCCATGCGATGATGCAGGTTTGCTTCCAATACCGACAGGCTAAGGTCATGATGATGCATGTCATTTTTTGAGGCAATCTCAGAACCACGTTTTAAAAATGTTTCAGCTTCAGCATATCTATGAACATGCAAATAGCAGTAGGCAAGGTTGAGACATGTTACTAAATATGAATGAGGCTCATTTGGAAAATCATCTCCGTGGTCTTCCAAATCCTGAAGAGCCATTTTCCCATAGTTAACAGCACTATCGTAATCGCCTAGTATCATGTAACGATTACAAATAGTTGTATAGAAAAAGTGCTTTGCACCAAGTATGCCGTGCTTATCAATAATATCCAAAGCATTAAGGCACTTGTAAAGCATCTTACTGTCATAGCCCATAATTCCATAAGCAATAGCAAGACCTCTGAGAGTGAGGATGTATTGCTTATAATCTTGTAATTCTTCATAGATGCTTGCAGCCATATTTAGATTGTCAATACCTGGCTCCAAGTTGTTGGAATGAACCAAATACATGCCCTTGTCATAATACTCTTTTGCAATTTGTTCTGAACTAGCCATAGTAACCTCCTATGCAAGACCCACTAATACATCAACTTTAGTATATCATTTAATAATAGTACTAATATTTAAAATTCTGTGACGTTTTTCGTAATTTGTTGTTTTGAATGAAATTAAATATTACAATTACTGTAGTGTTTGTAAGAATTACGGGGATTGAATTATGAAAAGGACTAGTCTATTTATCTATGAAATTGTGCTCGTAGCAGGAGTACTAATATATTTATTTATCATTGGCCTTTTGGTTTGGGGCGAAAATACTTTAAAAGAGGAGCGAACCTACACCTCATTTGAGCTTGAAAGCTATAATGATGGATGGTATAGAATCTACTCTGATGGCACCAAAGAAGCCATAGAAATTCCAGGACAATATCAGCCTGAATCTTCACATGAGTTTGTAATTGAAAAAGAGATTAATGTAGATGAGCCTTTGTTTGTCAGCTTTGATTCTGCAAAGCAGGATATTAATGCCTTCGTGAATGGTGAATTGAGATACAGCTATTCAACCAAGGATTCACGATTATTTGGTGACAACAGCCCAGGCGCGTTAATGTTTATTCCTGTTTATCCAGAGGATAATGGTCAAAACTTGCAAATAGTTTTTATAGGTGACAATAACTATTCGGGAGTTTTAGGCGATATGTGCATAGGAACTCAGCTTGGTATTGTCAAGAATCTTTTTGCTAAAGAGAAGTACTCACTAATCTTGACATTAATGCTACTTATACTTGGATTTATAGCTTTCGTAATAGGCTTGGTTGTGCGAGCTACGTATGGAAGGACCATGCCTTTGTTTTACGCTGGCTGGGTAGTTATGTGTGCAGGCATGTGGTCACTTGCTGAATCTAATATAAGACAGTTTATAGCACCAAACTTTTCACTTATGTCATATATGACATATCTAAGCTTAATGATGCTTCCATTTGCCATGGCATTTTATTTTGACAGGCTTCAGGAGGGACGTTATCGCATTTTCTATTTGATTGTTTCTGTGCTGGATGTTTTCTGTGGCTACATAGCAATAATGCTGCAGTTCTTTAATAACACTGATTTGATAAATGTGTTGGTATACGCTTTCGTTGCCATAGTTCTTACAATGCTAATATTTATAATCTCCATTGTGATTGATTTTATCCAAGGTCGTTTAAAAAACAATTGGGCAGAATTGGTTGGCGTAGCCGGCGGATTGATAGCTGGATTTGCACAGATCCTTTCATATAACAGTAGACCAACTACTGTGGACAGAGGAATACTTTTATTCGGTTTACTGTTTTTCATCGTCATGTCGTATATTCGTGCGCTGACAGATGTGCGAACAATGGAAAGAGACATGTATGCAGCAGTTAAGGCTCAGGATGCAAGCACGGCATTCCTTACAAGAATGAGCCATGAAATGCGAACACCTATTAACGCAATCCTTGGAATGAATAAGATGATTCTTAGGGAAAGCAGAGAAGATAATATTCTGGATTACGCCCGTGATGTAAACAGTGCTGGCAACTATCTTCTTGGAATCGTGAACGAGGTATTGGACCTTGCAAAAGTTAACGCAGGCAAGATTGCGATAGTGGAAGAAGAATACGAATTGATGGATATGGTTCGTGAATGCTATGCGCTTGTTCGGCCTAGAGCAAAGGCTAGTCGATTATCCTTTGAAGTGGATATGAGTGATGTGCTTCCAGAAAAGCTAAAGGGTGACAAGGAGCATATCATACAGGTAGTAACAAACCTTCTTACTAACGCAGTAAAATACACACCTGAGGGAAGAATAACACTTTCCGTGCAGGGAAAGATATCAGAAGGAAAACTACTTTTAATAATTACGGTAAGTGACACTGGAATTGGTGTGGCAGAAGAGAGCATTCCATATTTGTTTGATTCATTCAAGCGAGTAGGAGAGTTTGCGCAAAGCAAAATCGAGGGAACCGGTCTTGGTCTTACAATTACTAAGCAGCTTGTAGAATTGATGCATGGACAGATAGCTGTAGAATCAGAATTAGGTAAGGGCACGTCATTTACAGTTGTAATCCCACAGGAGATATGCTCAGTGGAACCATGTGGCATATTCTCTATGGGACCTAATGGCGACAGACGTGTGGCTGACAGACATGAAGTATTTGATGTGATTGGCGCAATACTTGTAGTTGATGATGTGGCTATAAATCTTAGGGTATTCACCATGCTTTTGAACGACACTGATGTCACTGTGGATACAGCAATCAGTGGAGCAGAAGCAATAGAGAAGATAAAAAGAACAAAATATGATATTATATTCATTGATCATTTGATGCCAGGCATGGATGGCCTCCAGCTAAAGGAAATCATGGATACCATAGAGAACAATCCAAACAAGGATACACCTCTTATCATGCAGACAGCAAATGCAGTTGTAGGCGCTAGAGAAGAATACGAAAGCTTTGGCTTCAGCGACTACATCGAAAAACCAATCAAAGAAGAGGAGCTAAAAAAGCTTCTCAGAAAATACATGATATAAGGAGATTACCATGGCATTTAATCCAGCAGATTTATTTAGAGTTAGAAGTGCAGCAGCCACTTTCAATGCAAATCATCCAAAGCTTCTTCCATTTTTTGGAGCAGCTAAAAACAAAGCAATGACACCAGGTTCAGTTATTGAAATTGCAATCACTGATCCAGCTGGTGAAAAAATCGAAACAAACCTTAGAGTTCAGGAATCAGACATTGAACTTATTAATCTTTTAATGGAAATTGGTTCTAAGGGAATGTAAAAAATAAACCTTCCTGCATTTGCAGGAAGGTTTTTCATTATCTGTTATTTAAATTCAAAGAACTTTGTATCAAGCTCAGGATAAGTCCTCTTCATAGAAATAGGGATTCCTGATTTATTCATAAAGCAGTGTCTAGTCTTTGCTACGGCACGGTCTTCTCCAGTAGCCTTATCGTAAATACGATAAGCCACTTCCATTTCATGACCATCGTAGGAAACCAACTTAGTATCTACAACGATTGTCTCATCAAACTTTACCTGACTTCTATATTCGATAGAATGAGAGATTACAGGGGAGGTGATTTCCATATCAAGCATCTGCTTAAATGAAAGTCCCATCTGCTCCATAAGATTCATTCTAGCATCCTCAATCCAGTTTAGATAATTGGAAGTGTGGATGATTCCCTGTTGATCTGTCTCATGATATTTTGTGTGATGCTCAAAAGGGGTAATCTTTATCTGCCTTTTAGCACCAGCAACTTCAATTTCTTGTTTTGCCATAGTGTTACCTCCTGATGAAATTCTTAAATCAATTATACCACTCTGTATGAAAAATAGTTATGGTTTCAATCTGCTTGTTACAGTTTATCTGGGAAGCCAGTAGCAGGGCCGGAGACACGAAATCCCTACAATCAAAAAAAGATTCACTAGTGCCCGAAGAGGAACTAGTGAATCATAGTATAGATATTTAAGATTAATCTTGGTTATTCCTTTACTTTATAGAAAACTTCTACAGTGCCTTCACTTCGTAGTTTATCTTCTGGATTTATAGACCACTCAATTCCAAAATTGTTCTTCAGTTCATCGTAAGTCATGTAAGCAGCATCCATGATTATATTGATACTATCAGTTGAGCCATCATTGTATGTAACCTGACATGTAATAATAATTCCCTCCAAAATATTCTTTACCTGATTTAAATATTCATCTATAGTCTCAGGGGTAAAAATGGCATTCATAGCAGTATCATTCTTTGGAATGTAGCCAATTACCGAAATATTGATGTAATTATTCTTAAATTCATCATATGAGAATGTATAAGTATCATTGCTATCACATGTACCGTCAACTGGTTTACCATCAGAATCAACAATATAATTTGTCACTTGAAGTTGTGACTTATTAATCGAAAACGAAA
Organism: Pseudobutyrivibrio ruminis DSM 9787; assembly: GCF_900218035.1. Taxonomy (GTDB): domain Bacteria; phylum Bacillota; class Clostridia; order Lachnospirales; family Lachnospiraceae; genus Pseudobutyrivibrio; species Pseudobutyrivibrio ruminis. Next base: position 27,405 of record NZ_OBMR01000003.1, read on the forward strand.
TATCTTTTATGTTATTGCCTTCGCAATCCATTTTTGGCAAGTCGAAATGATAGTATATTACTTCTCCATTTTCGTCGTATTCTCCACCGCCTTCAGAAAATCCCCAACAGTTACCAATATTTCCGATTGAAATTGGTATTTCTTTTCCTGCTTCAAGCGGTATTTCTTTATTTTCAGCGGCATAGACTTTTAATGAAAAGCTATTTGTAAGATCTAATGTAATCTGGGATTGTACGCCATTTTGATTTTTATTTGGTGAAAGTGTATTAAACAATCCCTGGTTATATCCTAATACACCAGTGCCTATGATAATCAAGCAAATACAGGCAGCAACCAAAAAATTCTTCCTAAAAGATACTATTTTTCTTTTAGTGGAATATTTATATGTTTTTGAAATTATATCATCGTCAATGCCTTTCATGGCAAACAATAGTTTTTCGCTTTTCATGATGCTAAATACCCCTCCTTTGCTAATCTTAGTTGAAGTTTTTTTCTTAGCCGGCTAAGAATAACGGTTACATTATGCTTAGTCATACCAAATTTGATTGCTATATCTGAAATGTCTTGAGCGTAGAAGTATCTACTTGTAAAAATATAAGCATCTCGTTCATTAAGCTCACGTACAAAATCCCGAATAATCTCTGCTAATTCGTTTTCCAAAATGACATGCTCAACAGTAGTGTTATCAGGCAAGCATTCCTCAAGCTCATCAAGAAGTTGCGAGACTACGCCGCCTCCACGTTTCGAGGTCTTACTTGCCTTATACATATTTAATGCGATTTCTCTGACAATCTTTCCAATAAAAGCCCTTAGAATACGTGGCCGAGTTGGAGGAATTCGATTCCACATTTTCATATATGTATCATCAAGGCATTCCTCGATATCTTGATTATTCCATAGAATGTTGCCAGCAATAGTTTCACAATAGTTACCATACTTGATATCAGTCTCCTCAATGGCCCGTTCATTTCGTTTAAAATATAACTCAATTATTTCCTCGTCCTTCATACATTCTCCCTTCTCGAATCAATTTATAAGGCCCTTACACTTGTATAGCCAACAAATAAACTTGGATGTCACAACTAAAAATTAATTTTTAAGATTATTTCACTGATAAGTAGTTTTCTAAGCATAGGTAATATCAAATATTTTATCTTTAATTATAATTAATAGCCATAAAAAGGGAAAAGTGGAAAAATAGAAAAATCAAGAGTTCATTCATTTGAAAAAGTAGGTCGGGAGATAATTCAAAAATTAGATTGATTGTGTAGGATGATAGTGGTAAAATGACGTTAATTGATAAAAATTTAACGAGCGGAGGTTATTATGGATTTTCAGGCTGAGTATAAGAAGAAGCTGACTACTGCAGCTGAGGCTGTGAAAGTAGTAAAAAGTGGGGATTGGGTTGATTATGGCTGGTGTACTGGCACACCAGATGCTTTGGATAAGGCTTTAGCTGCACGTACTGATGAGCTTAGAGATGTAAAGGTACGTGGTGGTATTTTGATGAAGTTGCCTGCAATTTTTGAGCGTGAGGATGCAGGTGAGCATTTCTGCTGGAACTCATGGCATATGGGTGGTCTTGAGAGAAAGCTTATTGCAAGAGGATGCTCTTACTATGCACCAATCAGATACTCTGAGCTTCCTAGATACTACAGAGAACATATTGAGCCAAATGATGTTCTTATGATTCAGACTACAACTATGGACAACCATGGCTATTTCAACTTTGGTCCTAATGCATCACATCTTATGGCTGCAGTTGAGAAGTCAAAGCACATTATTGTAGAGGTTAACAAGAACATGCCACGTTGCCTTGGCGGATTTGAAGAGGGAGTTCATATCTCTAAGGTAGACGCTATCGTAGAGGGAGATAATCCAGCTATCCTTGAAATGGGTGGCGGCGCTGCTCCTACAGATGTAGATAAGGCTGTTGCTAAGCTTATCGTTGAGGAAATTCCAAACGGTGCATGTTTACAGCTTGGTATTGGCGGTATGCCAAATACAGTAGGCGCCATGATTGCTGAGTCGGACTTGAAAGATTTGGGTGTTCATACAGAGATGTATGTTGATGCATTTGTTGATATTGCAAAGGCTGGAAAGATTAACGGTTCAAAGAAGAATATTGATAGATTCCGTCAGACTTATGCATTCGGTGCTGGTACAAAGAAGATGTACGATTACATGGATGAGAATCCAGAGCTTATGAGTGCTCCTGTTGATTATACAAATGATATTCGCCAGATTTCTGCACTTGATAACTTCATCTCTATCAACAATGCTGTTGATGTAGATTTATTTGGTCAGATCAATGCTGAGTCAGCTGGAACAAAGCACATTTCGGGTGCAGGCGGACAGCTCGATTTCGTACTTGGTGCTTATCTTTCAAATGGTGGAAAGAGCTTTGTATGCCTTTCATCTACATTCACAACAAAGGATGGCACAGTAAAGAGCCGTATTCGTCCTACACTTGCTGAGGGTTCAATTGTTACAGATACTCGTTCAAACACACACTACCTTGTTACAGAGTATGGTAAGGTTTGCTTGAAGGGACTTTCAGCTTGGGAGCGTGCAGAAAAGATTATCGGTATTGCACATCCTGACTTCCGTGATGAGCTTATTGCTGAGGCTGAGAAAATGCACATCTGGAGACGTTCAAATAAATAATCATTGATTTTCAGGGACTTCGCTAATTGCGGAGTCCTTTTTTTGTTGAATATTTCACGTCTATTTCTATTGAAAGTGGGGCACATTAATGTTATACATAACTATAAAATAGTTTAATAAAAACTAAACGAAAACAACTAGGGGGATAATTACATGAAGAAAAAAGCGATGGTTGCAGTGCTGATTGCGACGACGGCTGTAGGCCTGGTGGGCTGTGGCTCGCCTAAGGAAGTGGTGCTAGAGAAAGAGGATGGGGGCAATCCTTTAGTATCTTCTAATGAGGACTATGTGTACGGTGGTGATCCTTCGGTGCTTGTGGATGGAGATACAGTGTATCTGTACACAGGCCATGATGCCTCTACAGATGAGGAGGTAGGAAAATCTATTTACAACATTCCAGAGTATTTGTGCTATTCATCTACAGATATGGTGAATTGGACCAGCGAGGGAGTGGTAATGTCCATGGAGGATGTTAGCTGGACTAGCAACGACACATCTGCATGGGCATCCCAGGTGATGAAGCATACAGACCCTGCAGATGGAAAAGATAAATACTACCTATATTATTGCAGCTGGGACAAGACTGGAAAGCAGTGTATTGGAGTTGCGGTTTCTGATTCGCCAACGGGTACCTTTGTTGATATAGGGGCTCCTCTTGTGAAGAGCACTGTTACAAAGCCAAACACTAGCACCTTCAATGATATCGACCCTACAGCCTGGATTGAAACAGATGAGGATGGTGTGGAGCATCGTTATCTTGCTTGGGGCAATGGCATGTTTTTTGTGTGTGAGCTGAATGAGGATATGATTTCTGTGACGGATGTTAATGGTGATGGAAAGATTACCAGCGGCAAGGTAGCAGGAGAGGATGATGTGGTAATTCGTACAGATGGATTGGAAAGCTACACAGAAGCACCATGGATTTATCGAAGATCTGATGAAAATGGCAACTACTATGGTGATTACTATCTGTTCTTTGCCCACCAGTGGAGAGAGTGCATGGCCTATGCAACTACTGACGATTTGTTAAGCGGTGATTGGAGCGAGACTAAGAAAATCATGAATCCTACTGCTACATCCAATACTAATCATATGGCAGTATTTGATTTTAAGGGCAAGACTTATTTTGTATATCACAATGGTTCGCTTCCTGCAGGAAGCGGCTTCAGAAGAACTGCCTGTGTTGTAGAGCTTCAGTTTAATGACGATGGAAGTATAGATTTGTTTGAGGAAAGTGCAGCAGGAATTTCAGGCAAAACATCTACCATTTCTACTATGGACGGAGTCAAGATTGCTCACAACCCATTCGTTTGCTCTTCAGCAGACAGCGATTATCCATACAAGGATGTTGCCATTGGAATTAATCTTGTTGAAGGAGACTCTAAGGATTTTGATTGGGTAATCAGAAGCGGCAAAGCAGATTTTTCGAACGAAGCATATGTCTCAATCGAATCTGAAAACAAACCAGGTCTTTACATCACAGCAAATTCTGACGGAACAGTAACCCTTTGCCAGGATACAAAAGCTTCTGATGCTTCAGCTGCTAATCAGACCTTTAAAACAGTGGAAGGACTTGCAGATAAAAATGGAATAAGCCTGGAGAGCGTGGCTCAGCCAGGAAAATACGTAACCTTAGTAGATGATGTGTTAACACTTACAGATGGTTCAAATAAAGAAAGTGCAACTTTCAAAATAGAAGTTGCACAGTAAAACTATTTCAGTATACGGTTTAGAATATCGGCTACTAGTTGATTTCTTGTGATGGTGATGTTGCCATCGGAGAATAAGCTAGTAGCTTTGTTTTTTATCTCATCTGGGAAGGCGTTGATATCGGAATTAAAATTGATGCCGATTCCAATAACAATCCACTGGAGACGGCCAGTTTCAAATTCAGTTCCGGCTTCTGTCAGGATTCCACAAATCTTTTTGTCTCCAACGAAAAGGTCGTTGATTGGCTTTAGTGTAGGCTTTACATCGGTGAGAGATGCGATGGCATCGCAAACGGCATTGCCAATGAAAGTGGTGATTTCATCTGAATCGGTGCTTGGCAAATGCTCTGGTGTCATTACCACACTCATGTACAATCCACCTTTTGGTGAGTAAAAGCTGTGGTCTGCTCGACCTCGTCCCTCACTTTGTTCATTTGCGATTACAAGTGTGCCATATCTTAAATCTGTGATGGCAAGCTCCTTGGCCTTGCGATTGGTGGATGGGATAGAGTCGTAGATGTGAATCAGACTGTCATTTCCTTTGTAAATGTCAGCTATATCTTTATTGAGGTATGAGCTAATGCCGGCCGCTGATAAAATATCATTTTGTCCAGCAAGTCTATAACCTTTGTTGCTTACTGCTTCTATTTCATATCCGTTTTTTCTAAGGTCATTGATGGCTTTCCAGATGGCGTTTCTTGAAATTCCAAGGGATGAAGCCATTGCTTCTCCTGAAAGAAATGTTGATTTATTGGCCTCTAGCAGCTCTAGAATTTTATCTTTAGAACTCATAAAAAATCTCCTAAAAGAATTTTATAGTAGAATGTCATACTTTAAAGTGGTAAAGTTTACTAAACACTTCATATGTATTTTAGAAGTATTTGGGCTATTTTGTCAAAGATATCAAAATGAGGTTTAATTTAATTGAATTTCACACTTTAGTGTACTAAAATGTAACTATTAATTAGAATGGTAATTAGGAGAAAGCTATGAAATGTAACATTGGCGTTATTAGGGGAGACGGAATTGGTCCAGAGATAGTAACCGAGGCAGTAAAGGTTCTAGATGCAATCGGTGCTAAATATGGACACAAATTTAACTATACTGAAATCCTCATGGGAGGCTGCTCAATTGATGCAACTGGAGAGCCACTTACAGATGAGGCAGTAGAAAAAGCTCTTGCAAGTGATGCAGTGTTAATGGGTTCAATAGGTGGCAACACATCTACCAGTCCTTGGTACAAGCTACCAGCCGACAAACGTCCAGAGGCCGGCCTTTTAAAGCTTCGTAAAAGTCTTAATCTTTTTGCAAATCTTAGACCAGCATATTTATATGATGAATTGAAAGAGGCATGCCCACTTAGGGACGATATTATCGGCGATGGTTTTGACATGATGATTATGCGTGAGCTTACAGGTGGTCTTTACTTTGGCAAGCGTGAAACAAAGGAAGAAGATGGTCAGCTTGTTGCCAGAGATTCTCTTACTTATTCAGAAAATGAAATTCGCAGAATTGCAAAGCGCGGATTTGATATAGCAATGAAGCGCAGAAAGAAAGTTACATCAGTTGATAAGGCTAATGTACTTGATAGCTCCAGATTATGGAGAAAGATAGTAGAAGAGGTTGCAGCAGATTATCCTGAGGTTTCCTACGAGCACATGCTTGTTGACAATTGTGCAATGCAGCTTGTGAAAGACCCAGGTCAGTTTGATGTAATTCTTACAGAGAACATGTTTGGGGATATTCTTTCAGATGAAGCATCTATGGTTACCGGTTCAATTGGAATGCTTTCATCTGCTTCCCTTAACGATACAAAATTCGGATTGTACGAGCCTTCCGGCGGAAGTGCACCTGATATTGCAGGCCAGGGTATCGCAAATCCGATAGCCACAATTCTTTCAGCAGCTATGATGCTTCGCTACAGCTTTGACTTAGATGCTGAGGCAGATGCCATCGAAAATGCCGTAAAGAAAGTGCTTAAGGCTGGTTACCGCACAATCGACATTATGCCTCGTGACGGCTCAGCCGTAACTCGCGTGGGTACAGTGGAGATGGGTGATTTAATTGTAAAGGAGTTGTAAATATGAGAAGTGACAATGCAAGAGCTGGTATGCAACAAGCTCCAGCAAGAAGTTTGTTTAATGCACTGGGATTTACTCCAGAAGAAATGAAAAAGCCAATGGTTGGTATCGTATCTTCGTATAATGAAATCGTGCCTGGCCATATGAATATTGACAAGATTGTGGATGCCGTAAAGCTTGGGGTAGCCGAGGCAGGCGGTGTTCCAGTGGTTTTCCCAGCTATCGCAGTTTGTGATGGTATTGCAATGGGACACATCGGAATGAAGTATTCCCTTGTTACTAGAGATTTGATTGCAGATTCCACAGAGTGTATGGCACTTGCTCATCAGTTTGATGCACTTGTTATGGTGCCAAACTGTGATAAGAACGTTCCAGGACTTCTTATGGCAGCAGCTCGACTTGATTTACCAACTGTATTTGTATCGGGTGGTCCAATGCTTGCAGGTCATGTAGGAGGTCAGAAGCGTTCCCTTTCTTCTATGTTTGAGGCAGTTGGCGCACATGCCGCTGGCAATATGACGGAGGAAGAGGTAGAAAACTTCGTTGAGAATGTTTGCCCAACATGCGGAAGCTGCTCAGGTATGTACACAGCCAATTCCATGAACTGCCTTACTGAGGCACTTGGAATGGGACTTAGAGGAAACGGCACTATCCCAGCAGTATATTCAGAAAGAATTCGTCTTGCAAAGCATGCTGGTATGGCTGTTATGGATATGTATAACAAGGGTATTACAGCACGTCAGATAATGACAAAGGATGCAATCCTTAATGCCCTTACAGTCGATATGGCACTTGGATGCTCAACAAACTCAATGCTTCATTTGCCAGCAATCGCTCATGAAATCGGATTTGATTTTGATATCGAATTCGCAAATCCTATTTCTGAAAAGACTCCAAACCTTTGTCACCTTGCACCAGCAGGTCCTACTTACATGGAAGACCTTAACGAAGCCGGCGGTGTATGGGCAGTTATGAAAGAGCTTGCAGATATAGGCTTGCTTAATACAGATTGCATGACTGTTACAGGAAAGACAGTTGGTGAGAATATTGCAAATGCAGTAAATAGAAATCCAGAGGTTATCAGAGCTGTGGACAATCCATATACAAAGACAGGTGGTCTTGCAGTTCTCAAGGGAAATCTTGCACCAGATGGTTCAGTTGTAAAACGAAGCGCTGTTGTACCAGAGATGCTTGTTCACGAGGGACCAGCCAGAGTATTTGATTCAGAGGAAGATGCTATCGCAGCTATCAAGGGTGGCAAAATCGTAGAGGGAGATGTTGTAGTCATTCGCTACGAAGGACCTAAGGGTGGCCCTGGTATGAGAGAAATGCTTAATCCTACATCAGCAATTGCAGGTATGGGACTTGGTTCATCAGTTGCTCTCATTACAGATGGTCGTTTCTCAGGTGCCAGCCGTGGTGCTTCCATCGGACATGTTTCACCAGAGGCAGCTGTTGGCGGACCAATTGCACTTGTAGAAGAGGGCGACATTATCGCCATCGATATACCAAATTACACTATGACTTTAAAGGTTAGCGACGAGGAGCTTGCAGCTCGTAAAGCTAAGTGGCAGCCACGTGAGCCTAAGGTAAAAACAGGGTATCTAAGAAGGTACGCTGAACAAGTAACTAGTGGGAATAGAGGAGCAATCCTTAAATAGAGATGAGCCAGTAGTCATCAAGCTATTAGTTTTCTCAAGCGAAACATGTTGTTGAGCGGAGAAAATCTAATGCTTGTAGACGTAACTGGCGGACTGGAGTTAGAGAATGTTATTAAATGGTTCAGAAATAATTATAGAATGTTTAAAGGAACAGGGAGTTGATACAGTTTTCGGCTATCCGGGTGGAGCAATTCTTAACTTATATGATGAGCTTTATAAGCATAGTGATGAGATTCATCATGTGCTTACAAGCCACGAGCAGGGAGCAGCTCACGCAGCAGATGGCTACGCTCGTTCTACTGGCAAGGTTGGTGTGTGCTTTGCAACAAGCGGTCCTGGCGCAACAAATCTTGTGACAGGTATTGCTACAGCTCATATGGATTCGGTTCCTATTGTTGCCATCACATGTAATGTAAATGTATCTTTGCTTGGTAAGGATTCATTCCAGGAGATTGATATCACTGGTATTACAATGCCTATTACAAAGCACAACTTTATCGTTAAGGATATCAAGGATTTGGCAGAGACAATCCGAAGAGCATTTACTATTGCAAAGAGCGGTCGCCCAGGTCCAGTTCTCATTGATGTGCCAAAGGATGTTACAGCTCCTACTAACAAATACGAATACATGCCAATGAAGCCAATCCCAGTTGGCCGAGTTAAAAAGAGCATTACTGAGGATGCTATCAAAGAGGCAGTTAAGCTTATCAAAAAGTCTAAAAAGCCAGTTGTCTTTGTTGGTGGTGGTGCAGTTCTTGCAAATGCTTCAAAGGAATTAAAGAAGTTTGTAGAGCTTGTTGATGCACCAGTTTGCGACACTCTTATGGGTAAGGGTGCATTCGATGGCAGAGATGAAAGATACACAGGAATGCTTGGTATGCATGGCTGCAAGGCTTCAAACCTTAGCGTTTCAGAGTGCGATTTGCTTATCGCTGTCGGTACCAGATTCTCTGATAGAGTTCTTGGAAATCCAGACAAATTTGCTAGCAATGCAAAGATTCTACAGTTTGATGTAGATCCTGCTGAAATTAATAAAAATATTCTTACTGATCATGCTATTGTTGGAGATGTAAAGGAAATTTTATCTAGATTAAATAAAGTTCTTGAGCAGGCTGATCATGCTACTTGGATGAAGCATGTAAAAGAGCTATCTGAAAAGTATCCTCTTACAATTCCAGCAGAAGGCTTGTCAGGTCAGTATATCGTTGCTGAAACTTACAGACAGACAAAGGGCGATGCAATTATCGCAACAGAGGTTGGTCAGCATCAGATGTGGGCTGCTCAGTACTACAAGTTCAAGAAGCCTCATCAGTTGTTGACATCTGGTGGCCTTGGAACAATGGGATATGGCCTTGGCGCTGCAATCGGTGCGAAGACAGGTAATCCTGATAAAAAGGTTATCAATATCGCCGGCGATGGTTGCTTCCGCATGAACATGAACGAAGTTGCAACAGCTGCAAGAGAAAAGCTTCCAATCGTCGAAATTGTTATTAATAACCACGTACTTGGAATGGTAAGACAGTGGCAGACAATTTTCTATGAGAAGCGTTATTCAGCAACAGTCCTTGATGACGTAGTAGATTACGTTAAGTTAGCTGAGGCTATGGGTGCAACAGGCTACAGAGTTACAACTCAGGAGGAATTCCAAAGTGCCTTGAAGGAGGCCCTTGTCTCCGAGAAGCCTGTGCTTATTGACTGTATCATCGATTCAGATGACAAGGTATGGCCAATGGTAGCACCAGGAGCACCTATTAACGAGTTTTTCAAGGAGGATTAGTGTAATGAGTAGAGTTTATAATTTTAGTGCTGGACCAGCTGTTTTACCAGAGGAGGTTTTGAGAGAAGCCGCTGATGAAATGCTTGATTATAAAGGATGTGGAATGTCTGTTATGGAGATGAGCCATCGTTCAAAGGTATTCGATGACATCATCAAAGAGGCAGAGGCTGATATCCGCACTCTTATGAATATCCCAGACAACTATAAGGTTCTTTTCCTTCAGGGCGGTGCAAGCCAGCAGTTTGCAGCAATCCCTATGAACCTTATGAAGAACAAGAAGGCTGGATATATCATCACAGGTCAGTGGGCTAAGAAAGCTTATCAGGAAGCTAAGATTTACGGTGAGGCAGTAGAGCTTGCAAGCTCAGCAGATGAGACATTTAGCTACATTCCAGATTGCTCGGATTTACCAATCACAGATGATATGGATTACGTATACATCTGTGAAAACAATACAATCTATGGCACAAAATTTAAGACTCTTCCAAATACTAAGGGGAAGGATTTGGTAGCAGACGTAAGTTCTTGCTTCCTTTCAGAGCCAGTAGATGTTAGCAAGTACGCTATTATCTACGGCGGTGTTCAGAAAAACGTTGGACCTGCAGGTATGGTAATTGTTATCATCCGCGAGGATTTAATTCGTGACGACGTTCTTCCTGGCACACCAACAATGCTTAAGTACAAAACACAGGCAGATAACGATAGCCTTTACAATACACCACCTTGCTACGACATCTACATCTGTGGAAAGGTGTTTAAGTGGCTTCTTAAGAATGGTGGTCTTTCAGCAATGAAGGAACTTAACGAAAAGAAGGCTAAGATTTTATATGATTACCTTGACTCTTCAAAGCTTTTCAAGGGAACTGTTAGAAAGGAAGATCGTTCACTTATGAATGTACCTTTTGTTACAGGTAATGAGGAGCTTGATGCAAAGTTTGTAAAAGAAGCAACAGCAGCAGGATTTGTAAACCTTAAAGGACACAGAACTGTTGGCGGAATGCGTGCTTCTATTTACAACGCTATGCCAATCGAAGGTGTAGAGAAGCTTGTTGAGTTTATGAAGAAGTTCGAGGAGGAGAATGCCTAATGTTTACTTATAATTGCTTAAATCCAATTTCAGATAAGGGATTAGTTAACTTCTCAACTGACTACAAAAAGGTTGAAAACATTTCAGAGGCTGACGCAGCTTTAGTTCGTTCAGCAGCAATGCATGATTTGGAGCTAGGGGATAAGCTCAAGTGCATCGCTAGAGCAGGAGCTGGCGTAAACAACATTCCTCTTGATAAATGTTCAGAGGAAGGAATCGTAGTTTTCAACACACCAGGTGCAAATGCTAATGGTGTAAAGGAGCTTGTTTTCGCAGGAATGCTTTTAGCTTCACGTGATATCGTAGGTGGTATCGATTGGGTTCTTGAAAACAAGGACGACGAGAACATCGGCAAGACTGCAGAGAAGGCAAAGAAGGCTTTTGCCGGAACTGAAATTGCAGGAAAGAAGCTTGGTGTTATCGGGCTTGGTGCTATCGGTGTAAAGGTAGCCAATGACGCTAATCGCCTTGGCATGGAAGTGTTGGGATATGATCCATACATCTCTGTAAATGCAGTTTGGAACCTTTCTAGAAATGTAAAGCATGTGACAAACGTAGAGGATATTTATAAGGAATGTGATTTCATCACAGTTCACGTACCTCTTCTTGATTCAACAAAGGGCATGATTAACAAAGAAGCAGTACAAATGATGAAGAAGGGGGTTGTTATTCTCAACTTCGCTAGAGATCTTCTTGTTGATGAGACTGCAGTGCTTAATGGTATTGAATCAGGTAAGGTTCGCCACTATGTAACAGATTTTGCAAATCCTACTGTTGCTGGAAAGAAGGGTGTTATTTGCACTCCTCATCTTGGGGCTTCAACAGAGGAGGCAGAGGACAACTGTGCAGTTATGGCAGTTAAAGAAGTAATGGACTATATGGAGAATGGTAACATTACTCACTCTGTAAACTATCCAGATTGCGATATGGGAATTTGTACAGCAGAAAGCCGTGTAGCAATCCTTCATAAGAATAAGGCTGGTCTTATCGCTTCATTTACAACAATCCTTAGTAAGGATAATGTCAATGTAGAGGATATGACAAACAAGAGCCGTGGGGATTTCGCATACACATTGCTTGATATTGGAAGCAAGCTTACAGATCAGGTTATTTCAGAAATAGAGAAGGTTGATGGTGTTATAAAAGTTAGGGTGGTAAAATAATGGCGCTTATTGTACCGTTTAAGGCAATCAGACCAAGTAAAGAGGAGGCTGCTACAATAGCAGCCCTTCCTTATGATGTATACAATAGACAAGAGGCATATCAAAAAGTAAAGGAGCAGCCTGGTTCATTTTTGGCAATCGACAGACCGGAAACTCAGTTTGAGCCAGATGTAGACATGTATTCAGAACAGGTTTATAAAAAGGCTGCTGAAATGCTTGATGAGTGGATATCTAAGGGAAGATTCATTCAGGATGATATGCCTTTTTATTATGTCTACGAACTTACTATGGATGGGCGCTCTCAAACAGGAATAGTTGCCTGTGCATCCATAGATGACTACGCTAATGGCGTTATCAAGAAGCATGAGAATACCAGAGCAGAGAAGGAGCAGGATAGAATTCGTCATGTGGATACCTGCAGTGCCCAGACCGGTCCAATATTTCTTGCTTACAGAGCGGACGCTACAATTGCCAGCATTGTGGCAAAGGCAAAAAGTCGCAAGCCAGTATATGATTTCGTGGCAGAGGATGGAATCTCACATCGCTGCTGGGTTTTAGACGATATGATGACATGCGCTTTGATTGCCACCACATTCGATAAGATGGATTCTATCTATATTGCAGATGGCCACCACAGAGCTGCATCTGCTGTAAAGGTGGGATTCAAACGTCGTGAGGAGAATCCGGATTATACCGGAAAGGAAGATTTCAATTTCTTCCTGTCAGTTTTATTTCCAGACGATGAGCTGAAAATCTATGATTACAATAGAGTAGTTAAGGATTTGAATGGCATGGCTCCAGAAGAGTTCCTCGAGGAACTGGATAATGTGGTGGATTTACTATCTACTTCAGAAAAAGCAATCAGGCCAGAGAAAAAAGGCCAGTGGAGCCTGTATTTGGATGGAGTATGGTATTTGTATCAGGTTAGAGAAGAGCTTTTATCTGACGACCCGGTAGAGGGCCTTGATGTTTCATTGCTACAGAATCTGGTACTGGAACCGCTTCTTGGAATCGATGATCCTAAGACTAGCGATAGAATTGATTTTGTGGGAGGCATCAGAGGTCTAGGTGAATTGGAGCGCAGATGTGCTACAGATTGCAGGGTGGCATTTGCCATGTACCCAACCAGTATCTCAGAGCTTTTTGATGTGGCAGACGCAGGACTTTTAATGCCACCAAAATCCACATGGTTTGAGCCAAAGCTAAGAAGTGGGTTGTTTATACATAGAATATAAAAGTAAACGGGACAGCGTAAGCTGTCCCGTTATTTTTTCCCAGTAAACGTTTCAGTGTTCGTTTTCTACCATCATATTTACGAAAGTCTATAAAGTTATTTCGTTACTTTGTTCACAAAATTCTCACAAGTTGTATAGTAAATTAATTACGTTCTTGCCAATATTCAGATAATTCTTGCCTATTCACAGACTTATCACAAAATATATGCTAATTTGAACTTACAAAAAGTTATGCAATGTAACGTTTTGTAGGAGACATTGTTGATTGGCAAATATTAAGTGAGGAAGAAGCATATGAAAAGAAATCTACCTATTTTACTTAATAAGATCATTTCATTAGGTCTTATAGTACCACTGTATTTGGCAATGTCAATAAGTGCATTTGCTGATATAACAGATGCGCCTTCAGAGGATACTCCTACAGAGGAAGTTGCTTCTGTTCCAGAGAGCAGCCCTGCTCCTGAGGCAAATGCACCGGCAGAGCCAAGTACACCTCCAACTGAGGACCCAGTTCCAGAGGTTCCACCAGCTACAGATGGTGGAACACCTGATAATCCAGGTGAAGCTGATCCAACTGGTGACCAAACTCCTAATAACGATCTATTAGGAGATGGTTTAAATCAGGATGGTGATGGCCTAGAAGATGGCAATCTGGATGATGGGAACCTAGATGACGGGTTGGATGATGAATCTGACGACGAGCTAGACGAAGAATTGGATGAGGAGTTAAAAGAGGAAGAAGAAGAGGAAGAAGAAGAAGAAGAGGAGGAGGAAGAGGAAGAGGAAGAGGTCAAACTTGTTTATGAGGATGAAAATGTAAAGGTAACAGTTTCAGGTGCAATTCCTGAAAATGCAGATTTCAATGTTAAGCCTATTACAGAAGAAAATGAAGAAACTAGAGACCTTTATAATCACACAGCTGACAAGATGGAAGAGCTGTTAGCTGATTCAGAAAATGAAGTGTATGGATTCTTAGCATATGACATTTGTTTTACAGATGTGGAGACAGGTGAAGAAGTTGAACCATCGGATAATGTAACTATATCAATGGAGTACAAGGGGAGAGTTCTTCCAGTATCCAGGGAGGATGTTAATAATGCAAAAGAACTCAAGGTTGATGTAGTACATATTAATGATAAGACAGACGAGGTTGAGAATCTTACAGAGGCAGGTAGTGCAACAGTAGCAACTGCTTCAGATACTTCGGTAAAGAGTGCAAGCTTCACAAATGACAGTTTTTCCGTATATACATTACTTTGGAATGGTAACACAAATAGACAAATCGAAGTAACTTTTAACAATGTATTTGTGGAAATGTTGGATGGTGAAGAAGTTCCAGAATACGAAGAAATACACGAATCAATTAATATGGACGTAAGTACTCCTGAAATTATGATTTCGGATAAGGTTGATGATATTCCTGGATACAAGTTTAGGAGAGCTGACTATAAGGTAAATGGCATAGGAAAAGACGTTGATGGACTTAAGTTTATAAAGAAAGATAACTCATATTACTTACAACTTCTAAATAAAGGTGCAGAGGTTGCAAAAGTTGCTCTAAGTAGTTCAGCAAAAGAAACTGTAAATATTTACTACGAAAAGAACATAAACCTTACAGTACAGAAAATTGCAACAGGTGCTGCTAAAGAAGATACTACTACAACTTATGAATTTGTAATTAAGAATTCAGAAGGTGTTCCAGTAGGTGCAACAAAATATTACGTAGGTGAAGAATTAAGAACTACAGATGCTGCATCAGGAATGTTTACATTACTTTCTGGACAAAAGGCTGAATTCTTAGACCTTCAAGTAGGAACTTACTATATCACAGAAACAGGTACATCCTATGATAGTACTTATAAACTAAAGGATTTCACAACAAAGATTTTAGAGGTAAAGAAGAATCAGGCAGATACATTATTAGTTCAATATGAAGCTGCATCAGGGGATACAAGAGTAGTTGAAACATCTGTTGATGATGAGTCTACAAAAAATATTAAGTTTAAGAACTGTTACACAACAGTTAGTGAACCAATAGAAACTGTATCTGCAACAGTTGCAAAGTATATAAGATATCATGCAGAAGACGACAATTATGATCTTACAATCAAGTTTAAAGGACCAGAACAGAAAATAGTTACTACTATTGATACTTCAGAAGAACTTGAACAGGAAGAAAATATCAAAGTAGACATTGTCCTTGTAGTTGATAAATCAAATTCAATGGGGTATGCAACAACAGATCCTAATTATCCTACTCGTATAAAGTGCGTAGTAGCAGCAGTTGATTCTATGGTAAAGACCATAAAGGATAAAGATGATGTTGATGCAAAATGGAAGGTTATAGATTTTGGTCAATATGCAAAATTGATGACATCTAATTGGATTGATACAGGCAGTGTTGTAGTAACAGAAAATCTTGGACCAGCAGAAAGCATAGGTGGCGGAACTAATTATTGTGCTGGATTAAAGATGGCTAATGATCAAATGCCAGGAGCAAGATCGGACGCAAAGAAAATAGTGATTTTCCTAACTGATGGATGTCCTACATACGGTATAAAAGATGGAAAGCAAATAGGTAAAGGTACAACTTTAACAACAGATATAGAAGGTGCCACATATAATTATGCGAGTCAACTTGAATGTGACTATTTCTACGCAATAGGAATGGGACTTGGCTACAACGCATATAGTGATACATCAGGTGGTATAGATGCATTTACACTTTTGCAGAATATGAGCGCCAAAGTAAAAGCTAAGGAAGCAGCACAAGCTTACAATATTTCACCTGAAAAGGTTGGTGCTATCTTTGATAGTTTGGCTGGAACAATCAGCGGTATTGCAGCTGGTGGATTAGAAACCAGTACAGAGATGCTCTACTCATCAAATGTAGTTATGACAGATACACTTAGCGAATATGTAGACATCGTTCCAGATAGTACATTCAAGATTAACGTAACCTTAGACTTACAGGATGTTCAGGATGAGAGTGTAGCGAGTGTGCCAGGTGTTATCAAAAACGGAATTCAGGATTCACCTGCCACATACACATTACCTGATGGAACAGTTCTAACAGCAAATTACATCGTTAAAAATAATGCTGATGGAACAGTTGTAAGAACAATTAGCATGGTATTCCCACAGGGTTATCTGTTAGATGATGGATATGAGTATCAGGTTAAGTTCTACGTACAGCCAAGTGATTTGGCATACGATTACTACTACGACAACATTGAGAATGAAAATCCATATCCACACAGAGGAGATGATAAAACAGATCATGGAAACAACGATCCTATTACATCATCATTATTACCTGGCTTCTATTCAAATGGTTTAGCTAATACAACATATGTAATAAACAACCAGCAAGGCACGCTTGATTTCCCTAAGCCTGTAGTTCAGGTACATTTCACAAATGTTTGGGAAATCTACAAGGTAAATCAGAACGATGATTACTTAGATGGAGCAGAATTCGTACTCGAAGAACAGGCAGAAGAAGGAACAGTGGCTGCATCTTATACAGGAATTAGCCAGAAGGTTGATCAAATCGATGGTTTGGTTGTATGGAATGACACAGTAGCAACTGGAAAGATATACAAGTTGAAGGAGATGCAGGCTCCTACAGGATATGTTACTAGCGATGACAAATGGATAATCACAATCTCTGATGAGAATGTTCCTACAGTAAGAATTGTAACATCTGATGGCAATCCAGAAGGAACAGAGTATCTGGTTGAACCGGTAAGAGAAGGAAAGGTTATTACCTACAGATTCCAGTTCACAAACAAAAAAGCATCAGCTTTACCTTACACAGGTGGAAGCGGAGTATACAAAACTACAGTAACCGGAATTGCAATGATGATTTTATCAGCATTCATGTTCTACTTGAACAGAAGAAAAAAGGCAGGTTTTTAACATGGTAAAGTCATAGTGACTTGGAAGGGAGTCGCCAATGAAGAAGGCAGTATTTAAATCAAAAGGATTAATAGGAATAATTCTTGGGGCGTTATTAATCATAGGCTGTCTACAGATAACTGGGTTAAAAGCTGCTGGAAGGATTAATCCTAATACTCCGATTACTATTACAGCTAAAATAGCTGAAAATGATCAATCGATATTTGCACAGGAATTTGACGGTAAGCTTCAAATCAGACTATATAAGATAGCTGATATTGGAGAGACAGGCAAAGCCACTGTAGAAGCTGGGTTTGAAGATATAGATTTAAGAATTTTAGATCAAAACCCATCGCCAGACGACATCATAGATAATATAGTGGCTGTTGCCGAACCTATTGCAAAAGACATGGAAGACTACACCACTATTGAGATAAATAGAGGTGCTGGTGAATCTGAAAAAACAGTTACCATGCCAGACGGAGCTGGAATCTATTTATACGTACCACAGCCTGCAGCAGATAGAAGGTATACATACACATTTACAAGCTATATCCTCTATGCACCAACCAGTACATACATTATGACAGGACAGGGAAGTGACCAGTGGCAGTACGATGTAGAATTTACAATCAAATCAGAGGCTGAGCAAGCATATGGTGATCTTGCTATAACAAAGACTCTGGATACATTCAATAAGTCACTGGGAAAAGCATCATTTGTTTATAAAGTTACAGCAACGCTGGATAACGAGGTAGTTTTAAACAATGTGTATTCAATCGATTTTGACAAAGCTGGAAGCAAGACAAGAACAATAAAGGACATACCAGCATCAGCAGTTGTCACAGTAGAAGAGATATACACAGGTGCTAGCTATGAAGCAGTAGGGAATGAGATAGTTTCAGGATTAGTGATAAAACCGGGAGATACAGTAACAGCTAATTTTGAAAATGACTACAACGGAAATCTAATCTCCGGTGGAATTAGCGCAGAAAATCAGTTCACCGTAGATGAGAATGGCAACATTATATGGACTGACAAGGATGGCAATCCAAAGGAACAGTTACATATGGAACCAGCTGAAACTTTTAGGTAGATGTGAGATGGAGGTAGCTAATTATGAAAGTAAATCGATTAATATTAGTGGCTGCAGCCATTGCCTTAATTGGTGGTCTTGCAGTGAAACCGGCCATAGCATATTTTACAGACACCGCTACTGTTAGCAAAACAATTCCAATTACCCTTGGGGATGTAGAGCTTCCAGAGATGGATGATGATGTGAATCACATGATTAAAACAATAGCGATTTCAAATACAGGTGATTACGACATATTTGTTAGAGCTAAGGCTTTATATCCAGACACCTGTATGATTACAAAGCAAACATCTACTAATTGGTCGGATTTAGATGGTGGGTATTATTACTACAGCGAAATCCTTAAACCTGGTGAAAAGACGGAAGATCTTAACCTGAAAATTGATTTTGACGGTAGTACAAGCGATTTCAATGTAATCATCATTCAGGAAGCAACAAAAGTTCTTTACGACGAGGAAGGAAATGCATACGCTGATTGGACAAATGCAATTTCTAACGAAGATCAAGTGCAACCTGTTGAAGTGATTGAGCAGATGCGATAGGAGGGATGAGTATGAAAAAATTATATAAGAACCCTCTGATAATATTAGCACTTGGCTTGATAATCATTATTTCAGCATCTGCTGGGGCAGCAAGAGCAGCAATTGTTTATCAGTCAGCAGCTGAGAGAGTAAACTTCTCAACAGCAACAATTTCAGTTGAGGTTCAGGAGAAAACAGACGAAGGATACGTTGCAGTAGAAAATGAATTGAATTTCAGTGAAGTGGCAAAAGATGAGAAATTCAAAGTAGGAAAAATATACAACGAGAGTGTAAGAATTGTTAATAACTCTAATCAGGAAACTGGCTACAGTGAATATGTAAGAGTTGTAGTTAGAAAGAATTGGTACAAGGATGGTAAAAGCACAAATCTTGCTCCTGATTTGATTGAGTTAGGAATCGCTGATGGATGGTATTTAAATCCTGATGAAACTACAACAGAGCAGGCAGTTTATTACATGACAACACCTCTTGGTTGTGGAAATGCAGCAGAGTTTTTAGTATCAGTACAGGTAAAGAGTAAGCTTACATCCTTCGTAGAAACAAAGCCATATGTAGAGAATGGCGTAGAAATTGAAGGAACCATAGTAAACGAATATCTTTACGATGGACAAGCCTTCCAAATCGAAATTCAGGCAGACGCAGTTCAGACTCACAACAGTGAAGATGCAATATATGCAGCCTGGGGAATCAAGGCAACATGTGATGGACAAGACGACGGAAACATACTAACAATTGGTGGTAAGCCTGTTAATTAAGAAAGGAGCAAGAGATGAAAAAGAAAATTTTTAATACAGTCCTTGCTCTAGTAGTTACAGTGGCAGGGCTAATGACAACAAGTTTTGAATCTAATGCAGCTACACAAACAACAGGATGGAATGTTGAATATGATGGACAGGGATTTAGCTCAGACTACAATGTGGATAAATCCACCATTACCAGTGTAATGCCTGGGGATACAGTAGTATTTCAGGTTAATTACAAAAACAACTCTAGCGCAACTACAGATTTTTACTTAAGTACAGATGTAATTGCATCGCTGGAAGAAAAAAATGCAGATGGAAGCTCAGCAAATATCAGTGGCGGTGCCTATTCTTACAAGATTAGTTACAACTTAAATGGCAACACAAACGTCCTATATGATAGTGAAACCGTAGGTGGCGACAACACTACAGTAGTTGGCTTGAAACAGGTTCAGGGCGGATTGAAAAATGGCGAAAACGCATTTATGAGCGTAGGTTCATTAGCAAGTCAGGCCAGTGGAACAGTTGTTATAGAAATCAAGCTTGATGGAAATTCGCAGGACAATGATTACATGCAAAAGCTTGCACAGCTGGATGTAAGGTTTGGAGCTGAGAAGCAAACATCACCGGAGAATGTAGTAGTAAACACATCTGAAACAAAGCGAGTAGTGTACACCATACCAGGAGGAAGCCAGGTAGTAGTATTAGAGGAGCCAGCAGTTCCACTTGCTAATACTAATACACTTGGAAGCCCTCAAACAGGAGATTCCATTATTCCTATTATTGTATGTAGCATGATGTTACTTATAGGATTATTACTTGTAATTAGTTACTTTTGGATCTCAAAAAATAATAGAGAGAAGGTAGCGTGATATGAAGAAATTAAAAAGATTATTCGGATTTAGTTTAATAATGACCATGTTATGTTCTCTTATTTCGCCTATTTGGGTGAGAGCTGAAGAGTACACATATCAAATAAGTATAATACGTGGTGGTACAGAGGAAATAGGAGCAGGTTTTGTTTCAGATATGTCAGATTCGTTGACAATTGTAAGTGCAAGTGATGAGGTTTCTGTTTCGTCAAATAAGGATTCGGTTATAATCAAGGGTCTTAAATACAATGACCAGATTTCCTTCAACCCTAAATCAGCAGTGGAAATACCTGATGATTCAAACGATAAGTACTATGTAAAGGGAATGAGAATCAGTGGATCAAACGATGTTGTTTCTGAATCTACTTTCTCAGTTACAAAAGACAATTCCTATGTTGTAGCTTATGGAGTAGGAGCGGTAGTTCCATATACAGTTAAGTATTTGGACGGCGCAGGAAATGCACTTGCTCAGCAGAATACCTTTTACGGAGCCATTGGTGATGAAGTATATGTTCCATATAAATATATAGATGGATATATTCCAAACGCTTTAAATCTTCATACTACAAGTCTAAAGGAAAATGACGAATTTGTATTTACATATACTAAGGCATCATCTGGTGGCCAGACAATCTATAATACAACCACTTCCACATCATATGGTGTGGTAGAAGGTGAAGGCCAAATGAGCTATCAGTTTGTTCCAGCGGCAGTAAGAGGAGTGGCAGGCAATGGCACAGCAGGCGGCACAGCAAATGGAAATGGCCAAGGACAGGCAGGCGGTGCGGCAGGCGGAAACCAGAATAATGAAGCAGCCAATGGAAATAATGAAGTTGCTATCGAAGATACTCAAACACCTACAGCAGCAGATGTGATTGATATTGCTGATGAAGATGTTGCTAAAGCTGGTGAAACAGAAAAAATGTTTGATGTTCTAGAGAGAACAGCGATGGTTATTGCAATATTTGGATTGTTGTTAATACTTTTAACAATTGGAGTAGCAATAAAAGAAAAGCATGATATTACTAAATATAACTAGTTAATAGTTATATTACTTTGAGGCGGCAGGAGTTCCTGCCGCTTTTTTCATGTCAGTAAATATGATACAATATAACAGATTGTAAATACATGGAGGGTGTTATGGACACAGTAGAGACAGTTACAGCGGATGAACTAGTGGAAGACATACAGTCTGGTGTGCTTCAGCAGCAGCTTGAAGCCATGATACCAAAGTTTTGGAGCTTCTTTTGGAGTGCAGTTCTTGCACTTATAGTTTTTTTCATTGGAACCCGTATTATTAAAGGTATAATCAAGCTTTTTCATAAAGCTATGAACCTTAAGGAAGTTGATCCAGGTGTGGAGACCTTCCTTGAATCTGTTCTTAAATGGATTCTATACATAATTCTACTGACAATTATTCTCGGCTTATTTGGTGTTACAACTACATCAATATCTGCAGCTGTAGCAGGCCTTGGGGTTACAATAGGTCTTGCTTTACAGGGAGCTTTGTCAAATTTTGCAGGTGGCATACTTATCCTTGTTATGCATCCATTTAGAGTTGGGGATTACATTATTGAGCATGCTTCAGGGCAGGAAGGTACAGTTGATAAAATCAACATCATCTACACTACTCTAAAGATGCTAGATGGCCGTTTGGTTCAGATTCCAAATGGAACACTTTCAGCTACATCACTTACAAACTGCACAGCTCAAAGCTATCGTTTGTTTAACGAAACAGTGGGCATCAGCTATGGCTCAGATATCGCAAAGGCAAAAGAAATACTTCAGGATATTGCTGAAAAGGCTGAGCATAGGCTTGAGATTTCTCCTATTCAGGTTTTTGTAGCAGAGCTTGGAGAAAGTGCTGTACAGATTGGTTTGAGATTCCCAGTGGATATAGACAATTACTGGCTTACAAAATGGAGCACATTAGAAGAAATTAAAAATAGATTTGATAAATCGGGAATCGAAATTTGCTACAATCAGCTAGATGTACATATCACACAATAGAAAGGCATTAATTTGAACAAGGCATACGAATTACTTAAAGAAGAAAAGCTAGAGGGATTAGATTCATTAGGCTTCATATTTGAACATAAGAAAACAAAAGCTAGAATTTGTTTTATTTCAAACGATGATACAAACAAAGTTTTTTACATAGGTTTTAGAACACCACCAAAGGATTCTACAGGTGTAGCTCACATCGTTGAACACACAGTCCTTTGTGGCTCAGATAAATATCCTGTAAAGGACCCATTTGTTGAGCTTGTAAAGGGAAGCCTTAATACTTTCCTTAATGCAATGACATATCCAGATAAGACAGTTTATCCTATAGCCAGCACAAATAACGCTGACTACATGAATCTTATTGATGTATATATGGATGCGGTTTTCCACCCAAATATCTACAAATACCGTGAGATATTTGAACAGGAGGGCTGGCATTATGAAATGGAAAATGAGGACAGCGACTTAACAATCAACGGCGTTGTATACAACGAGATGAAGGGCGCATATTCATCACCTGATGATGTGCTTTCACGTCAGATTCTTAATTCTCTTTTCCCAGATACAACTTACGCTATTGAATCAGGCGGTGACCCAAAGGTTATTCCTAGTCTTACATACGAGGATTTTCTTGCCTTCCACAGCAAGTATTATCATCCAAGCAATTCATACATCTATGTTTATGGTGATGTGGATATCGATGATTTACTTGAGTATTTAGATACCAAATATCTTCGCCACTACGATTATCTAGAGGTAGATTCAGAGATTAACATGCAGCCTGCCTTTGATAAGCCTGTAGAGGTTACAGTAGATTATCCAATCGGGGCAGACCAGGAGACAAAGAACAATGCTTATCTTTCATATAATGTCTGCATAGGAGATGTTCTTGATCCAAACATGTATAGAGCTTTCGATATATTAAATTATGCTCTTGTTTCTGCACCGGGTGCTCCTTTATATAAAGCACTTATTGATGCGAATATTGCAGAGGATGTTGAGTGTTCGTTTGAATCGTCTCAGCGTCAGATGTATTTTTCAGTAGTAGCACGTGGGGCAAACGAAGAGGACAGAGATCGCTTTGTAGATATTATCGAGACTACACTTCAAAAGGAAATCAAAAAGGGTATTGATAAAAAGACTCTTTTTGCTGCAATAAATGGCGAACAGTTTAGAGCTAGAGAGCTTGACTTTGGTAGTGCACCAAAGGGACTTATCATTGGACTTCAGCTTCTTGATAGCTGGTTATACGATAAGAATCAGCCATTCCTTCATCTACATGCTGTTGAAGTATTAGATAAAATTAAAACCAGAGTTAATAACGGACTTTTTGATTATATTGCCGATGTTTATTTGCTTTCAAACAATCATAAATCTGTCGTTACTCTTAGACCGAAGCAGGGACTTACAGCA
The DNA here is from genome assembly GCF_900218035.1 of Pseudobutyrivibrio ruminis DSM 9787. Taxonomy (GTDB): domain Bacteria; phylum Bacillota; class Clostridia; order Lachnospirales; family Lachnospiraceae; genus Pseudobutyrivibrio; species Pseudobutyrivibrio ruminis. The sequence goes on from NZ_OBMR01000003.1 coordinate 51,352, forward strand.
GCAGATGACAATGAATTAAAGGAAAAGCTTGCTACTAAAAAGGCTAGTCTTTCAAAGGAAGAAATTAAGCAGATTGTTGAACATACGGCTCATCTAAAGGAATACCAGGAGACTCCTAGTTCAAAGGAGGATTTGGCAAAGATACCTATGCTTTCCAGATTCGACCTGACAAGAGAAGCACGTCCTATTGATTTGGCGGTATATGATGAGGATGGAACAACAATTCTTCATCACAAGGTTAGTACAAATGGAATCCATTATTTCAATATGGTTTTTGATATTAGCGATATTACATTATCAGATATTCCATATGTATCATTGTTGGAACGATTCATCGGATTAATGGATACAAAGCATTATACATATGCCGATTACACTAATGAAATGTATCTTCATACAGGTGGCATCACCACCACTACAGCAGTTCATGAAGTGTTTGGCGAGCATGATAAATATCGCATCACCTTTGAGGTTCGCTCAAAATTCATTTATGAAGAAGCGGATGTGGCCAAAGATCTTGCAATGGAAATGATATGCAATACCTTATTCTCGGATGAAAAGAGATTAAAGGAGCTTATCGTAGCAGAGAAATCCCACATGGAATCAATCCTCAATTCAAGAGGTAACCAGGTGGCTGCTACTAGAGCGAGATGTGGTTTCTCAAAGAAGGCCAATATTTCAGATTTGGCAAATGGAGTTCGATTCTACAGATTCCTGGTAGACCTTGAAGAGAACTTCGACAATAGAAAAGATGAAATTATATCTAAACTTAACAAAATGTGTAAAACAATATTTGCAAAGGATAGATTGATAATATCTTCTACTGGTAAGACAGAGGTACTGAATCAGGCAAGAAGGCTTGTCAACGATATAAGACCATTGCTTTCTCAGGAAAAGCTTTCCTTCGAGGGAGATAATGAGTTTGAGGTTCATCCAGTAAAGGAGGCCCTTAAGGATGCTTCTCAGATTCAGTATGTAGCGATGGCTGGCGATTTTGTTAAATCAGGATATAAATACAACGGAAGCTATAAGCTTCTCAATACAATCCTTGGTTATGACTATTTCTGGATTAAGGTTCGTGTTCAGGGTGGTGCATATGGTTGCAATATGAATTCAAGTCGCCAGGGAGATATGGTGTTTGTTTCATATCGTGATCCAAACCTAGCTGAGACTCTCAAAGTGTTTGAAGAGACTGGAGACTACCTTAGAAACTTTGATGCTGACGATAGAGATATGACAAAGTACATTATAGGTACTATAAGTGGCATGGATACACCACTTACACCTTCACAGCGTGGCCTTCGTGGATTGAATTGCTATATTTCAGGCGTTAGCTACGAGGATTTGCAACGCACCAGAGATGAAGTTTTAGATGCAACAGTAGAGGACATCAGAGCCTTGGCTGAGCCAGTGGATGCTGCTATGTCACAACGCTACATCTGTGTTGTAGGCAATGAATCAGTGGTGGAAGCGAATTCAGAGTTATTTACGGTAGTAGAGAATTTATATTAGTTAAGAGGAATTTAGAATGAGTGATAATTTTAAATCGGGTTTCGTTACTATAGTGGGGCGCCCAAATGTTGGTAAGAGCACTTTGATGAACCATATAATTGGGCAGAAGATTGCTATTACAAGTAACAAGCCACAGACAACAAGAAACAGAATCCAAACTGTTTATACAGATGAGGAAGTTGGTCAAATCGTGTTCTTGGATACACCAGGTATGCACGAAGCTAAGAATAAGCTTGGCGAATATATGATGTCTGCAGCAAAAAGCACAATCAACGATGTTGATTTGATTCTCTGGCTTGTAGAGCCTGATACAAAGGTTGGCGCCGGAGATAAGAAAATTGCTGAGCTTTTATCCACAGTAGATGCTCCAGTAATGTTAGTTATCAACAAGATTGACATGGCTGATGGTGTAAAAGTAGGAGAGACAATTTCAGCATTCAAGGATTTATGTGATTTTGTTGAGGTTGTTCCAGTTTCTGCTTTACATGGAGAAGGCTGCGAAGATCTTCTTTCTACTATATTTAAATATTTACCAGAAGGACCTGCCTTCTATGACCCTGAGACTGTTACTAATCAGACTCTCAGAGAAATTACAGCAGAGATTATCCGTGAAAAATCTCTTCATGCTTTAAATGATGAGGTTCCACACGGAATAGGAATTCTTATTGATTCCATGAAGGAGCGCCCTGGTAAGCGTCCAATGTGGGATATCGAAGCGACAATTGTCTGCGAGAAAAACTCACACAAGGGAATCATTATTGGTAAGGGCGGTGCCATGATCAAAAAAATCGGTACAAATGCTCGTTACGAAATCGAAAAGCTTCTTGAAGCAAAGGTAAACCTTAAGCTCTTTGTTAAGGTTAAAAAGGATTGGAGAGAAAGCGAGTACGATTTAAAGACTTTCGGTTACAAGAAAGAGGATTTAGGATAAATGGGACTGGTTACCCTGACAGGATTAGTGCTTTCCAGCTCTGATGTTGGTGAATTTGATAAGCGCCTTGTTATCCTTACAAAGGAGGCAGGACGAATTACAGCTTTTGCCAAAGGAGCAAGAAGGCCAAACAATCCACTTGTTGCTGCATGTTCACCATTTTGTTTTGGAGTTTTCGATGCTTTCGAAGGCCGAAATTCCTACCATATCAGCAAAGCCAATATCTCCAATTACTTCAGGGATTTGGTTTTGGATTATGATAAGGTGTGCCTGGGCTCGTATTTTTTGGAGGTAGCTGATTTTCTCTCAGTGGAGGGAATGGATGAAAGAAACAGACTGGCTCTTTTGTATCAGAGCTTGAAAGCCTTAGAATCGGGCAAATTTAGCCATCGCCTTCTGAAAAACATCTACGATTTAAAAACCTGGGTAATAGATGGTGAATATCCTAATGTATTTAATTGTACATGTTGTGGAAAAAAGGAAAATTTAACGGCCTTTTCGTTGAAAAGACATGGAATGCTCTGCAAAGAGTGTGCAAATTTAGAAGCAGGTTCAAATATTTCCAGCTCAACACTGTATACAATGCAATTTATAGTTTCCTCAACCATTGAAAAGTTGTATACTTTTGTGTTGAATGAGGAAACTGAAGAAGAATTAACTAGAATTTTAGACGGCTATAGATTAAACTATAGGTCGCATAAATATAAGAGCGAGGAATTTCTATGACTAATAACAGACCCCGCCAGGGTTCTGGCATGCGGAGTCGTAATAGTGCAAAAAGTCCTACAAGACAGGGAGTTGCTGCTAGGGAGCTTCAGGAAGCTCGTAGGAAAAGAAGACAGCGCGAGGTAATGCGCAATCGCATTATTCTAGGTGTTGTTTGCATTTGTATTTTTGCACTTCTCATTACACTTATTGTAAAATTATTAGGTGGGCTGATTGGTTCAGGTAACACAGCCGACACTTCTACCATTACTTTCCAGAAAAATGGACAGGTCGTTTTTGAAGAAGTGATTGATTTTGATTCAGATACATATTCAAAATCGGAGCTTAAAAGCTACACAAATGATTTAATAAGTAGCTTCAACGAAACCTATGGCGAGGAAGCAATCAAGCTTAATAAGCTTTCTGTTAAAGGGGACGAAGCCTACATTAAAACTACATATAAGGATGCTGATTGCTACACAGCTTTCACTTCTTATGAAACTTTTGATGCTTCTTACGAAGATGCAGTTTCTGCTGGCTACGATTTTGGTGAGCTTTTTTCAACTGTAGCTGATAATGTAGTAGGGGAAGCACAGGTGGTGGACACTGACAGCTTATTCGCTGGCATGCAGGTGGCCATTATCAAAGAAAACGTTACTGTTGTTGTGCCTGGCACAATTACATATATATCAAATGCCAATGTTGATTTGGTAGAAGCGGACACAGTTACAATTTCCCAAGCTGATGGGAATGAGGATGCTTCAGATTTAGTATATGTTATATATACTTTGGAATAATATTAGAAGGGAACATAATCATGGAAAAAACAATGGACAAAATTATTGCTCTTGCTAAAGCAAGAGGCTTTGTATATGCAGGTTCCGAGATTTACGGTGGTCTTGCTAATACATGGGATTACGGTAATCTTGGCGTTGAGCTTAAGAATAACGTAAAAAAAGCTTGGTGGCAGAAATTCGTTCAGGAAAATCCATACAACGTAGGTGTTGATTGTGCGATTCTTATGAATCCACAGACATGGATTGCTTCTGGTCACCTTGGTTCATTCTCAGATCCACTTATGGATTGTAAGGAATGTCACGAAAGATTTAGAGCTGATAAAATCATTGAGGATTTTGCTGCTGAAAAGGGTATCGAGCTTAAGTCATCAGTTGATGGTTGGAGCAAGGAAGAGATGAAGGAATTCATCGATAGCAACAACGTTCCATGTCCTACATGTGGCAAGCACAACTTCACAGATATTCGTGAGTTCAATCTTATGTTCAAGACATTCCAGGGTGTTACTGAGGATGCTAAGAACACAGTTTACCTTCGTCCTGAGACAGCACAGGGTATTTTCGTAAACTTCAAGAATGTTCAGCGTACATCTCGTAAGAAGGTTCCATTTGGTATTGGCCAGATTGGTAAGTCATTCCGTAACGAGATTACACCTGGTAACTTCACATTCCGTACTCGTGAGTTCGAGCAGATGGAGCTTGAGTTCTTCTGCAAGCCTGGTACACAGGATGAGTGGTTCCAGTACTGGAGAAGCTTCTGCCGTGATTGGCTTACAAGCCTCGGCATGAAGGAAGACGAAATGAGACTTCGTGACCACGATCCAGAGGAGCTTTCATTCTACTCAACAGGTACAACAGATATCGAGTACTTATTCCCATTTGGTTGGGGTGAGCTTTGGGGTATCGCTAGCCGTACAGACTACGACCTTACACAGCATCAGAACGTATCTGGTCAGGACCTTACATACTTCGATGATGAGACAAATGAAAAGTACTTACCATACGTAATCGAGCCATCTCTTGGTGCTGATCGTGTTGTTCTTGCATTCCTTTGCGCAGCATACGATGAGGAAGAGGTTGGTAAGGATGGAAAGAGTGATGTTCGTACAGTTCTTCACTTCCACCCAGCTCTTGCACCAGTAAAGATTGGTGTGCTTCCACTTTCAAAGAAGCTCAACGAAGGCGCTGAAAAAGTATTTGCAGAGCTTTCAAAGAAATATAACTGCGAATTTGACGACAGAGGAACAATCGGTAAGAGATATCGTCGTATGGACGAAATCGGAACACCATTCTGTATCACATATGACTTTGATTCAGAAGAAGACCATATGGTTACAATTCGTCATCGTGATTCTATGGAGCAGGAAAGAATTGCGATTGCAGATTTGGATGCTTATTTTGCAGACAAATTTACATTTTAACATAGGAGGAGAGTGCTATGGAAAACATTAATGTAGAGGGAGCAGCTGAAAAGCCTGTTGCACAGCCAGTTGTTGATAACGGAGAAGACTTACTTTTAGCACAGATTGACGCATTCCGTGAGAAGGCAACACAGCTACAGCAACTCATTGCTCAGAAAGAGCGCAAGGCTGCAGAATTAGAAGCTTTAGTTAGAGAGAAAGAAGCAATTAATGTTAAGCTACAGGAAGAGCTTTCAAGAAAGCAGCAGGAGGCAGATAGCCTTGTTGCTGATGTAGAAACTCAGGTAGACCGTATGATGCAGGTTGTTAAAAACAACATGGATCAATTAGAGATTGACATTAAGGGCCAGGTGAGTGATAATCAAGAGTCCTACGAGACCCACAATAGAAATCTTCAGGATACACTTAAAAATGTATCAGATGGTTTGGATAATATTCAAAACGAGCTTTCCGAGAAAACGCACTCAGAATCAGTTCATTTATATCGTTTGATTCAGGATTTATTAAAGGAACATGACAATAGCGAGGAGCAGGCTATTAAAGCCATCGAGCATTACAGCTCATTAAAGAAGCTTTCAGTCGTAGTTATTGTTCTACTTGTATTAACAATGGGGGTATCTATTGCATCACTTATTCTCTCGATAGGATTATTTTAAGATAGAATAGATGGAGGGATTATGCCGAATTCAGTTTTTATTATCGGACACAAGAACCCTGATACCGACAGTATTTGTGCCGCTATAGGATATGCATACCTTAAAAATGCACTTGGCACAGGAGTAAATTATATACCAAAGAAAGCGGGCGAGCTCAATAAAGAGACTCGTTACGTTTTAGACCGTTTTGGCGTTCAGGAGCCAGAAACAATATCAGACGTTGGAGCACAGCTCATGGATATTGAGTATAGACAGCTCGAGGGCGTTGATGGTCATATTTCTCTTAAGAAAGCATGGGAAATCATGCTAGAGAGAGACGTTGTTACACTTCCAGTTATTGCAAAGACAGGCAAGCTTGAAGGTGTAATCGTAAACGGAGATATTGCGTACTCATACATGGATGTATACGACAACAGCATCCTTTCAAGAGCACGTACACAGTTCTCAAATATCATTAGTACACTTAGTGGACGTCTTGTTACAGGAAATCCACACGCATATTTTGTAAAAGGTTCTGTAGTTATTGCATCAAACAACAGAGAGGATCTTAAAGAAGATATCAACAGAGACGACCTTGTTATTGTTGGTAATATCACAGCTCGTCAGCTTATCTGTATCGAAGCAGGATGTAGCTGCTTAGTAGTTTGTGGCGCTTCATCAGTAGACCCTGAGGTTGAAAAGGCAGCTATAGATCATCAGGTAGTGCTTATCACTACGGAGTACGACACATTTACAGTTGCTCGTCTTATTCATCAGTCAATGCCTATCCGTCAGTTCATGCAGAAGGAAGACATTATCAGCTTTGAGTTAGACGATTATGTAGATGATGTTAGAGAAGTTATGAAAACAGTTCGTCATCGAGATTTCCCAATTCTCGATGAAAACAGACATTATATTGGAATGGTTTCACGTCGTCTTCTTTTAAATATGCAAAAGAAGAAGGTTATTTTAGTAGACCACAATGAAAAGTCTCAGGCAGTAGATGGTATTGATCAGGCAGAAGTTCTTGAAATCATCGACCACCACAGACTTGGTTCACTTGAAACTGTTTCACCAATTCTTTTCAGAAATCAGCCACTTGGTTCTACAGCCACAATTGTATCGCTGATGTTCAAGGAAAGAGGAGTACAAATTCCAAAGGAAATTGCTGGTGTACTTTGCTCAGCAATCCTTTCAGATACTTTGATGTTTAGGTCACCAACATGTACACCAATAGACGAAGAAAGAGCAAGAGAGCTTGCTAAGATTGCCGGTGTTGATGTTACAGAGCTTGCAACTTCTATGTTTGAAGCAGGCAGCGATTTCAAGGACCGTACAGCTGAGCAGATCTTCCATCAGGATTACAAGATCTTCACTAGCGGAGACACAAAGTTTGGAGTTGCCCAGGTAAGTTCAGTATCAAAGGGGCAGCTTAATTCTATTAAGGGTGAAATCAGAAAATACATGGATTCTGTACTTAATTCATCAGATTTGAATGCAGTATTCGTTATGCTTACTGATATCCTTAATGAATCAACAGAGCTTCTATTCGTTGGCGGGGAGGCTGACAAAATAATTGCCGATGCATTTAGAATGCCTGTTGCTGCAGATAGCTACATTTTAGATGGTGTAGTTTCAAGAAAGAAACAGCTTATACCACCTATCATGGAATCTCTACAGGAATAAGCAAAATATAAATTAAAGGGCAGAATTTTGTTATGTTAATCAACGGATTTAATATTGCAGCAGAGAGAGTAGACTTACTAATAGCACTTGTAATGCTTTATTTGACAGTGGCCACCAAACCAAGGAGGACCGCTGTCCTTTCCGTTGTTTTTTATGGTCAAATCTTATCAGTGGCTAATATTATTTTGCACATGGCATCCATTTTCCTTTTGAGCTTTGATACAGCCTTAGAAGGATTCTTGTTTAGGATGTCTGTGCTGTTTTATTATGTCACCTATCTTGGAATTCTCGTTTTATTGTTTTCCTATATACACTTACTTAGTTTAAAACAAAGAGAAAATTTAGATACGTTAAATGTTGTTGTTATTGTCTTCATCGCAATTTACATGGTTGTTGTAGGAGGAGTATTTATCTCTGATAGTTATGTAACTGTTATTGATGGAGCTTACAAATTTACTGAATGGTTTAATGTTAACGTATGGTTTGCGCTTTTAGACGTTGTTCTTATTGTGCTTTCAACTTTTCAGAATAGAAATGAAATCCCAAGAGTTCTTATGAACCTTATATTTATATATGTACCATTTGAAGTTCTTACATTAATAATTCAAATGATACAGCCACAGTATGTGATTCTTAGTGTCACATATGTTGTGCCATTTATGCTTTGTTATATTGTTTTTCATAGTAATTTATATGATGAGGTGACAGGCTGCCAGAATAAGCAGGCTTTCGAGGCTCATCTTTTGTCGCTTCAAAAGAAGAATAAAAACGGCAAGCATATTGGCTTCATCTATATAAAGTTCCCTCGTCTTGAGGTAGTAGATAACTACGAGCTTATGTATATTGCTAATCGTAGAATATCTGCACAGATTAGAAATCTGGAACAGCACAACCCAGACGCTAGGGTTTACTCTATCAATGAGTTTACTTATGGCATTATTTTCCCAAATAATAGCGAATACGTTACAAGAGAGACAATAGAGCTTGTAAAGAATGATCTTGAAGAGGCTATGTCTAATTGGGAATATTCCAACAGCCCTGAATACAGAATGGTTGTTATTAAAAATGATTTAGAAAACTGTGATTTACAGACGCTTGACGCATATTCTAATTTCTTGTTTGACAAGGCAGCTAAAAAGAAAGTGAGAGTTTATGAGGCAACACTTTCTGATTACAATATCTGCATGGAACAGAAGGAAATAGAAAGAGTTATTGTTGACATCAGAAATAAGGATGACTTAATGGACTCAAGAGTTGTGGTTTATGTGCAGCCTATTTTCGATGTCACCAACAACAATTATCAAAACGCTGAGGCATTGATGCGTCTTGATGTTCATGGCAGATTAATCTCACCGGATATATTTATTCCATTGGCTGAAAAGGTGGGATGTATTCATACACTTACAAGAATTATTCTTAACAAGGTGTGTGCAAAGATTTACGAGATTCAAGATTACTACAATTTCGAAGCTGTATCTGTAAATGTTTCACTTTCAGAGTTTATGGATTATTGCCTACATGATGAGCTTATTGAAATTATCAAAAACAATGGTATTACTTGCGACAGAATTCGTCTCGAAATGACAGAGTCTATGACTAGTGACGAAATCGAAGCAATTAGTCACAACATGGAAGAGTTTAATGCCGCAGGCGTGCATTTTTATCTTGATGATTTTGGAACAGGTTACTCTAACCTTGAAAGAATTGTCAGCTTACCATTTAGAACAATCAAGTTCGACAAGAGCTTACTTTATAAATCAATGGATGACCCTATTTTGCTTAGATTGATTCAAAATATGGTTGATGTGTTTAAGAGTCATGGATTAGTAGTACTAGTAGAAGGTGTTGAAAACAACAAACAGGCTGAACTTTCTATTGGTCTAGGATTCGAATATATCCAGGGTTATAAATACGCAGCACCAGTTCCAATCAACAAATTAGAGGAGTTCTTTGAGCCTAAGCTAGAGCGCTTGGCCTAAAATAAAGTTATGGACATACGAAGATTTTGGTTATATAATGCAACTATCATCAAAGTTATTCGTTAGTCGATTCGACTTTTATTTCCATGACGTTTTTATTTTATTAAGGAGAGTTAGATGAGAGAAAAATATGAAAGTTTATCAGTAACAATTTTGCGCGACTTAGCAAAAGCTAGGGGAATAAAAGGCGCATCAGCAATGAAAAAAGCAGATTTGGTAGAAGCTATGCTTGCACAGGACGAAATTGACAAGCAGAATGAAGCTGCATCTGCAGAAAAGTCAGAGCCAGTAGAAAAGGCTGAAAGACCTAAAAAGGTAGAAAGAACAGAAAGACAGGAGAGACCAGAGAAGGCTGAAAAATCTGAGAAGGCTGACAAGACAGAGGTTCCAGCAGATATCCCTATGGACAATCTTATTCCAGCAAGTGGAATTCTTGAGGTAATGGGAGATGGCTTTGGTTTCATCAGATGTGACAACTACATGCCAGGTACAGACGATGTATATGTTAGTCAGTCACAAATCAAAAAGTTTAACCTTAAGACAGGCGATATTATCATAGGTAAGAAGCGTTTCAACAACCCTACAGACAAGTTCGCTGCACTTATGATTATAGATTCAATTAACGGTTACGATCCTTCAAGAGCTAGCAAGCGTCCTAATTTCGAGGATTTAACACCTATTTTCCCAAATGAACGTATTCGTCTTGAAAGACAGCGCAGCTCAGTTGCAATGCGTATCGTTGATTTAGTTAGCCCAATTGGTAAGGGTCAGCGTGGTATGATCGTTTCCCAGCCAAAGGCAGGTAAGACAACACTTCTTAAAGAAGTTGCTACATCAGTTAATTACTCACATCCAGATATGCATCTTATCATTTTGCTTATCGACGAGCGTCCTGAGGAAGTTACAGACATGAAGGACACTATGAGAAACAGCAAAAATGTTGAAGTTATCTATTCAACATTCGATGAGAGTCCAGAACACCACAAGCGTGTTTCAGAAATGGTTATTGAAAGAGCAAAGAGATTAGTAGAGCATGGCCAGGATGTAATGATTCTTTTGGATTCAATTACTCGTCTTGCACGTGCATACAACCTTACTGTACAGCCATCAGGCCGTACACTTTCAGGTGGTCTTGATCCTGCAGCTCTTCACATGCCAAAGAAGTTCTTTGGTGCAGCCAGAAACATGCGTGAAGGCGGTTCCCTTACAATCCTTGCTACAGCACTTGTAGATACAGGTTCCAAGATGGACGACGTTGTATTCGAGGAATTCAAGGGTACAGGTAATATGGAGCTTATTCTTGATAGAAAGCTTTCAGAAAAGAGAATATTCCCAGCTATTGATATCACAGGTTCTGGTACTCGTAGAGAAGATCTTCTTCTTTCAAGAAAAGAGCTTGATGCAATGGAAATTATGAGAAAAGCAATCAATGGTGCCAGAAAAGAAGACGCCGTTGAAACTATTCTTAATATGTTTGCTCATACAAAGAGCAATGACGAATACATCGATATGATTATTCGTAAGAGAGTTATCTAATTCAATTGATATTCAAGGAGGGAAATCATGGCATCAGTAGACGAAACAGCGGTATTTTTACACAAGCAGTGGAACGGTAAAATCGAGACATGTGCAAAGGCGCCAGTTAAAAGCAGAGAGGATTTGTCGATTGCTTACACTCCAGGCGTTGCAGCTCCATGCCGAATCATTGCTGAAGACCCAGAAGCAGCGTATAGCTACACACTTAAAGCAAACACAGTGGCTGTTGTATCTGACGGTTCTGCTGTCCTTGGCCTTGGAAATATTGGACCACTTGCAGCAATGCCAGTTATGGAAGGCAAGTGCGTATTGTTCAAGGAGTTCGGTGGTGTTAATGCATTTCCTATCGTTTTAAATACTCAGGATCCAGACGAAATAGTTGCTGCAGTAAAGGCTATTGCTCCAACATTTGGTGGAATCAATCTTGAGGATATTTCTGCTCCACGTTGCTTCGAAATCGAAGAGCGTCTTAAAAAGGAGCTTGATATTCCAGTATTTCATGATGATCAGCATGGTACAGCAATTGTTGTACTTGCTGGCATTATCAATGCGTTAAAGGTAGTTAACAAGAAAAAAGAAGATTGCAAGGTAGTAGTTAATGGTGCAGGTTCTGCAGGAATAGCCATTACAAAGCTTCTTCTTAGATATGGATTTAAGGATGTCACAATGTGTGATAGGGAAGGAATCATTGGTCCGGACTATCCAAATCTTAATTGGATGCAAAAAGAAATGACCAACGTCACGAACCTTTCACATAAGACTGGTACACTTAAGGATGCCTTAGTTGGTGCGGACATTTTTGTTGGTGTTTCGGCTCCGGGTATCGTATCAAAGGAAATGGTTGCCTCTATGGCAAAGGATTCAATTCTTTTTGCGATGGCCAACCCTACACCAGAGATTATGCCTGACGAAGCAAAGGAAGCAGGGGCTAGGGTAATTGGTACAGGACGTTCTGATTTTCCTAATCAGGTTAACAATGTAGTTGCATTCCCTGGTATTTTTAGGGGCGCCCTTGAAGCGAGAGCTACAGCTATCACAGAAGAAATGAAATTGGCAGCAGCAGAAACTATTGCCGGTCTTGTTGACGAAGAGAATCTTTGCGATGATTTCATTTTGCCAGAAGCTTTTGATCCACGTGTTGCAGTAGCAGTAGCAAATGCAATTAAAGCATTGGTTTAAATCAAATAAGTTATAAGTAGTTAGTGAGGAAAATCATGGCAGAACCAAATTTAATATACAAGATTACAATACTAGAATTATTACATCGTAGTGGTTTCCCGCTTAGCAACAGTCAAATCACAGACTTCTTTCTGGAGGGTGATTTGACTGATTATTTCACAGCCCAGCAAGCCATCAGCGACGATGAGGAAGCAGGGCTGATTTTTTCGAAAACTAATCATAATAATACGACCTATTCAATTACAGATGATGGTGTGAAGACCTTGGAGCTATTCAAAGAAAAGATTTCTCCAGCTCTTTCAAAGGATATTAACAAATATCTAAAGGTCAATTCCATTTCCATGAAGGAAGAGAATTCCTACAAGGCAACGTACTTCAAAGCCGATAGGGGTGGCTATGTTGTACAGCTTCGTATTACGGAAAACGATGTTCCGACCATGGATTTAAGCTTTCATGTAGGCTCTAAGGAGCAGGCAGAAACACTATGTAACAATTGGAAGGTTCGTAGTGATCAGGTATATGAAGCGGTGATGGATATACTTATGGGGTGAGGTATGAAATCTGTTTACATTAAAATGATTTTAATTGTAACAGTAGTATTATTTATTGTAGTGGGGGCACTACTAGCTTCAGTTGCCGTCATTTCTGACGGCACGCTTAGTAGAAATCAATTCATTAAACTAATCGTTGTTTTTTCCATTTTTTTAATCTTTGCCATTATTGTGGCACTTAGAATTGCACAGAATGTTATAAAAGAAATAAATAGCATGAATGAGTTTATGCAACGTCAGCTAGATGCTATAGATTCTGCAAGTAGGGCAAAAAGCCAGTTCTTAGCAAACATGTCACATGAAATAAGAACTCCTATTAATGCTATCCTCGGTATGAACGAAATGATTATCAGGGAAAGCGCGGATGAGCAAATAGTAGAGTATGCAACTAATGTAAAACAGGCTGGAAAAGCTTTGCTTGCTCAGGTAAACAGTGTTTTGGATTACTCAAAGCTGGAAGAGGGCAAGATGGAGATAATCCAGGTTGAGTACGACTTAGCCACCATGATAAATGGGTTTGTTACGGCTGTAACTACTAGAGCTAAATCAAAGGGCCTGAGGATGGATGTAAATGTAGATACCAATCTACCAACCACATTGTTTGGCGATGATGTCAGATTGGGCCAGGTAATTAATAATCTACTTACAAATGCAGTGAAATATACCGAAGTAGGTGTAATCACTTTAAATATTTGGGAAGAATCCAGATCAGATGGAGCAATTGATATTGGCGTAAGTGTGCAGGATACTGGAATTGGTATTAAGCCAGAAGATATGGAAAAGCTATCTGCTTCATTTACTAGAATAGAGGAGGAGCGCAATAGAAACATAGAGGGCACAGGTCTTGGAATACCAATTGTTATAGAGATTCTTAAGCTGATGGGAAGCGACCTGAAAGTGGAAAGTGTGTATGGACAGGGTTCCACTTTCTCGTTTGTTGTCAGACAGGGAATCATTAATGATGAGCCGCTGGGAGATTATAGAAAACGTGTTAAGCGCAGCTATATGCGAAGGAATAAGTATACTTATCCATCTATGCCGACAGCCAACATTATAGTTGTAGATGATTATGAAATGAATCTTGTAGTGGCAAAGAACCTTATGAAGGTTTATGATTTTATTCCTGATTTAGCAGAATCTGGACCAGAAGCACTTACTAGAATTCAGGAGAAGCATTACGACATCATTTTCATGGATCATATGATGCCGGATATGGATGGCGTAGAAACGCTGGAGCTTCTAAAGAAGCGACATATGATTGATGAATCTACGGCGGTAATAGCATTGACTGCTAACGCAATTGCAGGTGCTAAGGATTTTTACATATCAAAGGGATTCAATGACTATCTGACAAAACCAATAGACGCGGAAGCCTTGGAGCAGGTGCTGACAAAATACGTACCGGCAGAAAAGATAGTAAAGAAATCGATCAGTGATATAAAAAATAATAAATCCTTAACAACGGATGATGAGGAAAGAAAAGCTTTAATAAAAATATTTATATCCACTATTCAAGAAACAGCAAGGAATCTAGATAGTTTATTGGAAGCGGAGGACATTAAAAACTACACTATCAAGGTTCATGGACTGAAGAGCACAGCTAGATTGATAGGTGAAATGTCCATTTCAAGTAAAGCGGAAGCTTTAGAAAAGGCAGGAAATGAAAACGACTGGGATTATATAAAATCTCATCATAAGGAATTAATAAGAGAATACCTAGGCCTGGAAAATTCATATAAAGAAGTAAAAGAAACGAAGAAAACGCTGGATCCAGGGGAATTGAAGGATGCAATATATTCAATTATAGAAATGGCCAGCGTTTGTGATTACACATCTACAGAGATGGTTTTAGATTCATTGGATGAATATGCTATGCCGGAAAATGTAGAATCGGAAATGAAACATGTACGAGAGCTTTTACAAAAGCTTGATTATGAGGGTGTTGTTGAATCAGCTAAAAAAATGCTTAACAATGGGGGTAACTAATGGATTACGGGTTTTCTAATGAAAAGCAAAGTAAAGTAGCAATTATCAGTTCAAAGTCCAGCTTTTCAGTAATGGGAATTCAAAAGAAGCTGCAGGAATCAGGAATTGAAGGGGTGCCGGTTCGTCCAAGTATCTTTCAGATTGAGGAAGCTATTGAGGAGAGTGAACCGATAATTTACTATTTGGATGACGAAATCTATACTCCAAGTGGAGAAGATTTTTTAAACGAAATGAGAAAGCTATGCCTGGAGCAGGAGCGTTTGCTTATACTTGTAGGCGAAGAAGCAGAGTATGAGAAGGCTACAGAAATTATCCCTAAATCGGCAATCGTAGGGTGGTTTAATAGGCCTGTTGATATGGATGCCTTGCTGGAAACATTGGAAAAGGCATTAGGGGGCGAAATAAAACCTGCCAGACAGCGTCATATTTTAATAGTAGATGACGATGCAACGTATATGCGAATGCTTCATGAGTGGATGAAAGACAGATATCAGATTACTATGCTTGATGCTGGTACAAAAGCTATCCATTGGCTGATGGACAATTCACAAAACGTAGATTTGATTTTACTGGATTGCGAAATGCCATCGATGGATGGCCCTACAGTTTTTCGAATGTTAAAAGAAGACCCAGGCTCTAGAAATATTCCAGTAATGTTCTTGACTGGCAAGAGTGATAGAGATATGGTTATAAGAGCCGTTGGCTTAGGGCCAGAGGACTATATACTTAAATCAATAGATAAAAAAGAACTTATGGATAAGCTGGAAGATTTCTTTGGTCGCTTGAAGACCATGGAGGATTCAGACCAGGAAGAAGTATCAGATGGTAAAACAGGGGTTGTATTTTAGTATATTCCATGTTATACTTGAGAAGCTGTTAATCGGGATGAAATGCGAGACCCTCGCATTTAAGCAGTATTCGAGATTTTTATCTCACAAATTACAGTTGGAAATTGTAAAAAATTATTATGAGAGGTGAAATTAAATGAGACAGGGTATCCATCCAGATTATTACCAGGCTACAGTTACTTGCAACTGCGGTAACACATTCGTAACAGGTTCTACAAAGGAGAGCATCCACGTAGAAATTTGTTCAAAGTGTCATCCATTCTACACAGGCCAGCAGAAAGCTACACAGGCTCGTGGACGTATTGACAAGTTCAACAAGAAGTATGGTATTGACGCAAAGTAGTCATTTATTTGGACTTTTAAGGGTTGAGATTCGTCTCAGCCCTTTATTTCGTGTAGGGGGCTTAAAATGAAGTATTCAGGCATAGGCGGACAGGCTGTGATGGAAGGCGTTATGATGCGAAACGGCAATAAATATGCCGTGGCAGTTCGTACACCAGACAAATCTATTGCAGTAGATGTTAAAAATACAAAAGACATAAATGACATGTGGCACAAGATTCCAATTATCAGAGGAATGGTATCATTTATTGATTCACTTGTGATTGGCCTTAGCACACTTATGTATTCAGCTAGCTTCTTCGAGGACGAAGAGGATGCTGTTGATAAATCAAAGCTTTCTGAAGAAGAGCTTAAAAAGCTCGAGAAAAAGGAAAAGGCTGAGATGGGCGGCACTCTGGTGTTGTCATTTGTACTTGCTCTTGGTATTTTCTTTGCGTTGCCATACTTTATATCCCTTGGTTTAAACAAATATATTGAGTCGCAGGCGTTGATTGCTCTCATCGAAGGACTTATTCGTATCGGTATTTTTATTGGTTACATCGTGATGATTTCTCATATGGATGATATCAAGCGTACCTTTATGTATCACGGTGCAGAGCACAAATGCATTAATTGTATCGAGGCAGGAAAGCCTCTTACAGTTGAAAATGTTCGCACAGCCACACGTTTTCACAAGAGATGTGGTACTAGCTTCATTTTCATTGTATTCATTATTTCAGTTTTTGTTTTCATGTTTATCTCTTTCGATAACACATGGGTAAAGCTCATTGCAAGACTTTTACTTATTCCAGTTATCGCTGGTATTTCTTATGAGTTCATAAGGCTTGCAGGACGTCATGAAAATGGCTTTGTAAACATTTTCTCAAAGCCAGGGCTATGGTTACAGAGACTTACAGTAATGGAGCCAGACGACGATATGATTGAGGTTGGAATTGCCTCAGTAGAAGCAGTGTTTGATTGGAAAGGATTCATCGAAGAAAACAGGGAGTGTTTTTAGGTATGACTTTTAAACAGGCTTTAGATAAAGGAATAGTATTACTGGAATCAGAAAATATCGCTGATGCAAAGATAGACGCTTGGTATCTTCTTTCATATGTTAGCGGTCTTACAAAGGCTCAGTATTTTCTGAAGCAATCAGAAGAAATCGATAATAATATTCTTTATAAATATAAGGATGTCCTTTTAAGGAGAGCAGGTCATGAGCCACTCCAGCACATTACTGGAGAGCAGGATTTCATGGGCATCACATTTTGGGTAAATGAAAATGTTCTCATCCCTCGTCAGGACACCGAGACTCTCGTAGAGGAGGCTCTTAAGGTTATTCCTAGTGGTAGCCATATTTTGGATTTGTGTACTGGCAGCGGATGTGTTATTCTATCTCTTGTTGTCCTGGGCCAAGGGCTTTCAGGAATAGGTGTAGATATCTCGGAGGAAGCACTTGCTGTTGCCCGCGAGAATGGCGCTAGGCTTGTAGGCCGTAAGGCGGATTTTGTTAAAGGCGATATGTTCCAGCCAGTTAGCGGCAAGTTCAACGCCATCGTATCAAATCCACCATACATCCCTTCAGCAGTTGTGGATGAGTTGGAGCCAGAGGTAAAGGATCATGAGCCTCGTCTTGCACTAGACGGCACAGAGGATGGCCTTTTCTTCTATAAGAAAATCACTGCTGAGGCAGGGGATTATCTTAACGATGGTGGCTGGCTTTTAGTTGAAATCGGCTATGATCAGGGGCCTGATGTTTCTGCACTATTCAAAGAGGCAGGATTCAAGGACGTTGAAGTAATAAAGGATTTAGCAGGCAACGATAGGGTCGTTAAAGGACATCTATAGTGACGCAGGTGTATTGTGTCTGTTAATAAAGTGGTTAATAACATGGAGGTTTTAGCATGTTTGATAGATTAGAAGATTTAGTATTAAGATACGAGGAAGTAATGAACTTGCTTTCTGAGCCAGATGTGGCTAATGATAATGCCAGATTTAGAGCACTCATGAAGGAGCAGGCTGAGCTTGCACCTATCGTAGAGGCTTACAAGCAGTATTCAGCTCACAAGCAGAACATTCAGGATTCTTTAGAGCTTCTCGAGCTTGAATCAGATGAGGAAATGAAGGAGCTTGCAAAGGAAGAGATGAAGGAATCTCAGGCAGAGGTTGAGCGCCTTGAGCAGGAGCTTAAAATCTTACTTCTTCCTAAGGATCCTAACGATGATAAGAACGTTATCGTGGAAATTCGTGCAGGCGCAGGTGGAGAGGAAGCAGCCCTTTTCGCAGCGGAAATCTACCGTATGTACGTACATTACGTAGAGTCACGTGGATGGAAGGTTGAGCTTCTTGAAGCAGACGAGACAGGTATCGGCGGAATGAAGAACATCGAGTTCATGGTTAAGGGAACTGGCGCATACTCAATCCTTAAGTACGAGTCTGGTGTACATCGTGTACAGCGTGTTCCAGAGACAGAGTCACAGGGCCGTATCCAGACATCTACATGTTCAGTAGCAGTTATGCCAGAGGCAGAAGAAGTTGATATCCAGATTGATGAAAAGGATATCCGTATCGACGTAATGCGTGCTTCAGGTAACGGTGGTCAGTGTGTCAACACAACAGATTCAGCTGTTCGTCTTACTCACTACCCAACAGGTATTGTTATCTACAGCCAGACAGAGAAGTCACAGCTTCAGAATAAGGAAAAGGCTTTCGCACTCCTTCGTGCAAAGCTTTATGATTTAGAGCTTCAGAAGCAGCAGGATGCAGAAGCTGCAGAGCGTCGCTCACAGATTGGTACTGGTGACCGTGCAGAAAAGATTCGTACATACAACTTCCCACAGGGACGTGTAACAGATCACCGTATCAACCTTACACTTTACAAGCTCGATAAGATCATGAACGGAGATATTCAGGAAATTCTTGATGCGCTTATCGCAGCAGATCAGGCTGCTAAATTGGCGAAGATGAATGATAAGTAATATAAAAACAGTCTAGCATTAATGCTAGGCTGTTTTTTGTTTGCAGCGTTGTCACCTATGGCAACAAACTTTTTAATCTTGCGCACAATTCAAATTTGTATTATTTTAATAGCATGATTAATGTTTGTATAGTTGAAGACGAGCTAGAGCAGGCTTCAGTTTTAAAGAATTATATAAGTAAATACAGTTCGGCAAAGAATCAGCAGTTTAATATTACATATCTGCCAGATGGAATTGATTTGGTGGATGATTATAAGGGACAGTTTGATATTATCCTTTTGGATATTCAGATGAAGCATTTGGATGGCATGGCAGCAGCAGAGAAAATCCGCCAGGTGGATTCTGATGTTATCATTATTTTTATCACATCCACAGTTCAGTATGCAGTGCAGGGCTATGCAGTGGATGCGCTAGGATATGTTCTTAAGCCTGTACCATATCATCAGTTTGAGCAGATTTTTGATAAGGCAATAGTCAGAGTGCAGGCTAAGCAACAGCATGTTTATATAAAGGTTGCTGTTGATGACAAGCAGCTGAAGCTGGATTGCAACAATATTATCTATATTGAAAGTCAGCGCAACAATGTGGTTATACATTGCAAGGATGCTGATTACGTTACAGCAGGGCCTCTCAAGCGTTTTGATGAGATGCTTATGGACCATGGCTTCAGCAAGTGCCATAATGCATATTTGATAAATCTATCAGAGGTTGAAGCTGTACAAAAAGAGGAAGTTTTATTAACAAATGATGTAATGCTTCCAATAAGTCGCGCCAGAAAGAAAGAGTTTATGGCTGCGTTGACGGAGGACATTTTATAATGGATTTTAGCGCATTTTTAAATCCTGTTAATATACAGGACACCCCAAGACTTTTTACCGCTATTGCTGAATGGCTAGCGGTTTTTGTTTACTTTAATATCTACAAGAAAAAGAGACATGATAAGGAATTTGCTATTTACTGTATTGCTATATTTATTATCTTGGTCGCATTTCAATTTATAGCGGGTTTGTTGCCACTGGGTTTTTGGATTCCTACTATGATCGGTGCAGTAGGACTTATGTACTTTTCACTTTATATTGTTTTGGATATAAAGCCTAGGGATTGTGCGGTTCTTACAACTCATGCATTTGTACTGGCAGAGTTTGCTGCCAGCCTTTATAAGCAGCTTTATGTGTGGAGCGTAAAAATTACTGAGCAGGAAGGTATGGGCGAATCTGTTTTCAATATGCTCCTGGTGTACACTGTAACTTATATTGTTTATTACAGATTCGAGCGAGGCAATGTTCCATCTAATAGAAACCTTAACATCAGTAATAAAGAGATGATTAGTGTTATCGCTACAGGTATTGGCGCTTTCATCATGTCTAACATCAGTTTTGTAAATAGCAGAACGCCATTCTCTGCCACCGAGAACATGCTCTATGTTCGTACGTTGGTAGATTTCGGAGGAATGTTGATGCTGATGACGGAGATGGGCCGCAGAAACGAGCTGGCTCTTCGAAAGGAAAGTACTGAGATTAATCAGCTTTTTCAAAAGCAGTACGAGCAGTACAAGCTTGCAATAGATAATTCAGAAGCATTGCGCAAGGAGATGCATGACATGAAGCACTATGTCATGGCTCTTAAAAATGAGGATGACCCGGATCGTCGCTCAGAAGTGCTTGCAGATATGGAGCAGGCAATTGCAATCCAGGAATCCTTTATGAACACTGGAAACAAGGTTCTTGATGTGGTGCTTACTACAAAGAGCCTTCAGTGCCAAAAGAAGAACATCACTTTAAATGCAATGGTTGATGGCGATTTGCTGTCAGATATCCACGTAAAGGATATATGTTCTTTATTTGGTAATATATTGGACAATGCCATCGAGGCATCGCAGCAGGTTGCTGACAAGGAAAAGCCTCTTATCACGCTTTCAGTTCGCAAAAGAAACCAATTTATCATCGTAGAGTGTGATAATTACTCTGACAGTGAAAATGTAAAGCTTCGCAACAATCAAAAGCGTAGCTTCTTTGGTAAGAACAACCTACCTAAAACTACAAAAGGAGATAACGTAAAGCATGGCTATGGGCTTAAGTCCATTACTCAGGTTGCTGAAAAGTACGGCGGCGCAATGAATTGCAGCTATGAAGATGGCTGGTTTAAGCTGAAAGTGCTGTTAGCTGCAAGCAAATAATGCAAGTTATCACGGATAAATGACAAGTTGTCCTTCGGGATGGCTTGTCTTTTTTATTTCGTGGTAGATTATTATCAAGAAAACGGAGGATTAGTATGGACGCTAAGGAAATTATTTCACAGCTTACACTTATGGAGAAGGCAGCTCTTTTGAGCGGAAAAAATGAGTGGGAATCACGTGATATTCCAAGACTTGGAATTCAGTCGATTTCTTTTTCAGATGGTCCTCACGGCTTACGTCGTCAGGAGGGGGCAGGAGATCATTTGGGGCTTAATGCATCTCTTCCAGCTACATGTTTTCCAACAGCAGCTACAGTAGCAAACAGCTGGGATGAAAGTCTTGGTGAAGAAATTGGAGCAGCACTTGGTGAGGAAGCAGTTGCACAGAACGTTGATGTACTTCTTGGTCCAGGCTTAAATATGAAACGTTCTCCACTTTGCGGACGAAATTTTGAATACTTTAGTGAGGATCCAATCCTCGCCGGCAAGATGGCAGCTTCTTATGTAAGGGGTATACAGAGCAAGCATGTTTATTCTTGTCCAAAGCATTTCGCAGTTAACTCTCGCGAGTATCGCCGAATGGCAATGAATGCAGTTGTTGATGAGCGTACACTTCGAGAGATTTACCTTACAGCATTTGAAATTGCTATTAAAGAGGGTGGAGCAAAGACAATCATGTCTGCTTACAACGAAGTTAATGGCAAGTATGCAAATGAAAACGAGCATTTGCTTGTGGATATCCTCAGAAATGAATGGGGATTTGATGGAATCGTAGTTACTGACTGGGGTGCAAGTAATGACCACGTTGCTGGTGTTAAGTGTCAGTCAAATGTGGAAATGCCAAACCCAGGACTTGATTCGGCTAGAGAGCTTATCAAGGCAGCTACAGAGGGTGAAGGTCGTATCACAGAGGAAGAAATCGATAGAGCAATTCTTCCTATTATCGAAGCAGCAATCTACTTCAAAGAAAACGACCACACAAAGGGCTTTGACAAAGAGGCTCATCACGCTATCGCTAAAAAGGCAGCTGTTAACTCAGCAGTTCTTCTTAAGAACGACGAGGACATCCTTCCTCTTGCAGCAGGCACAAAGGTATGCCTTAGAGGACCATTCGTGGATAAGCCACGTTATCAGGGCTCAGGAAGCTCACAGGTTAACTCAACAAAGGTTGAGACCATCAGAGAACAGATTGCAAATTACGATTTACAGGTTATTGATGATCCTGAAGCAGCAGATGTTGTTTTATTCTTCTTTGGTCTTGATGAAATCGCAGAGAGCGAGGGCGCAGATAGAATGTCTATCGACGTTCCTGAATATCAGATTAAAGAGCTTGAGGAACTTACAGTTTACAACAAGCACATCGTTGGTGTTATGAGTGCTGGTTCATCAGTTAAGATGCCATGGCTTTCAAATCTCCAGGGATTGCTTCATGGATACTTAACAGGTCAGGCTGGAGCGTCAGCTCTTCTTGATATCATCACAGGAAAGGAAATTCCTACTGGTAAGCTTTCAGAGTCTTATCCATTCGCATATGCGGACTGCTCAATTGTTAATTATGCAGGTCAGGAAAAGAGAAATCTTCAGTATCGCGAAGGTCCTTTCATTGGATATCGTTATTACGATACAGCAGATGTGGCAGTTCAATTCCCATTTGGATATGGACTTAGCTATACAACATTTGAGTATTCAGCACTTTCTGTTACAGAGGATGGTGTTAAGTTCACTATCACAAATACAGGAAAGCGCGACGGTGCTGAAATTGCTCAGCTCTATGTTGGTAAGAGCCAGTCAGGACTTATCCGTCCTAAGAAAGAGCTTAAGGGCTTCAAGAAGGTATGGATTAAGGCTGGCGAATCAGTGGAAGTAGAGATTCCATTTGATGACAAGACATTCCGCTATTTCTCAACTGTTTCAAACAAGTGGGAAATCGAAGGCGGTGAGTATCAGATTTACGTTGGAAAGAACGTTGCTGACATCGTACTTACAGGAATAATCACAAAGGAAGGCACAATTACAGAGCTTCCTTACGACATCGAAACACTTCCAAGCTACAAGACAGGAAAGGTTCGAAACGTTCATTACGAGGAGTTCGAAAAGCTTTATGCTAAGCCACTTCCTGAGGAAAAGGTTGGACCACTTGATATCAACGATGCTCTTTGCCAGATGAAGGATGCTAAGAGCGGACTTTGCAGATTGGTTTACAAGATTCTAAAGAACAATCTTGATAAGTCTTATGAAAAGGGTGTTCCTGATTTGAACACAATGTTCATTTACAACATGCCTTTCAGAGCAATCAGCAAGATGTCAGGCGGAATGGTTAGCCGCGAAATGGTTGAGTCAATCGTAACCATCGCCAATGGACATTTCTTCAGAGGTCTTGGTGGTGTGATTGGAGGATTCTTCCGAAATAGAAGTGCTAACAAGAAGTATGAGGCACGTTTACAGCATAAAGAATAGGAGAGTATAAAAATGAATTTATGGAATAGTTTCGCCGAGAAGCATCCAGAGGCAGCTAAGTGGGTGCGAGAAGGCGGCTTGTTTGTAATAGTAAGTAATTTAATTACAGTATTTAAGTATTTATTACTTACATTTTTGCCGGCAGCCTTCGCATTCTTAGGCGACAGATCATTTGGATGGCCAGGAATTCCACTTACAATTGCAGGTGAGACTTTTGATTGGAATATCCTTGGTTACGACCAGGCACACGGAGGACTTGCTTACTTTACAGCTTACATGATTGCAATGGTAATTGGTGAGTGCATCAATTTCCCAATCCAGAAGCTTTTCGTTTTCCGTAATCACGATAAGCCTGGCAAGCAGATTGCATGGTATATTGCAGCATTCATTGTAATCACATGCATCGTTAACTCAATTAACTGCATCTGGGTAGCAGTTGCAGGTATGTTTGTACCAGCTTGGCTGTACAACATTGGAACTACAGTACTCAACGGCGGAGTTTCTATGGTGGTGTTCTTCTTTGTAAATAAGATCATTTTCCCAGAAACACCAAAGGCCGAATGAGATATATCTTTTAACGTTAGTTGAAAGGAAGGAGAAGAAGAAAATGTTATCAATCAACATTGCGGACGTTATCGCCGTAGTACAAACAATGATCCCACAGCTTATCGTTTTAGGCGTGGCGCTCGTTGCAGCAATCATCGTTACAATTTGCGCGATGAAGGCTAAGAAGCCTCTTAAAGGCTTTATCAGAAAAGAAGCTTGGTTAGCTTTCTTATTAGTAGTAGTTGTAGTAGTTAATACAATTCTACTTGGACCAGTTTACTCTATGGTAAACATGGCAATGGGAGGTGGCACAATCTCAGATGAAGCCATCGAAGAGGCAAAGGCTCTCGCAACAGAAATTGCTGAAGAGGGTATTGTTCTTTTAAAGAATGATGATGCAGCACTTCCTCTTGCAGAGGGAACAAAGGTCAACGTATTTGGTTGGTCTTCAACAAACCCAATTTATGGTGGTACAGGATCAGGTGCACTTTCAGATGCATATCCAACAGTTGATTTCCTTACAGGTCTTACTGATGCAGGTATCGAGTACAATCAGGACCTTGTAGATTTCTATACAGGATGGAGAACAGAAAGACCTACAGTAGGTATGATGGGACAGGATTGGACAATTCCTGAGCCAACAGTTTCTGAGTATGGTAGCCTTATTTCAGATGCTAAGGACTTCTCAGATACAGCAATTTTCTTCATCGCACGTTCAGGTGGTGAGGGAGCAGATCTTCCACAGTCATATGATGGAGAAGATACATTCTCTACAGAGGGAATGTTCGGTGCTTCAGGTGTTCGTTATTCAGATCAGAAGGATGATCTTGATGCATCTAAGTCATACCTTGAGCTTTCAAACAGAGAGCAGGCACTTCTTGATGAAGTAACAGCAAACTTTGACAAGGTAATCGTAGTTGTTAACTCAGCAAACGCTATGGAGCTTGGCTTCGTTAACGATTACTCACAGATTAAGTCAGTTCTTTACTGCCCAGGTACAGGTCAGACAGGTTTCGACGGACTTGGCGAGATTCTTGCAGGTCAGATCAACCCATCTGGTAAGACAGCTGACACATTTGTTTCAGACTTATTCGCAACACCAACAGCAAACAACTTTGGTGATTTCGATTACACAAACATGGATGAGTATGGATTCGAGAATATGTTCGCTGAGGGCGGCATGGCTTATCCTACATTTGTAAACTATGTTGAAGGTATTTACGTTGGTTACAAATATTATGAGACAGCTTACGCTGAGGCAGAAGCTGGCAACATGGAGTTCGATTATGACTCTACAGTACTTTATCCATTCGGTTATGGATTATCTTACACAACATTCTCTCAGGAGATGGGACCTATTACAAATGATGGTACAACAGTATCATTTGACGTAACAGTTACAAACACAGGTGATGTTGCTGGTAAGGATGTTGTAGAAGTTTACTACAACCCACCATACACAAACGGCGGCATTGAGAAGGCAGCAGCAAACTTAATCCAGTTTGCAAAGACTTCTACACTTGAGCCAGGTGCATCAGAGACAATCAACATCTCATTTGCACTTGAGGATATGGCTTCATACGATACATACGGCGAGGGCTGCTATGTACTTGAGGCTGGTGATTATGAGATTTCTATCAACTCAGATTCACACAACAAGATTGCTACAGATACAGTAACAGTTGGCTCTACAATCGTTTATGATGAGTCAAACAAGCGTGAGTCAGATCAGGTTGCAGCTACAAACCAGTTTGGCTTCGCAGAAGGTGATGTAACATACCTTTCACGTGCAGATGGTTTCGCTAACTATGACGAAGCAACAGCTGCTCCAACAAGCTATGAAATGTCTGATGAAGCAAAGGCTACTTACTTCAACGAGACAAACTATGATCCTACTGATTACAATAATGATTCAGATGTAATGCCTACAACAGGCGCTGACAATGGTGTTAAGCTTGCAGATCTTCGTGGTCTTGATTACGATGATCCAATGTGGGATACACTTCTCGATGAGCTTACAGTTTCAGATATGAACACACTTATCGAGCTCGGTGGATACGAGACATCAGCAGTTGATTCAATCGGCAAGGTTATGACATACGATTGTGATGGTCCTGCTTCAATCAACAACAACTTCACAGGCCAGGGTTCTATCGGATTCCCAGCAGCAGTTATGATTGCTTGCACATGGAATAAGGACATTGCACTTGCATTTGGTGAGTCAATCGGCCGTATGGCAAACGACATGGATGTTTCTGGTTGGTATGCTCCAGCTACAAACACACACCGTTCAGCATTTGCAGGACGTAACTTCGAGTACTACTCAGAGGATGGCGTACTTGCAGGTTGGATGTGTGCAAACGCTGTAAATGGTGCAAGAGAGTGGGGCGTATACTCATACGTTAAGCACTTTGCAACAAATGACCAGGAAACAAACAGAACAAACTTCCTTTGCACATGGCTCAATGAGCAGTCATTGCGTGAGATTTACTTAAAGTCATTTGAAATTGTATTCAAGAACTCAAACCCAGGTGCAACAATGGTTGCATTCAACAACATCGGTACAGTACCAGCTGAGGCTTGCTCAGAGCTTCTTAACACAGTACTTCGTGGCGAGTGGGGATTCAGAGGTCTTGCAGAGACAGATTACTTCGGTGGCTACGGATATCAGGATTCTGACCGTATGATTAGAAATGGTTGCGACCTTATGCTTGCAACATACTCTACACCACAGTCTACAGTTACAGATCAGGAATCTGCTACATCAGTAATTGCTATGAGAACAGCTTCTCACAACATTCTTTACACTGTAGTAAACAGCCGTGCATATGATTCAGAAATCAGCGCAGGCCTTCCTACATGGGAGAAGATTCTCTTCGCTATCGATGCAGTACTTGTTCTTCTCATTGCTTGTCTTGAGTACTTTGCAGTAAAGAAATACCTTGCAAAGAAGAAAGAGGTAGTAGTAGAAGAAGTTGTAGAAAACACAACAGAAGAGTAATAAAGAAAAAAGTAGGGCAGCTCGAAAGAGCTGCCCTTAGTTTTTTTATAAGGTTTTATTTAACAATTACAGTGCTAAGATAATTGCGGTCATTTGATAAATCAACAACCGTTTGAATGCTTGTAATCTTAATAACTGGTCGAAGTGGATATGCCTTATTCTGACGAACAACCACACCTTCCTCACCGTTGCTAAGCTTGATAGTAGAACCATTTGGATAGATGTTTACTATAGTAAGGAATGCTCTGAAGTATTTCAGATTAAATTTGTTACTCATTGTAAACATTATTTCAATTGCTTCTGCAGGAGTGTAGGCTCTCTTATATGGTCTTGCAGTAACAAGCGCATCATACACATCTACAATAGAAATGATTTGAGCCATCTTTCCAATCTGGTCACCAGAAAGATTTCTTGGATATCCTGAGCCATCAATATTTTCATGATGGTTAAGTATTGCCTGACGCATCTCCTCTGTAAGGTCAGGAGACTTGGCAAGCAGGCGATATCCTCTTACTGGGTGAGTTTTGATTAATTCAAATTCTGTGGCTGTAAGCTTCCCTGGTTTGTTTAAAATTTCATTTGGAATTTCTTCTTTTCCAATATCATGAAGAAGTCCTACAACTGTAATATCTCTTACAAATGAATCAGGTTCGCCTAAGGCCTTTGCTAATATGGCTGCCATTGTGCCTACATCTACAGAGTGTCTGTAAGTATACTCATCACATACCTTTAGCTTTGAAAGATTTAGGCTTAAGGATTTAGAGTCATTTATAATGCTGCAAACCTTTTCACCAATCTGAATTATTCCTTTAGTCAAGCTATCTATATCATCAAGATTAGCATATAGTCTGGCTAATGATTCCATGGCGTACTGTCTGAAGCTTTCATCAAAACATATGGAATCATCTGGAAGTGGAAAATCATCCTCTAAATCGAATTCATCCGCATCTGAATAATAAATTGTAGCGTGAATTTTCCCGTGATAATCAGACAACGACTTTAAAATCTTTTGGTCGATGACTGTCATTTTTGGGCAAAGAAGTGCCCCCGAATCTGTATAGATGTCAGTTTCTGTAATACATCCCTCCGGTAGATCACTGACATATCCATATACATCTTTAATCATACATTACTGTCCCTTTAAAACGCAAAAATTTCTTTGTGTTGATAACAATGTTATTATACACCCTTAATAATGTGTTGACAATGAAAACTATAATGTTGTATGAAAAACTTTTAAAGCTTGATGAATTTATAAATATTGGGAAACTTTGCCAGAATTGATGTGTCAAATAAGGGGAAGTGGCGTTGAAGAATTGAGTGTGATTTGTTAAAATTGTAAAGGTTAAATTAGTTAGGAGAGTATTTATGAAATTACTAAGTTTTGCAGTACCATGTTACAACTCAGCAGCTTATATGGAGCATTGCGTAGAGACACTTTTACATGGTGGTGAAGATGTAGAAATAATAATAGTAGACGATGGTTCTACAAAAGATAACACAGCAGAAATCGCAGACAGACTTGCAGCAGAACACCCTACCATTATCAAGGCTGTTCATCAGGAAAACGGCGGTCATGGTCAGGCAGTCAACACAGGTCTTAAAAATGCCACAGGCTTATTCTTCAAGGTTGTAGACTCAGATGACTGGGTAGACCCAGATGCATACGACAAAATCTTAAAGGTATTACGCAGCTCAGTTGAAAATGGCAAGCAGCTTGATATGCTTATTTCAAACTACGTATACGAAAAAGAAGGGGCTCATCACAAGAAGGTTATGTCATACTCAAACCTTCCTAAGAACAAGTACTTCTCTTGGGATGAGACAGGCCACTTCAAAAAGGGC
This sequence comes from Pseudobutyrivibrio ruminis DSM 9787, assembly GCF_900218035.1. Classification (GTDB taxonomy): domain Bacteria; phylum Bacillota; class Clostridia; order Lachnospirales; family Lachnospiraceae; genus Pseudobutyrivibrio; species Pseudobutyrivibrio ruminis. The sequence continues at coordinate 80,441 of NZ_OBMR01000003.1, forward strand.
CAATACATTTTGATGCATTCAGTTATCTATCGTACAAAGCTTTTGCGTGATTGTGGAATGGAGCTTCCAAAGCACACATTCTATGTTGATAACCTTTATGTATTCTACCCACTTCCATACGTAAAGACTATGTACTACTTGGATGTTGATTTCTATCGTTACTTTATTGGTCGTGATGATCAGTCAGTCAACGAAAAGGTTATGATTTCTCGTATCGACCAGCAGATTAAAGTCAACAAGCTTATGATGGAAGCATACGACTACAAGAATATTAAGGATAATCATGTTAAGAAATACATGTTCAATTACTTAGAGATGATTACAGTTATCTCTACAGTTCTTCTTATGAAGAGTGGCACAAAGGAACACCAGCAGAAGCGTCATGATCTTTGGAAATACATCAAAGAGCAGGACTACTATTTATATAGAAAGCTTCGCTACGGCTTCATGTGCGCAACTACAAACCTTCCAGGCCACGGCGGCCGCGCAATCTCTATCACAGCATACAAGATTGCCCAGAAGGTAGTAGGATTCAATTAATCATTAGATTAATTGAATCCGTAAATGGCACATATTTCGCAAAGCGAAATGTGTGTTCTGCGAAGCAGAATTAAACTGTTGCTTACACTGGCAACAGTTTAACCCTAGGATTCAACTAGACATTAGGCTCACCTGTTGTGGTGAGCTTTTTTGTTGCTTTTTCACATAGACTTTAGTGGGGGAGCATGCTAATATCTTTCGTATCGAAACACGATTCTTTTGAACCTGGTTCACAGGTTCATGTCCTGGGGTGCAAACAGGGCATTATTTCCATTTTATACTTTCGGGGAAACAATAGGTGGATTTCTTGCAGTGCGCCTTTTTGGAAAATTGGCGTTGGCAATAGCAAAGGTGGTGAAATTGGTAGGAAAATAGATATTTGATTAGGGCTGGCGATTAGTTTAAAGTGTCCGGATTGGGGCTGGGGATTGTCTGGTCTGGTAAAAGAGGAAGGTTGGACTATATATGCTGACTAGGGCGGGGAAATATAGTCGAGATTTACTGGCTGGACTATATATGCTGACTGTGGCGGGGAAATATAGTCGAGATTTATTAGTTGGACTATATCAGGAGAAAAGATAGAGGATATATAGTCGGTGGAGATGGGCTGTGACTATATAGGAGCCTTGTAGCGGGCTATATATAGTCAAAATTGGGCTATCGGACTATAAATTACGAGGAGATGGGGAATATATAGTCAATTATTGGTCAAAATGACTATATGGACAGGCGGATGGAAATATATATAGTCCGAGACGGCGAAAATGACTATAAAAGGACTGGCTTCTATATGTATTTATAGTCGGTGGCTTATATTGCTGACTATAAATAGAAGGTATATGGGGAGTTCTATAGTTAAAAGATAGATGAGAAATGGAAAGGAAACATATGACAAGTTACAAACAGATTTTAAAACTATTGAATGCTCGCAAGGTGGAGCTTGATACGATTATTGAAACAAAGAAGATTGAATTGAAAAATGCGCCAGAAGGAGAACTACGTACTGCTAAGTGTAGAAATAAGATTCAGTATTTCAAAAGACATAAAGGTGGAGACTCAAATGGAGAATACATAAAGTATTCAGAAATAGATTTAGCCAGAAGATTGGCCCAAAAGGAATATGATAATCATGCTTTGCAAGCAGCAGAGAAAGAAGTGAGACGGTTAGATAGTTTGAAAAGATTGTACGAGGGGATGGCTATTGAGCAAATTGGGTCCAAAATGGTTAGAACAAAAATGGCTTTGGTTACACCAGTGGAGAAGTCCGACGAGGAATATGTGGCGGAATGGTTGGCGCAGGAGTATGAGCCATTTGACTATTATAGTGAAGCGCTTTCATATGAAAATAGCAAAGGAATAAAAATGAGGTCGAAGTCGGAGGTGCTGATTTCGAATATATTGGATGAGCTAGGGATTCCTTATTTGTACGAGAAGCCACTGAAGCTTTCAAAATATAAGACGGTGAGTCCAGATTTTACTTTGCTTGATATGCGGACTAGGCAGGAGGTCTATTTGGAGCACCTGGGAATGTTGGATAATATGGATTATGTAGAGAAGAATATGAATAAGATACGGGCCTATGAAGAGGCCGGCATTTATATAGGATGTAGGCTGTTGATTTCACATGAGGCAAGAAATGCCCAATTTAACGCGAAAAGTGTGAGAGGAATGCTGTCGGAATACTTTAATAAAAGTATTTAAGTAATAGGTTTTAGCAAAAACGCAATACAAAAGAATAACGTCTTTGTTCAGATTTACGATACTTTTACTCCAAGTTTTCTAGCTTGGGGTATTTTCTTGCCAAATTTTTGCACTTCCTGCCAACCCACTTTAAAATCGTTACACGGTGTAATAACATATCATTCGGAACACAAGATTGACACAGTTTATATACATTATCGACACATATACCGTTTCAGTTAACGTTTAAGGGAGTATTTGTTAAATGAAAAAGAACAGATTACTTAACAGAACATTGTCTTTTGGTCTTGCACTTGCGCTATTTCTTTCTTCACCTGCATCAGTGTACGCTGAAGAAATTAATAATGCGTCTGTGGAGATTATGTCTGAAAATACATTAGAGGATAATGCTGCAGCTGGAGGGGAGTCAGCTGACAATACAGCAACTGATTCCTCTGCAACTCAAAAGTCTGAGTCTGGTAATGCTTCTTCTGAAGCAAGCCAGACAGGCTCAGATGGTTCTGCATCTGAGGATGATTCCAAAAACAATGAACAAGTAAATAATAAATCAACTGAAACACCTTCACAGGAAACAGTAGCAGATGAGTCTACTACAACAGATGAGACTGTTTCTGAAGATAACAATGCCGAGACTGAGGAAGTGGTTGAGGAAGAGACTGACGAAGAAAAAAAAGAGTCAAAGAATAAAGCGGATACTTTTCATGCAACTGTAGATGGTTTTGAAATCACAGCAGATGTACCAGAATGTGCTTTTGATTCAAATGATATTAAGTTCGAGGCTGAGGCTTATGAATTGTCAGATAGTGAAAAAAAGGCTGTTGATGAAGCAGTTATTGAAGGGGAAAACGGCAAAAAAGTTTTAGATTATTATTCATTCGATTTACGTTTTATTGTAGATGGAGTAGAGACCAATCCTAATGATGGATATTCAATAAATGTATCGATTTCGCTTGTTAATAATATTCAGAATGCATCTGTTGTTCACTTTGATGAACAACAAAATGATGTCAAAGAAGTTTCTTCAACAATCAACAATACTAATAATGAGAGTAGTGAAATTGTTTTTGATGCAGAATCTTTTAGTGTATACACTGTTGCGGCTACAGGTTCAGGAAATTATTTGGGATATATTTGCTGGGGAGACAGCATAAAGGCTGCAGTTAAAGCTTATGACGAGAACGGAAATGCTATAAATACAGAGTCTAAGTTTGAATGTGTTACGTTGGACAGTACAAAATCTGATACAGGAAATTTATCTGGAAATTCTAATGGTACAGATAAAGATTATTTCGAGGAAATTGTACCTGAAATTGCTGGTTACACATACAGTGGTACATATGATTACAACCCAATTGAAAATGAAAATGCTATTAATATTTGGAATATAAGTAGCAACACTACAGAAAATAGCGCTAATTGGTGGTATGTTGTTAATGCCAATACAAAAAGTTGGCAAAATTTTAATACAAATGGCAACAACAATTATTACATTGAGATATATGTGATTTATACAGCTAAGACAACTGAAAGCGATATTACTTACTTCAAGGGTAATCTTTTCGATTATGAAAAGGATTATGTAAATAATGAAACCATGAAGCAGGATAAAACCAACGGTGCTCTAGTATTCCATGAGTGCGGCGGTAATGTTAATGGAGAAGCTGCAAATTACTACAAAAAGAGATGGAACTTATGTAACACTATTGGCAATTCAGATGGTACGGCTACTGCATATCAGGGAACAGTAAATAAATATATGCAAAACAACTTGCCAGTTTATAAGTATGCTTTTGCAGATATTTTTAATCCAGATAGTCCATTGTTTACCGAGGCGACTGGTAGGGATACTGAAACAAAGACAGATGATACAGTTGTTTACAAAGACGTTTTAATTCCTTTCTATCAGGAAGATGGATACTATGTTTTTGATACAACTACAGATGATGCAAATAATCAGAGAAACTATTATACATACAATAGTTCAAGTAATAAGTTAGAAAGATCAAAAGTATACAATCAGAATAATGGATTCTGGCCATTTGGAACAGATGATTATTATTTTGGAATGAGCTTCCAGGTTAATTTCAACATTAACGAGGATGGACTTACAGATGATGACACCAAGCACACAAAGTTCGAGTTTGCAGGTGATGATGATGTATTAGTATTTATTGATGGCAAGCTTGCACTCGATATGGGCGGTGTTCATGAGACTGTAAAGGGCGATATTGATTTTGCTACAGGCGAATGCAAAGTTACATATGCGTATAACTCTGATAAAAGTATAAATAGAGAAGTTGAGACAAGAGCACTATACACAGATGTGCTTGAGTATTCAAGTAAAGAAGCTGGTAGAGCGGCCTTGTCAAAAGGGGCTCATACATTAACAGTCTTTTATCTTGAAAGAGGTGCTGGACAATCAAATTGCAAGATTAAGTTCAATTTTGTAAACACAGATATAGCAGCACCTGTAGATGTTTACTTCAACAAAGTTGATGAAGTAAATAATCCACTTGCTGGAGCAGAGTTTGCTCTTTATCCAGTAAGTGATGAGAATTGCACAGGAGATGCTTTATATAAAGCAACATCAGGTACTGATGGAAAAGTTTTATTTAAAGATGTAGAAGCAGGTACTTACTACTTGAAGGAGACAAAAGCTCCAGTTATTGGTGAGGGTGAAACACAGATTGCTTATGCATTAACCAATGTTATTTACAAGGTAACAGTTACAGCAGGAAAATCTGAAGTAGTTAATGGACAGCCTGTTGTAAAAGAAGCAGGTAGCTTCAAGATTGTTGCTGTTGGAGATGAGAAAGAAACTCCGGTAACAACAATTGTAAACAAGCAGATGTCTAGCAAGACTGTAGTTGATTACAGTAAAACGGCTAAGGTTAATAATTGGGATAATCGTATTTACGATATTACATTAACTGCAAATGCTCAGGGTATTAAATATGTGCCAACTATAGAAACTATTCCTGCACCTGTAGATGTAATGCTTGTTGTTGATGCTACATATTCAATGTATTTCCCTGGTGATTTAACCACCTATACAAGGGGAACATCCAGATTAGATACAAGTGTAACTAAGAATTCGGGAAAGAGATATTATTTCGAAGGTGCCCCAGATTCGTACACTGTTTATGAAGTATTCTATGATAATGGATGGAAATATGTGGATTCATCATCTGCACAAGGTATGAATAACTATGGTGGAACGGGTGATATAGCATCACTTACAGAGTCGGTAGTACTTAAAATCGGCAATAATAGCGTCAAGGTATACGATCATGATAATAAAGAGGTATCATCAGTAAATGAAGATGGAACACATTATTACTATTATGATTATACGAATAATAAAATATATGAGATTTATTACAAAAGCGGTCAGTGGTTACGTAAAAGGACTGATAAAACTAAATGGAATGCCCTCAACGGTGAGTTCCAGTACACCTACAAATATGGTGACAAAGAAATAACTCAGTTCTTTACATCACCATCTAATGGAAAAGAAACTAGATTATCTAGTTTACAAGATCAGATAGGAGATTTTATTGACACATTAGCAGAGATTAATCCTAGCAACAGAATAGGAATTGTTTACTTCAATTCTGGTTCAGGAAAGCTTGCTGATTTGACTACATTAAATGCTGAGGGTGCGGCTAAAATCAAGAATATAATTACTGGTAGTAGAAGCAATTCAAATTCTCTTGCAAGTAAGATTGGATCAGGAACTGATCAATCATTAGGTTTGGGCGCAGCAGTATCATTGTTTGACGATGAATCTAATCGTATGAAGTATACATTCCTGATTTCAGATGGATGCCCTACAACATCTAAGGATGGAGTAATTAGTTCATTGAGACAAAGTGTTAATACTCTTAATAGCAAGAGTGTTACTTGCTTGAGCTTAGGAATTGATGTTCATAGTAATTCAAATAAGACTTCAACAGCTGATCAGGTATTAAAAGCAGCTGCATCAAGATCAGATTTGTATTACACATCTACATCGGAAGAATTGTATAAGCAGTTTAAGCTAGTTACAGAGGAGATTACAAAGTACAAGGCAGTTACTGTTTATAAGTCAGGTACAATTGTTGATTACATTGATGATAGATTTAGTTTGGTTGGAAATCCAAGTGATTACGGCGGAGCAGCAATCACAGATGCTTCAGGAAATGTGATTGGAATTAAGTGGACTGTAGAAGAAATCAAGAATTGGGAAAAGACCATAAGGGTTCAGGCTAAATCAGATTTTATGGGCGGAAACGTTATTACTACTAATACACCGGATTCTGGTGTGATTGTAGATGACACATTCTACCAGTTCAAAGAACCAACGGTTAATGTAAAGCTTTTAGATTTGTCAATTGAAGGTAACGAGACAACACTTCTGAAAGATGATACATATTCACCGGTTGCAGCGGTTAATGAATTGCTAAGTACATTGACAACTTCTGATGGCAATAAGATTGCTAGGATAGTAGATGATAAGGTTTCTGCATCGGCATTGCTTGATGGTGAGCCAGTTAGAATTCCTTATACATATGGAAGCAAAAATGATTATGTTGGTGATATCGAGGTTTCCCTGGATAAGGCTAACAATGCAGTTGATGCGGTTGAGAAAGAAGGGCTAGTCGTTGCATCAGTATTAGGTGATGATAGTTATTCATACATCTTGCATATCTCTTACATTGCTAAGGAATATGGTGATAGATGTTCAGAGGTAGTCAAAGGAAATGTAACCACTCCTGATAGTGATGATGTAAGTACAGGCTACTATCTAAAGTCAGTTGCAGATACAAATATTGATAATGCAATAAAGAGAAACGGTAAAGCTAGCTACGACATAAATGTAGTAGATGCAGCAATTCTCGTTGATAAGATTGGAAGTATTGGTTCTACAACAGGATTGTTTGGAGCACAGTATAAGGTTTCTACAACAAGTGATTTTAAAGATTCATTTAGAAATGCTACAACAGCAGGCGATAATGAAACATACAAGTCAATGGTAATTGATGGACTTGGAATCGGAACCTTCTATATTAAAGAGGTTAAAGCTCCAAATGGATATTCGTTAAGTGATGAAATATTCACATTAACAATTGCTAATACAGGAAAAGCTAGTGAGTACAAGATGACAATCACGTCATCTAATGGCAGAAGCTTTACTGATGAAATATCAAAGGTATTTAGTGTATTAGCTGATAATGCTACGGACAGCGGATACTTCTTCAATGAGGAAGTAAAAGCCATCCAAAGAAATTCAACATGCTATCTACTTAATGAGACAAAAGATGATTACACAGTAGTTGTTGGAACAGAAGTGGCAAAGATAGCGTTTAGCGCTGTTGATCCAGTGCTTTACACACTTCCAGAAACAGGTGGAAGCGGAGTATATGTTTATACAATCGGCGGTATCCTACTAATGATTGCGGGGGCGCTGTTGTTATATAAAAACAAGAATAATAAAAGCAAATAAAGGAAAAGGAGAGAAAAGAAAGATGAAAAAGATCAGAAAAATCGTTGCTCTTGCACTTGCAACAGTAATGATGATGGCAATGAGCATTACTGCTTTTGCTGACGAGGCTGTTAAAACAGCATCAATTACAATCAATGGGGTAGAGGCTGGTGCAACAGCAAACATCTACACAGTAGCTACAGTAAATGACAAGAATAAGATTGAAAAATCTACATGGGCTTCAAGCTATCCAGTAGAAGAATCTCAGACAATTGAGGAAGCTATTGTTTCAGAAGAAATGACAGCTGCTCAGGTACAGGCTTTAAACAAGAACTTTACAGATAAAAAGCCTTCAGCTGTTAAGCCTGCTCAGGTAGCAACAGATAAAACAGTTACATTTACAGATCTTGCAGCAGGTGTGTACTACATCGACATTACACCAGCAGAGGGTAGTTCAACAGTATATAGCCCAATGGTTGTAGTAGCTATTACAAGAGATGGAAATGGTAACTATGAAGCAGTTGATAAGACAGCTACAGCTAAGGCAACAACAGATGACCTTGAGAAGGAAGCAAAGGATAAACTTGTTTATAATGGACAGGTTGTAGATTTCAAAATCACAAAGACACTTCCAAACCATGTTACAAAATTTGTTGTATATGATTACACAACAAACCTTTCTTCATTAAAGGATGTAAAGGCAAAGGTTACTGTTGAGGGACAGGATGCAAAGGAATACACATTTGTAGAAGCATTTAATGATAAGAATAAAGACAACAGATTTGCTCTTGACTTAACAGATCTTGTATATGATGGAACAGATTTTGTAGTTGCTAATGCAGGTAAGAAAGTTACAATTGAATATTCTGCAACAGTAGCAGATCCAGAGTACAATGAGTTCAAGAACGAAGCAACATATTCTACAAAGGATGGCGAGGAGTCAACACCTAAAAAGACAGAAGGTTTCGAGGCAAGAATTACACTTGAAAAGACTGGTTTAGATAAAGCAATCTTACCAGGTGCTGAATTCACATTAACAAAGAATGGCACAAAGCTTTATTTCACAGGTAAGAATGCAAGAGGCGAATATGTTTACGATACATCAGTAACATCAACAACAGAGGGTGCAACAGATACACTTGTTACAGATGATGAAGGTCTTATTAAAGTAGTTGGTCTTGATGAGGGTACATATCAGTTTACAGAGACAAAAGCTCCAACAGGTTATTCAATCAATGAAGACATTGATGAAGTAGTGATTACAGAAGATATGGACGACTATAGTGTAGAGCTTCCAGTAGTTGATCCTACACTTGTTAAGCTTCCATTCACTGGTGGTATGGGTACAACAATCTTTACAGTACTTGGTGTAGCTATCATGGCTATGGCTTCAGCTCTTTACTTTGCAACAAAGAAGAAGGCTACAAAGTAATTAATATTCGCTGAGTTAAGAATGAAAATATGATGTGGCCCGGCGGCTGAAAGGCCGCTGGGTACACTATCAAGGAGAGGACAACAGTTAGACACAATGAAAGCATTTTTACTGAAACATTACAAAACTATAGCGACTGCAGCGTTGATGATTGTTGGTTTGTCCTTGTTGGTGTACCCACTGGTTGCAAACACTTGGAATAATCATGTGCAAGCAACTTTGGTAAACAACTACACAGAGGCTGTTGATACAGCTATTTCAGAAGGTTCACTGGATGTTGATGCTGAGCTTGAAAAAGCATACGAGTACAACGAAGAGTTGTTACCTTCTATTTTGCCAGATTCCTTTGCAGAGGCAGAGGCAAATGGCGTAGATGATAATTACATGAGCTTACTTAACACCAACGGTGATGGAATCATGGGATACATTCAGATTCCTTCAATCAATGTAAAGCTTCCTATTTTCCACACAACATCTGAAGAGGTTTTGCAGATTGGTGTTGGCCATTTGGAAGGTTCATCACTTCCAGTAGGCGGAGAGAATACTCATTCAGTTCTTTCTGCACATCGTGGTCTTCCAAGTGCTACACTATTTACAGACTTGGACAAGGTTCAAATTGGAGAAGATTTCTTCATTATTATCATGGGCGAGTATTACGCTTATGAAGTTGATCAGATAGAGGTGGTTGAGCCTGATGATACATCACTCCTTCAGGTAGAGGATGGTCAGGATCTTTGTACATTAATCACATGTACACCATACGGTGTAAACACTCAGCGTCTCATGGTTAGAGGCCACAGAGTTCCTTACACACCAGAACTATTGGCAGATGCAGACACTCCACTTTTCGGAGCAGTCAGCTTACATACAAATTACCTTCTTTGGGTAATAGTTGGACTTGCTATTGTAGGAGCGTTCATCTTGATGCTTTACATAATGGACAGAAAGAGAAGTCAGAAGGATAAGGCAATTGAAACAAAGAGTTATTAAGATTCTACTAATTTTATTATTTCTTGTAGGATTTGGCTTGCTTACCTATCCTACTATTTCAAATGAGTGGAATGTATATGTTCAGAGTACACTCATTAATGATTATGAGGATTCCCTGTCAGAAATGACCGAGGAAGACTACACAAAAGAGTGGGAGGCTGCCAGAGCATTTAACGAACAGATTACAGAAAATGCAATTGGCACAGATGTATTCGGGGCAAATGCGGATGGTGATGCAACAACTCCTACAGATGAGTTTTTAAACTCAGAGTACTATTCAGTGCTCAATGTTAATGGCGATGGAGTTATGGGCTATTTGTCCATTCCAAAGATAAATCTAAAGCTATCAATCATGCATGGCACATTTGATGAGTACATCCAGACAGCTTTAGGACACATGAATGGAACAGCACTTCCAATTGGAGGTGAAGGCACACATTCAGTAATAGTTGGTCACAGAGGTTTGCCAAGTGCAGAGCTTTTTACAAACATTGATCAGCTAGAGGTTGGAGATAAGTTTTACATCCACGTTTTAGATGAGACACTTGCTTATCAGGTGGATATGATTTATCCAATGATTGAAGCAGAGGATATTACCTCACTTCAGAATGCAATGAAGGTGGAAGAGGGCAAAGATTACGTCACACTTTTCACCTGTACACCATACGGTGTAAACACTCACAGACTTTTGGTGCGAGGCACCAGAGTTGAGTACCTGGGCGAGGACGAAGTCCCTACCGGTGCAGCAGCTGTTGCTGAGACAGTGAAGAATTACTACTTGATTATGGGCATTGTCGGATTTATTGCGGCAGTGATTATCATATTAATAATAAGAAGGATATTTAAAAAGAAAACCGCATAAGCTGAAGGGAGAACTCAGTGAAAAGTTTAATTTTTAAGAAAAAGAATTTAATAGCCTTTGCGATGGCAGCAGTGGTTGCTGTGTCAGGTTTTGGTGTTTATCAAAGTCAGGCGGCTGAAAAGATTAATGAGAAGGAGCAGTGTACTATTACGGTGAAAGTTCCTGATTCATGTACACTGGATGATAAGCCAGATGATAGTAGTATTGTTAATGGAATCTCTTTATATGATGGCACACTGGAAGTTGATTTTTACAAGCTTGCAGACATTGAATTAAACGGAGAGATAGGAATTTCATTAGCAGACGTGGATCTCTCAGATTTAAGTAGGTCTGATGTTACTGCTAAGGATATTAAGGCAGCTGCCAATAAAGCATATGAAGTAGTAAAGGATAGTGCTCCAAATTACAAAGTAGAGATTAACCCTAGTAAAGAAACATCAAAGAAAGTAAATGATGATGAAGGTGTTGACCGAGGCATTTACCTTTATGTAGTTAAAGATTTTCAGAACAAGCAATACCAGTATTCGTTTGATAAGTACATTGTGATGGTTCCTTACAGTACAACTATTTCACAGGGAACTAAGGTTGACGAACATGGAAACATTGTTGATGTTGAAGAATCAAGTGATGATTGGGTGTATGACACAGAAATTGCATTGAAGTGTAAGGCAACAGAGATTTATGGTAAGCTCAAGATTACAAAAGAATTAAAGACTTATAATGAATCTCTTGGAACAACACCATTTGTATTTGAAGTTGAAGCTTTTTACGGTGAAGAAGATAATAAGGAAATAGTATACAGCAATGTATTTTCTATGGACTTCGAAAAGCCAGGTGAGCAGTATATTGAGGTGGAAAAAATTCCTGCAAACTCAAAGGTAATAGTTAAAGAAGTATACTCAGGTGCCAGCTACACAATTGAAGGTGATGTTGAGAAGACAACTGAAATTAAAGAGAATGAAACTGCAGAAGTTAAGTTCACTAACGATTACAATGATCAGACAGATGTGGGAGCAATCAGTATAGAGAACCACTTCAATGAGAATGGTTATGTGGATTCTAATATTAATCCAAATAGCACAACTACAGAAAATGTAGAAACTGAAAACTAAGGAGGAGAGGCAAATGAAATATAGAAAATATTTACTTGTTGCCGCTGCTCTTGTAGTAATCGGTGCAACAAGCATAAAGCCAGCAATGGCATATTTCACAGATTCCCATCAGGCAGTTGGAAAAGTTACAGTTCATTTGGGAGATTTAGAGATTACTCCAAAAGAAGATGCTAAAGAGTGGGTAAAAGATATCACTGTTACAAATACTGGTGACTATGATGTGTTTGTTAGAGTAAAGGCAATCTGCGGTTCACAGTATGGGGTAAAGTTTACAAGTGGTGATGGCTGGAGCTACAACGCAGATGATGGCTATTACTATTACAATCAGATGTTAGCAAAAGATGCAGTATCATCTGTACTTAAGCTCACAATTGAGCCTCCAAAAGGACTGGATTATGATACATTCAATGTAGTTATCGTTCAGGAAGCTGCAAAAGCAGTTGATGAGAAAGATGCTGATGGCAACAAGACAGGCAAGTTGGTAGCAGCGTGGAATGATGTAATAATGAAGCAGGATGTGTTTAATGCTAAGTTCCATGACAATACTTCAAAACCAAAAGAAGGTACAAGTGAAGGGGGGAATAATTAATGAAAAAATTATTTAAGAACCCTTTAACAATACTTGTTCTCGGACTAATTATTGTAGCTGGAAGCTCTGTGGGAGCAACAAGAGCAGCTATGAGCTATTCCGATGCTGCTGAGGAAGTTTCATTTGAAACAAAAGAGCTTAATGTAGATTTGCAGGAAGAGCGAAATGGTGGTTATGTAAGTGTAGCTATGAGCCGTTCTGATTCAAATCAACAAAATATGGTTGGAAAGCTTGAGCTTACGGCATTAACTGAACAGATTACCGAGACAAATCCACTTAAGGTCAATCATAATTATGAAGAACATGTTCAGATACAAAATACAGGTGCTTATGATGAGTACGTAAGAGTACTTGTACGAAAGAGCTGGATTAAGAATGATGGCTCGAAAGATACACGCTTAGATCCTTCAGTAATCACTCTGAAGACAACAGATGATTGGTTCATAGATAAAAATGAGAGCACCACAGAAGGAACTGTGTATTATTGCAGAAAACCTGTGACGGTTGGTGAAAAAGTACAGTTTCTAGATGGCATCTCATTTGAAAGAGAAATTCTTGATGGTGTTACAAAAACGAATGTTAATGATGACGGTACCATTGTTAAGAATGTATACGGCTACGATGGCAAGACATTTGAGATAGAGGTTCGTGTTGATGCAGTTCAGACACACAGTGGCGCAGAAGCAATTCTTGGTGCCTGGGGTGTTGAGGCAACAATCGATTCAAATGGTAATATTACTTCAATCAATAGTTCTAACTAAGGGAGAGTAATGATGAAAAAGAAATATATGAATATTGTCCTTGCTCTCACTATAGTGGCAGCAGGATTTATAGGATTAAAAGCTGAAGCTCTTGCAGATACTTTAGATCCAGTTACATGGACTGTTACATATGATGGTACAGACACTTTTGGAACTACATATGATGCTGATAAGGCTACAGTTTCTGGAGCAATGCCAGGAGATACAATCACATATGAGGTAACATACACTAATGCATCTACAGAAGCAGCAAACTTCTACATGGATGCAAATGTTGTAAAAACACTTGAGGAAGGCAGTGACGCAACAGGTGGTGCTTATACTTACAAAATCCTTTCAGACAAATCTACTACACCACTTTTTGATAGTGAAACTGTCGGTGGTGATAACGACGATGTTGTTGGTCTTACTCAGGTAAATGGAAACAGTGAAGCTTACTTTGATCTTGGTTCATTAGCTGTAGGTGATAGCGGAAAAGTTACAGTAATTATTGCACTTGATGGTAATACACAGTCTAACAGCTATATGACTGCAGTTGGTAAGTTGAATATTCAGTTTGCTGCAGAGCCAGAGTCAGATAATAAAGATGGTATTGTTATAACAAAGACAATTACAAACACAAAAACTATTTTCACAACACATACAAATCACGCTAAACAGAAGGTGTCAAAGAAGGTAGAAAGAACGCTTCCAAATGGTACAAAGATTGTTGTCATCGAGGATGAGGATACACCATTGTTTGGCGAGAATCCTTTGACAGGAGATAGCATTCTACCACTTGTATTCTGTGGTATTGCATTATTATTTGGATTATTCCTTATTTATATGTACTTTAGAATGACTAGAAATAATAAGGAGGTGGCCTAAGATGAAAATCTTAAAGAAAGCTTTTAGCGTAATCTTTACACTTGCCTTCTTATTATCAGTGTTTGCTTTTGATTCTACAGTAGTAAATGCAACAGAGGCTACTACAGAAGAAACTACTACAGAAGCCACTACAGAAGCACCTACATATACCTACAGAATTAAGATTTCTCTTGGAAATAACGAAAAAGCGTATTTCGATGATGCAGCGGTAGCAAAACTAAATGAGACTTATAAAGTATCAAAGTCAGGTAGAAATCTGATAATCAGTGGGTTGAAGTATGGTAAAGATGTTGAATTTAACTTCACTGAACTTATTAAAGTTAATGTAGATAATTCTGAAACAAATACTTCTAAATATTATGTAAAGGGACTTAGAGTTGCTGGTAGTGATGATTTAGTAAAGGATACAAATAAGGACGTAACACTTCATGTTGTAGGCGATGAATCTTATGTTGTGGCTTACGGTGTTGGAAATATTATTCCATACACTGTTCGCTATGTAGACGAAGATGCAAATGAGCTGTTGCCAGATGAAACTCTTTATGCAGCAGAAGGCGAAGTAGTTTATGTTCCAGCTCGTCATATCAAAGGATATGTTCCTGACTACTACTACAGAACAGCTTCAAAGGGTCTTAAGAAGGATACAGTTTTCACATTCGAATATCACAAGCGTGTTATTGGTGAGGAAACAGAAGTAATAGAAAAGACTGAGGAATCTTCTTCAACAATAGAAGGTGATCCAGAGTATGAGTACGAATACGAGTACATAGACGGAGGATCTACCGGAACAACAACTGGTGGTGGAAACACAACAGTTACTAGACAGAACAATGGTGGCAACGGTGGTACAGTAAACAACCGTGCCGATGCAGGTGATGGAGACGGTGCTGGCGATGCAGGTGCAGGCGCAGCAGGAAATGATGGCGGCGAAACAATCGAAGATGACAATACACCAGGTGGTATCTTAGACATCGACGATGAAGAAGTTGCTAAGGCCGGTGGCACGCGCGATACATTGATTCGCAATATGATTATTGGAATCATCATCGCAATCATTGCAGTTGCTTCAATTCTTGTTACTCTTTACATTGCAAACAAGAAGAGAAAGCAGGAACTTGTAAAAGTTGAAAAACACGACGATAATGAATAAATAAGTTTTTAAGAGGAAGCGTTTTGCTTCCTCTTTTTTTTAATTAATACTTGCCAATTTAATTCTTTATTTGCCAATTATTTCAGTACGGGGTGAAAATATGTTACACTGTCTATGAGGAAACATGCGTAAAGTTTTTAGATGTATTATTAGTTTCTTCAGGGGAGCAAAAGAGAATATGAGGGGAAAGATTAAAAAGAGCATTTTAATATTATGCTTGAGTTTATTCATAGCCCTGCCAGTGTATGCTAGCGAAGATACTGACAACAAAGAACAAACGCAGGAGCAAGTAGTAGACGAATCAAAGCAGCAAGTGGAAATTGAAGAAGAGGAAGTTCCGCTTGGATTAGATAACATGGCTACCTTTGAGCGATACAAACGTGATGTGGTAGTTATGATAGTCTTTGGCTCGTTGGTTGTCGTGACTACCATTGCCGCAACAATCAAAGAAAAAAACGAGAGGGAAAAACTAAACTAGCACAATGAATACTAGAGTATTAAAAGTAACAGGAAACCTTTTAATTGGATTAATAATTCTAGCATGCTTACCAGTAGCGGTACCAAAGTTGCTAGGTATACAAACATATAATGTAATATCAGGATCGATGGAGCCTTCAATATCAGTAGGCTCCATTGTCTATGTGAAGAATACGGAGTTTGACCAGCTGGCAGAGGGGGATGTGATTGCCTTCGAATCTGGAGCCAGTGTGGTGACTCACCGAATCACATCTATTGATTCACAGTCGAAGCTAATCACCACAAAGGGCGATGCAAATAACAATGAAGATTTTGTTCCAGTAGCATATGTGAATGTCATTGGAAGGGTAGTGGCCCATGTTCCTTTTTTAGGTTACATTGCATCATGGCTTTCTGAAATAACAGGAAAAGTTATAGCGGTGATGTTGTTAATCATTGGCTTGTTGCTTTCAAATGCAGGTGATAAAAGTCAGGATAAGGAAAAGGCTGAAAACAAAAAGCAAAATACGAAGGTTAACCCAAAGGTATTTCTGGCTCTTGGTTTGGTAATCATAGTTGGTTCCATGAGCGGTTTCCTATATATATTCATGGATTATCATAGCTCAAACAGTTTATACAGCGAGCTTAATTCTTCATATATAATAATAAATGAGCAGGCCAGTGAGGATTCATGGGACAGCATGATAGATGTTGATTTTGAATCACTGCAGCAGATTAACCCAGACGTGGTTGCGTGGATTTACGTAGAAGGAACGGATATTAGTTATCCTATTTTGTATTCAGGCGATGATGAGACATATCTTCGAACCACAATGGAAGGTGAAAGTGCAAAGGCTGGTTCCATTTTCCTGGAGGGATACAATTATCCTGATTTTAAAGATAGCCACAGCATTATCTATGGCCACAACATGAGAAACCTCTCAATGTTTGGTACATTGAAATATTACAAATCAGAGGAAGGATATTTGGATGAACATCGATATTTCCAAATAATCACACCTGATTCGAAAATGCGATATGAGATTTTTTCATACTTTGATACGGAGGCTGCATCTTGGGTTTATGCGGTGCCATATTCAGATTGTGAAGAGTTCGATGATTACATTTCAGAGCTGCTTCGTCATTCATACGAAGTGGTGGATACAGAGGAAGTTACCTCAGCAGATAGGGTGGTGACCCTGTCGACATGCTCAACATCGGGCATGAGATTTACAGTACACGGAGTTTTAAGAGAAGATATATCGTTATAAATTTGACAAGAAATTATTATTTGGCAGAAATGTAACTTTTTTGGCAAGAATAGTTACGAAATTCTATTTAAAAAAATAAATTGCGTGATAGAATAACATTAAATGATAATTGGACAAAAATTTGTAATGGTATATTAAATAGAAGGAGTACAAGGATGTCAAAAAAGAAGGTCGAGAATTTGTTAAAGGGAGTAGCAATCACAGGCGCTACAGTTGGCGGGGCTTCAGTGCTTGGTGATGCTAATTTAGCGTATGCTGCTGAGCTTGGCGAAGAACAGGCTGCTGCTAATGCCGAAGGGGTTATCGTCCTTGAGACAACACAGGTTCAGGCAGAGCAGGTTGTTGAGACCACAGTTCAGTCAGTACAGCAGGAGACAGTAGAGGTTGCGGCTGTTGCTGAATCTTCAACTCAAATAGAAGAAGTTGATCTTGAAGCATCTGCCGTTACAAATACAGATACACAGGTTGCAGCTAATCTTGATGAGACTGCTCCAGTAAATGAAAACACACCAGTAGATGAAAACGCATCTAATGTTGCTTCTGAAGTTGCAGTTGTATCTGAATCAGCTAGCACTTCATTATCAACAGAGGATTCTCAGATAGAATCAACATCTGAATCATCTAAAGAATCTCTTTCAACAGAGACTTCTGAAATCGAATCTACATCGGCATCATCAGCAGATTCATTAAAATCAGAAAATGATGAAATTGCAAGTACATCAACATCTAATTCACAGGAGTTAGCTTCAGAGTCGGCTAGCCTTTCTACAGCTATGTCTGAGGCAGAGGCTGCATATGAATCAGCATCTACATCTTTCTCAGAGGCAGGATTAGAGGATGATTATCTTGAGAATCTTATTAAGGAAATTGAGCAGGCACAGGAAGAGCTTAAAGCTGCTCAGGAGGTAGCTAAGGCAAATGGCCAGTGGCTCAACCATTCAGATTCTTCAAATAACTATTATGGATATGGCGATAAGCTTGCAAACCTTCTTATTCAGTATGCATTCTATCAGGAGGGGTATGTTGGCGAAATCGTATACAGCGAGTGGGACTCTAGCAGCTACACAACAAACAGTGTAAAGGTAACATACATTGATGCAGCTGGTGAGACAAAGTACGCATATTTTGATTATGTAACAGTTGATGATAATGGTAATGCACTTGCAGCAGGAGATGGTGCAAGATTCCGTGGAACAGAAAATTCCGATCAACATGACAATCCATATGTTGTTGGTGGAATCATGGTTGTTCAGAAGACTGTTAAATATTCAGATGGTAATGGTAATGTTCTTACTTGGGAATACCAGACACATACAGAATATGATGGAACAGAATCTACAGAGTGCGTTTACTATATCAACGGTGTAGAAACAGATGCAGAGGTTGTCCTTAACGATGATGGTACGTTCTCTATTACTTCAGAGACATATGGTAACGGATATTCAACTGAAGTAAGAGATATATACTGGTCAAAATATATTGACGGAAATGGTTCATATTATTATGAATTGGGAGATAGTTATTCTACAATTGATAATGATTGGAACAATACATTTAGAGGTATTTATAATAATAGGGCCGATGGAACAATCGGTGTTATCTCCAACAACACTTACACAACATTGACAGATCAAAAGGGAAATGTTGTTGAATTGGTATCCAAGAAAAATACTAACTACTGGAGCTGGAAGGGTACTTATACATCCATCAAGATTGATGGTAAAACATATTATTTTGAGAGTTCTAACTTATATAAAAACGGTGATGGTACTTATACATTAAAGGCATATTATGATCAGAATGGCGCTTCTAATGAGGCACAGTATATCACCCTTTACACTTCAGCAAATGCTGCCAGTGCAACAACAACTTTTTCTCCAAGATTTGTTGCTAAGCAGAATGATGGTAGTGATACTTACACCAACAAGTTTGGTGAAGTTAAAGATGGTAACTTTGGAAAGAAAGGTTACGTATATTATTCAGAAGATGATTTCAATACAGGAAAAGATGACTATGCTGAGGAGAGAAGCCAGGTAACATCGCTTTCAGAATCAGCAAGCCAGGTCGCATCAGAGTCTTCATCTTGGGAGGCATCTGTAAGCTCGAGTGCAGAGGCTTCACAGAGCGAGTCTGGAATCAGAAGTGAGTCAGTATCGGAGAGCGCTGCTTCATCAGAAAGTGCATCGGAGTCTCGTAGTCAGTCTTTATCAGAAAGCGCAGCAGCATCTGATAGTGCTTCATTATCAAGATCACAGTCGCTTAGTGAATCAGCACGCGAAAGTGCTTCAATGAGCGAGAGCATTAGCACATCACTTAGCGCAAGCTTATCAGAGTATGTAAGCCAGAGCATGTCAGCAAGTGCTAGTGCATCTGCATCAGCAAGTGAGAGTGCATCAATAAGTGCAAGCACATCAGCAAGCGAGAGTGCATCAACAAGTGCAAGTACATCAGCAAGTGAAAGTGCCTCAACAAGTGCAAGTACTTCGACAAGCATGAGTGATTCAGCATCAGTAAGCGAGTCAACAAGCACATCACTTAGCCAGAGTGAATCAGCAAGTACAAGTGCATCAGAAAGTGTATCTACATCAGCTAGTGAAAGTGCCTCAACAAGGGCAAGTACTTCAACAAGCTTAAGTGATTCAGCATCAGTAAGCGAGTCAACAAGCACATCACTTAGTGATAGCGAGTCAGCAAGTATAAGTGCATCAGAAAGTGCATCTACATCAGCTAGTGAGAGTGCATCAACAAGCGCAAGTGTTTCAGCAAGTGCTAGTGCCTCAACAAGCGCAAGTGTTTCAGCAAGTGAGAGTGCCTCAACAAGCGCAAGCACATCAGCAAGCGCAAGCGTTTCAGCAAGTGAGAGTGCATCAACAAGTGCAAGTGAATCAGTAAGCTTAAGTGATTCAGCATCAGTAAGTGAATCAACAAGTACATCACTTAGTGATAGCACATCAGTAAGCTTAAGTGAGTCAACAAGCACATCACTCAGCAATAGTGAGTCAGTAAGCACAAGTACTTCAACAAGTGCATCGCTTAGTGATAGCACATCAGTAAGCTTGAGTGAGTCAACAAGTACATCACTTAGCCAGAGCTTATCAGCAAGTGAAAGTGCTTCAACAAGCGCAAGTATTTCAGCAAGTGAAAGTGCCTCAACAAGTACATCACTTAGCCAGAGCGAATCAGCAAGCACAAGTACTTCAACAAGCGCAAGTACATCAACAAGTTTGAGTGAGTCAACAAGTACATCGCTTAGCAATAGTGAGTCAGCAAGTACAAGTACTTCAACAAGCGCATCTACATCAGCAAGCGAGAGTGCATCAACAAGTGCCAGCACATCAGCAAGCGAGAGTGCATCAGAAAGTGCATCTACATCAGCAAGTACAAGTGAATCAACAAGTGCATCTACATCAGCAAGTACAAGTGCATCAACAAGCGCAAGTGCATCAGCAAGTGAGAGTGCATCGACAAGTGCCAGCACATCAACAAGCTTGAGTGAGTCAACAAGCGCATCACTTAGCCAAAGTGAATCAGCAAGCACAAGTACAAGCATCTCAATTAGTGAGAGTGTATCAGCAAGTTTGAGTATTTCTGAATCTGTAAGTGAAAGCCTATCGGCTAGCACAAGCACATCAGAATCAATAAGTGCTTCAGTGAGCCAGAGCTTATCAGCAAGTGAAAGTGCTTCAACAAGCGCAAGTATTTCAGCAAGTGAAAGTGCTTCAACAAGCGCAAGTATTTCAGCAAGTGAAAGTGCTTCAATAAGCGCCAGCACATCAGTAAGTACAAGTGCATCAGAGAGTGCTTCAACAAGCACAAGTGAATCAGCAAGTGTAAGTACATCAACAAGCTTAAGTGATTCAGTATCAGAGAGTGCAAGCGCATCAACAAGCTTGAGTGATTCAGCATCATTAAGTGAGTCATTAAGTACATCAACAAGCTTGAGTGATTCAGCATCATTAAGTGAGTCATTAAGTACATCAACAAGCTTGAGTGATTCAGCAAGCATAAGTACTTCACTTAGTGAGAGTGCCTCAACATCAGAGAGCCTTTCAACAAGCGTATCACTTAGCGAGAGAGCTTCAACATCTGAGAGTATTTCGCTTTCAGAGAGTGCAAGCATGTCACTTTCAGTTAGCCTTAGCTTGTCAGAGAGCATGAGCCTTAGTGCTTCAGAAAGAGCAAGCTTGAGCAACAGTGCATCAGCAAGTGCAAGTGTTTCAGCAAGTGAGAGTACATCAACAAGTGAGAGCGCATCAGCAAGTGAGAGTGCATCAACAAGCACAAGCATTTCAGCAAGTGAGAGTACATCAGCAAGCGAGAGTACATCAGTAAGCGAAAGCACATCAGCTAGTCAGAGTGCTTCAGCTTCAGCAAGCACAAGTGCTTCTGAGTCTGCTAGTGCATCTGCAGCTGCAAGCACTGCAAATAATAACACTGGAAATGGTGGATCAAGCACTCCTGCATCAGCAAGCGAGACAAATGGTACTGCTACTACAAAGACAGAAACAACAACTTCTTCATATAATGAAGTTTCAACAAATGCTTCATCTACAAGCACAGTTTCTTCATTCAACGAGATTGGAGGAGCAGAGACTACAATCGAAGAACAGCAGGTACCTCTTGCTGTAAGATTGGATTCAACAGATGATTTATTATCAGAATTTGATGATGAATACACAACAATCGAGGATGAAGATACACCTCTTGGTATCACAAAGAGCGGTTTAGGTGGAAGAGTTTGGTGGTATTGGATTCTTATTATAATTACAGCAATTACTGGAAAAGTTGCTAAGGATAAGAGAAACATTGTTGAAAAAGAAGTTGAAGATACAGACAAGTAATTAAATTTACAAGTGAGAAATAATTCACAAAAGTATGTGGAATGTAACTAGAAAGTGAACTATAATATGAGAGTGGAAGATGTCAGACATTTTCCACTCTTTATATTATGCGTAGGAGGTAATATATGAACAAAAATCTAAAAAGGTGCTTAGAATTCCTTGCGATTGTAGTAATCACTGGAATCGTTGCGATATCAAGTCCATTTAATCCATGGATTGCAAATGCCTTTACTGAGGTGCAGGAAGAGATTCTTAATATTGCGTACTCAGTAAGAGAAGGATATCTAGCATATGTTGAATTGGATGGTCACTACGGACCGGTTGTATATGAGTTCTTTGGACTTGGCTATTTACCAACAGACACTCATTTGGTTCAGTTCATCATGGAGACAGCTCTCAATTTTGTGTCTATATTATTCTTATATAAGACAGCAAAGCTTTACACATCTAATATTTTCGCCTGGGTTGCAGCAGCGGCAGTAGCTATCTTTGAATGGGGTGCACTTACCCATGCTGGTGCAGAGGAAATATTATTCTTCGTAATGTCTTTGACATGCTACCATGTAGCACGCCAGCTAAAGAGCGGCATGCTTTCACATCACACATATTTACTTGCCATTGATTTAGGATTAGTTCTTTTCCTTCAACCAGGATATGTATTCTTTTGGGCGATACTAATTGTATTCTTTGCAATTAAATTCAAAGTAGATGGCATAGATGGAAAAGGATATAGAACATTCTGGCTTTCAACAATTGAAGGTTGGATAACCGTAGCTGTTCCTATGGGATTATACTTATGGTATTTCAAAAATGGAGCAGCATTCCTTCAGAATGTAGTTTCATACAACATGAGTAATATAGGTTCCTTTGGTGAAGGCTTAAGAGTAGTTCTTGCTACACCTTGGACTATCGCAATTGCGATACTTGTAATTGCAATCATCATAAAGGTTGTTATGAATGAAAAAGTTTCTGATTTATGTATTTGGCTTGGAATAATAATTTGTGCAATAATAGTAGTAGCACTACAGGGGGAGAATCTTGATTCATTCAAGGTAGCAGTTAAGGCACTCTATATTGTTCCAGTTGCTAGTATCCTTTCACTTTTGGATAAGCCACTTGGACTGAAGATAGAGGAAAGAGATAATTAAGATTTATAGCCCAGCTTGTAGTAATGCATGCTGGGCTTTTATATTGCACGAAGGACTTAGATTTAATGGATAAGATTAGAATTTTACAGATTGGTACAGAAAGTTGGGCAACTAAATATAAATATCCGGACAATGTAAAGATAATCTTTGCAGGTGACACAATTGAAAAGAAGAAAGATATTTATGAGATAGTTGTGGTTGAAAGAAATCTGGATGATGAAGAGGCAGAGACAGTTCTCAAGATGTCAATGTCATATTGCGTTTTCATTGTGGGAGATTTCAAGCTTAATAGACCTACCACGAGACTATTCAACCGAAGAATGGCCAGCAACTTGGCAGTGGAGGACATACAGGACTTCCTGACAAATGAGACTAAGAAATATTTTCCACATCCATACGGAGAGAAGTTTAAGCCGGAGAATGTTGGCGTAGCCCAAGGTTTCAAAGGTAGCATCAGATGGAATGGCCAATACGCCGTTGAATTGGAAGGTGATTACGGCAACCAGTTCACCCAGGTTGCTTTCTGGAAGAATAATATCCCAATAGTAAAAGACCAAGGATTGGAATTTTGGCTAGAGTACGAAAAGGATGACACTGTAGAAATATCATTATCCATTACACAGTTTGTGCCAGGCTCTCTATCTGACGTTCGAGATTCATGGACATTTAGCGAAGAAGATTTGAAAGAACCGGTCCTTATTGAAGGCCGAAATGGGGATGGACAGCTGTTTGTATCACTTCGTGCAGCAGGTCAGGGAAAGTTGAATATTATAGCTTTACACGATCGAGTATCTAGATGGGATTTAGGAGCCTTTTTGGTAGGTGGTAAGCGATATGTTACATCTGAGAGAGAGGAGATTTTCTCTTACTTTGATCCAGGTGATTTCAAACCACCCCTTGCGGTTTACTTTTCAGGTTATAAAACACAGGAAGGCTTTGAAGGATACTACATGATGCGAAAAATGGGATGTCCATTTTTGCTGATTGCAGAGCAGCGCTTTGAAGGTGGCGGATTTTACATGGGAAGCCCAGAGTTTGAAGCGTTGATGGTTAAGATAATTGATGAGCATCTGAATAAGCTGGGATTCTATCCAGATCAGCTAATCCTTTCTGGAATTTCTATGGGAACAATCGGTTCATTATACTATGGCTGCAATATGAGGCCCCATGCACTTATTCTCGGAAAGCCATTGGCTAGCCTTGGAGATATTGCTGCTAATGAGACACTGAAGCGACCAAAGGGATTTCCTACTTCACTAGATATCCTAAAACGATATGGTGGAGGTACAGATAGGGAAGCTGTTGAAAGATTGAATGAAAGATTATGGAATAAGATAAGAAACACAGACTTTGGTCATACCAAATTTATTGTTTCTTATATGATAGAAGATGACTATGATTCAACTGCCTATAACAAGCTAATCACAGAATTAAATTCTGCAGGTGTGCAGGTTTACGGTAAAGGATTACACGGTCGCCACAACGATAATACCGCTGGAATTGGTGCCTGGTTTAAGGGTCAATATGAGCGTGTTTTGAAGGAGGATTTTGACAGATAATTCTTACAGTTTGAACATTCTGTGAACTGGCAAGAAGTGGGAAAATATGGCAATAATTGGCCTTCGGGGAGCAAAAAAAGTTCACAATTTACCGATAAAATATATACAAATAAATGAATAGGAATTTGTGAAAGAGAGGAATGAAAAATGGGTGAAAAGAAAGTAAGAAGTTTATTAAAAGGAGTAGCCATTACAGGTGCTTCAGTAGGTGGAGCAGCTTTACTTGGCGATGCCGATTTAGTATATGCAATGGAAGAAGCAGCAGGTGAGATAGTTGTAAATACTACGCCAGCACCAGCAGCAGTAGAAGTTACAGCACCGGCACCAGCAGTAGAAGTTACAGCACCGGCACCAGCAGCAGTAGAAGTTGCAGCGCCAGCACCAGCAGCAGTAGAAGTTGCAGCACCAGCTCCAGCGGTAGAAACTCCAGCTCCAGTAGCAGAGACACCAGCTACACCAGTAGAAGAAGTGCCATCTACTCCAGTAGCAGAAACACCAGCAACTCCAGTAGAGGAAGCTCCAGTCGAGACACCAGCAACTCCAGTAGTGGAAGCTCCAGTAGCAGAGACACCAGCTACTCCAGCAGAAGAAACTCCTGCGGCTCTAGCTGAGGATACAAATGACGATGTATTTACCATTCTTAGAGGGGCTTATAGAGACGAATCAATTGATGAGAATGAGTTAGCTGAAAACAAGATTGAGCTTAAAGCTATGAGAAAGGCAGCTCCTCTTGCAACTGAATCAACAAATGATGCAGAAAATGATGCAGAAACTGATGCTAGCCTTTCTGATACAGCAGAGGTAGCTACCGTATATACGGAGGAACAGATTTCTGAGTCAGGAGCATCACTTTCTACAGTTGAAAGTGAATTATCATCTACATCTGAGAAACTTTCTACTTCAGCATCAGAGGCAGAATCTCAGTATGAAAGCTATTCAGAGACAATGACTACAACATCAGAGGATTATTCATCTAAGAACTATAACATTGCAAAGCTTGATAAATTAGAGCAAGATGTTAAAGCTGCTCAGGCGATTGAAACAGCAAAGAGAGAAGCATTAGCTGCTAAGAACAAGAGTTTAGATACTGATTATTTTGAACACGCTGGCAGACCTCTTGCAATTACAATGATTAAATATAACCTTGTAATTGACGGAAAAGCTGATCCTAATTATATTGATAGCGCACAGATTAAATATTACACACCGGATGGATATGATAAAAAGCATTTCTGTACAATTTATTTAGGAACCGATGGACAGGTTCATGAGGAATATTATGATTATGTAACAGCTAATGCTAGAGGAGAAAGTCTCTTTAGATGGTCTGAGCTTTCTGAGGAAGATGTTGCTGCAAATATTACAATTCCAAGAAATATTTCTATAGAGAATTATTCTCCTTATGTTTCAGGAATCAATATTGTTGAAAAGTTTTTACAAGACAATGGCATAAGAGAAAACGGCAAACTGTTTTCATATACATTTACAGGTGATGATGGCACTATAAAGACATTCAAAATCACAAGACAGAGCTATTCTATGGAGGCAGATGAAAACGGACATTATAAAGGCAAAGATTACTATGGCTACGCATTCATGAATAGCCAGATGGATGAGCGTTCTGAATTAGCATCAGAGATGTTATCTTTATCAGCAGCAATTGCATCTACTGGTTCACAGGTTGAAGGATACCAGTCAATGGTAGACGAGTATGTGGCTCGTTCTAATGAGCTTGATAGTGCATGGTCACAGTATGCTGCTAACAGCACAAAAACTGCAGAAAGTCTTTCTAACAGCACAAGCACATCTGAGAGTGCAGCAAGCACAGCAGCAAGCCAGCAGGCATCAACAGTAGCCAGCCAGGAAGCTTCTACTGCAGCTAGTACAAGCGCATCTGCAAGCGAGTCAGCAGCAGTTGCAGCAACAGTATCTGCTCCTGTAGCATCTGCATCTACAGCAGCACCAGCAGCTTCTGCGCAGACAGTTATGCCAGCAGCAGGTGCTATTGCAAACCAGGCAATCACACCTATCGATGATGCAAGAGTTCCACTTGGTGTTGTAAATGACGACGCAGTTGGTGGCGAAGAAGTGACAGGTGGCCGCGAGTTAATCGTAGAAGGCCGTACAATCGAGGCTGTAAATGAGGCAGAAACTGAAGTAACAGAAATCGCAGATGATGATGTTGCTAAGGGCATTACAGTCACAGAAGATGAAAGCCTTGCAAGAAAAGGTTTCTGGTGGTGGATTATCGCATTGATTACTGGAAAAGTTACATACGATAAGGTTAAAAAAGAAAAGGAAAAAGAGAAAGAAAATAACTAAGACACTTTTCTAATAGTTGGAGGCAACCGAAAGGTTGCCTCTATTTTTTCTACATTTAGTGTAGTAAAATAAAAGTGCATAATGGGGGGAGGATAATCAGTTGAGACAAAAATTTTTTCCCAAAACACTTATTCAAAAATTAATATTTACCTTCATAATAATGGGAGTTTACCTTGTTGGTAGAGAGCTTCCTTTATATGGAGTTGATTTAGAAGCTTACAAAGCATTCCAGAGTACCTCTGGAGATCTTATCATGGAGACAATCGGAGGAGATAGATACAAAACCAGCTTGCTGGCACTGGGTATTTCTCCTTTTATGTTTTCCATGCTCTTTGTTCAGGTAATAGTTGCTGTTAAACGTGCTGATTCAAAGGCACACACTTCTCCTAAAAAAATCACCATGGCAACTCTTATTTTGATGTTTGTATGGGCTAGCGTCCAGGCATATCTTACTGTTAATTCCACAATTTATGTTTTTGATGGTGGGCTTCAGCTTATCATTGCAAAAATCATATCTGGATTTCAGATGGTGACAGGAGCTTTTGTGATTTTATGGCTTGCCACTCGAAATGGTAAATACGGTATAGGTGGTCAGACAGTTCTTATTTATGTAAATATCCTGGATAGTGTGGTTCACACAGTCAAGAATTCTGGCTTATGGGAAATGCATGTTATTGGTGGAATTGGATTTTTGGCAGTGATATGCACAATCATATTTGAAAACAGTGAATATCGTATTCCTATGCAAAGAATATCTATTCACAATATTTATTCTGATAAAAACTATATCCCAATCAAGCTAAATCCAATCGGAATGATGCCGGTTATGTTTTCTACTGCGTTTTTCATGCTACCAGTGTATGCGTCTATGGGACTTAGTATGCTGTTCCCTAACGACAAAAATTTACAGTGGGTATACGAAAACATGGATACAGCACATACCCTTGGAATTGCTGTATATACGGTAGTGCTATACATAATTACGATTATTTTCTCATTCGTATTTATCAGTCCAAAGAATCTTACAGAATCTTTGCAAAAAGCAGGAGACAGTATCACAGGTCTCAAATCTGGTAAAAATACACGAAGATTCATTTCTATAAGAGTATT
Source organism: Pseudobutyrivibrio ruminis DSM 9787 (assembly GCF_900218035.1). Lineage (GTDB taxonomy): Bacteria > Bacillota > Clostridia > Lachnospirales > Lachnospiraceae > Pseudobutyrivibrio > Pseudobutyrivibrio ruminis. The sequence continues at coordinate 108,616 of NZ_OBMR01000003.1, forward strand.
TTGGATTGCATTTTTCTCAGCAATGTTTATGGGGTTTTTCATTATTGTTCCATTAGTCCTTCATTTACGAGGTTATGTAGAATCAACAGTTATCAGTTTGCCATCTATTCTTATTGCACTGGCAAGTATCAACTGTAACTTATATCGAGAACTTAGGGCAGTAAGAGATTACGATGCTTACGTGCCTTTCCTATAAGAGGTAATTGCGATGCTTTATTTTATTCCAGCTTGGTATCAACAGAATGAGTGGAGAGAGTCCGAGCAGAGTTGGCACACACGAAGAATGCATACAGAGTTTGATGATACGGTAAAACAGGTTCAGATGTTTTATCGTAGCGGTATGCGTGATTTTAAGATTCTTCTTTTGAGTCATGCTCCAAACTTCAGACATTTCCTACATCGCCAGGGAGTTTTTCATGCTCCATACTGGTCTTGTTTTGATGCCATTCAGGAGGTTAAGAAAAAGAAGGCAGCGGTTTTTTCATTTCACAATCTGGATTGGCCAGAAGGAATCGAATTCGTATATACCCCATTTGTTGTAATTGCATATCTGCATAATACCAAGTACGCCCAGATAGATTTTGGTGAAGCAGGCAACCCTATTCAGGTTAGTATGTACAAGAAAGAGGTGCTTAGCCGTCGTAACATTTACGATGACAGAGGTTTCGTTTCATCTACGGAGGTTTATGATAATGGACGCATGCTCTACACCGATTATCTGACAGAGGCTGGTGTTACAAAGCTTCGTGTGTATGCTGAAACAGGTGCGGTGGAAATCAATGCCAGCTGCAACACATATCAGGTTTTTAAATCTGATGACACAACAGAGACCAGGACTTTCAAAGAGACAATCTACATGAGTCTTACTGATGTAATCCTGGAAGTGCTTGAAGCACATATTGAGGATGATAATGGAGATGATGTTTTCTGTATTGCCATGCACGAGTTAAACTATCTGGCAGCACAGAACATCATAGGAAAAAAGAAATGTATTCTATCTTTCTACGGAGATAGATATCGCATAAAGGATCATTTGGATTCCAGACCACTTGTAAAAAAGGCAGGATACATCATCACGGATTCTGAGGCAACCACTCGTTATTTGAAGCGAGAGATGGAAGAAGAAATCACTAATATCACAGATATTTCTCCTTACGATTCACGTATGGATTTTGGTATCAGTGAAAAGCTGATGGTTCAAAAGGTTCTTGTACCTGTAGATGGCTTGCCAGAGGCTCGTTTCAAAGAAATGATGATTGCTTTGGCCAAGTATCTGCAGATGAATGAAAATGCGGTAATCAGCATCTTCACAAGAAACGCCACCTATGATTTGCCTGAAAAGCTTCTTAATAAGATTGCAGAGATTTTGGAAGAGGCCGGCTTTGACAGACGAATGGTAATCCATGATGAAGAGGATGATACTGCGGAAAACGAAGATATGGAAGCTGAGGAGCAGGAAGAAATTCCTATCAGATTTTTTGTGGAGCAGTGTGTAGATGAGCTATCAGTCAGCAAGTGTATTCGTGAGCAGCGTATCATGCTTGATATGCGTCACAATCCTGATTTATTCCTACAGATTAACTGTATCAGTTCAGCCATCCCTCAGATAGTCAGACGCGAAACACAGTATATGCAAAATGGCTACAACGGATTCGTCATGACGGAGATTGATAGAATACCTGTTGCATTGGATTACTTCTTAGGAAGTCTTTTCAATTGGAACCAGGCAAAGGTTTATTCTTACGATATAGGACAGAAGTTTACTACAAAGCATCTTCTTGAGAAATGGAAGAGTGTAATTGCAGGTTTGGAGAAATAAATGGAAAAGGCAAGTTGGACAATCTATTGGAACGAATACAGTTCAGATACTTATCTGTATGGTTCGCAAATAGATTACAAAGCGAAGAATTACGTACATTTTGAAAATGAGCTGATGCCACCAGGAACAGTTATAAAGGAGTGGTATTCTCTAACCAACTATCAGGCACAGCGTATCGAACCATCCCTTCCTATCATTGATGGTGAGAGTCATTACCGCATAAAAATCAACGTACATACACCTACAGGAGGTGGATATTTGGTGCGTTTGGTTTTCTTGGATAGATACGAAAGAGAGGCAGGAGACTTTACTGTGAGAGGAACAGAGGCAGAGTTTTCATGCCCACTTAAAACCTACAGCTACAGAATGCAGCTGATAAATGCAGGTATGACGGAATTTACATATCATTCAATTACCATTGAAGAGATTGAGGTAGAGCGATAGTGAAAACTAGAAAGCTTGTAAATAAGCTACGAAAAGAACTGAAAAAGGTAAAGGCATACAAGGAGCAGATGGAGCAGCTTACAGATCAGCAATTGTCTGGGCTAACTGCATCCTTCAAGGAGCGCTATGAGAAGGGAGAGTCCCTGGACAAGATTTTGCCAGAGGCTTTTGCTGCCATGTGCGAAGCCGACAAGCGCGTGCTGGGAATGTATCCTTTCGATGTTCAGATTATGGCAGGCGTGGCCTTACATCAGGGCTATCTGGCAGAGATGAACACAGGTGAAGGCAAGACACTTACAGCCACCTTACCTATGTATCTAAATGGTCTTACAGGAGAAGGAGCAATCCTTGTTACAAACAATGAATACCTGGCTTTGCGAGATGCGGAGGAAATGGGACCAGCATATCGATTCATGGGCCTTTCTGTTATGGCAGGTGTAAAGCGTGATGAGGATGATAGATTCGAAAACGACGAAAAAAAAGAAATCTACAAAGCAGATATCGTATATACGACACACTCTGCTCTTGGTTTTGATTACCTTATCAACAATCTGGTAAAGTCTGCCAGCGATAGATTCTTACGTCCATTCAATTTCATAATTATTGATGAAGCTGATTCAGTACTTCTAGACAGTGCCAGCACACCGCTTGTTATTTCAGGTGCTCCACGTGTCCAGTCCAACCTATACGAATCGGCAGATTTCTTTGTGCGTACTTTGAGGGAAAATGAGGACTACGAAGTAGAAGAGAAAAACGTATGGTTCACGGAAAAGGGACTTGAATATGCAGAAGAGTACTTTGGAATCGACAATATTTTTGCTCCAGAGTATTTCGAAATATATCGTCATTTGGTATTGGCACTTCGCGCCCACAAGATTATCGAAAAGGGCACAGAGTACATGATATCTGAAAACGGTGAAGTTGCACTTATCGACGCCAGCTCAGGACGTACCTTAAAGGGCGTAAAGCTTCGTGGTGGTCAGCATCAGGCTATTGAATGCAAGGAGCGCTTGGAGCTTTCACAGGAAAATCGTTCCATGGCATCCATCACATATCAGAATTTCTTCTCTATGTTCCCAAAGATGTCGGGCATGAGCGGAACTATCTACGATGCAAAGGACGAGTTATATGATGTTTATGGCAAACAGGTAGTAGTTATTCCTACCAACAACCCAATCCAGCGAGTGGATTGTCCGGATTGGTATTTCAGCGATTCGAAAAAGCAGTTTGAGGCTGCCATTCGTCTGGCTGTCAAAAAGCATGATACAGGCCAGCCGGTTCTTATTGTTACAACTATGATTGCAGATACTGAAATCATTTCGCATTTGCTGGTAGAAAAGGGATTGCCACATTCGGTGCTCAATGCCAACAACGCATTCTGGGAGGCTGATATTATCAAAGAAGCTGGCCAGATGGGAGCTATGACAGTTGCCACATCCATGGCAGGACGTGGTACGGATATCAAGCTTGGACCAGGTGTAAAGGAACTGGGAGGCCTTGCTGTTATTGGTGTGGGTCGAATGTTAAACATCCGCGATGAGCGCCAGGCAAGAGGTCGTTCCGGAAGACAGGGTGATCCTGGATACAGCAGGTTCATTGTATCTTTGGAGGACGATATTGTTGAAAAGGGTACTGACCTGGAGAAGATTCAGAAATACATCGACGGAACAAAACGTATAAGCGATAGAAAAATAAAGCGAATTGTTAATAGCGCTCAAAAGATAAATGAAGAGCTTGGCAGTACAAACAGAAAGACTTCAAAGGACTACGATGTAGTACTTCAATTGGAACGTAAGCTGATGTACGACACCAGAGACATGTTGCTTGATGGTGGTACTGTAGAAAAGGACCGTCTTCTTCGTATAGCAGAGGACAATGTTGATCTGTTTTTGAAGGAGAATAAGGAGTTGGATGTAACCACACTGAATCGTTATCTGTTGGATAACATCTCCTACAGAATGGAGAAGGATTCGGGCTATCTCAATCTTAAAAACAGAAACAGAGTGAAGGCATATATCATGGCAAGAGTGGAGCAGTCCCTTGAGGAAAAGAAGGCATCCATTGACTCAGAAAGTGCCATGAACGACTTCGTTAGAGTATCAGCTTTATCTGCAATTGATGAGGCTTGGATTGAGCAGGTTGACTATTTGCAGCAGTTGCAGGCTGCGGTTTCAGGACGAAGCAGTGCTCAGCGAAATCTTATGTTTGAGTATCATGCGGAGGCTTTGGAATCATTTAGAAAAATGGAAAACTCCATCAAGCGAAATATCATCAGAAATGTATTGCTTTCGGAAGTAAGCATGGATAAAAAGAACCGATTACACATCATACTTCCATAAAAGTTTGGCAGAAAAGGGGCATATATGATTTACAACTTTAATCTAGGAATAGGATGGGCCAGCTCAGGGGTGGAGTATGCTCAAAGCTACAGAGCAAAGGTACTTCGAAACATAGGAGCTGAGGCAAAGTTCATATTTTCAGATATGTTTTCCAAGGATAATCTTATCGATATGACCAGAAATATTGGTTTTGAGGATGATGAGATTATTTGGTTATACACATTCTTTACGGATTTTAAGCCGAGCTCTGTCACCTATACCTTGGATGATTTGAAAGGGACACTTGGAGATAAATCTTTTTCCTATGAGCGAGATGGCAAAATAGGAAAGCTGATTTTTGAGGGGGATAATAATTTCTACAGAGTCTACTTCGTAAATACGGAGGAGGATTTCGTTCATCGTGTGGAAATGGTTTCCAGAGGATGTTTGGTGCGCAAGGACTATTTCATGTCTAAGCGTGTGTTCTCGGAATACTATGCTCCACTTGATGGCAAGGCACATCTGTATCACAGACGATTCTTCAATCAGGATGGTAGCCTTGCTTACGAGGAAATCAATGATGATGACAATGTCATGTACAAATTCCCAGATAAATTAATATGTTCAAAGGAAGAGCTTGTAGGTTATATGACAAGCAAGCTTGGGCTTACCAGCGATGATATTGTAATAATCGATAGAACCACAGGCCAGGGCCAGGCTATTCTTGAAAATGTTGGAGATGCAAAGGTTGGAATTGTCATTCACGCAGACCATTTTAGCGAAGGGGCTACGGATGATGATTATATCTTGTGGAACAATTACTATGAGTATTCATTCTCGATGCATGATGAAATAGATTTCTACATCACTGCGACGGAAGACCAGCGAAAGCTGTTGCTGCAGCAGTTTGATAAGTACTGCGGGGCCAAGCCTAATATTGTAACTATTCCGGTGGGCGCTCTTACTGAGCTTAAATACCCAGCAGGTGAGAGAAAGCCGCATTCTTTAATTACAGCATCACGCCTTGCCACTGAAAAGCACGTTGATTGGATGATAGATGCAGTGGCAGCTGCACATGATAGGGTGCCTGATATTTCGTTAGATATCTACGGCAAAGGTGCTGCTGAAAAGGATTTGAAGGAAAAGATAAAGTCCTTGGGAGCTGATTCGTATATACGATTGATGGGACAGCATGACCTGACAGATGTATATACAAGGTACGAAGCATATCTATCAGCGTCTACCAGTGAAGGCTTTGGACTTACATTGATGGAGGCTATTGGTTCGGGACTTCCAATTATCGGTTTTGATGTTCGTTACGGTAATCAGAATTTCATCGACCAGGGAAAGAATGGCTACAAGTTGCCTTATGCCATAGGAATGGAAAAGGGTCGCAGGCAGAAGGCCATGGTTGATGCAATTTGTAAATTGTTTACAGAAGAGGATTTGGAAAAGATGCATAAGCATTCTTATTCAAAGGCTAAGAAATATCTTGCAAGTGAAGTGGAGGCAAAATGGAAAAAACTAATAGAAACGACATAGTTTTGTTGTTCGACTATTTTAATATGGGTAGCCAGGATTTGCTTTTCTCATTTCAGAATGCAGATTATGAGGTGAAGGCGGTCACAATCAATGACGATGGCTTTCTGCCTGATGGCGTGGAAAATGTGTTTGAGCATTTTCTGGGAGATTTTAAGAAGGCGGAAGGCTGTCCTAGAAAGCCTCTTTACTTCAACCAGATTCAGGTACCAAAGTATTGGCAAATCAGTGGCAACAATACCAGTGGAAGCATTCACGATAAAGCGAAGGAGAGAGGTAGAATCTTTTACGCTGAGCCTAAGAATAAAAGGTTTGTTAAGGTGGTGGATTGGCTTGATGATGCTGGCAAAGTCAGAGCCAGCGACCACTATAATAAATATGGCATGCTTTACGCCAGAACTATCTTTAATAAAAAGTCACAGAAGGTAAGCAAGTCATATTTTAATGGTAATGGCCAGGAAATCATTGTTGAAAACTTTGTTACAGGAGACATCATTTTAAATATTGATGATCAGTCCCTGTTCTTCAAAAATCGCACGGAGTTTGTGGTTTACTATCTGAAATCCCTGGGGCTTGAGAATCACAGAATATTCTTTAACTCTTTGTCGGTTCCATTTTTTGTATCGAATGCTTTACCACCTTTATCAGATGGAAGGGAAGATATACTGTTTTGGCAGGAGGCAACCCATGATGCAATTCCAGGCAATATGCTTTTGATTTTCGACGGTAAGGCTAACAGATGCAAGAGGGTAATAGTGCAAAATCACCCATCTTATGAGCGTCTTAGAATGCTTAATGCCCCTGAGGACAAAATGGATGAGCTTGGCTATATCTATTCATTTAAAAAGAAAAACATGGGTAGACCATCTGCCCTTATTTGTACAAATACAGAAAACGTTGAAAAGCTGAAGGAACTTGTGGAGGCGTTGCCTGAGATGAAGTTCCATGTGACCGCGCTTACAGAAATGTCCGCAAAGCTTTTGGCACATGAGAAATATGACAATGTGGTGATGTATCCAAATGTGAAAATGTCTACATTGGATAGACTTTTCTGGGAGTGTGATTTCTTCCTCGATATCAATCGTGAGGGAGAAATTGTTGATGCAACTAGAAAAGCATTTCTTCATAATCAGCTTATTCTGACATTTAACGAAACTGCCCACGGATTGACGTATACAGCCCGTGAAAATCGTTTTGAGGCGAAACAGTACCTCAAAATGACAGAAAGAATAAAAAGTCTATTAAAAGACGAGAATCAGCTTAAAACTGCGGTTTATAGCCAGCAAAGATACGCATTGAATGCATCTGTAGATGATTATACATTTTAGCTAATTGAGCCAAAGTTTCAAACAACTCTCTTGTTTGATAAAAATGCACAAAAATCACTCCTGATTTTCTACTAACTGTACAACGAATTTGTTTGTATTGGTGTCTAAATTGTGTTTTAATAATAACGGACTGTTTGAAAACCCCGTTTTTTACAGACAGACAAATCAAAAGTTATATATATGTTAGGAGGATTTTGAAATGGCTAACAAATGGGTCTACATGTTTAGCGAAGGCGACATGACAATGCGCAATCTTTTAGGAGGAAAAGGTGCAAACCTTGCTGAAATGACAAGCATTGGACTTCCAGTACCACAGGGCTTCACAATCACAACAGAAGCTTGTACACAGTACTATGAGGATGGTCGCAAGATTAATGATGAAATCATGGCTCAGGCTATGGAAGGTGTTAAGAAAATGGAGGAGATCAACGGCAAGAAGTTCGGAGATCTTAAGAATCCACTTTTAGTTTCAGTTCGTTCAGGTGCTCGTGCATCTATGCCAGGTATGATGGATACAATCCTTAACCTTGGTCTTAATGATGAAGTAGTTGCAGCTATGATCGCTGGTAACCCAGATCCAGCTTTCGAGCGTTTCGTATATGATTCATACAGACGTTTTATTCAGATGTTCTCAGATGTAGTTATGGAAGTAGGTAAGAAGTACTTCGAGCAGCTCATCGATGAGATGAAGGAGAAGAAGGGTGTTAAGTTTGACGTTGAGCTTTCAGCAGCAGACCTTAAGGAGCTTGCTGAGCAGTTCAAGGCTGAGTACAAGAATCAGCTCGGTTCTGATTTCCCATCAGATCCAGTAGAGCAGTTAAAGCTTGCTATCGAAGCAGTATTCCGTTCATGGGATAACCCACGTGCAAACGTTTACAGAAGAGACAACGACATCCCTTACTCATGGGGTACAGCAGTTAACGTAATGCCTATGGTATTCGGTAACTTAAATAATGAATCAGGTACTGGTGTTGCATTCACTCGTGACCCAGCTACTGGTGAGAATAAGCTTATGGGTGAGTTCCTTATCAACGCACAGGGCGAGGACGTAGTTGCTGGTGTTCGTACACCAATGCCAATCGCTCAGATGGAGAAGGAGTTCCCAGAGGCATACGCAGAGTTCATCAAGGTATGTGAGACTCTTGAGAATCACTACCATGATATGCAGGATATGGAGTTCACAGTAGAGAACAAGAAGCTTTACATGCTCCAGTGCCGTAACGGTAAGAGAACAGCTCCAGCTGCTCTTAAGATTGCTTGTGATCTTGTTGATGAAGGACACAAGACTCCAGAAGAGGCTGTAGCAATGATCGACCCACGTAACCTTGATACACTTCTTCACCCACAGTTCGAGGCTGCTGCTCTTAAGGCTGCAACACCTCTTGGAAAGGGTCTAGGTGCATCTCCAGGTGCTGCATGTGGTAAGGTTGTATTCACAGCTGACGATGCAGAAGCTTGGGCTGCTAGAGGAGAGAAGGTAGTTCTTGTACGTCTTGAGACATCTCCAGAAGATATCACAGGTATGAAGGCTGCTCAGGGTATCCTTACAGTTCGTGGTGGTATGACATCACACGCTGCCGTTGTTGCTCGTGGTATGGGTACATGCTGTGTATCTGGTTGCGGCGACATCGCTATGGATGAGGAGAACAAGAAGTTCACTCTTGCAGGCACAACATTTACAGAGGGTTCTGAAATTTCTATCGATGGTACAACAGGTAACATCTATGCTGGTATCATCCCAACAGTTGATGCTACAATCGCTGGTGAGTTCGGTCGTGTAATGGCTTGGGCTGACGAGTTCAGAACACTTAAGGTTAGAACAAATGCAGATACTCCAGCTGATGCTAAGAAGGCTAGAGAGCTTGGTGCAGAAGGTATCGGTCTTTGCCGTACAGAGCACATGTTCTTCGAAGCTGACAGAATCGCAGCATTCCGTGAGATGATCTGCTCAGATACAGAGGAAGAGCGAGAGGTTGCTCTTGATAAGATTCTTCCTTACCAGCAGGGAGACTTCAAGGCTCTTTACGAAGCACTTGAGGGATGCCCAGTTACAATCAGATTCCTTGATCCACCTCTTCACGAATTCGTTCCTACAGAGGATGCTGATATCGAGAAGCTTGCAAAGGCTAAGAACAAGTCAGTAGAGGAAATCAGAAATATCTGCGAGTCACTCCACGAGTTCAACCCAATGATGGGTCATAGAGGATGCCGTCTTGCAGTTACATATCCTTCAATTGCTAAGATGCAGACAAAGGCTGTTATCCGTGCAGCACTTGAAGTACAGAAGGCTCATCCAGATTGGAATGTTAAGCCTGAAATCATGATCCCACTTGTATGTGAGGTTAAGGAGCTTAAGTATGTTAAGGACGTTGTTGTAGAGACAGCTGATGCTGAAATCGCAGCAGCAGGCGCTAAGCTTGAGTACGAAGTTGGTACAATGATCGAGATTCCACGTGCTGCTCTTACAGCTGATGAAATCGCTAAGGAAGCTGACTTCTTCTGCTTCGGTACTAACGACCTTACACAGATGACATTTGGATTCTCTCGTGATGATGCTGGTAAGTTCTTAAATGCTTACTATGACACAAAGATCTTCGAGAACGATCCATTTGCTAAGCTTGACCAGACAGGTGTTGGTAAGCTTATGGAGACAGCTATCAAGCTTGGTAAGCCAGTAAATCCAAAGCTTCACGTAGGTATCTGCGGTGAGCACGGTGGAGATCCATCTTCAGTAGAGTTCTGCCACAAGATTGGTCTTGACTATGTATCATGCTCTCCATTCAGAGTACCAATCGCTAGACTTGCAGCAGCACAGGCAGCTATTGCCGAGAAACACTAATTGAAAATGCGCTATTTCTGGGAACATTTGAGATCCCAAAATCTTACATACAGAAAGCTGCAAAGCTCTACTATGGAGAGCACCGCAGATTTCGGTTCCCAGAAAAGCTTGAATTTAAGCTGTTTCTAGTATAGGGAGTCATTTTGACTCCCTATATTTTTACCTAAAAATGAAAAAAGTTTTGGGTATAAGCTTATAGGCAAAAAAATTTTATACAAGATATATTTGATGCGTTCAGGGAATTAGTATAAGGTAATTTCAAGGACGCATTTTTTATGGGTTTTGAAAAAAGCGCAAGATGTTGCGCATCAAGGAGGGTTTGAAAATGAGCGAATTTACAGCAAAAAAGCTACGTGAAGCAAGAAATGCAGTTGGCCTGTCTCAGGATGAGGCCGCAAATCGTATGAAAATAAGTAGAAGAAAACTTCAGGGGATAGAGGCAAATGAAAATCAAGTGACAACTGACGATATTTTGGAGTTTGCAAAACTCTATAAGGTTGATGTTAGAGAATTATTATTAGAATCCTACGCAGAGGAAAGTGAAGAGCAAATTCTTTGTAATCGATACATTTCCTTATGTAGGTTATACGACCAGCTTTCTACTAAGGATAAAGAAGATATTTTCTGGGTAATTAAGCAAAGAATTGCTGGATTAATTTAACCTATAAGCTTATAACCTTAATTTTTTTAAAATATTTTCTTTTTTAAAATATGAGATGTGATAAGCTTATAAGGTAATTTTAATTAACAAATCGCAATTTTTAGAGGCAAATTATATTTCAGGATAATAGACTAAGACAAACGGAAATTTGACGCACTATTAACTTTTGGATATAAAGTGCCGATATTACAGATATAGAAACGGATTTCTTTGGATTAATTCAAGGAGGATTGGCATTATGAGTAAAATTGATTCAAATATGTCAGGGTATCTACATACATATGAAGCATATCGTGTTCCGAAAGGAACGAAGGTACAGGATGCAACTGGAAAAGAGGTTGTGTTATCGAATGAAGAAGATGTGCTGGTTCTTACGGAGAAAGCTAGTAAGCAGTTGGTAAAAGACCGTGGCGAGCATACTGGAATGCTTCAACAAAAGTCAGAAATGGCGGCACAGAAAACACAAGATGCTGCAAGTGAAAAGATAGCTAAAGATAATGCGAAGGTTATGGCTGTTTATAAAGCTATGGCAAATGGAGATACTGTACCAGCGAGTGATGAGAGAAAACTGCAAGAATATGATAAAGATTTATACCAAGCGGCTAAAATGGCTCAATCAATGGCTCAATTAAGGACTAAACAAGCAGAACGAAAACACCATGCTTCACAGTGGGATGAAAAAGAGGAACAAGCATATAATGCTAAAATGAAAGAACTTGGTGATGCGTCAAATGAAGCAGTACTTGCAATTGGTGAAGGTTCATACGAATTTTCAAGTGCTCAAAAAGAAAACATAGTAGAAATTGATTCATCAGGTGTTGATTTTTCTTCTATGAAAGTAATGAGTTTGGGTTCTGGTGTAACAGGAGCATACATTGACCTTTCTATATAAACTAGGTAGAAGCGAAAATTTCAGTTTATCGGGATGCGGCATAGCACTTTAACTCAGAATATATTCCAGTTTTTCTCTCTAAGGCGGGCCAAATAAATGAATATCAATCGTAGTAATCCACCATGCTAGATCTCCGGCATAGAAGATATATGTTTCTTAACAAAAACGTTAAGAAAACAGTGACCTTGACCGATAAAACAAATATAACTGATAAAGCTAGGATAGCATCTGTAATCAAGGGATTGATAAATACCTGTTTACAGGTGCTTTTTATATAATGATGGAGGTAGAATGTGGATATCAGCAGTTTGAGCGGAGTGGCAAGTGCATACAGTTATGCAAATCAGATCAGGAATAAGTCGGTTTCATCATCCGATTTTGCAAGTTCGCTGAATAAAGCAACATCGTCAGATAATGTAGTAGAAGCCTATAAAAACAGCCTACAAAGTAAATTTGGATGTCCGATTACAGTAACAAGCGTTGGAAAAGATCAGAATAGCATGGATAGATTTGCCGGCGGAACTGTTGGCTCCGGGAATGTGGCAATTGCACCTAATATTTTGGAGCAGATGGCAAATGATCCGGAGAAGGCGGCTTATTATGAGAAGAAAATATCGGATTATTTTAATTACGGTGTCCCTAAGACCGATGCATTTATGGCAATGATAGGCCATAGGAAAACGTCTGAAGGGTTAGTTATACACGAAGATGGAACCGTGACACATTATCTGAGCGGTGAGGAATCACCGGAAAAGATAGCTAAATTTGAAGCAGAGCAGAAAGCAAAAAGAGAGAAAAAAGCTAAAGAAAGACAGGAAAGTATAGCGCGGAGTCAAGAGGCTGCAGATGAACGCAGACGTATTCAGGAAGAGATTTATCACAAGCGAAGTATAGAAGCTGTTCTTAATGAGCAGATGCTTGGCTCGGGGACATTTGCTTTTGGAGATACCCCAGAAAGTGTGTTAACAGCTTATGGAGCTGGGGTATCACTCCCTACTGGTTTGTATTTATAGAAAAAGGTCAGGGCGATAGTAAGATATATTGGAAGTTAATCGCACAAATTCAAATCTGTCGACCTAATTGTATATTGAACGTTACATAGCAGTTATCTCAATCGAGATAGCTGCTATTTTTGTGCTCATTTTGAGCAGTAACTATTCACTATTCAAAGGAGGTAGACAATGGACTACGAGAAATTCAAACAGGACATGGAGCAGGATGTACTAAAGAATCTTGCAAACAGGGGAATCGAAACGGAGACCGATGTTCGGCATATTGATAAGTTGAACGATGGGTATGATGCTTTGACAGTGAAGGCACCGGGAAGTGTGATTGGTGTAAATATCAATCTTAGCAGTGCCTTTGAAGCGTATGAGGATGGAAGAGATTATATCGATATCGTGGAGCGAGCTTCTGATCAGGCTGCGAAGGGAATCACAGAGTCAAAGAGCTTTGATATCGATAAGGTCAATGACTATGACCAGATGAAGCAGACGCTTTCCATGGAAGTGGTATCAGCAGAGAGAAATGCTGACATGCTTGAGAAGGTTCCTCACAAGAACATCGAAGACATGGCGGTGGTATATCGCTTTGTTTTGGATGCTTCAGATGAGGGTAGAGCCAGCATTCTGGTGACAAATCAGCTTCTTGATTCCTATGGCATCACAGCGGATCAGCTTCATGAAGATGCGATGACAATTGCTCCGGAACTTCGTCCGGCAGTGATTAAGACTATGTCTGAGACATTGCAGGAAATGATGGGCGATGAGGCCTTTATGATGATGGGCATGCCGATTGCCCCACCAGAGAATGAGCCACTATTTGTTGCCACAGTTCCAGATAAGGTGCAGGGCGCCAGTGTACTTGCTTACCAGGATTTCATGGAACAGGCGGCTGAGAGGGTTGGCGGTGATTTCTATGTTTTACCTTCATCAATCCATGAAATTCTCTTGGTAAGAGATGATGGAAGTATGAATCGTGCTGACTTGGAAGACATGGTTCGCACAGTAAATGCTACCGAGGTTCAGCCAGAAGATATCCTTACAGATAGTGTTTATCACTATGATTCTAAGGATAAGGTCTTTGAACTGGCTGAGAAGTTCGAGGAGCGTACTGCCGCAAAGCAGCGTGAATCAGCTCTTGATAAGCTTGCTGATAAGAAGCGTGAAGCTCCAATTCATGAAAGTGTCACTCGTCCTCATGACCGTGGTGGCGAGGCGTTGTAATGAATAAAAAGACAGGCAAGAAGCCCTCTGCCTGTAGAGGATGTCCTTACGGGAAGCATCAGCCATGCATCGGCTGGTGCACCCGTAAAATCCTAGAAGAGATGAGATTGTTAAAGGAGAAGAAAAAATGACGTTTGATTATTTCTATGGCCGCGAAAGCGACCTTTTTTCATTTGTACGAATTCCAAAGCTTCTGTTCAAGGAAGAACGTCTAAAGCGTCTGTCGTCGGACGCCAAGATTCTCTATGGTCTTCTCCTGGACCGTATGAGCTTATCCGCAAAAAACGGTTGGCAGGATGATGATGGCAGAGTGTATATCATCTACACCATCGATGAAGTGCAGGATGACCTAGGATGTGCCAACAAGAAGGCTGTAAATATCCTCGCAGAGCTTGAAGATATCGGGCTCATCGAAAAGAAACGTCAGGGCTTAACCAAGCCAAATCTCATCTATGTAAAGAACTTTTCATCTGAAGTGTTAAAAGAACATTTCCAGAAATGTCAAAATGACACTTCAGGAAATGTGGAATTGACAGGTCAAGAAGTGTCAAAAGGACGAACAAATAATACTGATAATAACAATACTGATTTTAGTGATACTGATTCTATTCCATTCCATTCTGACAGGATACGGCTTTATCGTGAGTCGCCCCAGGAAAATGGAATGGAAGGGAATGGAAATGATGCATTACAGATTCGTAAAAAATATCAGGATTATGTGGCTGAGAATATCAGCTTAGAGATTTTGAAAGAGCGATATCCATATCAACGAGAGTTACTAGATCAATTAGCAGAGCTGATGGTGGATGTCCTTTGTTCGACTAAGGATCACATCTGTGTTGGAAAAGAGGACAAACCGGCACCGATAGTGAAGGCACAGTTTATGAAGATTAATTCCATGCATATTGAGTACGTGTTAGAAGGGCTTCAGAAGAACACGACTTTGGTTCGTAATACCAGGCAGTATCTAATCACGACGCTTTATAATGCGCCGCTGACGATAGATGCCCATTACGACACGCTTTTTAACCATGACAGAGCAAATGGATTGATTTAGGAGGAGAAAATGAGTAAGTCACAGGTGATTGCACTTGTTAATCAAAAAGGAGGTACTGGGAAGACGCAAAGCACAGAAAATCTTGGTGTTGGGTTAGCTTCTGAAGGGAAAAAGGTTCTGCTTGTGGATATGGATCCACAGGGTTCTCTCACCATTAGCCTTGGACATCCAAAAGCAGATGAGCTTCCTGTTACCGTGGCGGACATTATGTCGAAGGTTCTTCGGGAAGAGCCAATTGCTCCTGGAGAAGGGATTCTTCATCATCCGGAAGGTGTGGATTTGATGCCAGCTAACATTTCTTTATCAGGAATGGAGGTCTCTCTGGTAAATGTCATGAGCCGAGAACAAGTGCTAAAGGAATACATTGATTCCGTAAAAGGTAATTACGATTATGTGCTGATTGACTGCATGCCATCTCTTGGAATGCTTACCGTAAATGCGTTAGCTGCAGCGGATAGATTAGTGATTCCGGTTCAGGCTCAGTACCTTTCAGCCAAAGGTTTAGAGCAGTTGCTTCAGACAGTGAACAAGGTAAGGAGGCAGATAAATCCAAAGCTAAAGATTGATGGCATCCTGCTAACCATGGTGGATGGCAGAACAAATTATGCGAAGGATATCAGCAACCTGATTCGTGATACCTACGGTAGCAAGCTGAAGGTTTATAAGACAGAGATTCCACATTCCGTCAGGGCTGCAGAAATCAGTGCAGAAGGAAAAAGTATCTTTGCTCATGATCCAAAAGGGAAGGTATCAGAAGCCTATAAGAATTTAACAAAGGAGGTGCTGAAGAATGAAGAAAGAGCGCTCAAACATTCAGCTGAGCAGTTACGATGATATTTTCGGAAATGATGTATCGGCTGATAAGGCAGGGGCCGTGAATGGTGATATGGTGGTTAATATTTCACTGGATGAATTGCATCCTTTTCGGAACCATCCCTTTAAGGTTCGTGATGATGCTGATATGGAAAAAACAGTGGAGTCCATTCAAGAGTTTGGTGTATTGCAACCAGCTATTGTTCGACCAGACCGCGATGGAGGCTATGAAATCTTGTCAGGACATCGAAGACATCATGCCTGCCAAATAGCAGGAATCGAGACACTTCCTTGTATTGTTAGAGATTTGGATGATGATGCCGCTACCATTTTGATGGTTGATTCAAACCTGCAAAGGGAAGAGATACTGCCAAGTGAGAGAGCATGGGCTTTTAAGATGAAGTTGGATGCGATGAAACACCAGGGCGAACGAAGAGATTTAACTTCGTCCCAAATTGGGACAAAGTTAAGAAGTGATGCGGTTATGGCTGATGAAGTAGGGGTTAGTCGTAATCAGATAGCTCGTTATATCCGCCTTACCAACCTCGACCCAGAACTTCTTCAATTAGTAGATGATAAGCTAATGGGTTTTAATCCAGCCTACGAGCTTTCCTTCTTAAATTCCGAACAGCAGAAAGACCTTCTTTCAGCTATCGATTATGCCCAAGCGATTCCTTCACTATCTCAGGCTCAACGAATTAAGAAACTGGCATTGAATGGTGAAATCACTCAGGAGGGCATGAACATTATCTTATCTGAAGAAAAGAAACAGGACTTGGACCGAGTTACTTTAAAACACGACACGTTAAAGAAGTACTTTCCAAAGTCTTATACGCCAAAGCAGATGGAAGATACTATTATCAAGCTACTTGATCAGTGGCAGAAGAAACGTAATAGGGATATGGAACGTTAGGAGGTGATTCTATGCAGGAAGAGATTGAAGAGAAAACTGTCCGACTTGCGATTACTACCACAAAGCTTTCTGTTAGCTCATTCATTGCTGGAGTGAAAGCTTACTTGAGACATCGGCAGAAAAAGCAGCTGGCAGCTATTGATGAGCATATCCAGGGCAAGCAATCCATCGATGAACTGATTAAGCAGAATCAAGGAGTAACCAGCATGGTAGTCGGCGATGAAGGGCTTCGTACTTTTGAGCGTATTGCAAAGAAGTACGGTGTAGACTTCGCTGTTATGAAGGATACTTCTGAGAAGCCACCGGTGTTTACGGCTTTTTTTAAAGCCAGAGATACCGATGCAATGGAAGCTGTGGTGAACGAATACAGCAAGAAGATGGTAAAGAAGCAGGAGCGACCAAGTGTGCTTGCGAAGCTTCATAAGTTTATTGAGATTGCAAAGAAACAACCAAACAAGGCAAAGAACAGAACACAGGAGATGACGCGATGACCAAAAAGCAGAAACGACTGATCCTGTTAAATATCCCGTATGTGCTTATGGGATTATTTGCAACAAATCTAGGAGAGGCTTGGAGAATATCGCAGACAATTGATGCGGTAAATGAAGTGGGAGCTCTAGCGCAGGCATTTCCAATAGCTATGGCGAATTTCCTTCCAAGCCTGCATCCTTTTGATTTGATGGTCGGTATTGCTTTTGGTATTGGAATGAAGGTTGTTGTTTATGTAAGAGGTAAAAATGCTAAGAAATACCGTCATGGTGCAGAATATGGAACAGCACGATGGGGTACAGCGCAGGACATTGAGCCATATATGGCTCCAAACTTTAAGGATAATATCATCCTTACCCAAACAGAGCGACTGATGATGAGCAGCCGCCCGAAAAAACCAAAGTATGCAAGAAATAAGAATGTACTTGTAACCGGTGGTTCTGGCTCAGGTAAGACCAGGTTTTTCCTGCTTCCGAATCTGTTACAGATGCATTCAAGTTATGTTGTCACAGACCCGAAGGGTGACGTGGTGATTAAGGCTGGTAAGACTCTTTTGAAGCATGGCTACAAGTTGAAAATCTTTAATACCATCAACTTCAATAAAAGCATGCACTACAACCCATTCGCCTATATTCATTCTGAAAAGGATATCCTGAAACTGGTGAATACCCTTATCGCAAATACGAAGGGTGATGGCAAAGCCGGGGATGAGTTTTGGACGAAGGCCGAGACTCTTCTTTATTGTGCGCTTTTTGGATATATCCATTATGAGGCGCCGGAGGAAGAGCAGAACTTTAATACGCTACTAGAATTTCTGAATGCTTCAGAGGTTCGCGAGGATGATGAGGATTATGAAAATCCAGTAGATATGATGTTTCATGATCTGGAAAAGAAGAGTCCAAATCACTTTGCAGTAAGGCAATATCGTAAATACAAACTGGCGGCGGGCAAAACAGCAAAATCTATTCTAGTGAGCTGCGGTGCAAGACTAGCTCCATTTGATATTGCAGAGCTTCGAGAAATCACAAGCTACGATGAATTGGAACTGGACACCTTGGGAGATAGAAAGACAGCATTATTTCTCATTATGAGTGATACAGATGCTACCTTTAATTTCTTGATTTCCATGGTCTACAGTCAGCTTTTCAATCTGCTATGTGAGAAGGCTGATGATGTGTATGGCGGCAGGCTTCCGGTTCACGTCAGATGCCTAATCGATGAGACAGCCAATATCGGACAGATCCCCAACCTGGAGAAGCTGGTAGCAACTATCCGAAGTCGAGAGATTAGTGCATGCCTATTCTTGCAGACGAAATCACAGCTGAAAGCCATCTATAAAGACAATACGGATACCATAATTGGAAATATGGATTCCCAGTTATTCCTTGGTGGTACCGAGCCAACCACGCTGAAGGATTTATCTCAGTTCCTTGGAAAAGAAACCATCGACATGTATAACACCGGCGAAAGCAGGGGCAACAATCCATCCTACTCCATGAACTATCAGAAGAGTGGAAAGGACCTCATGACCGTAGATGAAATCGCAGTCATGGATGGTGACAAGTGCATCCTACAACTTCGAGGTGTACGTCCATTTTTGTCGGACAAATATGATGTCACCCAGCATCCTCTTTATAAGGAGACTGGCGAATATGATGAGAGGTATAAGTTGGATATCCAACAGTTTGTGCATCAGAATCTGAAGCTTAAAAAGGGTGAGATGTTTGATGTGATTAGGATTTAATGGAATTTAGGCACCTCTTCTAATGAGTAATATGGTAAGATTATTAGAGCACGGAGAGGTGCTTATTATTACAAATCGGGATTTATAGAGTATTTATATTCTAGTTTTTATGATTATGAGGTTGATATGAGTTTTTTATTTGTGGCGCTTGGAGGCGCTTTAGGTGCAGTAACACGATATGCTATAAGTCTTATTCCAGTTAAGACGGGATTTCCAGTATTGACTCTTATAACCAATATAATAGGAGCTATCTTGATTGGATTTATAGTCGGTGTTACGAGTAACAATAACGGAATATCCGATAATACAGTTCTATTTTGGAAGACAGGTGTCTGTGGTGGTTTTACAACATTCTCTACATTTTCTCTTGAGGCTTTTAACCTGTTTGATAATAAACAATATGCTGTTGGTAGTATATATGTGATGTTAAGTTGTGGCTGCTGTATTTTAGGAATACTATGCGGGAAGAAGATCGCTTCTGTTATAAAAATATAATCGGTGAATATATTCAAGATAAAAGAGAAATATAACTTCCAGTTTGTAGGGGTAATAAAAATGAACTATAAGATAATTGATAAAGAAAAATACTATAGAAAAGGAGTATTTCGCCACTTCTCGGAAGACTGTAAATGTTCGACTTCAATGACTGCAAGAATTGACGTTACGTATCTCGTTGAGTATTCCAAAAGAAATGGGACAAAGTTTTATATAAATTTCCTTTATATTCTATCAAAAGTTTTGAACTCACGTGAAGATTACAGAATGGGGTATCTTTGGCAGACAGATGAGCTGATTTGCTATGACGTAATAAATCCTACGCAGTATGTTTTTCATGAAGATACGGAAACCTGTACGCCAGTATATACAGAGTATTTTGAGGAATAAAAAAAGTTTTACACTGGTGCTTTAAATGATGTTGAGGAAGCGAAGAAGACTCGTGAATATGGTTTGGATATGGCAAATCATCCCAACTGGTTTGATGCATCTTATATATCATGGCTTTCATATGACTCGCTTAATATTGAATTGCCTGATGGACATTTATTCTTTTCTCCTATTATCAATTGGGGGAAATACAGAGAGGAAAACGGTAGACTTGTTATGCCTGTAACTGTTCGACTTAATCACGCAATTGCAGATGGATATTTGGTTGCTAATGTATTTCGTCTTTTGGAGAAGGAAATCAATTCTTTTGTTGAGTCATAATCGCACAAATTTAAAGAGGTGTCTCATTTTGAAAAAAGGAATAAAGATTCTGTATTATATTTCAGTTGTAATAAGTGCTTTAGTGGGAGTCTGGCATTTCTTTGTCCCATGGATGTTTCAGTGGTATGACTATCTTCCAATGCAATATGAAAATCTTATAGTGGGGATTGATTATACGAACTATTGCTTTTCGTTGCTGCTGTTTGGTTTAAGCACGATGCTAATTGTGTTAGGAAAAAGAGCATTGGCAATAAATCGAGAAATTATTTATTTTTATTTCTTTCTTACGGTGGTTTGGATATTTAGGGCATGTCTTGCCAGTTTTATTGAGCCATGGCCGTTGCAGCCAATTCCAGCGGCTGCGATTGGGCAATTGATTGCTTCAGATATATTAGCTGTAATGATGATAATTGTCAGTGCGAGCTTTATTAAAGAACTTAGGAGAAAATAACAACTTCAGGTTTGTCGGACAAAACTAAATAAAACCTTACATAGACCAGTACCTCTGGGGACGCCCAGAAGATTTGTACTGGTCTATTATTATGCCCATTTTTAGCGCAAGGAATGGACATGAGCCGAAACTATTAATCTATTTTCAAGAAAGGAAAATTCGGGAGCTCGCGACTTCCGAATGAAGGTATGAACTATGAAGGTGTGGAAATTTTTGAAGGGATGTTGGATGAAGGTACGCGTGAAGGCTGCGAGAATCCGAAAGGGTATCAAAATGGCATTTTTCAATTCAGCAATCACAGTATTACAGACACTTGTTATCGCACTTGGCGCAGGCCTTGGAGTATGGGGCGTTGTAAACCTTCTTGAGGGTTACGGCAACGACAATCCAGGTGCTAAGTCACAGGGAATGAAGCAGCTCATGGCTGGTGGTGGTGTTGCACTCATTGGTACACAGCTCATTCCACTTCTTTCTGGATTGTTCTAATCTAAGGGAAGACACAACTGAATATGGAACAGGTAGCAGGCTGGCACTCGCCAGCTTTTTGCTACCCAAATCAAAATGAAGGAGATCATTGCATGGATAGAATATTTGAGCAAATGACCTCTTGGCTCAAGGACTGGATTGTAGATGGGCTGATGAGCCTGCTAACAGGAACCTTCGACAGTATCAATGCCCAGGTTGGAAGTGTAGCTGCAGATGTAGCAACAAGCCCGGCGGATTTTACGCCGGGTGTTTTCAACTTGATGAGGACGGTGTCCAACAATGCGATTATGCCGATTGCCGGCATGATTCTCACATTCATTGCATGTTATGAGCTGATTCAGCTGGTCATCGCCCACAACAATCTGGCGAACTTTGAAACATGGATATTCTTCAAATGGATATTCAAGACTTATGTAGCAGTAATGCTGATTACGCATTGCTTTGATATCACCATGGCAATTTTCGATGTGGCGGGGCATGTGATTTCCCAGAGTGGAAATATCATCCAAAACTCTACGGCAGTGAATGCATCCCAACTTGCGCAGATGCGTTCCACACTAGAGGCCATGTCCATCGGAGAGCTGTTGCCATTGTTTATGGAAATCGGATTACTAAACATAGGAATCAAAATCATGTCCATGATGATCTTCCTAGTCATCTACGGACGAATGATTGAAATCTACCTGATGATAAGCTTGGCGCCACTTCCATTTTCAACCTTTGGAAATAGGGAGCAGAGCCAAATAGGACAGAATTACGTGAAGAGCCTTGTTGCACTTGGCTTCCAGGGATTCCTTATCTTAATCTGCGTTGCAATCTATGCGGTGCTCATCCAGAACGTTTCCATTTCCAGTGATATTGCAGGCTCCTTGTGGTCAGTGCTTGGCTACAACGTACTGTTGGTATTTGCCTTGTTCAAGACCAGCACCTTGTCCAAGAGAATTTTTTCAGCACAGTAAGGAAGGATAATTATGGCGATAAGAGTAAATGTGCCAAGAGATTTATCCAGGGTAAAAGAGAAGGTGGCGTTCAATCTCACCAAGAGGCAGCTGATTTGCTTCACGCTTGCCGGAATGATTGGAGTGCCCACCTTTTTTCTTGTGAAGAGTGTTTCGGATAACGTGAGCGCGTCTACGTTTCTCATGATGGCGGTGATGATGCCGCTATTTTTCATGGCGATGTATGAGAAAAATGGGGAGACTATCGAGCGCATTATCCAGCACGCCATTGATTGGAAGAGGCGAAAGCCTGCCCCGGAAGAATCTTTCGAGCAAATGTTTAAAGACGGTATCTGCAGAGTGGATGAGAATTATTATTCCAAGACCATTCGCTTTTCAGATATCAATTACAAGCTTGCTACCGATGAGGACCAGCAAGCGATTTTTGATAATTGGAGGAAGTTCCTAAACTTCTTTGATAGCTCCGTCCACTTCGAGTTGACCTTTGTAAATGTTACCAAGGACGAAGCAAAGTTTTATGAAACGATACGTATTAAGGAAAAGCAGGATGGCTTTGATGATGTAAGAGCGGAGTATTCCGAGATGCTGAATCGACAGCTGGAGAAGGGCAATAACGGTCTGGAAAAGACCAAGTATCTCACTTTTGGTATCTATGCCAAATCCATTAAGGACGCTAAGCCTAGACTTCGCTCCATTGAAAACGACATCTTAAATAACTTCAAGCGCATGGATGTGCAGACAGAAGTGCTTGATGGTATGCAGCGTCTGGAAATGATTCAGCTGATCAAGAGCCTGGGCGGAGATGACAGCACCCTTAAATATCCAGTGAAAAACATGATTCGCACCAAGCAGCGCTTTGCGACAGTATCTGCATTATCCTACGATGCGCCAACTATGGAAGACAGATTCTTGATGGAACTTTTAAGTGCAGATTCCAGTCAGGTTATCAGTATCCATCTGCAGTCTATCAATCAGAATGAAGCGATTAAGAAGGTGAAGAAGACCATCACGAATATTGATTCAACGAAGATTGATGAACAGAAGAAGGCAGTCCGTTCCGGTTATGACATGGATCTGATTCCGGGTGATTTGGTGACTTATGGCAAGGACGCCAATGCATTTCTTCAGGACTTACAGGATCAGAACGAGCGAATGTTTAAGATGACATTTCTCATTCTAAATACCGGTGCATCCAAGATTGAGCTTAAGAATAACTACTTGCAGACATCCAGCACCGCCCAGCAGTTTAACTGCGATATCTACAAGCTGGATTACAGGCAGGAGCAGGGCTTAAATAGCTGCTTGCCACTTGCAAGAGACCTGATTCATACAGACAGAAGTCTTACTACAAGCTCTGTCGGAATCTTCATTCCATTTACCACACAGGAGCTGATGCAGACAGAGGATGAAGCTCTTTACTATGGTCTGAATGCATTGTCACAGAATCTGATTATGGCAGACAGAAAGAGCCTGTCTAATCCAAATGGAATGATCCTTGGAAAGCCTGGTTTTGGTAAGTCTTTTTCTGCAAAGCGTGAGATGAGTAACGTCATGCTCTCTACAGATGATGACATCATGATTTGTGATCCGGAGCAGGAATATACGGCGCTGGTAAACAAGTTCCATGGGCAGGTCATCCATATCAGCCAGAAGTCGAAACAGTTTATCAATCCTATGGATATCAATGAGAACTATTCCGATGGAGATGATCCGGTGTCACTAAAGGCAGAGTTTATTCTGTCATTGTTTGAGCTTGTCATGGATGGAAAAGGTGGACTTGGCCCAGTGGAGAAGACGGTTATCGACCGCTGTATCCACAAGGTCTATGAGAAGTACTTCGAGAATCCAATTCCGGAGAACATGCCAATCCTTGCAGACCTTTTCAATGAGCTGATGGCTCAGAATGAGAAGGAAGCCCATGAAGTAGCGACAGCCCTTGAAATCTACGTCTTTGGTTCTTTGAATGTATTCAACAATCAGACCAATGTAGATATCAATAGCCGAATCGTCTGCTACGACATCAAGGATTTAGGAAAGCAGCTAAAGAAAATCGGTATGCTTATCGTTCAGGATCAGGTATGGGGACGAGTTACAGCCAATAGAAGCATGGGAAAAGCTACCAGATACTACATGGACGAGTTCCATTTGCTTCTAAAAGATAAGCAGACCGCCAATTATAGCGCAGAGATTTACAAGCGATTCCGTAAATGGGGAGGCATCCCGACAGCCATCACCCAGAACGTAAAGGATTTATTGGAGTCGCCGGAGGTTCAGAACATCTTTGATAACTGCGAGTTTATTTATTTGTTGAATCAAGCACCGGGAGACAGAGAGATTCTGGCGAGAAAGCTTGGTATCAGTAAGTATCAGCTTTCTTATGTGGAGAAGGCAGAGCAAGGCGAAGGACTTCTAGTCTTTGGAAATCTGATTCTACCATTTAAGGATCAGTTCCCTCATGACCTAGAACTCTACCGCATCATGACCACAAAGCCTAAGGAAGTAGCCGCCTGGCAGAAAGGAGTATAAGTGAGTAATTACAATCAGGATGAAAACATCGGTGGGCAGGCTCTTGATGAAGGTGTAGCTGCAGGGGAAGAGGCCACTAGGGAAATGCACAGAGCCTATCAGCGTCATCAAATCAAGAAGAACTACTACCGAAAAGACAGAGATAGCCCTTATGTGAAAAGCTTTGCTGACAAGATGAAGGAAAGGGCAGAAGGAATTAAAGATGGAGTGAAAGATTCGATCAGAAGAATTGCCGAGTTTCTTAAAGAGCATCCTGTGGTGCTTGTGGTGACGATTCTGATCATTCTTTTTATCTGGCTATCTAGCAATGTGCTGACAGTCTTTCAGGCTGTGATTTCTAGTATGGGAGATACCGTTCTGGTGTCCACTTATACTGCCTACGATGAAGATATCACGGGTGTAGATGCAGATTATGTGAAGCTGGAGCAGGAACTTCAAAAGACCATTGAAAATACCCAGACGGATTATCCCGGCTATGACGAGTACGAGTATAACCTGGAGGAAATCGGTCATAACCCATATGAGCTAGCTAGCTATCTGACGGTAAAGTATGAGGATTATAAGCGAAGAAACATGAAGCAGGTGGTAAAAGACCTTTTCAATGAGCAGTATGACCTAACTTATACCACCAGAACCGAGCGCCGTTCTAGACAAGTAACAAAGACTGGAACCAAGACTGTGATTGATAAGGAAGGTAATCCTCACACGGTTTCCTACACCTATACAGAGACGGAATATTATCATGTGCGGATTCTAACCGTAACTCTGAAGAACAACAGCCTTGGTACTGTCATTGCATCAAAGGGGATGAACGAGGATGAGCAGGCCAGATATGCACTTCTTTTAGAAACGCAGGGAAATAAAGCCTATCTATTTAATGATGCATACGTGGATTATGAGGATCCAGAGGAATACCAGATTCCGCCGGATGCCCTGTCAGATCAAACCTTTGCAGCCATGATTGCAGAAGGGGAAAAGTACTTGGGACGTGCCTATGTATGGGGTGGCTCTAGTCCATCTACTGGATTTGACTGTAGTGGTTTTGTCAGCTGGGTTATTAATCATAGTGGATGGAATCTCGGCAGACAAACGGCTGATCAGTTGAAACACACTTGTACAGTGATTTCGCCTGAGGAAGCAAAGCCAGGAGATTTAATCTTCTTCAAAGGCACTTATGACACCAGTGGAGCCAGTCATGTGGGCATCTATTGTGGAAATGGAATGATGCTTCACTGTGGCAATCCGATTCAGTACACGTCCATTAATACCAAGTACTGGCAACAACATTTCTATTGTTATGGCAGATTGCCTTAAGGAGGAGCTATGGCTGAGAGATTAGATAAGATCAAGGCGGATTTGGAAGCCGCCAAGGAGAAACGTGCCTGGTGGGATAACCGCATCAGGTATTTGGAAAAGAAGCTTTCGGACGAGGAAAAGACTATCGTTCATGACATTGTAAAAGCTGCAGATTTGACGCCGGAAGAGCTGGCACAGGTAATCGCATATGCGAAGAACCATTTGCCTGGAAATGCGCCAATTACTGCGACAACAGAAGATTCAAAGGAGGAAATCGATGAAGAATAAAATCAGATTAATTACTGTGGCAGCCGCACTTTTGATAGGCTCTATGCCACTTACTGCATTTGCTCAGGTGCCTGACAACGTGGACACATCCGTTATTGATGAGGATACTGAAACTAAAGAGGATGACCACACACCACTGACACCAGATGGAAATATGACGTTAGTGGATGACATCACCACATCCGATGGTCATGCCAAGCAGTTCATGACTGTGACAACGAAGAGTGGTCACATCTTCTATATCATCGTAGACCGCGATGATAAGGGAACCAACACGGTACATTTTCTGAATCAGGTGGATGAGCGTGATTTGATGGATCTCATCAGTGATGAGGATAAGGAAGAGATTGAAGCTGCTACCGGAACCAAGGTGGTGCCAAAGACTACAGAAACTGAGCCTACAGATGCTACTAGTGAAGATAATCAGCAGGCGGATAAGACCTCTAAGAAAAAGACATCAGGTCCAAATCCAATCCTTGGTCTTTGCATTGTGTTAGGTCTTGCCGGAGTAGGTGGATTCTACTGGTATTCGAACCGCGATAGCTTCAAGCGCAAGAAGAATGGGGCTGATCCGGACAGCGATTATGCTGATGATTATATTGAGATGCCGGGTGCAGAAGATGAGAAAGGAGATGAGTAACTATGGAATTTGAGCTTAAGAATGTAGAGGCGACAACTCGTCGCCTCATGGAATTTCAGAAGGGTCTTCATTCTGTGATGGCTGCTAAGGGCAAGAAAAAGGAATCTGTCATCAAGAGACTCAACGCCTACAAGCAGATGTAAGGAGGTGCGTTATGGATGGACTTGATATTGCAAGCAAGAGGCTTGCTAAGGAAGAGGAACTGACACCGGTGGAGGAATCCATTTTGGAACAGCATACGATTCACTCCAAGAAGAATCATCTGAAGGCAGTGGAGGATGCCATCGAAGGAAATGATAATAACTTCGACGGTATCATCAACAACATGCCGGAGGATGCACCGAGCGAATCTACCCTGAAGAAGGCCAAGGAGTATGAGAAGTTGATTGAGAAAAAAGATGAGGTGGTGAAAGTTGCAAAACCGCACAAACAAGATCTCGGTGAGATTGTCCGATAGCGAGTATCGCCGGATGCGTAACAAGATGGAAGAGCTGGGTGTCACAAACATGAGTAACTACATGCGAAAGATGCTATTGGATGGGTACTGCGTGAAGGTGGATACCTCTAGTGTCCGTGAGATGGCGTATCTGATTCGCATGTGCTCTAACAATCTGAACCAGTATGCCAAGAAAGCAAATGGCTTGGGTGAGATCTATGAATCAGATATCAGAGATTTGCAAAAGAGGCTGGATGACATCTGGAGTGGCACCAGAGAACTCATGCGAAAATTTGCAGCCATCAAGTGACCATCAAGGAACCATCAACTTTATTTGGCATCCTTGCCTTTTCAAAATCCACAGCATAGACTAAAGACAAATGAAGGAAACGGGAGGTATGGACATGGTGATTTTAAGATTCTTATTAAAGCTTTTAACCTTACCACTTTTATTGGTAGTGGACATAGCACTCTTAATCACAAAAGCATCTCTTTGGCTTAGCGAAGTAGTCGTAGGCCTTGGAATATGGATTTGCATCATCGTAGGACTGTTCTGTTTGTTCGACGGTCTCTATCCATGTGCCATAGCTTTCGGAGTGATGCTGCTCCTCATCTTTATAGGTCTGTTTGCAGCATGTGTCATCGAGTACTTCTTTGAGTCTGTGCGTGGAGCATTGAAGCGAATTTAAAATTGAATATTGTAGATGTAGGGCAGTCTTTCTTTGGAGGGGCTGTCCTTTTTGATTGCAAAAGGTTGGAAGGGAGGAAGGCGATGGCTGCTACGAGATTGATGGCACTGCATATCGTTCGGGATAGGACGTTGGCAGAGAGCCTGAAGGAACGTATGGATTATACAGAGGATGAGCTTAAGACAGAGCAAAAAAGATATATATCAACCTATGGCTGTGATATTGAAACAGCTGATGAAGAGTTTTTGCTTTCCCATCGAGAGTATCATGCCAATGTTAGAGACATACGTAAGAAAGAGATTATTGCCTATCAAATCCGGCAGTCATTTAAGCCAGGAGAAATTACGCCAGAGAAGGCCAATGAGATTGGTTATGAACTTGCTATGCGATTCACAAAAGGTGACTACGCATTTACGGTATGTACACATACGGATAAGAAGCATATTCATAACCACATCGTGTTTAATGCAATCTCTATGGATGGGAAAAAGAAGTTCAGAAATTTCTACTATTCGGGGATAGCGCTTCGTCGCATTTCCGATATCTTATGCTTTGAAAATGGCTTGTCCATCATCAAGCCGGCACCATATGCTGAGAGGAAAAAGAAGGGCAGATATTCAAGAACCAAGAACTATACAGATAAGAAACTAGAGTTTATCAAGGATATCGAGTCAAAAGTCCTAACAGGCAAAGGTAGGGGGTATGTGAATTGGGCGAAGAAGTTTAATGCCAAGCAGATGGCAAAGACCATCCTGTTTCTGCAGGAGCATAAGATTTCTTCCTACGAAGAACTAAAGGCAATCACTGATGAACGTTCTGGCAAGGTAAGGCAACTCATGGATTCCATGAAGGCGAAGGAGGCACTTCTCGCAGAAAACAAGAAGTATCAGAAAGCTATCGTTGATTATGGGAGGACTAGGAAAACTTTTGTGGCCTATAAGAAGAGTGGCTACAGTAAAAAGTTCTATGCAGAACATGAGGCAGAGCTTTTGATTTATAAGGCTGCAGAGGAAGTGTACAAGAATGCTCCAGGTCGGAAAATTCCACCTATGCAGGAACTACGAGATGAGTATGGTCGGATTTTAGCCGAGAAAAAAGCAGAGTTCCTAGAGTATGCCCAGATTAAAAAAGACATGAATGAGTACCTGATAGCCAAGAAAAATTTGGAACTCCTATACCAGCAGGAAGAGGAGAAAAAGGAAAGAGAGGGGCGCGATAAGCGAACCCGAAACTCACATCAGAAGGATGTGTTGTAAAAGCCGCCTACGCATTTGTCGGACAAATGCACTGCTTGCCACAACGACAATTTCGCGTTAGCGGAACACTAGAAACATTACCCTAAGGAGGATCAAAAAGATGAAAGTAAACGTTAAAGCAAATCAATTGGAAGCAACTACTAACAATGTGAAGGGACTTTGCACAGTTACCTTCGGGGATAGCTTCGCTGTTCGAAATATCTCCATCGTGGAAAGCAAGAAGGGAGGTAACTTCGTATCCATGCCAAGCTTCAAGACGAAGACCGTGGATGATGAGGGCAATCCGATTTTCAAGGACATTGCTTTTCCTATCACTAAGGAATTTAGAGAGGAGCTCTACAGCAAGATTATGGAGAGCTTTGAATCCAAGGAGCCGGTAGAGTTCGAATGGGAGTAGTGAACGCTGAAAAATAAATAGGAGGTATGACTATGGCTGATACAGATAATAAGTCAAAGGTAGAGGAGATCACGGAGCAACTAGAGCAGGGGCTACGTGATCTTTTTAATTCCGAGAAGTACAAGACGTATCTGACCACCATGTCCAAGTTCCACTACTACAGCGTCAATAACACCCTCTTAATTGCCATGCAGCGCCCGGATGCCACTTTGGTAGCCGGGTATGGCGCCTGGCAAAAGAACTTTGAACGCCATGTAAAGAAGGGAGCCAAGGGAATCAAGATTATCTCCCCTGTGAAGCTGAAGGTGGATGTGGAAGATAAGGATGCCCCAGAGGAAGGTGCTACAAAGCAGATCGAGGTAACGAAGTTCAAGGTATCTACAGTATTTGATGTGTCAGATACGGAAGGTAAGGAATTGCCAACCATCGGTGTGGAGATGCTATCCGGTCAGGTGGAGAAGTACCACCAGATGATTGATGCCCTCACAAAGATATCCAAGGTACCTATTGAGTATCAGAATATCGATGGTGGTAGCAAGGGATACTTTTCTCTTAAGGACCGAAAGATTGTAGTGCAAAAGGACATGACCCAGGTGCAGACCTTAAAGACGCTGATCCATGAGATTGCACATTCCAAGCTTCACGACTATCCGATTGATAAATCGGATGAGAATGGAATGGAAAGGAAGGATAAGCGTACCAAAGAGGTAGAGGCAGAGTCAGTAGCCTACACGGTATGCCAGCATTTCGGGGTGGATACTTCGGACTATTCCTTTGGATATATCGCAGGCTGGAGCTCCGGCAAGGAATTGGACGAACTGAAATCATCCATGATGACCATCCGAAAGACTGCTAGTGAAATCATCTCTGATATGAATACTGAGATTGCTATGAGCCAGAACCAATTGGAGGAGACTTTGGACAAGGAAGAACTGGCTCTGCAGGTAGGGGATAAGTACCTGGCTATCCAGAAGTGCGATGAAGGTTACGACTACACTTTTTACGATGCTAATTACCATGGCCTGGATGGAGGTGTCATCGAGAATAAAGATGCACCAATCGCTATCGTGGCAGCGGAGGTTATTGCAGCAGAAGGCCTAGGCAATGTGAAGTCTGTAAAAGAAGTGGACTATGACAAGCTTCAGGAAGATGCCGCCTACACAGCAGCCTACGAGATGGAAACGATTGCGGAAAAGAAACCATCTATCCTGGGTCAGCTGAGAGATAAGTTCGGTCTGGTGGAAGGCAAGCATGAGCATGGGAAAGTGAAGCCGGATAGGGATGAGTGTAGATAGGGAGGAAGACTATGGGAAAGAAAAGTGTAGATCCAAGCCAGGTGCCACTCATGAAGAGTGAGATGGTTGCAACAGCTTTTGAGATTTTGATGGAGGCTTATATTAAGAGCCTAGGCCGTTGTTCCTCAGGCCAGAAAGTGACCATCACCATCAAGAGTTACAATCGCTATATCAAGTTCTCTGGATTCAGGGAGTACTTCGATATTTGTCTCTATAAGAGTGGTGACATCGACATCAAGATGCGAGAGTCTTGCCATGCAGACTATCTGGAACGTATTTACGAATATAAAGAGGATAGATCGCAGCAGGAGGTATTTCTTCAGAAACTCCGAGATGGATTTGCTGAGCAGCTCATTGATGTAGCGAACTGCAGCCTGATGGATTATCACAGCTTTATGGATATGCTTCATGGGGACTGGCACTTCAAAGAAGCGTATGAGTATTTCACTAAGCTGGTGGAAGGATGCAAGGTTTAGGAGGTGCCATGGAAACATATATTATCGAGCTTTTCGATGGTAAGAAAAGAGTTGGTAAAGAAAAGATACGCACCGATGATTATGACGATGTGCTAAAGCGTGTCGCTGAGATTGTTGCTAAGACGGATTACAGAGTAGAAATCTGGGATAGCGTAGCGTATATGCATCGAAATAAGGATGCGTGTAGGTAATTATTTGGCTGGTCTCACTGTGGTGGGGCCGGCTCTTTTTTTATTGTGCTACTAGAGAATGTCCAACTGTAAAAATTCGTGCGAACAAGCGAATTTTATCGGACAATTTAATAGTCTTATGATATACTGTAAATTAGCGTGATTACTGTATTTTGTCACTGTTTTAACAGTGAGAAAGGAAACTATTATGTCAGTATCGTATCAGAAGTTATTTGATTTAATGCGTGATAAGAAAATGAAGCGCAAAGATTTAATTGAACGTGCTGGTATTAGCTATGCTACAATTGCAAAACTTGAAAAGGGCGATAACGTCCAGATGGAGGTTTTGGAGAAAATCTGCAGAGAGTTTAAGTGCCAGTTAAGTGATATTGCAGAAATTCTTTTTGATTTTGATAATACACATTAAAGAAGGAGTTATTAATGGAGAATACAAGACTACAACTTGAATGGTTTAATAAAAGTAAAGCGCTTATTCCTATAGAGACTGGAAAATATGGTTACACATGGGTTGAACCATCCGATCCAAGATATTGCGAGACGCATACAATAGTTTTAGATGATTATTATAAGGGTATTCAACTAAAAAAAGATTCTAATTATCAATATTCAGAAATGGCAGATTTATTACCACAAAGTGATAATTTGTTAATTCAAGGTGAGTCTGGTGATGTATTAGAAGCACTCACTAGAGTACCGGAATATGCCGCTAAGTATGTGGGAAAAGTGAAACTTATTTATATTGATCCACCATTTAATACATCTCAAACATTTGAATCATATGAGGATAATTTGGAACACTCAATATGGCTGACTATGATGAGAGATAGATTGCTTCATCTTAAAAAGCTATTGGCTAAAGATGGATCAATTTGGGTTCATCTTGATAATGTCGAAGTTCATAGAATGAGAATCCTATTGGATGAGATATTTGAACCACAGAATTTCGTCATGGATATGCAGTGGGAAAAAAAGTATGGTGCAAGTAATAACTCCCATACTATTGCATCGATGACTGACACAATACTTGTATATCGAAAATCTACAGATTTTTCACCTAATCGTTTGCCTAGAACAAATGAGATGAATGCAAGATACTCTAATCCTGATAATGATCCACTTGGCAAGTGGAAGGTTGGAGATGCAACTGCAAGACATAATATTGGTAGACAGCAGCATCCAAGTGTTTATGGATTTCAAAATCCGTTTACTGGGGAAATACAATATCCATCAAATGGTGCTAATTGGTATTTCAAAAGAGAAACGGTAAAAGAGTTCCTGGAGTTTTGGGGCGAATATATAGATGGCCCTTATGACAAGGTTGAAGAAGAGAATCGAAGACGAATAGAGGGGAATGATGCAGAGCTTAGAAGTGATATCAAGCCATTAATATTAAAAGAGTGGAATGAAAATATAGGAAAACAAAATATTGAGAAGTATAACAAGTGCGTCTTGCCACAGTTTACACCTACACCAGTTGGTGGCGCGATTTTAAAGGTGTATTTGTCTGAAGTATCAGGCAGGGTGCCTGTGAATTTATTACCTTTCGATGAAGTTGGACATAATGATTCTGCAAAAAAAGAAATTATGGCGCTGTTTCCAGATGAAAAGCCATTCTCGACACCTAAACCAGAGCGTTTACTAGAAAGGATTATAACAATAGCTACTAATCCTGGAGATATAGTGTTGGATTGTTTCGCTGGTTCTGGAACGACTGCAGCTGTGGCACAAAAAATGGGGAGAAGATGGGTTACCTGTGAATTGAAAGAGCATACGTTTTCACATTTTGTTTTACCTCGTTTAAAAAAAGTTGTTATGGGTGAAGATATGGGAGGAATTACTCGAACCAAGGGAGAACGTGTTTTTGATGAAAGCGTGACTCCACCTGAAGGAATATCAGTTGATGATGCTGCAACTTTTACGAAGGTACTTAATAGAATAATTGCAGAAAATGAGAATTTTAAAAGTGATTCAGTAGTTAGAGAACTTAAGCGATTGACTAAAACAAAAAGAACTAAAGAAGTACTCAATTGGCGCGGTGGTGGTGGTTTTCAAGTGGCACATTTATCACCGGCTTGCTTTGATTACGATGAAAAGTATAACATTGTTAAACTAACTGATGAAGCACATGGTGAATTATTGATTCGTTCGATTGCAGCAAATCTAGGATACAAATTATTAGAAGCAGGTGTAGGTGGTATATTTGATGCTTATAAAGGAAAAAGCGTTTTGAAAGTTATAGAAGGTGTTGCTACACCGGAGATGGTGGATTGGTTATTAGCAAATTTAGATGAAGAAAAAACACTTATGATTGCATCAACTGGAGTGATGGATGGTACACGTGAATACTTAAGGAAAGCACGTAAGGGTTCAAGAATACTTGTTATACCAGATGATATTTTTTGCAGCATTTAAGGAGGAAAAGTAATTGTGGGAAAAGGACTAAATATCGATTTTGATGAAGATTTAATTGAGTCAATTAGCGCTGATTTTGATTTGAGAAAACCCAATAAGGAAGCACTTATTGAATTGGTGTCTACTATAGCTGAAGGATATGATCCTAGTCTTATCCAAATAATTAACATGGCAACTGGCGTTGGTAAGACATACTTAATGGCCGCTTTTATTGAGTATTTGCGGAATAAAGGTATTGATAATGTAGTTATTGTTACCCCTGGTAAAACGGTTCAGGCAAAAACGGTAATGAACTTTTCGCAAGGAAATCCTAGATATATAAGTGGAGCACAGGTGCCTCCTGAGGTTGTTACTCCCCAAGATTACTCTGCATGGGTATCGCGTAAAAATGGTGATCCAAGATTATCGTTTGGTCGTGTAATTCCTTCATTAGTATTTATCTTCAATATTCAACAGTTGATAGCACCAAAAGAAATGGATGGTGATACTCATGGAGGAGCACAAGAAGCAATTCGTCGCAAACCTAGAAAATTTGATGAAAATGCGGGAATACTATTTGATTATTTAAAAGACTTAGACAATTTAGTAGTAATCGCTGATGAATCACATTTGTATTCAACTAGTGCTGCTGCGTTTAATGCGGCATTGAAAGAGTTAGATCCTGCATTAACAATTGGATTGACAGCATCTGTTACACCAGAGGATCACGTGATTTTTAGATATCCATTATATAAGGCTATACAAGATGAATATGTTAAGGCTCCTGTATTAGCATTTCGAAAAGGCGGATATGGAGAAGATCAAGCATCAGAGGAACAACAACTGCGTGATGCATTACAACTTCGGAGTTTAAAGCAAGCATATTATGATGCATATACTAGCCAAATGAATTTGCCACGGCTAAATGCAATTCTATTTGTTGTATGCGCGGACGTTGAACATGCAACGCAGGTTGCTTCTTTGCTTAGAAGTCCTGCATTCTTTGGTAAGGAATTGTCAGTTCTTCAAGTGGATTCAAAACACGACGATGACATTACAGAAAAACTACTAGAAAATTTAGATTGCTCGGATTCTCCTGTTCTTGCTGTTGTTAGTGTTAATAAACTAAAAGAGGGGTGGGATGTAAAAAATATCGCGGTGGTTGTAACTCTTCGCGCTATGGCTTCCGAAGTTTTAACCCAGCAAACTATGGGTAGGGGATTGCGACTGCCATTCAAAAGATATACAGGGGTTAGACAGATTGATCAGTTGGATATTATTTCGCACCAGTCTTTTCGTGAATTGCTTGAATCAGAAAATGTGTTAATTCAATTTGGTCTGGAGGAGGCGATTGCTGAAAAAGATGATTCTATAATTAAACAATCCATAGAATCATTTATTAATACACAGGAGCAGAACGGAGCGTCTAGTGGAAATAACATAGAAGAGTCATTGCCTTTGTATAGTTCTTTAGGGGAGTCTTTTGAAAAAAAAGATTTATCTGATGGTTTTGCCAGTGGAGTTCATGAACAGCATAAAGAGTATTTTAATAACACTGGAGGAAACGCTGAAAAAGCGGCTACTACTGTCATTATTAAATCTGTAGATGAATTGACATCCCAATCGCTTGAAATAAAGCCGGTTGTAGTTGAAAAAAATAGTGAATTTGTTGATGTATCATATACTTTCCCGGTTACGGATATTGAGATAAAACAGCCACCAATTGATTTGTCGGAAATTACAGATAGAGAAATTGAAGATGCGGCACGAAGAGTCACTTCAACGGGTGATGTGCTATATCGAAAGGAAATTGTGGCTGCCCTTGGGAAAAAACTTCGTACAATAGACGCCGAGAGTGCAGAAGTTGAATCATTAGAGGTTTCAACAGAAGACGCTAAAGAAGCATTAGTAAAGATTGCAATTAATATGCAAATGATACCAAAGAATGAGACGGTAATAGGATATGTTGAGAATTATCTTGTACCTAAATTTATGAAGGAAGTAACCTTTGATAAATGGACTGTTAAGTCGCTTGAATCTGCACGTGTACAGCTTATGAGTTTAATAAAGGACTATATATCAGTGGTTCAACGCTCAACGAAAGAGATAACAATAATCCATCCTCGCAAGATAAATTTAGACAGTCGAGTATTCCCATTTAATACTGAATTCTTTGATCCTATAGATTCGAGCGATGAATTTGTTCGTGGAAGATTATATTCCGGATGGTTTAAGTCACTTTACAAGGAAGAATCATTTGATTCATATAGTGGAGAATATAAGCTTGCATCACTTATGAATACGTCACCACATATTGTTTGGTGGCACAGACTGCATTCATATTATGAAGCGTATATTTATTACACTCCAAAAGATAGATATTTCCCTGATTTTGTAGCCAAGGATGACCAAGGAATATATTGGATTATTGAAGGCAAAGATAAACGAGGTAGAACCAATGATCAGGTTCAAAACAAGCGAAAGGCAGCTGAATCCCTCGTTAGAAGACTTGCAGCAGAAAAAGATTTCATGTCGCAAAAGTGGGGGTATCTTATAGCGTATGAAGATGATATTGAAAAATCAGATTCGTGGGATGATTTAAAAAGTCTTTCGCAACCAGTGACTAATGTTGTGTAGCTGACTCGGTATTTAGACTAGGAGGCAGTTAATAATATTAAGTTTTATGATGAAATAATTATAGGATTCTTGGGGGAATAGATGGAAAAGGTTGTAGATAAGCCAATAAAGATTGATTTACATATGCACTCATGTTTTTCATCGGATAAAGATGGAAAAAAGTTGCGTCTAATACTAAGAATAATCTACAAGTCCTTATAAAAGGGCTTGTAGATAATAACGTTAACATGGTTTCTGTAACAGATCATGATACGTTTAATTATGATTTATATTCAACATTAAAAATATCAGGAGATATGAACAGCGATGAGTTCTTCTTGCCAGAGGAATATTGGATGTCCCAGAGCCCTTATAAAGAAATAAATGAGGAACGTAATAGATGGTTGGAAGGGCTAAAAAAACAACGTGAAGAAGCAGAACGAAAGAAAATAAACTCGTTTCTTTATAGAAGACCTGTTAGACGTGGACCACGTTTTTGAAAGGCTTTAATAGAAAGCTTTAGATTGGAGAATGTAATGGTAGTTACACAGATTTAAGCTGCGGAATTTCTTACAGAATTAAAGATTGTACAGAACCAATCGAAAAAGAGGAGTGTGAAGACTATGAATCACGGTGAAGTAATAGCTGATTATATAAAGTTAATTAATTTTATTGAGAATAATGGTGGTGGAATATTTATTGATCCTACTGATCCTAAATTAACAAAAGAAGCCAAGGAAAAATATATTGATAAGCAGCAATTGGGACAAGAAACTGTAGACGAACTATTAAAAGTCTATGAAGAATGCAGTGTAAGATTTAACCTTAGATATCATGAAGAAGTTCGGTGGAAAA
The DNA here is from genome assembly GCF_900218035.1 of Pseudobutyrivibrio ruminis DSM 9787. Classification (GTDB taxonomy): domain Bacteria; phylum Bacillota; class Clostridia; order Lachnospirales; family Lachnospiraceae; genus Pseudobutyrivibrio; species Pseudobutyrivibrio ruminis. The sequence continues at coordinate 146,151 of NZ_OBMR01000003.1, forward strand.
GTGCCAGTGGGAAAAGCATAGTGCCATACCTTTGGCTTCAAATGAAATATGCTGATTTCAAAAATAGAAAAGAAAGCATATCTGTTTTTGTGGAGAAGATATCTGAAACCAGCGCGGCAATAAGAGTAAGTCTTGATATTAAGAATGATAATTCTGATAAAGCGGAAATGGTTCAGTATCATAAGCATTTGGAAATACCTCTAGATAAAGAAGCAAATCTAGTTTATGTAGCTGGTAATAATGATTTGGGAAGGCCAGAAATAATAAATGAGATGACTGCTGCAACTTTGGCCACCAAAGAAAAAGTACAGATTTCGAAGTATATTGAGCTTGATGAGTATGACAATAATCAAGCAATTGAATCTGAATTATTCAAGTCTATTCATGCATTGCTACCATATTATGATCATGTTTTAGGAATACGTCGTGATGAATGGTGGCCTTCTTTAGAAACATATCTACCTAAAATAACAGCGAACCAGTGGGAAGTGTTTCTAAAAAAGGATTGTATCAAGTATCCTAAAACAATAAAAATGCTTAAAGCTATGTTGGAACTTGGTGGAGCATGTACATGTAAACGGTTAGGAACCTATTTTTCAGAATCTCCATCATCTTTTATTAGTAGAGGTTCAAATCTTGGAAAAAGAGCAGCTGCAGAATTTAACGTACCGTTATATCAGGATGATAAGGGGAAAGAATGGTTATTTGTTATTCCATTTCAAGGGAAGCATACTGAGGACGGATTATATGCCTGGAAATTGCGCGAAGAGTTAAAAGAGGCTCTTAAGAATATGGATTTATCTGAGTTTGAAGAAACTGATAAGGAGAAGAAAAGCATGTTTGATAAAAATACTATCCTATATGGCCCTCCGGGAACAGGAAAAACATATAATTCCATTAATTATGCAGTGGCAATAATAGAGGGAAAAACTATAAGAGAAGTTCAATCCGAAGATTATGGGCTCGTAAAAAGTAGATATGAGAATTATAAAAATCTTGGTCAGATAGCGTTCACTACATTCCATCAGTCTTATGGATATGAAGAATTCATTGAAGGAATAAAGCCTAATCTGAATGGTGAAAATGATGAAGGATTGGAATACTCAATTGAGCCAGGTGTTTTTAAATCTTTTTGCAATAAAGCAGCAGTTTCCTTATCAGTAAATGATAAAGACGATTTAGGGTTAAATAAGAATCCTGTTGTTTGGAAAGTTTCACTAGAGAGAACATATGATAATCCAACAAGAACAGAATGTCTTGAAAACAATCACATACGTATAGGATGGGATGAGTATGGCGCTGATGTTGTTGAAGACATGGACTATTATTGTGGTGGAAAAAATGAATTAAACGCATTTATAAATAGAATGCGCATAGGAGATATTGTCTTTTCGTGTTATTCAGCTACAACGATTGATGCTATCGGTGTGGTTACAGGCGAGTACGAGTGGCATGATGAGTATGAACGGTACAAGCGCGTGCGTCCTGTAAAATGGCTTGTAAAAGGGGTATATGAAGAAATCACAGATTTGAATGCTGGAAAGAACATGACATTGTCGTCCGTATATAAGTTGAGAGTAAATGCGTCCGATGCTTTAAAGCTAGTTGAAAAACATATTGCTGATGACGAGGATGTTGATCAGAATCAGAAGAATTACGTGTTTATAATTGATGAGATTAATAGAGGTAACATTTCCAAGATATTCGGCGAATTAATTACTTTAATTGAGGACACAAAACGTGATGGAGAATTAGAGGCGGCATCTGCAATATTGCCGTATTCTGGGGAAACATTTAGTGTGCCAAATAACGTATATATTCTTGGAACGATGAATACAGCAGACAGATCAATTTCTTTACTTGATACAGCGTTACGTCGACGATTCAATTTTATTGAAATGATGCCTAACTCTAATGTGCTTAGAGATATGGGAATAGAAACAATTTCAATTAATGGAGTTGAACTAAATGTCGCAAATATGCTAGATGCAATAAATGAGCGTATTAAATTCTTATTTGATAGAGAGCATACAATTGGTCATGCTTTTTTTACTGGATTAGCCAGTGATTCTTCGATTGAAAAACTTGCGTCTATTTTTGAAAAGAATGATATTCCTTTATTGCAAGAATATTTCTATGAGGATTATCAAAAGATACAGCTTGTTCTTGGGGATAATGCAAAGGTAGATGATAATTTGAAATTTGTGGTTGATAACCGCATTAAGTTAAAAGAGCTTTTCATGGGAAGTGTAGAGGATATAGTCGACGAACAAGAAGTAAAATATGAGATTAATTATGATGCTTTTCTCAACGTTAATGCATATAAAACAATAGCTAATAATGTATAAAGTGTGGTGATTACATGGGTAAACTTAAAGAAGTTAAAGAATACGATTCTATAACGGGAAATATAGATTATAAAGATGATGATAAATATGAATATGTACCGGAACCTGTTTTTAGCGAACTTATAGAGTTTATCCATGAATTTGCTGGCAACGAAGAGAATGCTGACGCTTTAGATTTTATGCGAATATCATATAAGCGAAATGTTGGCGATTTGGTTTCAATTAAGAATTTTGTTGGTCTTATACAAATGAAAAGTGGTTATCAGATTCAGGTCCTTCCAAAAATCGATTTTGGTACTGAAGAAGATGACAGTAATACCAAAACGAAGAAAGTATTCTTGAAAATGCTCAAAAGCATGAAAGATTTTCCTAGTAAGACCTTTAATGCTGCAAGCTTAAAAGTTGATAAGATGAATCTTTATGAGATATTTATTAACATGTATTTGCAGGAGGTAAGACAGCTTGTAAAGCATGGTATTAAATCGACATATATTACGAAAGAGGATAATCTAAATTACTACAAGGGAAAACTTCTAATTAATCAGCATATAAAGACTAATATTGTTCATAAGGAAAAATTCTTTGTTGCTTTTGATGAATTCAATCCAAATCGTGCAGAAAACAAATTGGTAAAGGCAACTTTATTAAAGCTACAAAAAATGACAAGTAGTGCAGAAAACAGCAAAGAAATTAGGCAATTACTTACCGCATTCGAGATGATTGATGTTTCGACAAATTATGAGAAGGACTTTGCATGTGTACATATTGATAGAAACACAAAAGATTATGAAATGCTAATGAAATGGTCGAAAGTTTTTTTGATGAATAAAAGTTTTTCGACGTTTTCTGGAGATACTTATTCGCGTGCTTTATTGTTCCCAATGGAAAAATTTTTTGAAAGCTATGTTGCTCAGAAAATGAAGAAAATCTTTTCTCCTGGAGGTTGGGAAGTTAAAAGTCAGGCACATGGATTCTTTTTGTTTGTTGAACCTAGAAAGCAGTTTGCCTTAAGACCAGATATTGTTCTACAAAAAGGTAATCGCACTGTAATAATGGATACAAAGTGGAAGAACTTAATAGATAATGAAAGCAAGAATTATGGCATTTCACAGCAAGATATGTATCAAATGTATGCCTATTCTAAAAAGTATGCCACATCTGAAATCTGGTTATTGTATCCATTGAATAGGCTGATGCGAGAACATGCGCCTATAGTATTTGATTCTGGTGATAACACAACTGTGAGTATTCATTTCATAGATTTAGATAATATAGAAGAGAATTTAGAACAGTTGAAAGATAAATTAGAAATGAATGCTATTTATGAAAATCTAGGAGGAGAAGCTATTGGATAATAACGTCGACACAAAACTAGAAGCGGATTCAATCCGAGTAAAAATATTATATGAAAGTTTAGTAGATGCTCTTGCAGGTTTACCGTTTGATGTTGTTGTTGATAAGAGGTATCTGTTTATTAGATTTGACACGCTTAATTTATGTGAAATTGAAGTCTACGATGAATACTACAAAGTTCAGTCTAGTTATATGGATTGGAAGGAGCAATCAAAACTTTCTTGGGAAGAAGACGAGAATTTGATTGTTTTTTATGCTGATATGCCAGATGAATGCATTGGAGAATGTAAAAGATTAGTATTATATGAAGCAAAAAAAGGTTCAAAGCAAGTACAGTCTATTAATATACATAATAGCGAGTTGATGGAGCTTGTTTCATTGGAGAAGTTCCAAGTTGCTTATAATAAGTTTTTGGAACAAGCTGACGAAAATGCCGTATCAGGAAAGTCCAAAGGTAAAAAACTTCCATATGGACTTGAATACGGAAAGATTGATAAGAAGAATTTTACACAACACTTTGGTCAAGGAGCTGCTACAAAAACTCCTTACATGAATTGGCATGTAGTATCAATCTATTATATTCCTGATGAGGGGAGAATACTGATTGGAATTGAAAAAGATCGTTATCAACATGTAAACAAGATGTCTCGTATTAGAGCGGAACAAATCGGTAATAAAAAGACAGATGTTGCTATTTTTTATGAAACCACAAAGAGTAAATTAGACTATAAAGAGTTATACGACGAATTTATAAAAGTATGTGGGAAAGTAATGGAATTAGGCGTTGATTAATATTGAATTAATGAGCTGAAATTGTTTAACGGAGAGCATTTATTTTGAGGTACATCGTAAAGAAAATCATGGAGCCTGATTACGGCTGCGAAGAACGCCCGGAAGGATATATCGCCATGGACCACTTAATTCTTCGTGATGAGTCAGGTCAGGAAATAGACTATGAAGTGGCAGATCAGGAACTCTATGAAAAGGATATCAATGAAGGGGATTGGGTTTATTTCGATAAGGATAATAAGAATTTTAAGGAAGAGTAGAGGATTGCAGGAATATTACAATGAAAAATGTATTTAGAATGCCTACACCAGTCAAGATTGTTGGGCGAACGTCAAGTATTACAAATGCATTTATAAACGGAATCATTCCGGTTATAGAGCCATCAGATGAAGAAATTAATGAAGCTTTAAAAACTCTTGGAATGACAAGGGAGACCATTTGTTGTGCCTATTGTGGTGACAGTTATACAGAGTGGGATCACTTTCATCCGCTTATCAAGAATAAAAAGCATACTGGTTATATTTCTGAAATTCATAATTTGGTTCCGGCTTGTGGCAAGTGCAATCAAAGCAAGGGCAATCGAGATTGGGAGGAATGGATAAACAGTGATGCTCGATTATCACCGAAAACTCGCGGGATTAATGATTTAGAACAAAGAATAGAACGTTTACATCTGTATGAAAAGAAGTATAAACCGCGGTTAATTAACGTCGAAGAAATCGTTGGTTTTGAGCTTTGGGAACAGCATAAGAGTAATTACGAAAAACTAATTGCTTTGATGAAGGAATGCCAGGAAACCTCGGATATAATTAAGCAGATGATTTATAAGGCTACAAAGGAAGAGTGACTATGCCATTTCAAATAATCAGAAATGATATTACAAAAGTAAAAGCAGATGCCATTGTTAATACCGCAAATCCAAATGTTGCGGTTGGTAGTGGTGTGGATTCTGCTATATATAAGGCTGCTGGTAAGGAAAGGCTGTTAGCGGAACGTAAGAAGGTTGGGCTATTATTACCCGGTGAAGTTGGTATTACTCCGGCATTTGATTTAGATGCAAAGTATATTATCCATGTTAGTGGTCCTTGGTGGACCGATGGTACTAAAGGAGAAGCTTCTGTTCTTCGTACATGCTATGACAAAGCGCTTGATCTTGCTTATAAGAATAAGTGTAAGTCTATCGCATTCCCTGTCCTTGCTACAGGAACGTATGGATTTCCAAAAGAATTAGGAATTCAAATTGCGGTTGATTCTTTCACTTCATTTCTTGAAGAACATGATATGGAAATTACACTTGTTGTCTTTGGAGATGAGTCTGTTCGTATTTCCGGTGAGATTGTAGACGAAGTCTCAAGCTATATAGATGACAACTATGTGGAAAAAGCTTTAGCAGATGAATACAAGTCTGATAGTTTTAGCAGAACTGTGATTCATGCAAATCGCATGATGGATTGCATGCGGGTATCATCTGCGTTTAAACCTGAAGATGACGAAGCCGAAATAGAGGAAGACTTTGAAGACGATATGGTGCTATCGGCGCCAATGGAAACTCCTGCTGAGAAAGAGGAATCTTTAGATGATGTCTTAAAGGAAATCTATACGGATTCGTTTGAAAAACATCTTCAGAAAATTATCAACAAAAAAGGTTTGAAGAATTCCGAAGTCTATGCGGCTGCGAATATTTCAAAGCAGTATTTCTCAAAGCTTTTAAAGGGACAGGTAAAACCTTCAAAGGGCAAGATGCTTGCATTAGCTGTTGGACTGCGCTTGAACTTAGATGAGACGGTAGACTTTTTACGTATTGCTGGATATGCCTTATCTCCGATATCTCAAACTGATGCTGTAGTGGAATACTTCATCGAGCATGAGGATTATAACGTATTAAAAATTGATATTGTGCTGTTTGATTATGGATTGGATCCACTTTCAAATGGATAATTTGTAAGGTCGCCTTCGGGTTGACCTTTTTTCTTTGCCTTCTGAGTATTATTAAATCATCAAAACAAACAACGCCTCGCTGCAGAGAGGCATGAATGATAACAGGAGGTAAGCATATGAGTAAAGGTTTAACAGAAATCATTTATATTCTAGATAGATCTGGTTCTATGGGTGGTCTTGAAGCTGATACCATTGGCGGGTTTAATTCGATGATGGAAAAACAGAAAAAGACCGGTGAAAAGGCGCTAGTTTCTACAGTACTTTTTGACGATGTGTGTGAAGTGATTCATGACAGAGTTCCGATTGATAAAATTGAGACGATGACAGATAAGCAGTATTACGTGAGAGGTTGCACAGCACTTTTAGATGCTGTTGGTGGTGCTATCAAGCACATTGGTAACGTTCATAAGTATGCCAGGGAAGAGGACAGACCAGATAAGACGATTGTTGTTATTACTACAGATGGTATGGAAAATGCTAGCTGCAAGTATTCACGAGACAAGATTGAAAAGATGGTAAAGCGTCAGCAGAAGAAGTATGGCTGGGAATTCATTTTTATCGGCGCCAATATCGATGCATATGCTGAGGCACAGAAGTATGGCATCCGCAAAGACAGAGCGGTTAATTATGTTTGCGATGAAGTCGGAACTGCAAATGTTTATGCCGGGGTATCCAAGGCTGTATGTTCAGTAATGATGGCGGATTGTATGCACGTGAGTGAAGAATTAGATAAAAGTGCCTGGGATGATGATATTAATGAAGATTATGAACGTCGTGGCAAGCAGAAAAGGGGACGAGCATAATGGCAATAAAAGGCGCAGTTTTAGGTGATATCTTAGGGTCACAATACGAGTTTAATAGACCTAAGAATTTGGACTGGAAGAATATTCCTCTTATTGCAGACGGGAAAGCTAAGTTTACAGATGATTCAGTAATGGCGCTTGCGATTAAGAAGGCTCTCGATGAAAGCACCGACTTGGTGGAAACCATGATAGCGGTTGGTAAAAGATATCCATTTTGTGGATATGGTGCTAAGTTTTATTGGTGGATTAACGGGAAAAAACATGAACCTTACAATAGTTGGGGCAATGGCTCAGCGATGCGCGTTGCATATGTAGGTGAATACTATGATAACTATGATGAAATGCAACGTATGGCTAAGGTTACAGCGGCAGTGTCGCATAATCATCCAGAGGGAATCAAAGGTTCTGTTGTAACTGCAACATGCATTTGGATGGCAAAACATGATAAGAGTAAACAGGAAATCTATGATTATGTTTTGAGTCAGTACCCAAAGGAAGAGTATGAATATAGCATTGCTTATAGCTTGGATGAAATCCGCTCACGCTATAAATGGAATGAAAGTTGCCAAGGTTCTGTTCCAGCAGCTATGAGATGCTTCTATGAGAGCACGGATTATGAATCATTTATTAGGAATGTGTTCAGTTTGGAGTGCGATAGCGATACCTTTGGTGCTATCGCCGGTGGAGTGGCAGAAGAGTTCTATGGTGGATTTGGAAGCGTGGATGCTGAAGGAATCTTTAGGAAATATTTGGATGATTATCTGTATGAGATATTGATGAAATAATTGGAGGATAAATGAAATGAGCAACTATGTAACTAACACATCAGATAAAAATAAGAACACAGCATTATTGTTATGCATTTTTCTTGGATGGGCAGGTGCGCATCAATTCTATGTAGGTAAGTGGGGAAAAGGATTCTTGTATTTATTTACTGCTGGACTGTTTATGATTGGCTGGATAGTAGATATATTTAAGATTTTGACGGGATCATTTAGAGATAATGTAGGTGCTCCACTAAGGGAATAAAACTCAATAATTCCATAATAATCCAATCGAGAATGTAATGTTATTACACCCCTTGATAAAAACAAGGGGTGTCTATTGTAAAATGATAAAGTGTTGGTTATACTTGTTGTGTAACTAAATATCGGGGCGTGATGCTTTTTAAATTTTGCGTTCTATTTGTACGAGATTTATTCCTGCATATGCAAGTGTACATGAGTAAATACATGAAAATAGAGAAGAAAATTTAAGATCCATGTCTAATGCAGACGATTACTATCTCACGAGTAGTCTGTTTTGTGTTAGGCTATTATGCCCCTTTCAGCAAGAAAATTGCAGAAAGGATTTTTTATTTTATGGAAAAGAAAGACTTATTTGACAAGCTGGTGCCACAGCAGATTGGTAACTACAAATTTAGTAATGAAGCACTTTTGAAGCAGGCATTTACTCGACGTTCTTTTACTGAAGAGAATGGAGGAGAAAACAATGAAGTATTAGAGTTTATTGGGGATAAAGCGTTAGACATTGCTGTAGTAAGATATTTGGTGCGCAAATATGGCAATGCTCCTACTAAAGATGATCTTAATAAAATGATGTGGCCTGGTGAAAAGTATGATTATGAGTTTTCATCCAGTTTGAATGAAGGTGAATTAACTATTCTAAAGCAAAGATTGGTTCAGAAAGACACCTTGGCAAGACGAATTGATGAATTAAGCATTGCCGACTATCTAATAATGGGAAAAGGCGATGTGCTGAATAATAGAGAACAGGATAAATCTGTTAAGGAAGATTTGTTTGAAGCTATTATTGGTGCAGTAGCAATTGATAGTAATTGGGATTTTGAAAAGATTCAGGAAGTTGTAGAGGTTATGCTTAATCCGGATTCTATTCTCGCAACTGATGCAGAAATTGATTATGTTCGCCTAATATATGAGTGGGACGAGTCTTATGGAAATGAACCTTGGTTTCAGTATGAGGAGCATGGAGAAAGAAGCACATGGTATATGCGTCGTGAGAATACTATTTATCAGAGCTGCAATGTGCTTGGTAGCAAAGAACAGCAGTATCTTTCAGGCACAACGCGAACTTGTTTCGTTAAGATAGCAGATGATGTACCTGCTTTTGCTGGCTTTGGGTATTCTAAAAATGAGGCGCGAAGAAATGCGTGCAAATTAGCATATGAATATCTTGAGAAGAATAATATGTTATTTACCATCCGAGATGAGATTGATGAGCCTACAATAGATATGGCGATTAATCAGTTGGAGATTCTAGCTAGACGTGATTACATTGAGATGCCTGAGTATGGATATCGGGAAGGACATGACGATGACGGAAATCCTATCTGGTATGTTACCTGTCATGTAGATGGGTTTGATGTGACAATGTCAGCTGAGTCTTCGTCCAAGAAGCAAGCAAAGAAGGAAGCTGCATTGGATATGTTGAATTACGTGTTAGAGAATTATAAGGAGGAGTAGCTATGTCAAAGTGGGCTTTTAATTACGATTCTGGTGAATATGAAGATATTGATCGTGATGGTTTCAGCTGGACCCGTGGCGAGTATACTTATAATTGGGATGACAGTGAGTATCGTCGTGAAGAAGAGGAGGAACGTCGTAGACAGGAAGAGGAAGAAGAGAATCGACGACAGATGTTTGATAACGATAATGAGTGGTGGTAGATAGCTAAATCTTACTACGGTAAGAAATATTCTTCCCACCGTGGTAAGAGGTTTTCTTACAATAATGGTGTAGCACTTTCGCGGGAGAATAGGAGGTGTTTTCACCATGGACACTTTAATGACGGGCAAGGACTTTATTGCTAGATTAGATGAACTCTTGAACGAAAGATGCATGTCAGATAGTGATATTCATAAAAAGGTGAAGCTGTCGTCAGGAACAATAAGCAAGATGAGATCTAATGGCAGTGATCCAACATTTAGAACCATTCAACTGGTATGCATAGCGTTAGGTGTATCGCTGAGCGAATTTTTTGATACTAATAAGAAACCACAAAACGGAGATTATTTCTCTGAGTATGAGTTGGAGCTTGTTGCTTTATCTAGAAAAGCAAATCTTGAACAAAAAGGAAGACTCCGAGCATACGCTGAAGGTCTTGTTGGGAATTAAATAGCAGAGTTCGCGGCGGAATTGAAATCTTATAGTTGTTTATTAAGCGAGAAGATTGGAAGCAATTCCAGCCTTCTCGCTTTTGTTATTTAAGAAAAGGACATTGTTGGAGGGAGGCAAGGTTATGTCAAAAAACGAGCAGCGCATAGACAATTGGTGTGTGCGAGAAGAATTCGAACCGGCGTTAGTGCTAGAATTGACAAGGGTTCTTTTGGAGCACTTTCGAAGTGGATTAAAGATTTCGGATATGTTCCATCCAAATCTTACAGAAGTGGATTTGAAGAAACAAAAGGATACTATGAGACGAGATTTTCTGGAAGCGATTCGTTTGCCGGTGGATGATTCCTTGGATCTTCAGGACAGGCTTTTTCAAGAACTTCGAGACTGCCCGTGGATGCGACCGTTGATTGAACAGGTTTTAGAAGAAATTGCAGCTACTGTTGATGAGGGGCAGCTGTATAAGCGGATTATAGAGAACTATTACCTGAATGATAATCCTATGTCCAATGATGAGATGTCGAGAACTGAGAGTCTTTCATCTGCATCAATTGAGCGCAAGAAGCGCGAAGCCATCAAATGCTTTGGAATAAGCATGTACCGATATGCATATCGCAGGGAATGCGAGGAAAGTGAAAAGGAATCAAATAATGGAAGCAAGTGAGCTATAGGCTGCTGTTTTGCATGTAGATGTGAGACAGCAGCCTTTTTTCATTTGATGGATGTTTGATGGTTACAAGATGGTTTGTTGAGAATCGATTGATAACGTGTTGATGGGCTGCACACTAGGTTTTCATGTTATGCTATTTTTCGACGAGGTAATTACCCGTTGGGGAAAATGGTTAATGAGGAGGTTGTTTATGGCGTGGAAACAGTGAAGGACATCAAAGTTTGGCTTTGTTGCCCGGTATGTGGTAACAAGCTATTTACGGGGAAGAGTTTTGAGGATATTAGTATTAAGTGCCCTTGTGGGGCCATTGTACAAGCTGAAGCTAAGCATTTACAAATACTGATTAATGTAGAAAGTTTAAAGCTTAGGAGTAAGTGAACTATTACAACTGAATAACTGAGCTGTCTGCAGAGATAAGGAATCCGGCATAGATCCAGGAAAGCTTGCGGCAGGCAGCAAGAGTTTGTTATCAGCTTGAACGACAAGGATTCGTTGAAAGGCGGAGCAAAACAGAAGGAAGTACATTATTGTACTCTGTTTTGCTTTGCCTTCTTTTTTTGTGCTTCTTTCTGTTGCTCTGATGGTGAATATCAGTGCATGAGTGGGAAGCATATGTAGGCAGATATCCCTGACTGCCGGTTTTTGAAACTTATCAATTTTCAAGAATCGGAGGTCAGATATGAGTTTAGATCGAATTGCAAAAAAATTGAATAGAGGGCAGGGGCAGTACAAGCTTGTTAGCTTGGTGCATCATTATCCAGGAATTAAAGGTGGTGTGAAGTGGGCGGTTGCAACAAACCTTTCTCTAGAGGAACTGGAAAAAGTTGCAGAAGGTGAGTTGAATATCTTCAAACCTTTTATTTTGATTACACCGGAGCAGGGAAAAGTGTTTGACGAATTTGAACAGCTGGATAAAAGGCTGGAGATGGAAGAACTGAGGCATCAGTCCGCCTTTGCTTTTTATGAAGATATCGAAGGTTATGTAGGAGCTCAGTTTATGCACGAGATATGTAGTGGTTTGGATCAGGAGGATGCATTGGACGCACACATTGTACGTACAGCATTGAAACAGCTTTCGGAAAAGCAGCAGAGAAGGTTTCGTTTGTTCTTTTACTATGGCTATAGCGAGAATGAGATTGCACGAATTGAAGGTGTGTCACAACCAGCGGTGCATGATTCAATCCAAGCCGGGCTTAAGAGATTAAAATATATGCTTAATTGGTAAGTTTTTAAAAAAGTTTCTTTAGACACCTTATAGATTAGGGGTAGTTCAGTGGGGTTAAGTGAGAGGATATTTTTTTCTCTCACTTGATCCTTGACATCTGAATACACATTCACTAAGTACGTTTCCGTGGATTCGAGCCTCATAGGTACGCCTTGCGCGAGATAGCCTCACTGGAAAGTCGGTAGCACCGGCATTGGCGAAGACGGCCACGGGTATAATGATACTTCCGCTTAGCCACAGCCAGTAGGGCATGACCTGAACACGCAATGGGAGCGGCTAGACGAGAACCGTCTTGAGGATGAACCTATGGAGCTGTGCTGCAGCCGCTTAGTGATTTCCCGTATCTCTGGGGTGTCGTGGACAAGTAAGAGATTTGATAACTGTTTTTTTAGGAAGAGCTTCTTTTGTGTACTGGCAGAGGAAGCCTTCCTTTTTACATAGGAATTTGTCAAGAATGGAGGTGGTAATGATGGAAATTAAACGAGGAGACATCTTCCTTGCGGATTTAGGTGAGTCTATTGGTTCAGTTCAAAGAGGAGAACGACCAGTACTGGTTGTTCAAAATAATAAAGGCAATAAGTATTCACCTACAGTAACTGTTATTCCAATTACCACCAAGATTCATAAGAGCAAAGAATTCCCAACACATACCATATTAGAAAACATTGGAGGACTTGACGAAAAATCAGCATCAATGGCGGAGCAAATTACAACCATTGGCCGCGAAAAGTTGATGCGATATATAGGGAGTTTGCCAGAGAGTTTTATGAAAAACGTAATTGACGAGACGCTTTGTATTCAGTTGGAGATTAAGGGAGGTAGAAAAAAATGGAAGGAATGCAGGAAGTCAAGTTTCCACCGGAAGCAGAAAAGTTAGCCATTAAGCTTGCTGCTTTCAGTATTATGGAAAAGCTTTGTGACGAAGGAAAGATAACAGAAGATGAATTGAAATATATTGCTAAGAAACGAGATATTGACATCCTTGTGAGAATAACAGCTTGATTATATCATGCTATCAACATCTAGATGAAAATAGAAAATGAGGTGGAAACAGATGATACGTAGAGCAGCAATTTACGCTCGTGTTTCTACAGAACACGAGGCGCAGATATCAGCACTTGAAAATCAGGTGCAGTATTATGATGAGCTTCTGTCACGTCATCCTGAGCTTACACTTGTTGAACGATATATTGATGAAGGAATAACCGGAACTTCTATTCATAAGAGAGAGGGATTCCTTCGAATGATGCAGGATGCAAAAGATGGAAAGTTCGATCTTATTATTACCAGAGAGGTATCACGATTTGCTAGAAATACGGTAGATACTCTTCAGCAGACTAGAATACTTAAGTCTTACGGAGTCGAAGTGTGGTTTACAGAAGATAATATCTGGACACTGAATGACGAAGATGGTGAACTGAGATTATCGATTATGGCTACACTTGCTCAGAATGAAAGCAAGAAGATATCTCAGAGAGTAAAAGCCGGCCAGATGATTTCATTTAAAAATGGAGTTATTTATGGTACTGGAAATATTCTTGGATATGACCGCGTTGATAAAAATCATTTTGTTGTGAATAAGGAGCAGGCGAAAACAGTTAAGAGAATATATGAATTATATCTGGAAGGCAATGGTTTGCGACGTATCCAAGATATCATGGAGCAGGAAGGTCGGAAAACGGCAACAGGCCTTACTAGATGGTCTTCTAGTAATATTAGTAGAATCCTTAAGAATTCATTTTATTGTGGAAGAATTGAGTATCGTAAGGAATACGTGCCAGATTACCTTACTCAGAAAAAGATACGTAATGATGGTGCGGTTGAAAAGGTTTATGTTGAGGGAAATCATGAGCCTATTATTACTCCAGAGATGTACGATGAAGCTCAGCGAATGAGATCTTTGAATTCATTTGAAAAGAAGGATGCCAAAGGAAATATAAAGATGAACGGCCAGTCTCCTTGCAAGAATGTCTGGGGAAGAAAATGCAAATGTAAATGTGGACACGCTTTAAATAGAAGAATGGCACATATGTCCAAGACTGGGGATCCTTCCTTTGTATTTCAATGTTATGATCAGCTTCATACTGGTACTCCTCGTTTTAGAAAGAAAAAGGGACTTGATATAGAGGGCATTTGCGACAATGATACATTTATGGAATGGAAACTTGTCGTTCAAGCGGATTTTCTATTTAAGAAATTGGTATCTAATAGACAAGCGATTTATGATGATGCGATATCTATGGCTGAAGATTTACTTGATGTAAAATCAAATGGAACAAACGTTAAGGAAAAGGTTGAGAATAACATTAAACAAATTGATAAGCTAAAGAGTCAGATATCAGTACTTGTAGATATGTGCACTTTGGGGGATATTTCCAGAGAAATGTATCAAAGGAAGAAAGAAAAGTTAGAAAAGCAGATATCAAATCTTGAGAAATCTAATGAAGAATGCCAGCAGGAGGTGCTCGAATCGGAAAATGATATTCTTAAGCAGGAGAGAATTAAGAGCCTTACTGCATTTATTAATATGGAAGCTTTTGATCTTAGAGCCAAGATTCCTGATAGAATAATTGATGGATTCGTAGAGCGAATCATTTATGATAAGGGAGAATTTATTTGGTATCTGAATCCACAGGTTGGAAACGCAATATTTAAGGTAGATACAACAGACTGGAAGAAGAAAATGTTTAAGGCTAATAAAATGGTGTATCCCAGTTTAAGCGGCACAGGCAGCTATCGCTAACAAGTAATCTGAGATTACTACACTGCGTTGCATAAAATGAAATAATTGGGCTCAGCCCCTTGGCTTTTTGTCGGGGCTGGGCCTTTTTTGTTATTGTGGGCTGTTTGTTGGAGGGGACTTTTGGGGATAATTCCGGTCAAATTATAGTTAAACTCTATAAAATGCATCCCAAATGTTGGACTTGTTGTTTTAGGATGCATGCATCTAAGTTGTAATTTTGTATGATGCATCCCAGAGGAGAATTATGTGTTGTTGGGATGCATATGATTAGAGTTGATTTTAGTGATTTTCATCCCATAGGTGTTTTTTGCTTTTTGGGGATGCATATGTATAGAGACGATTGCTTAAGTTTATGCATCCCATAGTCAATATTTTGAGATTTGGGATGAAAAAGTATTTGGCAGTATGCATCCTGAATACGCATTATCGATATACGGGATGCATTACTGCTAAAAAACTGTTTCTAGCACTGCTTGAGAAGATGTTGTGTGGCATTACTTGAAAGCCGGATTGAAGACGTACAGTTATTATTTAATAAATACAATTTTTAACTGTATGGAAATGCCTAGTTGAAATAGTTTTGAAAGCATTATGACGATATGACAGAGTGTTGCTACTCATGATTAATATTCTGTATAGCTATTTTGTGGAAATAATACACACTAGGAGAGATTTTTTGAGACGGATACAGTTTTTTTCTGAAAGAATACAAATATAACTGTATCATTGATAAAAATATTGCAACAGGACTGCTTAAATAGTAGGAATATCGATTTGGTATTTCGTGAAGACTAAGGATTCTGTATAATTAAAGGCAGGAAAATTAACAAATCGGAGTTTATGGGGCGAGGAAAAACTATGAAAAAATATAAGATAGCAGCAATTATCATGATTATTCATGGCGGATTCATGGAGCTGGCTGGTGTGCTATGTATGATACCTGCGTTGTTACTAGGAAATGATAAGTTTGATATTGGAAAGTTTTTTGAATTCAAGCTTCAATATTTCCAAGATAACATTTATATGATGATTGTTATGGGGGCAATCTACGGTGTGATTAGACTGATTGGTGCTATAGGACTACTTAAAAATAGAATGTGGGGGTTAGTGCTGTCGGTAATCATCTGCATAATAACCATTACGCTGATGATGTTTTTATTGCCAGCCGGCATTATGGATGGAATTCTTGCTGGAAGTGCATTGATATTGATTTTAATGGGATTTTATGGCGATAGAAAGATAACTAATGATTTGTAAGGAGATGTTATGAATACTATAGATGCAATCAAAAACAGACATAGTTATCGTGGAAAATACACTGGAGCAAAAGTGCCTAGAGAGGACCTGGTTACCATCTTGGAAGCAGGGCTTATGGCTCCATCAGGTTGCAACAAGCAGACAACGAGTCTTATCTGCGTTGATGATCCTGAGGTTCTTAAAAAGGTTATGGGAGTAATTGATCCTCCTGTTGCTGAGACTACTCCAGCTCTAATTTGTGTTCTGACAAAGAGAATCATTGCCTACAGAGACAGGTGTTATTCTGTTCAAGATTATTCTGCTGCTATCGAGAACATGCTTTTAGCAATTGTTGATCTGGGCTATCAGAGCTGCTGGTTTGAAGGCCATGTCACTGACGAGGACAGGATTGGTGACAAGATTGCAAGAATATTGAACGTTCCTGAGGACTATGAACTAGTATGCATTCTTCCTGTTGGAACTGCTGAGGGTGAGCCTATGAATCCGCCTAAAAAGAGCTTTGAAGAGAGAGCATGGTTCAATTCTTTTAACGGTAAATAATTGTAGATAGAATTATATTTTAGGATAACGTATTATGGGCAATATAAAGAACGGAAAGTTCGTTTATAAAAATGAAGACGGCAGGAAGAAGATGCATGAGTTCTACGATAAGACCCTTGCAGCTCTTGATGTACCATATTCGGAAGATTATTTTGATACATCATTTGGCAAAACCCATTGCCTTCTCGTTGGTGATCCTGAAAAGCCAAGGATATGTACAATACATGGCGGAAACGGGATCACAACGTTGAATCTGAAACTGTTTCTTCCGTTGCTTCAAGAATACTGTATCATTGCACCGGATGTGATTGGTATGCCGGGGAAAAGTGATCCATACAGAAATATAAGCAGCAAGAAGGATGAGTACGGACTATGGATCAAGGAAGTACTGGATCATTACAAAGAAGATCGGATATCCTTTGTTGTATCTTCCTACAGTTCCGCTATGTTTCTTTCATTTGCCAGGATGTATCCGGAGAATGTAAGAAGTGCATTGCTTCTGGTTCCGTCAGGAATTGCACATGGCTCGATACTGCCTATGCTGGGCAAGATGGTCGTTCCGTTTATGAAATACTATTTTAGTCCTTCCGGGAAAACACTTGATGCAGTGATTGAGTCTATGGGTGGAAAAGGGGATTCGATATGGAGAGAATTCTTCGACATTATGATGTCCTCATACAAGATGGAGATGAGACCTCCCAGGGAATATAAGAAGAGGGAAATGATATCGTTTAAAGCTCCTCTTCTGATAATCGCATCGGAAAAGGATATCTTTTTTCCGTCAGGCAGAGTATTTAACAAGGCAGGGAAAATCTTTGCAGGACCTGTCGCGATGGTTGAAATAGATAGTAAACATCTGCCATCAGATGAAACTATGGTTGATGTATGTAAACGAACAATAGAGTTCTTTGAGAATACTTAACGAGAATATCTTTCAGTTTTACGTTTTATGAAAACTTAAAAAATGTATATTGACTCTCACATTATGTGAGGGATTATCGTTGTAGTGAGCTCAAGAGAAAAACATCCATGGAGGTAGGAACAAATGCTTAAAATAGGCGAATTTTCAAAACTATCCAGAGTAAGCATCAGGATGTTACGTCACTATGATGATATCGGACTTTTGAAACCGGCTGAAATCGATAATTTTACTGGGTACCGCTATTATCGAGAGGAACAGCTTTTTACCATCGGAAGAATCACATCACTCAAGGATATGGGTTTTGCCCTTGCAGATATTATCAAGATCCTTGACAGCTATGATGATAAAGAAAAGATGGATGCCTTCCTGTCAGAGAGGCAGAAGGAGCTCTCAAAGCTTTCCAAAGAAACGGAGTACAAACTGATGCTTCTGGAAACAGCCAGAAAGAGGCTGAGGAAGGAGCAGAATATGAGTTTTGATGTAACTGTAAAAACAATACCAGAGAGATATGCTGCCACGGTTCAGATGGTGGTTCCTCACTATGAAGATGAAGGAATGCTTTGGAATACAATGATGAGCGAATGCAAGAATCTTGTGCCGGCTGATCCGTGCCTTGCGGCGGCAGAGTTCCTCGATCCCGAGTACAAGGAAGAAAATGTCGAGATCATTGCGTGGATGACTGTGAATGGTTCTTATAACGATACGGAACATGTAAAGTTTAAAAATCTTCCTGCAATAAAGGTTGCAAGTTGTATCATTAAAGGCAGCTACGACCAGATGGGTGAGGCATATGCAACTGTGGCGTCATGGATCAAAGCTAATGGATATAAAATGAATGGACCTATGTTTAATATCTATCATGTGAGTCCTGCACAAACACAGAATCCTGATGAGTATGTAACGGAAGCTTGTTTCCCTGTTGAGTAAATACTATCTATGCCAAGGAGCTTAAGTGTTCCTTGGCATATTATTGAAAGGAGCGGTCATGGAATATGTTTATGTAACAAAAGATAACCTCGAAGAGGAGCATATTTGCTGCGCGATATCAAATAATAAGGATGCTCAGGTTTCTTCTAAGAAGGCATGGCTCTTGGAGAGGTTTGATGAAGGACTTGTTTTCCTAAAGAGCGTAGAGCGCGGAAAGTGCTTTATCGAATATATCCCGGCGGAAAACGCATGGATTCCGATAGCGGCAGATGGATATATGTACATTGACTGTCTTTGGGTGTCCGGGGGTTTCAAAGGACATGGATATTCTACTGATCTACTTACTGCCTGCATCGAGGATAGTAAGGAAAAGGGGAAAAAAGGGCTTTGTATTCTTTGCGCTTCAAAGAAGAAACCGTTTCTGGCTGATCCGAAGTTTCTGAAGTACAAAGGATTTGTCGTGAGCGATGAAGCTGATAATGGTATTCAACTTTGGTATATGCCGTTTGATAAAAATGCAAAAGCTCCAGTGTTTAAGGAATGTGCAAAACATCCGCATATAGAAGAGAAGGGATATGTTCTGTACTATACGAATCAGTGCCCGTTCAATGCAAAATATGTCCCGGTTTTGGAGCAGACGGCAAAAGAAAATGGTATTGCATTCAAGGCAATACATCTTAAAAGCAAAGAAGAAGCACAGAATGCACCGACACCGATTACGAATTATGCGTTATTCCATGATGGGGAGTATGTTACAAACGAGCAAATGAACGATAAGAAATTCTTAAAACTTGCAGGAAAGTGATATTCGTATTAACCGGAATACAATGTAGACCGACAAATCGGTATTTTGTCGAGCTCTTAATTGAATAATGAACATTACAAATGGCAGTTATCGAAAGATAACTGCCATTTGTTACTTTCAAAAAAATAAATATATTTAAAGTTTTGAAAATGCGGCGTAAAAATTTACGTTGCATTTGCGTCGGGTTTAATAGTTTTCGCCTGTAAAAATGTATTTCTACACTAATTGAAAAGACTGCGCGGATATAAATCGAAATATATGCCGATATATGTTAAAATATAATAGAAAAGGAGGCGGATATTATGACTAATGCTGACGCATGGAATTATGCAATAGGTATGATTAAAGTAGACGGTCTAGAGCCAACTAAAGATTTTAAAGAATATATAGAAAAAGAAAAACGTGGTGAAGTAACAATGGAGGATGCAAAGCGTTTTTTAGATAAGAAATATAAGATGAAGGAGTCCACAAATGCGTGATCCTTATCTTTATGAGGACGTTCCTGTACTAAAAAATATTCTTGGTATAAAATCTCAAGAATTGCTGGATGAAGCTGAGGCTGATTATGTTGTATATCGATTAAAAGATGTAGCAATTAATCCATTGCCGGGAGATTATCACACGGAACATTTTCTTAAGATGCATCAGGTTATCTTTCAAGATATATTTGATTGGGCGGGTTCGCCTCGAACTATTTCGATTTATAAAGAGGAAGATGTTTTAGGTGGACAATCTGTAGAGTATTCTGATCCGTTTGATATTGTTTCTGATATTCATCATGTATTGAAAGACATGAGAGAAAAAGAATGGGATGCATTTAATCATGAAGAATTAGCAAATCAATTCTGCGATTCTTTAGCGGCATTGTGGAAAATTCATCCATTTAGAGAAGGAAATACTCGAACTACAATAACTTTTTGCTGTCAATTTATTGAAGCACAAGGAATAATGATTAATCGAAAGCTTTTTGAAGAAAATGCTGGCTATGTTAGAACTGCTCTTGTTGCATACAATGCATTCTTTTCTGATGGAAGTGATTTTAGCAAAAAAGAGTATTTATATAAAATTGTTTATGATGCTCTTTCTGAGCAATAATGTGAACGTTGCAAAAAGTGTCGTAGGATAGCACACCACTACAGGCAGCTATCGCCGAGTCACGTCAGTAAGCGAGACCAGTTGTTTTTTTGGAACTTTTGAAATCTCGAAGTATGAGATAATCAGGTTGATGTAAGAGAATTACTTTTTGTAGAGTTTACAGAAGCCGGTGATGAGCAGAGATTAACTGCTAAGTATAGTTCTTTCCTTAAATTACTCAAAAAACTATCTGATCGAGAAGTAGAAGATGTATATTGGGTAATAAAGCGTAAGGTTGAAGGACTACTTTAAAATAGAATAAGGCTCGGAATGCCCGCATTGCAGATTACACCTGCTTTGCGGGTATTTTTTATATTGACATATACGGAGACCGTATATATAATAAAAACAGAAAGATATACGGAGACCGTACATAGGAGGTGCGTTATGGCAGATTTAGATTTGAAACTTGATGGTATCGCAAATGGATTATTAGTTGAACAAACTGATAAGAAAAAAGCCGATGCTGAGCAGAAAAAAAGAATGTATGCAAGCGCCTTTGCTTATATCAGAAGCCAGACGGGAATGAATAAGAAGGAGTTTGCTGAATACCTTGGAATTCCTTATAGAACTTTACAGGACTGGGAGCTTGGAAATACCCAGGCTCCGGAATATGTGCTCCGATTAATTGCTTATAAAGTACAGATGGAGAAGGAAAGGGGGAACCTATGATGACAGTATTATATGGTATTGGAACAGTTGTAAGATTTATTCTTAGAGTAGTATTATTGCCGGTACAGGCAGTACTTACACTTGTGATGCTTGCGATGGCATTTATAGGTAGCCTTGCATGCACTTTATTTGAAATCCTTGGAACGCTAGGCGTAATCTGTGGCTTGTATGAATTTATTAGCAGCACAGGTTCTGCTACCTCTGGATGGCAGTTTTTGATAGGCGGCATTCTTCTAGTTATTATCCCTCAAGCTTTGATAATTTGGGGAGAAGCGGGATTACTGAATTTAAAGGATCTTTTGGCAAGAATATAGATTAATATTAATTTACTAAAAGGAGAGCAGTAAAAGCTCTTCTTTTTTTGTTCCTGCATTGACAGTATAATTTAATGGGAGTAAGATAACAGTGTTACGTAACAGTGTTATCAAAAAAAGAAAAACGATGGTGTGACATATGAAAACAGATAATGGAACCAAAGAAAAACTTTTAAATAGCGCAAAAGAAGAATTCATGGAAAAGGGTTTCCAGAATGCTTCGCTTCGAAAAATATGCAGCAAAGCTGGAGTAACTACTGGCGCAGTTTATTGTTTCTTTGGAGATAAAGAAGGATTGCTTACCGGTTTAGTAGAGAATGTGTATCAAAACGTTATGCATACGATTAGCAATCATATGAAGGAAATGTCATCTGAGGGCTTTGCTGCTCATATGCATGAGATTGGAGACCATGATTCTTTTGTTGAAGAGTTGGTTCACACGTTATATCAGGACTATGATGCAGTGGTACTTCTGATGTCAAAATCTGCCGGATCAAAATTTGAAAATGTGGTAGAGGATCTAATATCTCAAGTAGAATCACGACTTGGTGATTTGGCGGAAACATATGCTAAATCAGTTCAAGGGAAGAGTGTAAATTACTATATGGTTCATTGGCTATCACACTTGTCAGTAATGTCGTTTGTTCATGCTTTGACACATTTCGAAGATGAGAGTGAAGCTCTAAAATATATGAAACCTGCAATGGAACATCTAATTGTGGGCTGGAGGAATTTTATACTAGAAGATGTAGAAGTGTAGGTTTGGGTTGGACAATTATATTCGAATTAACTGGCATCCGTTTGTTTGAGAGGGTGAAGACATCATGGAAAGATACTTGAAGGAAACGCGAATGATAAATTATTCAGATGAGAGTATTCAAAATCTGATCAAAAATAGAGGATGGAAAGAATTAGATACGTATGAATGCTTAAAGTCTATCTACGATTATGTAAGGGATGAAATACTTTTTGGATACAATGTTGACGACAATATCCCAGCATCAAAAGTTCTTAGCGATGGTTATGGTCAATGCAACACAAAAGGAACGTTGTTTATGGCGTTGCTTCGTGCCTGTGGTATTCCTTGTCGAGTTCATGGATTTACTATCAATAAAGAATTGCAAAAAGGAGCAATGACAGGATTTGTTTATAAAAATGCGCCACAAAATGTTTTTCATAGTTGGGTAGAAGTGTACTTTGAAGATCAGTGGTATGAGTTGGAAGCATTTATACTTGATAAGTCTTATGTAAATAATCTTCAGAAAAGGTTTGCAGATTGTACAGGCGCATTCTGCGGATATGGTGTAGCAGTTAAGGATTTTCATAATCCTGTTTTAGATTTCAATAAGAATAATACTTACATTCAAAGTGAAGGAATTAATCAAGATTTTGGCGTATATGATTGCCCCGACAATCTGCTTGTAGAGCATCATCAGGAGATGTCACCACTTAAGGCATTTGGGTACAAGCACATTGGAAGGCATTTAATGAATCATAATGTTAAAAGGATAAGGAACAAATAGAAAATAATAATACATATGTGAAAGGCTTTGTTATGAGGACAGCGGAAGAATACAAAAATATGACAATTAAAGAATTTACCAAAGCTGCAGATGTATATGAGTCTGATCAGGCTGGTATATATGAAATATGTAAGGATGATTATCCATATATCGCAGCTGAATTAGATAAAGAAGAATATCACGATTTGTTAGACTGCGGATGTGGTACAGGTCCAATGATTTCTCTTTTACATGAAATGGACTCAAAAAAACATTATACTGGATTGGATATTACTCCAAGAATGATAGAGGTAGCTAAGGCAAAGAATCTTAGCGGTGTAGATTGGGTAGTTGGGGACTGTGAAGATTTACCATTCGAGGAAAACTCCTTTGATGTAATCATTTGTTCCAATAGCTTTCATCATTATCCTAATCCACAGAATTTTTTCTATAGCGTTAAACGTGTGTTGAGACCAAATGGAAGATTGATTTTGCAGGATTATACAGCGCCAAGTATTGTGCTATGGTTTATGAATCATACAGAAATGCCAATTTCTAATCTTTTCGGTCATGGAGATGTTAAAGCATATTCATTAAATGAGATAAAGGCTTTTTGTGAAAAAGCGGGGTTATCGATTGATAATCTGGAGGCATGTAAAAAGTTTAGAATGCATTTGGTGGCGAGAAAAAAATGTAATAGTTAAAAAATGTGGGTATGACCGACACGGATACAGTTTTTTCCTGAAAGAATACAAATATAACTGTATGATTGATAAAAATATTGCAACAGGACTGCTTAAATATTAGGAATATAGATTCGGTATTCCGTGACGACTAAGGATTCTGTATAATATAAGGCAGTGAAATCAACAAATCGCGATTTATGGGGGAGTACTATGATTTTTGTTATTGAAAGCTTAGTCTTATGTGGATTGTTTACTTTGATGGTTTATATCATGTCTAGAAATCCGATTAAGACATTGTACAACTATCCGCCGAAGATTCAGGAGCGTGTAATGTCATTAGATGACTATAAGGATCAGCTTCCTACTCAGAAGAATAAGGTGGTAGCAAAGGTAGGAGCGTCACTATTATTTTTGGCGATTCTGGCTATTATCCTGAGATTTATCAATGGATATACAACATTTTTGCAGACATTTGGATATGGATTTTTACTTTGGACTATCGTAAATGCGTATGATGCAATCGTGCTGGATATCATCTGGTTCTGTCATGATCCACATTTTGTGTTCAAAGGCACTGAGGACATGGTGGACGAGTATCACGACTATTGGTTTCATATCAAAGGTTTTTTCATAGGCGAAGGGCTGGCGATAGTGGTGTGTGCCCTGGCAGGGTTAGTTGTATCGCTGATGCCGTATAGCAGCATTGAACAGCCTCCAAATGCGCCTGACACTGTAGAAGTGCAGGAGGCTATAGTTAAAGAAGATTCAGAGGAAGAGGTAGGGATGATATTACAAATTGATGGAAAAGAAATACCAGTGACCTGGGAAGATAATGCATCTGTGGATGCTTTATGTGAACTTGCAGCCGATGGCCTGGAAATCCAGATGTCTATGTACGGTGGATTTGAGCAGGTGGGCTCCATCGGCCAGAGCATTGCCAGAGATGATAAGCAGACCACCACAAGTGCAGGTGATATTGTGCTCTATTCAGGCAATCAGATTGTTGTATTCTATGGCTCTAATTCATGGGCATACACCAGGCTTGGTAAAATCAATCTGTCTGAAGATGAGCTGACAGAGTTATTAAGTAATGCTGATGTGACATTGAAATTAGCTCAATAGGAAGAAATAGATTGAGTTGTTCAGATGATGAATTATATATGAAGAGAGAAAAAATGAAAAAAATAGCTAGAATTACTGGGAAGATTTTATTACTACTATTAATAGTGTTAGTTGTTCTTATTGGTGGAATTTTTATCTATAACAAGATTATGCTTGCATCTGAAGAGGCGCTAATAGAGAAACCTATTGGGCAATATGTCGAGGTGGATGGTCATAAGATGAATATATACACCGAAGGCGAAGGAAAACATACACTTCTTTTCCTTTCAGGTTCTGGAACAGCTGCACCGGTTCTTGATTTTAAAAGTTTGTATTCTCTTTTGAGTAGCGATTATAAAATAGTTGTTATTGAAAAATTTGGATATGGGTTTAGTGATGTGGTCGATAGTGAGAGATCCTTTGAAACTATTCTTAGACAAGATAGGGAAGCACTCACCAAGGCAGGAATAGAAGGCCCGTATATTCTTTGTCCACATTCTATGTCAGGAATTGAGGCAATAATGTGGGCTCAAAATTACCCAGATGAAGTGGAAGCTATTGTTGGTCTTGATATGGCACTTCCGAGATCCTACGATAATTGGGACTGGGACAGCACAATTAAAAAGGAAAGGCTTGGAGCTTTTGCTCGTGAACTAGGGATAGTTAGGTTATTTTATTCTGATAGTCAGCTTCCAGAAAAACTTACAGACAAAGAAAAGAAGATTTATAGGGCGCTTGCTGCAAGTAAAGCAGTAAATACTTGTATCATAAATGAGGGTTTGGCAATTTCGGATGCAGTAACAGAAATTGATAGAAAGCCCAAGCCTGATATACCAATGCTCATGTTTGTATCAGATGGACATGAAACAGGTGTTGAAAATTGGATAGATATTCAAAGTGATTATATTTCAGATCTTACAAATGCAGAAGTCATAGAACTGGATTGTGGTCATTATGTACATAATTTTAGGCAAGATATAATAGCTGAGAAACTTGTAGAATTTATTGAATCGCAGCTTGTATTGGAGAACATAGATGGAACTGAAGAGAATAGATTGCAAACTAACAGTCTGTAAGGTAACTGAGGTATCAAGTATCAATTTAGAGTCGGATTTTTATTTTATTGGTAAGACAGACGAAGAGGTATCGTTAGTTTGTAAAACGGAAGATACTCCTATAAATACGGTGGAACGAGATGATGGATGGCGAGGTTTTCGCATTCAAGGAGTTCTTGATTTTTCATTAATTGGAATTTTGTCAAAACTTTCAGGTATTCTTGCAGAGCACAAAATTGGAATCTTTGCAGTATCGACATATAACACAGATTATATTCTTGTAAAAGAAGAAAATTTTGAGCGTGCATTGAACGTATTGGCTGCTGAAGGATATACAGTGGTATAACTTCAAAATTGTAGGGAAAAAATGATGTCAAAGTGACTTAGAAAAAATTAATCATTAGGGAATAGGAGGCACTTCGGTGCCTCCTGTTTAATTAAAAATGAGGTCGCAATTATTTATGCAAAGGTGTATCTGACGAAGCCAGATTATTGTGGGAGTTTTCTCTGTTTGTCCCGTAATAAGTAATTGCCACTGAACTACAAGTTCAATGACAAGAGAGAGAGGATGGTTAATAATAGAACATAAAAGATTCCCTTTTGCGGTAATAATTTGGGATTGACTG
Organism: Pseudobutyrivibrio ruminis DSM 9787; assembly: GCF_900218035.1. Lineage (GTDB taxonomy): Bacteria > Bacillota > Clostridia > Lachnospirales > Lachnospiraceae > Pseudobutyrivibrio > Pseudobutyrivibrio ruminis. The sequence continues at coordinate 172,692 of NZ_OBMR01000003.1, forward strand.
GAAAGGAAAAATGATGGTAATAATTAAAAATTGTATTAAATGCCTTAAATGTGGAGATATCATTGAATCTGTATCAAGACATGATTTTAAATCATGTTCTTGCGGTGCAGTATGTGTTGATGGAGGGAAAGATTATTTGCGACGTTGCGGTTATCTAGAGGACTACGAAGATTTGAGTGTAGTGGAGGAAGATAATTCAAAGTAGAGTTTATAAGCGTAAAACGATAGAATAAAAGTTAGATATAAAAGGATTATGATGAAATATTATATTAGTGATTTACATTTGTTTCATAATGCGGCTATTAGATTTGATAATCGACCATTTGACAATATTTCAACCATGCATGAATACATACATACAAATTGGAATAATAGAATAACAAATGGAGATACCGTTTATATTCTAGGGGATGTGAGTTTACGTGGACAGAAGGATAATCTGATAGCTTATGTCTCAACTTTGAAAGGGCAAAAGGTTCTTGTTAAAGGAAATCATGATGATGTATCAGATTATAGATATCAGCAATTGTTTTCGGAAATATGTGATTACAAAGAAGTGCATGATTCATTTGATGGGAAGAATTATGACCTGGTGTTAAGCCATTATCCAATATATAGTTGGAAAAATATGGGGCGGGGATGGATACATTTGTATGGCCATACTCATAATAGCATTGAGGATGATATGTATCTGAAGGCACTTAGTGATATGAAGATTAACTGTGGTCATTTACATGATAACAATCCAGTGGCAGTCAATGTAGGTTGTATGAAGCCTTGGATGGGATATGAACCTAGGACGTTAAGGGAAATTCTTGAGGGGATAAATAATTGACTGCGCCTTGGTTCCTAGGGATTATAAATAAAGTAAAAGGAGTTGACACCTGTTACGTTACGGGATACAATATACATATGATAAAATCTTTTTCACATAAAGGTTTGAAGGATTTCTTTGAAACCGGATCTAAGAAAGGTATACAGGCAGATCATGCACCTAAATTGTCAAGAATGCTTGATAGGTTGGATGCAAGCACTAATCCACAGGATATGGATTTACCTGGGTATCGTTTGCATCCACTCAAAGGGGATAAAAAAGATATGTGGGCAGTTACAGTAAATGGCAACTGGCGTATGACCTTTTATTTTGAAGGACTAGATGCATATCTTGTTGATTATACGGATTATCATTAATTGATAGGAGGTAGAATAATGACACGAAAACCAACACATCCCGGAAGTGTTTTTTTAGAAGATGTAATGAAGCCTCTTAACTTAACAGTTACTGAAGCTGCATTTATGTTAGGAGTTAGTAGGAAGACCTTGTCAGAATTTGTTAATGAAAAATCATCACTTAGCCCTGATATGGCTTTACGTATTGCTAAAGCAACGAATACTTCAGCTGAAAGCTGGCTTAATATGCAACTAAAATTGACATTGTGGACTGCTAGTCAGAATGAACCTAAAAATGTAATTCCATTTCCACTACCAGATATTATGGAGGGGTAATAAATCACAAATAATGTTTGTAGATGTAGAAAGCTCAGGCTCGAGTTATAGAGTCTGGGCTTTCTTTATACTACAAGTTCAATGACATATCTAACATTCCGTGAGACAATATTATAGGTAAGAAAAATGGTTCTAGGAGGGAAGATTATGTCAGAAAAAATGTTAGTTACACAGGCTCTTGATGAGAGAGATTTACTTGTAAAAAAGATTTCAGACAAGATTGCTAAAGCAAGCTTTGTCGATAGTATTAAACATAATGAAGAAAAGGTTTTTGATGGAAGAATACAAAAGGATGAATTTGCAAAGAATGCACATAGTGCATATCAGCAGATTGAGGACTTAATTATTCGTTATCAGAAAATTGATTCTGCCATCGTTGCTTCTAATGCAGCGACAGTAATTAAAACATCTTATGGTGAATATACTGTAGCAGGTGCTATATCTCTTAGAAGCAGATTGAGAAATAGTGATATATATGATTCAAGCCTTGATTTTGAATATAATTTACAAGAAAAAATGGAAGAAGAATTAAATAATTGTTTAACCCAAATTGAGTTGAAAAATAGACAGCTTCAAAGTACTGCTGAAAGTATGAGAATGTCAATCCTAGGAAAAGATACGAAAGTAAAGGATGATAAGCCTCTTGAGGTTGTAGATACATATGTTAAGGAAAATACAACTGAGCTTGTTGATCCTTTAAATATTAAGGAAAAGATTTCTTTACTCAAGGAAAAAAGAGATACAATTCTATCTGAACTTGATACTCAGATAAAGGTTTCTAACGCGACAACTTTTATAGAAATATAATGCTTTTGCCTGCAATACGTAAACTATAAACCCAGCTTCCCTGTAACAGGGTTAAGTTACAATCAAGTTATTCTTTATAGCAAATTAAAGAGTAAGGACTTCCAGAATGGCGCAATGGTAGCGCAAAGGTAGTAAATACCTTATGTTGTAGGTTCGAATCCTACTTCCGGATCCCGTAACAGGAGATGGTCATAATGACCATGCATATTTAACTGTTTTCTATTATTTGTATTTGATTAATCTTGAATTGTTAACCTTTTTCATATAAATTACTAACTGATAATTGATAACTTTTATTTAGGCATAGAGATGTGCTGAAATCCATGATACAGGTTTTAGATGTTAAGCTGGTTGGTCTTTAGTAATCCTCATGGCTGTATTGTAGGCTATTTTTGAAAGGAGGCACTTAAATGTATCCCATCATAGATAAAATTAAAACTGGTGAAAAAATCCGAATGCTCATGGAAGCAAATGGATATTCAGTCAATGATATTCAAGAATATTTAGGCCTTGCATGTGTACAGAGTATATATCACTGGCTTAACGGAAGCTGCCTTCCTTCTATTGACAATTTATATGCTCTGAGCGATTTATTAAACGTATCAATTGATGATATGATATGTGGTAATAAGCTAGAAAAAATTAATCAGAATATACCTGATAGAGTATTGCATTATTATGATATATTAAAGGATATTATAGCCGCTTAGGCTATATGCATTGGGATTTGCAGAATTTATAGTGGAAGAGCCACTTTGCTATTTGCAGCAATATAGATAAATGGCGGGAAAAGAAGGCAAGCGGATTTGGAAAAATAAGATAGTAAAGGCTTTTTAATAAAGTTTTATTTAGTGTAGAGGATCTTAAGATCCTCTATTTTTTTAGAACAGCTATTTCGAAAGAGATAGCTGTTCTTTTTTATTACAACTTTTGAATTTTTATTCCGTGATGGAGTTGGATTCGATATAATGATAGTCATAGTGAAGGAGTATTTATGGTAAAAAAAATAGTTAGAGATCCATTGTTTTTACAACAGAAGTCTGAGCCGGCCACAGAGGCTGACGCGCAGGTTATAGTGGATTTAATTGATACATTAAAAGCAAATTTAGATAGATGTGTGGGCATGGCTGCTAATATGATTGGCGTAAAAAAGCAAATTATAGTTGTGGCTGCAGGTCCTTTCATTTTCCCGATGGTCAATCCGGTGATTACTGCCAAGAGCGGTAAGTATGAGACAGAGGAAAGCTGCCTGTCGATGGACGGTGAAAGACCATGCGTTAGATACAAGGAAATAGAAGTGGATTATCTTGATCAAAACTTTAAGCCTCAGCATGGCAAGTATACAGATTTTACAGCACAGATTATACAGCATGAAATCCAACATTTTAGCGGGGATTTAATCTAAATAATATAGAGGGGAGACAAATGAATATTTCTTATAAGAAGCTTACATCAACTGAATTAGATATATTCATCAATATGAGAATTACACAGCTTACAGAGGAATATGTTTCATCTGGGCGAACTGTTCCGACAGATGTTGATTTGCAAGCAGCATTGAAGGATTATTATGATAGACATCTTGCGGATGGGACATTTGTCTCATGGCTGGCATTTGATGGGGATAAAATAATAGGAACTAGTGGCATGTCTTTTGTTGAAAAGCCACCATATTTTGGTTGTCCAACAGGAAGATTAGGACTCCTTTCCAGCATGTATACTAATCCAGATTATCGAAGGATGGGCATTGCAAAAGAACTGCTTAATAGAGTGGTAGAAGAGGCAAAGGCTTATGGCTGTGGAGCAGTACATATTACTGCATCAGATATGGGCGTAAAGCTCTACACTTCTTATGGATTTGAGCACAACGGAAATTTTATGCAGTATAAGTTGTAAAATGGAATTTGAAGGAGGAGAAAGCTTTGGAAGCAGGAGAATTAAAAATGACAGTATCATCTGTTTGCAGGAGTGAACAGGGGGATAAGTATGCGTTTGTTACATTTCAGGATGGTGTTAGGACAGCTGAAGGGAAAATTCCTGACTGTAAAATATTAAAAAATGATGGATTTGCAGAAATTGAAGTGCAGCAGTTGGAAAGATATTTAAAAGAACACCTTACAGAGCTAAAAAAAATGGCTGCTTCCATAGATATTTTTTCTGCGTTTAAAGGTGAATAAAAGAAGCATTTATAATTATTACTAATCCTTTCAAAAATAGGGAAAAGCTTATGCTTGTTACTCGCTTTTCTCTCAGAGTGAATAGTGCCACAAAAATGACAACTAGCCATTGCTAGATGTCATTTTTTTTGTTAGACTACCCACTTTATGAGAGAAAGGATATTAAAAACATGAAAGGATTGAACTCTAATTACACTCGAGCGGGCCACCAGGCCTGTAGTATTATTTTAATCGCATCATTATTATTAATATTGCATTGCTATTGCTATCTCAGAAGCTATGCCATGGAAATGGTGGAGGAAGAAGCGATAATTATTGAAGAAGAAATAGCAATGAAAAGCACAGAAATAATCTCAGAAATTATTGAAGATGCTGGAAACTCTATAGAAGAAGTTGAAGAAGAAATTGAGGAAGTTGAAAAAACTGTATATGAGATTCCAAGTAGCTATGTAAATCCTGTATCTGGAAACACAGTTAGCTACAAGGGTGGAAAAACCATCGAGCGTTCAAGCAAAATCACATATGGTGATTTAGGAGATATTAATGACTTAGCTGAACCTGATAGCGATGGCTTTATGAAGATTGATGATAGATATTTGATTGCAGTTGGAAGTAGATTTGACACAGCGGCTGGTCAGTACATTGATCTTGTTCTTGAAAATGGCGTTATTATTGAATGCATAATGGGTGACGCAAAAGCAGATGTAGATACAGATTCAACAAACACATTCACATATAAATCGAGCTGCTGCAGCGAATTCATTATCGATGAAGCATCAATCCGCACAGATATTTATGAAAGAGGAAATGCTTCGCTTAAATATGAATCATGGGATTCACCAGTTATTAGCGTAGTTGTCTACGATCAGTATTGCGAAATGTAGACAATTGAAAAATTATGGGGAAATTGGTAGCATAAACGGTAGAATACAAATAAAGGGGGCTAACAGAATATTGTTATGGGGTTTAATATTGGACCAGTAAGACTGACAGAATTATACCGAAAGAAATATGATGCTTTTACAGAAAATTTGGGATTAGCGATATCTGAAGGTAAGAAAATCTCTTTCGCAGATAATGATATAACCAATCTTTTAAAGCTTCAGCATGAGCGCATCATGGATAAGGGCCTTTCGATTGATTATGAGGTTACCGACAAAGAAGAAGCAGACGAGTTAGATTTGGGCCCAATGGTTCTTAGCGATTGGAAAGATGCTCACTATCAGAATTACGTTTGTCTTGAGGAATATGATGTAAAACGAACTGTGAAGCAGGATGGCAAAAAGCAATACAGCGACCGCAGACACAACACACTTCATACTGTCATTACAGATGTGACAAGCGGAATAAGAGCTGATTTGGAACCTTGTACTTGCCCCAACTGTGGCGCAGTAAGTACCATTTCTAGATTGGTGGATGGCTGTCCATATTGCAAAACCATGTACAAGATGGATGATTTGTTTCCACGTATCACCAGATATTATTTTACAGAGGACGCTGCTCCAAAGGAGCGAGAAGACACCAGGCTTCGTGGAAAGGTGTTGCTTGGCGGATTAATTTTGGGATTCATTATCGGTGCAATCTTGAATCTGTATTCCATGAATGTATACGACGATGAATATAATCTTTTTGAACATTTTGTCGTAACTATTTTTGGTATGCTGATTACTTACTCAGCCTTTTGCGTGCTGAATGTTCTAAATCTTATACGCAGGAGTGTAGTTAATAGTGCTGGCAAATGGGGCACGGCAGGCACACATGGCAAGTTCGAACACATGATGAAGGCATATAGTCCAGAGTTTTCCTTCGATTATTTTTCGGGAAAGGCCTTATCCCTTATTAAGACAGCCGTGTATTCAAAAGATGAGCAGGATTTGCTTTTTTACAAGGGACCAGCTCTCGATAAAAGATTCAAAGATATTATCGACATGAACTATGGCAATGCCATGAAGCTTATTAGCTTTACGGAAAATAATGGTTCGGTGACCGTTGCCATGGATGTGTTCTTTGATACGCTGTATGCTTTTGATAACAAAATCAAATACAAGCACGAAAAATACAGAGCCGTATTTCGTAGAAGAGTAGATATTCCGCTGAACCTTCAGTTTTCAATGACACGAATATCTTGCCCTAAATGCTCTGGAAGTTTCAATGCAGTCCTCAACAAGAATTGCCCATTCTGTGGAACTGAATACGATATAGAGTCCCAGGATTGGGTATTGTTGGAGCTTAGTCAATACAACTAACGAGGAGTAATTGAGCTATGAACAAAAACGAAAGCAAGTATTTCAAATCGGCAGAAAAGATGCACACTGCACTTATTTCATTAATAGATGAAAAGGATTTTGAATTGATTACTGTTAAAGAGATATGCGAAGTGGCAGGGGTTAACAGATCCACATTTTATCTGCATTATGACAATACGAATGATCTTTTAAAGGAGACCATTGAGGCAGTTTATAAGGATTTCTTTGGCAGGTTTTCTGCAGAGGGACCTAAGGAAGTTAATATTGCGGATAAGACCGATGATGAATTGTTTTTGATTACACCAAAGTATCTGATGCCGTATTTGGAATTTGTGGAGGACAATCGCAAGCTCTTTCTTATTATGTATGAAAAGAATGAGATGATGGGGGCCGAGAAAACCTACGAGAAATGGTTTACAGATATTTTTGGACCGATTCTTACTAGATTTGGAGTATCAGAAGAAGAGCAACCATTCATCATGATTTTCTATTTGAATGGTATCATAGGTTTGATTAACGAGTGGCTGGCCAGGGATTGTGCACAGCCAAAAGAGGAAATAATTAGCATAATTCAAAAGTGTATTTTGAGGCCTGCACATTAGCAACTAAAACTAAATAAATGAAAATACAACACTTTTCATGAATCGTGTTGGGACCTTAGTCCCTGAAATCAACACTTTTCGTGGAAAGTGTTGTTCTGTTTATAGAATCTTTTTCCTATAATCACATCAAGCTCAAAGCAAGGAGCTGAAAAATGAAAGTGATGGAGGTAAAGATAAATGAGCAAGAAGATTTATTTAGTAACAGGTGCAGCAGGCTTTTTAGGTAGCACAGTATGTAGACAACTTATTGACCGCGGCGAAAATGTAAGAGCGTTTGTATTGGCTGGAGATAAATCGGCACGATTTCTTCCAAAGGAAGTTGAAATTGTTTATGGCGATCTTTGTAACAAGGGCGACTTGGAACGCTTCTTTACTATCGAGGAAGATGATGAAGCGGTGGTACTTCATATTGCTAGTATTGTTACCGTAAATCCAGATTACAGCCAAAAGGTAATGGATGTAAACGTAGGTGGAACAGAAAACATAGTAGAAATGTGCAAGTCACATAAGGTATCTAAGCTGGTTTATTGCTCTTCAACAGGAGCTATTCCAGAAGAGGAAAAAGGAACAATAAGAGAATGCGAAGGTTCTATTCCTCTTGATCCAGAGAGAATCAAAGGTTGTTATTCAATGTCAAAAGCTATGGCTACAAATGTAGTACTGAAGGCAGCAGCTGATGGATTAAACGCATGTGTAGTTCATCCTTCTGGAATTCTTGGACCAGAAGATTTTGCAATGGGCGAAACAACCAAGACCCTTGTAGATATCATCAACGGTGAAATGCCTGCTGGAATAGATGGCAGCTTCAATTTATGTGATGTAAGAGATTTGGCAGACGGTGTTATTGGCGCAGCAGACAAGGGAAAGAGTGGAGAATGTTACATTCTTGGGAATGAGCCAGTCAGCTTTAAAGATTTCACCAAGCTTGTCTCAGAGGAAAGCGGCTGCAAGCCATTGAAATTCTTTTTGCCAATTTCAGCTGCAAATTTACTTGCAAAGATGCTTGAAAAGAAGGCTAAGAAAACAGGCGAAAAGCCACTTATGACTACATTCTCTGTATACAATTTGGCAAGAAATAATCGATTTGATTCAAGTAAAGCAGCCAAGGAACTTGGCTATACAACCAGACCATACAGAGAAACAATTCGTGATGAAATCAGATGGTTAAAAGATACAGGAAAAATAGCGTAAATAATTTTGATTATGATGGAGGAAAACAAAATGAATAATTTAGACAAAGTATATGCAGAAAGTATTGCAAAGGACTATATGCCAAAGGAAACAAGCAAGGTGCGCCAGCTGAAGAAGCTTGATGACAAGGCAAAAAAGCCAGCATTTATTACAGCTTTATCGGTTGGTATAGTAGGTGCTTTGATTTTAGGAACCGGAGTGTGCTTTTCTATGGGCGTGCTTGGAGCTGGCGTAGCAGCCATGGTATTTGGCATAATTCTTGGAATTATAGGAATTGCAATTTGCATCATTAACTATCCACTATATTTAAAACTACTAAAAAAGGGAAAGGCTATGTATGCATATGAAATTATAGAGCTAGCAAAAGAAATAGCTGAAGAATAATAGTAGGAGACAACAAATTCCAGATAGTGTGAATATTTTTCTTTATTTATGAAGCCATAACATATAGAATAGAAACAATAATTAAAGAGAGTAGGGGAATAAGTCGTGGTTTTTGAAGAAAAAGAAATCATATTAAAAGATGGAAGAAAATGTAAGTTGCGTTCCATTGATAAGAGCGATGCAGCAGATATGATTGAATATTTACGCATTGTCTCTGGTGAAACTGAGTTTCTGCTTCGTTATGCAGATGAAGTGACATACACTATTGAGGATGAAGCTAAACTTCTTGAGGGCAAGCGCAATGCTCCTAGGGAAATAATGATGGCAGCAGAAGTAGAAGGAAAGCTTGCAGGCACATGTTGCATCATGGCAAAGGGAGAGATTCGCAGAATTCGTCATCGTTGTGATTTTGCAATAGCATTGGCGCAGGAGTTTTGTGATGCAGGTCTAGGCTCTGAAATGATGAAGTATTCTTTATCTTTGGCTAAAGATATGGGATATGAGCAGGTTGAGTTAGGTGTAGTTGATGGTAATAACCGAGCAAAGCATCTTTATGAAAAGATGGGATTTGTTGAAATCGGCAAGACGCTAAAGGCACTGAAGTATGATGATGGTAGTTACCGCGATGAATACCTTATGGTGAAAATGCTATAGGATGCACAGGAGAAGGAGAATATATGAAAAAAGTACTGAAAGTGTTAGGGTGTGTTTTGGTTTTAATCATCTGCGTGGCTTTGATTGCTCTGGGAATTACAGGCATTCGCACAAAGCTCACGCAGGATGATTATTCCAGCGTGTATACAGATGAAAAATATCAGACTCCTGTGGGGGCTGAAAATGTTGAGGTAATTACCCAGGATATTTCCTGTGGCTATGCTGTAATTGAAATGTTTTCAGCTTGGAATGGAGGAGATATTACAGAAGAAAGCTTGTATGACCAATATGGCAAAGTTGTCACTTCTACAGGAAATAAGTTTTGCCAGGAGATGAATAAGCAGTTTCCGGAATACAAAACAGAGATTCACAAGTATGTGAAAAACACCGAGTTCATCGACATCATGTATGACACACTGGCAGCTGGGAAGCCTGTTCCATTTGAGTGGGCAGCTTTGTATGGAGACGAATGGACTTTGCATTATTCATTGATTGTCGCTGCAGATATTCCAAATGACAAAATCACTGTAGCCAATCCATACGGCTATTACGAGGAGCTTACACTGGAAGAGCTACTGGAGCGAACCAGCTTTCAGGCATACGAAAATATGCCGCTGTTTATGAAGATGGGATTCGCCATTGGATTGTTTGAGAAAAATACAATTTATTCGGTTGAGTAGGTTTGGTGTTCTGTAGACTGATATATTAATGTGGATTCATAATTCGTGACTGGAGGAGATATTTAGTTAAGTTAAAATATGAAAATCTATTTTTCACTTAAAAAGTGATTTGGCAGTTAAGTGAATATGGAAAGAACAAAAATAAACTTAAAATAAGTTAAAATATTTTAGATAAAGTTAAGTCGATTATTAGGTAATCAAAAATTCACTTAATAAACAGTGTGATTGAGTTAAGTTTATTTTGCTTATTACATAATAAACTTAAGAAGCGGAGATTTTAACATGAAAAAGTTAAGTTTATTTTGAGATATTTTTAATACACTTAATGCCATGTTTCATTTTTAAGTGAGATCTAAAAGATTTTTAGATTCACTTAACTTTTATTCAATTTGCATGTAAGTGAATTTGGGGATTTCAGTAATTCACTTAACTTGGCTCCAGAAGGAGATATTTTAATTACAATTAGACAGATGGGGATGATTTTGGGTTAATAAAACAAGATAATTTCCATAAAAAAGACATAAGAAAATATACAATATGATAGAGACTAGAACAATAGACACAACAAACATAGCTGACGCTATAAAAATATACAATTCAAATACAGATTTTCTAATTCATCATTTAGGGGAAGATCATATAGATGAAAGCTTCCTTAAAAATGAGCTTGAAGAAATGATACGTAATTCTGGAGCACAAATTATTAGAATTGATGTAGTTGATGACTATGAAAATAATGTTCTTCCATTTTGGGAGAAGATGGGATTTGAGGCAAAGAGACGGGATGAATTGACTTGGGGTAATAAGAAATCATCAGTCTCAGTTATGGAGAAGGTATTATAAAATGCAAAAAAATGGATGCGTGAAAGTCGGTAATACAGATATGTATTATGTGGCTTTCGGAGAAGGGGAAAAGAATCTGGTAGTTTTGCCAGGATTGTCTGATGGCTTGTGGACTGTAAAGGGAAAGGCCATGCTTTTAGCAGGCTCTTACAAAAAGTTCTTCAAGGACTACACTGTGTACATGTTCAGTAGAAAGAATGAAATCCCTGAGGGTTATTCTATAGAAGATATGGCAGATGATCAGGCTCTTGCTATGAGAAATCTTGGCATAGATAGAGCGATTGTGATGGGAGTATCCCAGGGAGGCATGATTGCGCAGTTTCTGGCAGCGAACCACTCTGAGCTGGTGGAGAAGTTGATTCTTGTAGTTACTGCACCATACGCCAATGAAACAATTAAAGGTGTTGTTACAAAATGGATAGAAATGACCCGCAATGCATCCCATACAGAGCTAATGCTAGACACAGCTGAGAAAGTTTACACAAAAGAATTCAATGAGAAGAACAAAAGATACCTTCCATTGGTAGCCAAATTTACAAAGCCTAAAACCTACGATAGGTTTTGCAAAAACGCATATGCGATATTAGCTTTTGACTCAAGGCCAGTCTTATCGAAAATCAAATGTCCTACATATATCATGTCAGGCAACTGCGATAATACTGTTGGCAATGATGCACCTTATGAGCTACATGCTGCAATCGAGCACAGCGAAATTCTTATTTTCGAAGGCTTAGGACACGGTCTATTTGAAGAAGATAAGAATTTTTACAATAAAGTATTCGAGATTTGTGGACGCTAATCCACAGCATCCACTGCGATTGTACAAAAACGTCTTAAAATGTTACACTTAGAAGTAGCGTCTTGAGACGTTTTTTCTTATGCAAAAGGCAGAAAGGATTGATATAGATGAAAGTAGTATTTATGGGTACACCGGATTTTGCGGTGGAGACTTTAAAGGCAATATATGAGGCAGGGCATGAGGTTATCCTTGCAGTGTCTCAGCCAGATAAGCCAAAGGGACGTAGTGGTAAGCTTCAGCCTACTCCAGTAAAGGAATTTGCAATGGAGCATGATATCCCAGTTTATCAGCCAGTTAAAATCAGGGCAGAGGAGTCAGTTGAGTATTTACGTCAGTTCCAGGCAGATGTATTTGTTGTGGCGGCATTTGGCCAGATTCTTCCAAAGGTTATCCTTGATATGCCACGCCTTGGCTGTGTAAATGTACACGGCTCACTTCTTCCAAAGTATCGTGGTGCAGCACCAATTCAGTGGGCTGTTATCAATGGAGAGAAGGTTTCAGGCAACACAACAATGCTTATGGGGCCAGGTCTTGATGATGGCGATATGCTTCTTAAATCAGAGATTGAGCTTGCTAAAGACGAAACAGGCGGCAGCCTTTTTGATAAGCTTGCCCTTGATGGTGGACAGCTTGCAGTAAAGACAATCGAGGCTCTTGATAGAGGAGAAATCACACCAATCCCTCAGGATGAATCACAGGCTACACACGTAGGCATGATTTCAAAGGATATGGGAAATATTGATTGGAATAAGCCGGCAGAGGAAATCGAGCGCCTTATCAGAGGCCTTAATCCATGGCCATCAGCATTTACATTTATTAATGGTAAGCAGCTAAAGCTTTGGAAAGCAACTGTAGTTGATAAGACAGGTGAGGCTGGCACAGTTATCGATGTAAATAAAAACGTATTTACCATAGCTTGTGGAAGCAAGGCTCTCGAGATAAATGAGCTTCAGCTTGAAGGCAAAAAGCGTATGGCAGCTGGTGATTTCCTTAGAGGATATCAGCTTGAGACTGGTGCCAAACTATCAAATAGTAAGAATTAATTAGAGGATATTTGATGTCAGATAACAATAAGATAAACACGAGAATGATTGCTTTTGAAACTCTACTTGAGATTCTTGAGCATGGTCAGTTCTCACATATATATTTAAAAGCTGTCCTAGATAAATACGCATATCTTGATAAAAACGAGAGAGCATTTATCACACGTCTTGTAAACGGCACAGTGGAGCGAAAGCTTCAGCTTGATTACATCATCGACAGCTTTTCAAAAACAAAGGCTAAAAAAATGAAGCCTGTAATTCGCACCATTATGCGAATGGGAGCTTATGAAATTTTTTACATGGATTCCGTTCCAGACTCTGCAACCTGCAATGAATATGTAAAGATTGCAAAGAAAAAAGGCTTTACTGGTTTGTCAGGATTTGTTAACGGAGTACTTAGAAACATTTCCAGACAAAAATCAGAAGTTAAGTTTACAGATTTGTGCACAAAGTACTCTATGCCACAGTGGATTGTGGACAAGTGGACTTCAGAGTATGGCAAAGAACAGACAGAAGAAATCCTCAAGGGATTCTACGAGCCACAGGATCTTTGCATCAGGGTTAACCTTAGCAAAGTGACCAGGGAAGAACTGAAAGAGAAATTGGAAAGCAGAAATATTTCAGTACGTATATGCGATACAATCGACAGCGCATGCTACATCAATGGATATGATTCTCTGGCAAGTATTCCTGAGTTTAATCAAGGACTTTTCTATATTCAGGATTATTCTTCACAGCTTGTACCATACAGGGCAGGCATCAAGGATACTGATAAAGTCATAGATGTGTGCGCAGCACCAGGAGGCAAGGCACTTCATGCGGCGCAGATTGCTTCCCAAGGAAGTGTAGAAGCAAGAGACCTTACCGAGGCAAAGGTTTCACTTATAAATGAAAACATACAGCGTACTGGGGCTACAAACATCACCGCCAAGCAGTGGGATGCCACAGAATTTGACCAGGCAGCAGAAAATCAGTATGATGTGATAATTGCTGATTTGCCATGTTCAGGTCTTGGTATTATCAGAAAGAAGCCGGATATTAAATACAATCAGACAGAAGAAAGCTTGAATGAGCTGGTACAGCTTCAGGCAAATATTCTAGATACTGTTTGTAAGTACGTAAAGGCCGGCGGAACATTGTGCTATAGCACATGTACTATTAACAAAGATGAAAACGAAAATCAGGTAAGCAACTTCTTATCATCACATAAGGACTTTACAATGGTTAACATGGAACAGCTATTGCCTGATTCTAGTCACGATGGATTTTTTATATGTGTAATGAAAAAGAACTAGTAGACCTTAGGTCGCTAAATTTAAATGAACTAACAGAATTTGTTACAGCTGACTTGGGAGAGCCAAAGTTTAGAGCAAAGCAGCTTTATGAGTGGATGCATCAGCATTTGGCGCAGGATTATGACGAGATGAAAAACATTCCAAAGTCTCTCAAGGAAAAGCTTGCAGACAGATGCAACTACCATCCATTGAAGCAGATTGATTTGCAGGTTTCCAAAATCGATGGTACTCGCAAATACCTTTTTGAGCTTTATGATGGAGAAATGGTAGAGAGTGTTTGGATGAGCTACAAGCATGGCAACTCTGTGTGTATCAGCTCTCAGGTTGGATGTAAAATGGGATGCCGTTTCTGTGCATCTACACTCAACGGATGGGTGAGAAACCTGACAGCTTCAGAGATGCTTGGACAGATTTATGCCATCCAAAGGGATACAGGAGAGCGTGTTTCAAACTTGGTTGTTATGGGCACAGGCGAGCCAATGGACAACTATGATAATATAGTTAAATTTGTTAGACTATTATCAGATGAAAATGGACTGAATATCTCACAGCGAAATATCACAGTCAGCACATGCGGTATTGTTCCTCGCATAAAGCAGCTTGCGGATGAGGATTTGACAATCACACTTGCCATTTCTTTGCATGCGCCAAACCAGCAGAAGCGAGCAGAGCTTATGCCAATTGCAAACAAGTATGAGATTCACGAGTTAATCGATGCTTGTGAATACTATTTCAACAAGACAGGTCGAAGAATCACCTTCGAATATTCTCTTGTTGGTGGTGTCAATGATAGAGATCAGGATGCCACAGAATTAGGTGAATTAATAGGCCATCTTAACTGCCATGTAAACCTTATTCCGGTGAACCCAATTAAGGAGCGCGATTTCGTTTCACCAAGCATGGACAGGGCCTATGCATTCCAAAAAAAGATTGAAAAATACGTGAATAATGCTACTATTAGAAGGGAAATGGGTCGCGATATTGACGGGGCCTGTGGACAACTTAGAAAGCGAACAATGGACGCAAAAGACGCTTCGAAAGGGACTACTTAATGATAAGCTATGAAAAAACTGATGTCGGTGTCAAGAGAAAGGTAAATCAAGACACTATCTATGCATCTGATGCAAGGGTTGGAAAGCTTCCAAACCTTTACATTGTGGCCGATGGCATGGGTGGAGAATTGGCAGGTGATTATGCTTCTGCAAAATGCGTGGAAATCATAATCGATTCAATTACCAATTCAAATGAGCTTGAGACTGTCAGAATCTTAGAGCAGGCAATTCAGACAGCAAACAACCGCATATTTACAGAGTCTCATAAGGATTCTAGCAAAACTGGTATGGGGACTACTTTGGTCTTGGCTACAGTTTTTGATGGACACCTTTATGTGGCAAATGTGGGCGATAGTAGACTCTATGTTGCTAATGGAGCAATGCTAAAGCAGGTTACAAAAGACCACTCTGTTGTTGCTGAACTAGTTAGAACTGGTGAGTTAGATAAAGACGATGCTAAATATGACAAACGTAAGAACATGATTACTCGAGCTATCGGGGCCGAAGAAACTATTACACCAGATTATTTTGATGTGGAAATCAGCGGTAATGAACACATCCTTCTTTGTTCAGATGGATTGACCAATATGGTCGAGGATCAGGAAATATTCGAGATTCTCACATCTGAGGAAAACATCGAAAGCAGGGCAAACAAGCTCGTTGAGCGTGCCAATGCAAATGGTGGCAAAGACAATGTTTCAGTTATTATTATCGAATAAGGAATAGGTTGTATAAAGGAGAATACATGATTACACAAGGCGTATTTATAGCGGACAGATATGAAGTAATAGATAGAGTTGGATCAGGCGGAATGTCTGATGTTTATCGTGCAAAGGACCACATTCTTGGTCGTGAAGTTGCAATAAAAATATTAAAGCAGGAATTTTCCGAGGATGCTACTTTCGTAGCAAAGTTCAGAACTGAGGCTCAGTCAGCAGCAGGTCTTGAACATCCAAATATCGTTAATATATATGATGTAGGTTCTGAAAACGGAATGTACTTCATCGTTATGGAGTATGTAGAGGGCATTACTCTCAAGACATACATCGAGAAAAAGGGACAGCTCAATTTCAAGGAAGCTATCTCAATTGCCATTCAGGTTGGTCGTGGTATCGAGGCTGCTCATCAAAAGGGCATTATCCATCGTGATATTAAGCCACAGAACATTATCATTTCCACAGAAGGAAAGGTTAAGGTTACAGATTTTGGTATTGCTCATGCAGCAAGCTCAAACACAATCCACGCTGATGTGATGGGTTCGGTTCACTATTCATCACCAGAGCAGGCTAGAAATGGTTTTGTTGATGGAAAGAGTGATATTTATTCACTTGGTATTGTTATGTACGAAATGGTTACAGGCCGTGTTCCATTCGATGGAGACAATACAGTTGCAATTGCAATCCAGCATTTACAGGAGGAGATGGTAGCACCTTCAGCATATGCTCCAGACCTTCCAATTTCACTTGAGAAAATCATCCTCAAGGCTACAATGAAGTCGCCAGATAGAAGATATCCTACTATCTCAGACATGCTTATCGATTTAAAGAGAGCACTTGTTAGCCCTAATGAGGATTTTGTTACAATCGTCGGTGCAGCAGACCTTGGACAGACAAAGGTAATGCCAAGAGTTCCAGCAGAGACAGAGGAATCAATCACAAAGAAGGCCGCCGCAGCTCTTATCTTCGATGATGAATATGATGACGAAGAAGAGTACTATGATGACGATGAATACTACGATGATGACGATTATTATGACGACGATGACGAGGATGAAGAAGATTCTAAGATGGATAGAATCATGACATTCGCAGGCATTGGTGTTGGTGTTGTTATCGTTGCTATCTTAGTTGCTATTCTTGGAAATGTATTTGGCGTTTTCAACTTTGGCGCAAAGAAAGTAACAATGGTTAATGTTGTTGGTTCATCTTATGAGGCAGCTGTTGAACAGCTTGAAGGCCTTGGTCTTGATACAGAGGACAATATTGTTGTTTCATACGAGGAAAACGAAGATTATGCTGATGGCACAGTTATTTACCAGTCAGTAGCAGAGGGCGAGGAGTTCTCTCTTAAAGATACACTCAGACTAACAGTATCAGGAGCAGATTCATCAGAATCAGGTTCAACAGATACATCAACTGATGGTTCAAGCAGTACAGGTACAGATAGTTCAAACAGCTCTAATAGCTCAGGCAGCTCAAGTAGCTCTAACAGCTCAAGTAGTTCAAGTAGCTCAAGCAACTCTAGCAAGGAAAACAGTTCATCTTCAACAGATACAAAGACAGATTCTGATTCCACAGTTGCAGTACCAAGCGTTGTTGGACTTACACAGGCAGAAGCTACTACTGTTTTAGATGCAAAGGGTATCGTTGTTACTAGCACAACTCAGGAGTACTCAGATGAGGTTACTTCTGGTTCGGTAATTAGCCAGTCAATCGAAGCTGGTGAAATGGTTGCACCAAACACAAGCATTTCACTTGTAATCAGCAAGGGTAAAAAAGAGACAACATACAGCTATACAGTATCAAATCCATTTGATGGTCCATGTACATACTCAATAGCTGAGACAAATCAGTCAGGTAGCATTCCAAAGAATGGTGCAATCAATATTAGTAAGTCACCAAAGTCATCGCTTACTATTACTTTGACTTATACTCCTACAATTACTGCATCAGATGGAAGCACAGTTTCTCTTGATGACAAGACTGAAACAAAAACTGAAACAATAAATGGTACAGTTGAGCAATAATGACAGGAAAAATAATTAAAGGTATCGCCGGGTTCTACTACGTATACGTGGAGGATCAGGGCGTATACGAGTGCAAGGCCAAGGGAGCCTTCAGAAAAGATAAAATTAAGCCTTTGGTAGGAGATGACGTTACGATTGACGTCATCTCTTCAGAGGAAATGACGGGCAATGTTATAAGCATTTTGCCGCGAAAGTCTGAGCTTATCAGACCGGCTGTTGCAAATGTTGATCAAGCATTGCTCATTTTTGCAACTAAAAATCCTGAGCCAAATCTTAATCTTTTGGACAGATTCCTCTGTATGATGGAAGAGCAGGATTTGCCTATCGTCATATGCTTCAACAAAGAAGACATAGCAGACGATGGCTTTGAAGAGAGAATGCGGGCTACTTACGAAAATGCAGGATACAAAGTTATTTTCTGTTCTGCAAAAAACGACGAGGGCATAGATGGCATTCGAGAAATATTAAAAGGCAAAACATCTACCGTTGCAGGACCATCCGGTGTTGGCAAAAGCTCCATAGTCAATAAACTGACTGAGGGTCAGACCATGGAAACCGGAGAGGTTTCTGAAAAAATCGGTAGAGGAAAACATACGACACGTCATTCCGAGCTTTTATATTTAGGTGACGACACATTCATTATGGACACACCAGGTTTCTCATCTTTGTTTGTTCCAAAGATAGAGCCTGTGGATTTATATACTTTATTTCCAGAGTTTATTGAGCCAGCTTCTTACTGCAAGTTTACAGGCTGTGCTCACGACAAGGAGCCTAGCTGCGGCGTAAAAGATGCAGTAGCATCTGGTAAAATCGCAGCCAGCAGATACGAGAACTACCTTCAGATTTATTCTGAAATGGTTAATGAAAGGAATAATAAATACAGGTAATGATTATGGAAAAATGTTTAGCACCTTCAATTTTGTCAGCGGATTTTGGAATTTTAAAACAACAGCTCGAGGTTATTGATGAGGCTGGAGCGCAGTACGTTCATTTCGATGTAATGGACGGCGTTTTTGTGCCAAGCATTAGCTTTGGACTTCCTGTTCTAAAGACAATTCGTAAATACACAGACAGAATGATGGATGTGCATTTGATGATAGTGGATCCTGAGCGTTACGTTAAGGATTTTGCTGAGGCAGGAGCGGATATTATTACAGTTCATGCTGAGGCTTGTAAGCATTTGGATGCAACGATTGAATTGATTAAGGCCAGTGGTGCTATGGCCGGTGTAGCAATCAATCCAGCAACTCCACTTAGTGCAATTAGCCATGTTTTGGAAAGGGTAGATATGGTTCTCATCATGACAGTCAATCCAGGTTTTGGTGGACAGTCATTGATTCCATACACACTTGATAAGGTAAGAGAGCTATCACAGCTTTTAAATCAAAAGGGATTAAAGATTGATATCGAAGTTGATGGTGGCATTAATAAAGACACTATTGATGATGCTTTAGATGCAGGAGCCAATATTATCGTAGCTGGCTCAGCTGTGTTTAACGGCGATATTTCAGCAAACGTTGAAGCTCTTATGGAGAAAATGCGATGATAGTTATAATTGGTGGCGGTAGCATCAATACAAGCTTTGCAAAAGAATTCATTGATAGGCTAGATAAATCTTCATTAAGCATAATGGCATGTGACAGTGGCTATGAAAACTGTCTTGCCATTGGCTTAGAGCCTGATATAGTGATTGGAGATTTTGATTCAATATCTAGGGAAGCATACGAAAAGCTTCAGCGCAGCAATGCCGAGGTAATCAAGCTCAATCCTGTAAAGGATGATACAGATATTGAAGCAGCCGTAAATATAGCAATTCATAAAACTTCCTTCGGGGAGTTTATTTATATTTTAGGAGGCACAGGCAAACGCCTTGATCACTTCCTTGGAAATGTAAATCTTCTTGGCTTGGGCTGTTTGAAGCAGCGTAAAGTTGTAATCGTGGATGAGTACAATTATATTCAAATGATTTCTGCAGGTCAGACTCTAAGCCTTAGCAGAGAGGGAGAGGAAGCACAATTTGGTCATTATGTTTCAGTTTTCCCTTATGGAGGCAAGGCTACGGGAGTGACTATGACAGGTTTCAAATATCCTTTGGAAAATGCAACCATAGAAGGGTTTAATACCTTGACAGTTAGTAACGAACTGATTGAATCATCTGGCAGTATTACATTAAAAGAAGGATATTTAATAGTGTGTGAGACAAGAGATGCAATTTAGCATCTCTTTTTTAATGAGAAGATTTCTTAATAAGGCTAAAAGATGCAAACACCTATTGACCTAGTAGGTGTTTGGTGATATCTTCATTAACAGACTAGGTTACTAGGTAAAAGGAGCAACTTAGAATAATGTTAAAGAAAGGTAGTAGTTATGTTTGTATATGCAGATAATGCAGCGACAACAGCTGTTAGTAAAAAAGTAGTGGATGCCATGCTTCCATATTTCACAGAAGTTTATGGAAATCCATCAAGCCTTTATTCAGTAGGTCAGAAGGCTAAGGAAGTATTAGAAGAATCGAGAGAAAAGGTGGCAGCTATTTTAGGTGCCAAGCCTAGAGAGATATATTTTACATCAGGCGGAAGTGAGGCAGATAATCAGGCAATTATGTCTGCAGCAAAAGCAGGTGCAAAGAAGGGCAAGAAACATATTATTTCATCAAAGTTTGAGCATCATGCAGTGCTTCACACACTTCAGGCATTGGAGAAGGAAGGATTTGAAATCACACTTGTGGATGTACATGAGAATGGTGTGATAGATCCAAAGGAAATCGAGGATGCAATACGTGAGGATACAGCACTTGTTACTATCATGTATGCCAACAATGAAATCGGAACAATTCAGCCAATCGCAGAAATCGGAAGAATCTGTCGTGAGAAGAAGGTATGGTTCCATACAGATGCAGTTCAGGCTATTAGCCATGTTCACATCAATGTTGAAGAGCAGAATATTGATATGCTTTCAATTTCTGCCCACAAGTTCCATGGCCCAAAGGGTGTAGGTGTTCTTTATGTAAAGGGCGGTATCCCAGTGTCTAACGTAATCTACGGTGGAGCTCAGGAAAGAGGAAAGAGAGCAGGCACAGAAAACCTTGCAGGCATTGTAGGACTTACTGTTGCACTTGAGGATGCTGTTGCAAATATCGACGCAAATAATGAGCATCTTGCACCTCTTCAGGAAAGACTTATCCAGGGATTATCTCAGATTCCATACTCAGAGTTAAATGGAGACAGACACGCAAGAGTTACATCAAATGTAAACTTCTGCTTTGAGGGAATTGAGGGAGAATCACTTTTACTATTACTTGACGACAAGGGCGTGGCAGTTTCATCAGGCTCAGCTTGTACATCAGGCTCACTTGATCCAAGCCATGTACTTCTTGCAATTGGCAGACCACACGAGGTAGCTCACGGCTCACTAAGAATTTCACTTGGCGAGGATGCAACAGAAGAGCAGGTAGACTACATTATTAAATCAGTAGCTGAGGTAATAGAGTACCTTAGAAGCTTTTCACCATTCTGGGGTGATTTAATTAGCGGTAAGAGAAATCACGTTTTTGCAGAGCACAAAGAAATCGCTTAAATACACAAGAGAGAAGGAGTAGAAAGATGGCATTATATAGCGAAAAGGTCATGGACCATTTTAGAAACCCAAGAAATGTAGGAGTTATTGAAGACGCCGATGGAGTAGGTGAAGTAGGAAATCCAGTCTGTGGCGATATCATGAAAATATATCTTAAGATTAATGACCAGCAGATTATCGATGACGTTAAGTTTGAGACATTTGGATGTGGTAGCGCCATTGCATCAAGCTCAATGGCAACAGAACTTATTATGGGAAAGCCGGTATCAGAAGCTTTACAGCTTACTAACAAGGCTGTTACTGAGGCACTAGATGGGCTTCCACCACACAAGCTTCACTGTTCAGTTCTTGCTGAAGAAGCAATAAAATCTGCTGTAAAGGACTACTACGACAAAAATGACATAGAGTACGATCCAGCAGATTTTCCTGAAGAGCATGATTGTGAAGCTTGTCACGTAAACTAAGCTTCGTTTACAAGATCACTGAGTTTCTTTCCATAGAAGAAATCACGTTCTAACAAATAAAACTCGGTCCACATAGGAAGAGTTTTGCATACACCTTCACGAGGGCAGTCTTTTGCACCGTCGGCTAAGCAAGCCACAGGAGCAAGGCTGCCTTCAAGCAATTCTATAATCTCACCAATAGAATATTCCTCAGGCTTTCTGGTAAGACGATATCCACCGCCTTTTCCACTAACTCCAGACACAAGGCCACCTTTAACCAATTCCTTAACTATTATTTCCAAATACTTCTTAGAAATATCCTGGCGCTCAGCAATATCCTTAAGTGGAATGTAAGCCTCGCTATCCTGCTGCGCCAAGTCTATCATTACACGAAGTGCATATCTACCTTTAGTACTAAACATATCGTACCTCCTTAATAACACTATAATATCCTAGGTAAATAGGTAAATCAAGGGGGGAGTGTGTCCTGCCACCATCCACCTAATCCCATATGTAATATATCTTGGGCTCCCCCTAGGACCACGCCGCACCACTGCCAGTATGTAACATCGCATGAATATTATGTTTTTCTAAGACGCAAGGCTCGCATTCTTAATTTGCAGGTGTCTTTTGCAGGTCTGTACATTTTCTGAATCTGTATGTCTAAGGACGGACACACTGTTGTTGGTTAATATATGGATTTTCAAAACTATGGTAACCTTTGGGCGATTTTGGAATGAGTTTAGTAGAACAAAAAGAGATATTTGATATGGATGAGCAGCTGCCGCTAGGACGGCGGCAGCAGTGGTCACTTGAAACAGGACGTTGAATGTGCCACGGTGCTCATCCATACAAATATCTCTTTTATAGTTCTACTTAACGAATGTAATATGAGCCCATGGTACCATAGCTTTGGAAATCCATATTATTATTTTTTAAGTGTCCGTCCTAGCCTATACAGATTCAGAAAAAGTCCATCCCGCAATAAGACACCTGCTGAATGCTCACCTTTTGCGTCAAGAAAAACTATAATATTCGCGAAATCGTTACATACTGGCAGTGGTGCGGCGTGGCCCCAGGGAGAGCCCAAGAGACAGTGTGGGGGATTAGGTGGATGGTGGCTTTGCTATAGGTTTTGTTGATAACGGTGTATAGGAAACCTTGATTATAAAACCTATTGACCTAGTAGGTAATAAGAGATAAGATATCACACATAACAAGGAAGGAGGTAGCAGATGAAAAACATATTGTGTTTTGGAGATTCAAATACATATGGTCTTCGCCCAGATAACGGGGATAGATACGGTAGTGACATCCGCTGGACAGGAATTCTTTCAAAGAAGCTTGGTACCTCCGACTACAGAGTTGTTGAGGAAGGGTTGTGTGGAAGGACTACAGTGTTTGAGGATAGGACGCGAATCGGCAGAAACGGTTCATTATATCTTCCAGTATTTTTAGAGTCACATTATCCGATAGACACGGTGGTGTTGATGCTTGGAACAAATGATTGCAAATCAATTTACAATGCATCGTCAGTTGTTATTGGCCGCGGGATAGAAATTCTTCTGAAACAGATTAGGTCATATAAGAAGGATATGGAAATCATCCTGGTGTCACCAATTCATTTGGGAGAAAAGGTATGGCAGAACAATTATGATCCTGAATTCAATGAACACTCTGTAGTGATTTCTAAAGAATTGAAAGCAGTCTTTAGAAAGCTCGCCGAGGAGTATGACTGTAAGTTTTTGGCAGCATCTGATGTGGCGAAGCCATCAGAATTGGATCAGGAGCACATGGACGCCAAAAGCCATGAGTTACTCGCGGGAGCTATATATGAAAAGTTGGTAAAAATATAAAGATAGAAAGAGGACGATTATTATGAAAAACAACTTACTTAAGAAATTATCAAGCGGATTACTTATTACAGCACTTACAGCTACAGCATTTGTTGGATGCGGAAACTCAAGTGCAGATGCAGGAGAGGAAGTAAAGGATGCAAGTGTGGAGGCAGGCGCAGATGCTGCAGATTCAAATGCAGGCTTTAGAACACTTGATGAGATTAAGGAAAGCGGAACAATTAACATCGGTGTTTTCTCAGACAAGAGCCCATTTGGTTATGTAGATGAGAATGGCGAGTATGCAGGATACGATGTTTATTTTGCAGAAAGAATTGGTGAGGATCTTGGTGTTGAGATTAACTACGTATCAACAGAAGCTGCAAACAGAATTGAGTATCTTCAGACAGGAAAGGTTGATATCATTCTTGCAAACTTTACTGTAACAGAAGAGAGAGCTCAGGAGGTTGATTTCGCACTTCCATATATGAATGTTGCACTTGGCGTTGTATCACCTTCAGATGCAGTTATCGAGAGCCTTGATGATATAGGTGAGGATGATCAGGTAATTGTTATTTCTGGTACAACAGCAGAGACATACCTTACAAAGAACTATCCTGATATCAAGCTTCAGAAGTACGATGCATATGCAGAGGCAAAGACAGCATTTGAGAACGGCAACGGCGTAGCATGGGCAAACGACAACACAGAGGTTATCGCATTTGCAATCGAGAATGAAGGCTACACAGTAGGTATTCCAGAGCTTGGTGACCAGGATACAATTGCTCCAGCTGTAACAAAGGGCAATGAGACACTTCTCAACTGGCTCAACGAAGAGCTTGATACACTTGGCGATGAGAACTTCTTCCACGCTGATTATGAGGCAACTCTTCTTGATACATACGGTGCTGACTACGAAGATACTCTTGTAGTAGAGCAGTAAGATTCCTAAAGAAAATTTGAAAGGCTATTTATTTAGTAATGGATATAAGTATTCTTAGAGAATATATTCCACTATATAAAGAAGCACTTTTACTTACAATGAAGATAGGATGGCAGGGCATATTAATGAGTCTAATCATTGGACTCGTAGGCTCTGCTATCCTGCATTTTAAAGTTCCAGTGCTTAAAACAATAATTGGAATATATATTGAAATTTTTAGAAACACACCACTTTTGGTTCAACTGTTTTTTATTTACTTTGCATTGCCAAAGGTAGGAATCAGAATAACTGCAGAAACATGCGGCGTACTAGGACTTGGACTTCTAGGTGGAGCCTATATGATTGAAACCTTTAGAAGTGGTCTGGATGCAATTCCTGTAATACAAAAAGAAAGCGCACTTAGCCTTGGCATGAGTGAGTATCAGACCTTGTGGCATGTAATTATGCCTCAGGCAATTTCTATCAGTGTGCCTGGACTTTTGGCCAACGTAATATTCTTATTAAAAGAGACATCAGTGTTTTCAACAATCAGTCTTATGGACCTGATGTTTACTGCAAAGGATTTAATAGGAATGTACGCAAAGACAATTGAGTGCCTGTTCCTTTTGGTTGTATTCTACCTGATTATGCTCCTTCCAGTATCGATCATAGGAGCGATTGTGGAAAGGAGGTTGCGCTATGGCCAGTTTGGGGATTGATGTTCTGTTCAAAGGAACAAACTTCATGAGATTGCTTCAGGGCTTGTGGGTTTCAATTGAAATCAGCCTTATATCCGTTGCAATTAGCATTTTACTTGGACTTGTTGTCGGTGTATTGATGACAGTCGATAATAAGATTTTAAAAGCGGTATTGAAGCTATATCTTGAAACAGTAAGAATAATGCCACAGATGGTGCTTCTTTTCATTGTGTATTTCGGAACTACTAGAGTTTTTGGTTGGGACTTATCAGCAGAAGCTTCAGCAATTTTTGTATTCACCTTCTGGGGCACAGCAGAGATGGGAGATTTGGTAAGAGGTTCTATAAAGAGTATTCCTCGTATCCAATTTGAATCTGCATATGCTCTTGGTATGGATAAGCTTCAGACCTATTTATACATAATACTGCCACAGACAATAAGACGTCTGATTCCACTATCAATCAACCTTATTACCAGAATGATTAAGACAACATCACTTGTAATGATGATTGGTATTGTGGAAGTTTTGAAGGTAGGACAGCAGATTATCGAGGCAAACAGAAACACTTCACCAAATGCTGCATTTGGCGTGTTTGGGGTTGTTATGCTTATGTATTTCCTTGTTTGCTGGCCAATCAGTAGACTTAGTATTTATTTGGAGAAAAGGTGGACGTAATGAGCGAATTATTAAAGGTTACACATTTACATAAGGAATTTGGAAACAATGTTGTTTTGAAAGACATCAACCTTTCTGTAAAAAGAGGAGAGGTTGTAGTAATCATCGGACCATCAGGCTGTGGTAAAAGTACATTCTTAAGATGCTTGAATGGTTTGGAGGAAATTCAGGGAGGCATCATTACCGTTGATGGACTTCCAGTGGAGGCTGATAAAAGAGATATCACAAAGCTTCGCCAGAAGATTGGAATGGTGTTCCAGTCTTACGAATTGTTCCCTCACAAGACAGTAATTGAAAATATCATACTGGCACCTACTAAGGTTCAGAAGAGAAATAAGGAAGAGGTTACAAAGGAGGCAATAGAGCTTCTAGACAAGGTCGGTCTCTCTGATAAAAAAGATTATTATCCAAGACAGCTTTCTGGTGGTCAAAAGCAGCGAGTTGCAATTGTACGTGCACTTGTAATGCATCCAGAGATTATACTTTTTGATGAGGTGACAGCGGCTCTTGATCCAGAGATGGTTCACGAGGTTCTTGAAACTATGATTAAGCTGGCTAAAAGTGGCCGCACGATGCTCATAGTAACTCACGAAATGAGTTTTGCAGAGGCTGTTGCAGATAGAATTCTATTCTTCGACAATGGTGAGATAGTAGAAGAGACAGAAGACGTAAAAGGATTCTTTAAGGAACCTGTTACAGAACGAGCTCAAAAGTTCCTTAGAACCTTTGAGTATGATAGTGCCTTGTATATTTAAACGGCTGCAGCTTTACTATTTATGATTAGAAAAACGTAATAAACATTTATAGTTGCAAAAAATAGGCACAAAACCATATTTATATTTCTTTTCTAGTTCAACTGTTGATATTTCAAACATTTTGCGGCACATAGGGCAACGAAGTTTTACCATATCCATAAAAAACACCTACCTTTACTGTTTTATAAGGATATAGTAGCAACAAAATGTGAAAATATAATATTAAAAGTGTGACTATAGCTAGTTATAAATTCAATTTATAGCTAGCTATAATTTTTGCTTATTGTAAAACCTATTGACCTGATAGGTAATTAAATGTATTATCATTTCAACACAAAAACATATCAACCAGATAGGCAAAAAAAAGGAGGAAGAATTATGAGCAATTATAGATTTGAAACTTTAGCACTTCATGTGGGCCAGGAAAACCCAGATCCAGCATCTGATGCAAGAGCAGTACCTATTTACCAGACTACTAGCTACGTATTCAGAGATTCACAGCATGCAGCAGATAGATTTGGTCTTGCTGATGCAGGTAACATTTATGGTCGTCTTACAAATTCTACTCAGGGTGTTTTAGAGGAGAGAGTTGCAGCACTTGAAGGTGGAAGCGGAGCACTTGCAGTTGCATCTGGTGCAGCAGCTATCACATATACAATCCAAGCACTTGCAGCAAACGGCGGACACATCGTAGCACAGAAGACTATCTACGGCGGAAGCTACAATCTTCTTGCTCATACACTTACACAGTACGGTGTTTCAACTACATTCGTTGATGCACACAACTTAGATGAGGTTAAAAACGCAATTCAGGATAACACAAGAGCAATCTACTTAGAGACTCTTGGAAATCCTAACAGCGATATTCCAGATATCGATGCAATTGCAAAGATTGCACACGAGGCAGGTCTTCCACTTGTTGTTGACAACACATTTGGAGCAGCTTATTGGGTAAGACCAATTGAGCACGGCGCAGACATCGTTGTTCATTCAGCAACAAAGTTCTTCGGTGGACACGGAACAACACTTGGTGGTGTTATCGTAGAAGCTGGCAAGTATGATTGGAAGGCAAGCGGAAAGTACCCTAACATCGCAGAAGCAAATCCAAGCTATCATGGTGTATCATTTGCTGAGGTTGCCGGTCCTGCAGCATTTGTAACATACATCAGAGCTATTCTTCTTAGAGACACAGGGGCAACAATCTCACCATTTAATGCATTCCTCCTTTTGCAGGGAATTGAGACATTGCCTCTTCGTCTCGACAGACATGCAGAAAATACAAAGAAGGTTGTTGAGTTCTTGAAGAATCATCCAAAGGTAGCTCATGTAAATCATCCATCACTTGAGGATCATCCAGACCATGAGCTTTATAAGAAATACTTCCCTAAGGATGGCGGCAGCATCTTCACATTCGAAATCAATGGTGGCAAGGAAGAAGCTTACAAATTTATTGATAGCCTTGAAATCTTCTCAATCCTTGCAAATGTAGCAGATGTAAAGAGCCTGGTTATTCACCCAGCGACAACAACTCATTCTCAGCTTACAGAGGAAGAGCTTTTAGATCAGGGAATTACACAGTCTACAATCAGACTTTCAATTGGTACAGAGCACATTGATGACATCATTGAGGATTTACAGAAGGGCTTTGATGCAATTGATGCAGATAAGATTGAAGAAGTTTTTAATGCAGAAAAAAACGCAAATGCGGTATAATATAAAAAAACTAGGAGGAGACTTGAAATGTCTAAGATTTATAAGGGAGCTATTGAGTTAATTGGAAAAACTCCACTTGTTGAGGTGGTAAATATTGAAAAGGAGCTTGGGCTTGAGGCTACAGTTCTTGTAAAGCTTGAGTATTTCAATCCAGCTGGATCAGTAAAGGATAGAGTAGCAAAGGCTATGATCGAGGATGCAGAGGAGAGAGGTCTCCTCAAGGAAGGTTCAGTAATCATCGAGCCAACTTCAGGAAACACAGGTATCGGTCTTGCAGCAATCGCAGCATCAAAGGGATACCGTGCAATCCTTACAATGCCAGAGACAATGTCAGTTGAGCGTAGAAATATCCTTAAGGCATATGGCGCTGAAATCGTTCTTACAGAAGGCTCAAAGGGTATGAAGGGGGCTATCGCAAAGGCTGAGGAGCTTGCAGCAGAAATCGAGGGAAGCTTTATCCCTGGACAGTTTGTAAATCCAGCAAACGCAACAGCTCATAGAACAACTACAGGTCCAGAAATCTGGGAAGACACAGATGGAAATGTTGATATCTTCATCGCTGGTGTAGGTACTGGTGGAACAGTTACAGGTGTAGGTGAGTACCTTAAGTCACAGAAGCCAGATGTTAAGATTGTTGCACTTGAGCCAAAGGATTCACCTGTTCTTTCAGAGGGACGTGCAGGTGCACACAAGATTCAGGGTATCGGCGCAGGATTTGTTCCAGACGTATTAAATACAGAGATTTACGATGAGATTTTCGTAGCAGACAGTGCAGATGCATTTGCAGCAGCAAAGCTTCTTGCAAAGAAGGAAGGAATCTCAGTTGGTATTTCTTCAGGAGCAGCTCTCCACGGAGCAATCGAGCTCGCTAAGAAGCCAGAAAACAAAGGCAAGACAATCGTAGCTTTACTTCCTGATTCAGGTGACCGCTACTACTCAACACCTCTATTTACAGAATAATTTAAACTGAGAAAGCCACTCTGTTACGGCTACAAGCCTACTGATTTCTCCGCTCAACAACATGTTTCGCTTGAGAAATAGTAGAGCTTGATGCCTACAGAGTGGCTTGTTTTAGTTTGTATTAGTAATTGAAGTAAAATTACCATTTACTTCTGTGTGAAGTAGCTATCTATACCATTAGTTATACCTTGGGCGAGTTCAAGTTGATATTCATCTGTTACCAACTTTGTTTCCTCATCCACATTTGTGAGGTTACCAACTTCTACGATGGCGGTAGGAGATGCACACCAGTTGATGATAGGCTTGTCATCGTCTTCGGTGACACCTGCATTATTACACTGGGTTTCCTGGACAACAGAGCCTAGGATTGCATCTGATAATAGTCTAGCATCATTATAATTTCCATAGTTGTATGGATTATCTTCTGACTGACATACAACAGAAACTCCATTGTTTTCCCCAGTCTGAATTACTATAAATGCATCGGCATTTGCGGTGTTGGCAATCATTGCACGGTCGCCACTGCTAAGATTTACATCGTTTTCATTTCTGGTAAGGAGTACGGTGTAGCCCTGCTTGCTAAGAAGAGAAGATGTCTTCAAGGCAATCTGCAGATTCAGCTCATATTCGTGAATTCCTGTTTCGGCCCCATCTACACCAGTTGTGGCACGTGTAGTTGTTTTGAAAGCTCCCGGACCAATTGGTTCTTTCCGATTATTAGCAGTCTGCTGACAGCCGGGGTCAATCACTATAACTTTCTGGGTAGATGTGTCTTTAACGGATTGTTTGGCATCTACGGTGATTGAAGGACAAACCATTGCAACTAGGAGCATTACTACAACATATTTTTGTAAGAGCTTTCTAATCGGTTTCATTTGTAAATCACACTCCCTTCCAAAAAATTCTCTACTATGATTATCGGATACTAATGTGAAAAAACAATGTTATTTCCGTGATTTTACCAATAATTTGCAAATCCAAGTTCAATTAATCGATTGGTTTCAGAATAACGTGATGATTTTACTGTTCCGTCAAACATTGTGCGGTTCTTTCCCCCAAGAACAACAGTGATAATTGTCTTGCCTTCTCTTGAAGCAACAGTCACAAGACACTGGCCAGCGCGGTTGGCTGTTCCTGTTTTGCCGCCTACCACGTATGGGTTGTAATAAGCGGAGCCTGGAATTACGAGAGCGTCAGTGTTTACAAGTGCTCTAGGAGCGGCGCACATATTTGTGGCTGGAAGAACTGAGCTTGCCATACCAAAATACTGCTTGAATAATGGATGAGCATAAGCGTTAGCTGTAATCAAATAAAGTGAGTAAGCGTTTGTGTACATGTTTTTATCTGGATAGCCAGATGGATTAGTAAAGTTTGTATTTACACAGCCAAGCTGAGTTGCTCT
This sequence comes from Pseudobutyrivibrio ruminis DSM 9787, assembly GCF_900218035.1. Taxonomy (GTDB): domain Bacteria; phylum Bacillota; class Clostridia; order Lachnospirales; family Lachnospiraceae; genus Pseudobutyrivibrio; species Pseudobutyrivibrio ruminis. The sequence goes on from NZ_OBMR01000003.1 coordinate 203,697, forward strand.
TGCATTCATAAGTGCTACGAAGTTTGATACGGAACCGGCAACGGCCTCAGCAAGAATATTGCAGGCCTGGCAATCAGAGCTAACCATCATTGCTGTAAGAAGCTGATCTACAGTAAGAATCTCTCCAGCCTGAAGTCTTGGCTCCACATGGCTTGCATCAGATGGAAGAGAAGCAACTGCTGTTGCAGAAGTCAAAACAGGGGTATCCAAAGTGAGCTGTCCAGCCTCGATAGCTTCTATAACAAGAAGAGCAGTCATAATCTTTGTGGTGCTGGCTGGCTCAAGCTTGTCATTTGCTCCCTGGCTATAAATGATTTTGCCTGAAGCTGCATTAGCAACAAGGGCTGCATTTACATCATAAGAAGTAAAGCGAACAGCAGTAGTATTTGCTGCAACAGAAAGAGCCTGCTGTGAAATATAGTAAATTCCGCCATCAAGGCTAACCTGCCAAAAGCCATTTGATGTCTGGCCTGTAACCTGCACAGGTGTATTAACAGCGAGAGTTTTTACGAAAGTGGTGGTATCTGCATCAGCAAATACTTCAGTACCATTGCAGGACAAAAGCACTGCAGATATAGGTGTAACAGAATAATAAGCAGCCTCAGCCTGAAGTGATGCCATAGGCACTGTAAAACTAATAGTCAATGCCAAGGCTAGGGACAAGGCAGTCTTAGTAAAAATCTTTTTTAAATTTTTTAGGTTCAAATTAATATTTCCTCCATATACAAATGTTATTTTTATTTTATCAGAACAAGGAAAAAAATAAAATTTGAAAAAAAAAGTGTTGACAAATAAAATTTAATTGCGTACAATTCAATCATAATCAATTGCACACAATTAAATTAAAAGAAATATGAACATGTTTTTCTGTGAAGGAGGAAAAGTAATGGGATTTTATGATCTTACAGTTGAAAAGACAAATGGCGAGCAGCAGGCTATGAGCGATTATCAGGGCAAGGTTGTCATGATTGTCAACACAGCTACAGGATGCGGTTTCACACCACAGTACAAGGACATCGAAAGCATCTATGAGCAGTATCACGCTCAGGGCTTCGAAATCGTAGACGTTCCTTGCAACCAGTTTGCAGGTCAGACACCTGGCAACGACGAGGAAATTCACGAGTTCTGCCAGCTTCACTACAACACACAGTTCCCTCAGATGAAGAAGGCTGATGTAAATGGTGAAACAGCTATCGAGCTTTTCAAGTATCTTAAGTCTCAGAAGGGCTTTGAAGGATTTGGTAAGGGTGCTAAGGCACTTGCTATGAGCGCAATGCTCAAGAAGATTGACAAGGATTACAAGAACAATCCAGAAATCAAATGGAACTTTACAAAGTTCATCGTTGACCGTCAGGGTAATGTAGTTGCCCGTTTCGAGCCAACAGCTGACATGAAAGAAGTCGAGAAGTGTGTAGCTTCTTTGATTTAGTCTAATATATTCGTATTATTTCTCCCTTTTTGTAAGGACTAGGCACGCCCATGCCTGGTCCTTTTGTTTTTGCCATTCCCACCCACATATCTACATGTAATCTGGCTGCCCTCCCCCTAATGGTACCACCGCCACCTGGGTAGGAGACGATTTCGCGAATATTATAGTTTTTCTTGACGCAAAAGGTGAGCATTCTGCAGGTGTCTTATTGCGGGATGAACTTTTTCTGAATCTGTATAGGCTAGGACGGACACATTATAACTAACAATATGGATTTTCAAAGCTATGGTACCTTGGGCTCATATTACATTCGTTAAGTAGAACTATAAAAGAGATATTTGTATGGATGAGCAACGTGGCACATTCAACGTCCTGTTTCAAGTGACCACTGCTGCCGCCGTCCTAGCGGCAGCTGCTCATCCATATCAAATATCTCTTTTTGTTCTACTAAACTCATTCCAAAATCGCCCAAAGGTTACCATAGTTTTGAAAATCCATATATTAACCAACAACAGTGTGTCCGTCCTTAGACATACAGATTCAGAAAATGTACAGACCTGCAAAAGACACCTGCAAATTAAGAATGTGAGCCTTGCGTCTTAGAAAAACATAATATTCATGCGATGTCTCCTACCCAGGTGGCGGTGAAATTTTTGCAAATTTAATGAAGAAATGGGGGGATTTTTGTGTATAATGTAGGTGTAAACTTTTGCGTGTACGATGGAGAATAATAAATGAATTTTGAATTTGCTTTAGATAAGCTTAATAATTATAAGAATAATTTAAATAGAGAATGGCTTTTGACAAATGGCCTTGGTGGATATGGAAGCAGTAGCATTATCGGTGCACACTCGAGAATTCATCAGGGCTATTTGATTGCTAGCTTGCAGGCACCGGTGGATAGAGTGCTTGCGTTTTCAAAGACAAATGAGCGCCTCGTGTGTGGTAGCAGGATTTATGATTTGACTACAGCTCAGCATAAGGGCCCTTATACTAGCGAGTTTAATCAGGGTAATATGCACCTGAGCCAGTTTAAGTATGATGGTAATGTTACATTTATTTATGAGGCGGGTGGTATGCGTCTCACAAAGACAATTACTTTGGTTCATGAAAAGAATCAGTGTACTATCGCATATACGTTGGAGAATAATGGTCCAGCAGCAGGTGTAGTTATCACACCTCTTATGAATTATAGAAAGCATTCAGCTAATATGACTATCAATGATTTGAGATTTGAGTTGCCAGAGGAAGTTTTCCAGGAGATTCGTAACGAGAATAATGGCAATGTTGGATTTTACTATAGTCCTGTTAGCAATTCAGATGTGAGAATATCTCTTATTTCTGCAGGCTGTGAGATGGTAAAGCGTAACAACGTGTACGATGAAAATATGGAGCTTCAGCATGAGCTTGATGATGGCAAGGATGGTTTGGATTGTCATATTAAGCCATACGATTTTGTTATGGAAGTTGCGGCAGGTGGAGTTTCAAAGGCTTCATTTGTTTGTTCCGTGGATGTGAAATCTAGCACTGGTCGCAAGAAGGTGAACTGGCCAGATTTCGAAGATATCGATAGAGACACAGCTTTTGTAGAGGCTGAAAAAGAGAAGAACAGAGTCCAGGAGCTTATTGAAACTGCTGGATTTGATGAGGATGATGAGCTTGCACAGGTTCTTACTGTTGCGGCAAATCAGTTTATCGTAAAGAGAAAGTCTTCTAATAAAAAGAGTATTATTGCAGGCTATCCATGGCTCACAGACCGTGGTAGAGATGCAATGGTGGCGTTCACAGGCATTTGCCTGGAGACTGGCCATTTTGATGATGCCAAATCAATTCTTCTTACATATGCAAAGTATATTAAAAATGGTTTGCTTCCTAATGAGTTCCCAGAGGAGGGAGGCACACCTTCAAACAATACAGCTGATGCGTCACTTTGGTATTTCTATGCAGTTTATAATTATCTGAAATACGTTGATAACGATGAGGCATGGAAGTTTGTTGAGGATGAAATTTATCCTCATCTTCAGGAAATCATGGGGGCGTACAGAAAGGGCACATCATATTCTATCAAGATGGATGATGATGCTTTGATGCAGGTAGGCAAGTGCAAGCCTGTTGATATTAATGCTCTTTGGTACAACGCACTTATGACAATGGAGGAAATTTCACGAGGAATCGCCAGAAGAACTCACAACAAGCCAGAGAACTATCTGGCGTACGCAGGTGGTTGCAGCCAGCTTGCTATCTGGGTTAAGGAGGCATTCAACACAGATTTCTGGTACGAAGAGGGCGGCTACCTTTACAATTCCATCAGCGAAGAGGAGAAGGATACAGCGCTCTGCCCTGATCAGCTTTTTGCTATCAGCCTTCCATTTACAATGCTTGATGTTGAAAAGGAAAAGTCTGTAGTAAAGGTCGTAAAAGACAATCTGTATGTTGGTGTTGGTATCAAATCATTGGAGGAAGGCACAGCCTGGGGCTTCATGCTAGGTGCATTTATTGAGGCATATCTTAAGGTTGGCGGACATAGCGCACAGTCTATCGAAGAGGCAAAAGCTATGTTTGAGCCAGTAGAAAAGCATCTTGTAACAGAATGTATTGGCAATTACTCAGAGAATTTTAATAGTGAAAAGCCATATCAGCCAAAGGGATGTTTTGCGCAGGCTTGGTCTGTAGGCGAAATACTTAGAGCATATGCACTCCTTAAAAAATAGTTTTGAGGGAAGAATATGATTAAAACAAGATTACTAAAAATGATGAAGCAAGGCACACGCCACGTGTTCATGTCAATTCTATGGCAGTGGCTTGGTCTTGTTGCTCAGATTATCATAGTAGGTTGCTTTGCCAGAATAATTGGCGGCACATACGCCGGCAAATTAGACACAAAGCACCTGGTGATTTATCTTGCAGTTGCCTTGTTTTGCATTTTTTCTAGATTAGTTTTTGACAGACTCTACACTGAAGCTTCTTTTGAAGCCAGTGTAGATGTAAAAAAAACGATGCGAGAGGAAATCTACAGCAAGCTTCTTCGTCTTGGAAGCAGCTACCGTAGCAAGGTATCCTCTGCACAGATTACCCAGATGATGGGAGAGGGCGTTGAGCAGCTTGAGATATACTTTGGAAAGTATATCAGCCAGTTCGTATATGCGTTAATTGCTCCCCTTACATTATTTGGAATTCTATTTCAATACAATTTGAGAGCGGCAGTTGTTCTACTTGTCGCAGTTCCACTTATTCCAATTGTTATCATGATAGTTATGAAGGTTGCCAGAAGGCTTTTGGACAAATACTTCAAAGTATACTATGGCCTGGGAGATACATTCCTTGAAAAGCTTCATGGTCTTACCACTCTAAAGATTTATGAGTCTGATGGACAGGCAGCGGAGGAGATGGATGTAGAGTCAGAGCGTTTTAGAAAAATCACCATGAAGGTGCTTTCTATGCAGCTCAACAGCACCATCGTTATGGATATTGTTGCCTATGCAGGAGCAGCTGTGGGAATCATCACCACAATCAAAGAGTTCCTAGATGGAAATATGACTCTCGTTAGCGCCATTATGTTTTTGCTTTTGTCGGCAGAGTTTTTCCTTCCAATGAGACTCCTTGGCTCATACTTCCACATTGGTATGAATGGAATGAAGGCGGCAGACAAGATATTCGAGTTCTTAGATTTGCCAGAGCCTGAGGCAGGGAAGTATTTAATTTCAGAGGGACCATACGACATTCGATTTAAGGGGGTGTCATTTGCTTACAATAAAGAGGAGACGTTAAAAGATATCTCCATGGATATTGATGCAGGTCAGCTGGTTTCAATTGTAGGTGTTTCTGGCTCAGGAAAGTCCACAATCGCCAGTCTTCTCAGACAGCAAAACAGAAACTACAAGGGATCAATTACTGTTGCAGGCAAGGAGCTCAAGAATATTTCCGAAGCATCACTTATGTCTGCCATGACAGCAGTTTCTTTGAATAGCTATATTTTCCACGGAACAGTTCGTGACAATCTTCATTTGGGTAAGCCAAAGGCTAATGATACAAAGCTTGTAAACATTCTAAAGCTTCTAAATCTTTGGGATGAGCTTGCGCCTTTAGGCGGACTGGAGTTTGAATTGGCAGAAGGCGGAGCCAATATTTCAGGCGGTCAAAAGCAGCGCCTATGTATAGCAAGAGCCTTGCTTAAAAACTCACCAATTTATATTTTTGATGAAGCTACCAGCAATATAGATATGGAATCAGAAGAAATCATAATGAGTATCATCCGCAAGCTTTCGAAAGAGCTAGGAAAGACGGTTATCCTTATATCACATCGACTTGCAAATGTGGTGAAGTCGGACCAGATATTTATGCTTGATAGTGGAAGTATCGTAGAATCTGGAACCCATAGTCAGCTGATTAAAAAGAATGGAGCCTACGCTACTCTTTACAAGAAGCAGCATGCTTTGGAAAACTATGCAGGAGGTGCCATGTAATGAAGAAAGAAACATCTGGATTAAAAATCATGGCACGTTTAATCGGCCTGGTAAAGCCACTGATATTTATTATGATCCTTGGTATTTTGCTGGGAAGCTTGGGGCATTTATGCGCCATTTTTGTAACAGTGCTTGGAGCTGAGGGCATAGTTATGGTAATCAACAGCCTGGAGAACCCAGTACTTGTTCGTACCTTGCCAAAGTTTTTCCAGCTTATTGTAGTAGTTGCAATACTTAGAGGTCTGCTTCATTACGGAGAGCAGTATTGCAATCACTACATTGCCTTTAGAATACTTGCTATTATCAGACACAAGGTTTTCAACAAGCTTCGTGTGCTGTGCCCAGCCAAGCTAGAAACAAAAGAAAAGGGTAATCTTATTACAATGATTACCACGGATATAGAGCTTTTAGAGGTGTTCTTTGCTCACACCATTTCACCTATCGCAATTGCGATAATAGTGTCATTGTTTATGTCAGGATTTTTGTGGCTACAGTATCCAGTGGCAGGTATTATTGCTGCCATTGCTTACCTGACTGTAGGTGGAATGATTCCTGTTTCTAACGAGATGAGTTCGGCCGAGGCAGGGCTTAAATTCAGAAACAAGTTTGGCAAGATGAACAGCTTTATCCTAGGTGCTTTATATGGCATCGATGATACCATTCAATTCAAAAATGGTCATAAGCAATTAAATAGATTAAATGCAAAATCAGATAATCTGGCTGAAATCAAATCCGATTTGGTGGACTACGAAAAGAATCAGAAGCTACTTACAAATCTGTCTATACAGGCGTTTTCATTAATCATTTTGGTGGTAATGGTGGTTGCCTACAACAAAGGCCGTGTCTCATTTGAACAGGTGATGATAGCAGTTGTTGGTATGATGAGTTCATTTGGGCCAGTGGTTGCCCTTGCATCATTGTCAAACAATCTGAATCAGACTCTTGCCAGTGGCGAGAGAGTGCTTGCACTTCTTGATGAAAAGCCTCTTGTAGAGGAAGAGACTGATGGGGTGGATTTGGAAATGGTGGCCAACCCAAAGGGCAACATCGCTACAGTAAACAATGTTTCATTTGCCTATGAGGATGTGGAGGTCATCAAGGATAGAACAATCGATATTCCAAAGGGACAAATCCTCGGAATCCATGGCCCAAGCGGATGCGGCAAATCCACATTGCTTAGACTTTTAATGGGATTTTGGAAGCCAGATAAGGGGCAGATTTACTATTACGATAAAACTGAAGGTCCTATTGAAATAGGGGATGTAAATACTTCTTCACTTAGAAAGAACCAATCCTTTGTCACACAGGAAACATGGATTAGCCAGGATACCATTGCAAAGAATATAGCGGTGGCAAAGCCGGATGCAACCATAGAAGAGATTATGGAAGCAGCGAAGAAAGCCAGCGTACATGATTTCATTATGAGTCTGCCAGAAGGCTACGACACAAAGGTGGGTGAGCTGGGCTCCACACTTTCAGGAGGAGAGAAACAAAGAATTGGTATAGCCCGTGCATTTTTGCATGGTGGTAATATGCTCCTTCTTGATGAGCCTACTAGCTCGTTAGATTCGCTGAACGAGGGAATTATCCTGAAATCTCTAAAGGAAGAGGCCAAGGACAAGACGGTAGTGTTGATTTCTCACAGAAAATCTACCATGGGCGTAGCCGATTCCGTAATAGATTTTTAAAAATTATGTGTTAAACTATGGCTTATGAAGAAATATATTAGTTTGTTATTAGTATTTACCATAATCATCAGTTTTGTAGGCTGTGGAAAGAGCTCTGAAGTAGGAGACGTGGATGTGGATTTGACAACCATGTCATCTACCATGGTGTACTCTTATGTGGCGGACATGCTTGCCAACCCATCCAACTACAAAGGACAGCTCGTAAGGATGAAAGGTGACAGCAACACCACCCACGGAGGCACACATTCTTGCATTGTCTACGATGCTTTGGGATGTTGCACAGAGGGAATTGAGTATCTTCTTCCAGAGGATGAAGAATACCCTGACGATGGTAAAGGAATCACAGTAGTTGGTACTTTTGCCACATATACAAAGGGCGAGGGTAAATATTTTGTATTGATTGACGCAGTCATCGAGTAAAGTTCAGATAAATTTTAGAAAAATTTAAGAGAGTTTACCAAGGTTTTTTGGTAAACTCTTTTTATGTGGAATAATTATCATTGAAACTAAATTTGTTGAGGACTCAATAAAAAATAGGAGAAAGTTTTGGAAGAAAGTATATACGGCAACCATCGTGACGAGATGGAAAATGTTATGAATATAATCCTTGGTTCAATTAACGAGCTGAGGGAGGATATGATACAGGAATTTGGCAGTGATCCAGTGGAGCATTGTTTGGCTCGTATTAAGGATGAGGAAAGCATGCGTGAAAAATGCAGAAGGCAGAATCTTCCTGAGACTACAGAATCGGCCCTGGAGCAGATTCATGATGCTATCGGAATAAGAGTTGTCTGTGCATTCATTAGTGATGTATATTCAGTTCGTGACCATCTTAGAACAATTGATAAGGTGGAGGTCATCGAGGAAAAGGACTACATCAAACAAGCTAAGCCAAACGGCTACAGAAGTTTGCACATGATTCTGAGATACGACAATAAATACTATGTAGAGATACAGCTTAGAACCATTTCCATGGATACATGGGCTGCTTTGGAACACCATATGCGATACAAGAAAAAGGTATCCAAAAGCGATGCACTTATTAGCGCAGAACTAAAAAGATGTGCTGATGAGCTGGCGTCTACTGATATGTCTATGCAGACAATCAGAGACTTGATTCGCTCAGAAAGCATTGACGAATAAGAGAGGAAATTTATGAAAATATTACTTGCTGAAGACACACTTGATTTAAATAAGGTTATTACATCCATGCTGGAAATGCAGGGATTTGTAGTAGATAGTGCCATTGATGGAGCACAGGCTTTGGAGCTTGCACTTAGCAATGGCTACGATGGTATCATCCTAGATATCATGATGCCAAAGATGGATGGACTTGAAGTATTAAAGGAAATCCGAAGACGAAACATCGTTACACCAGTGCTGATGCTTACAGCAAAGGCAGAGGTGGATGACAGGGTAGAAGGACTGGATGCAGGAGCAGATGATTATCTTACCAAGCCTTTTGCCATGAAGGAGCTGATGGCTAGAGTAAAGGCTATGACAAGACGAGGCAGCCAGTACGCAGCCAAGGAGCTTTCTTTTGGTGATATCACACTTAAATCCGAAAGTCTTGAGCTTATTTGTGCCAACACAGTTCGTCTGTCATTAAAGGAATTCTCATTGATGCAGGCTCTTCTTTTAAATCAGGAGCATCCAGTGGATACAAAATATCTAATAGAGCATGTTTGGAATGATGAAACAGATGTTGAGGAAGACACAGTTTGGCTCTATGTAAATTTCTTACAGGGCAAGCTGGAGTATATTAATTCTGGAGTAACTATTAAAGGCGAAAAGGGCGGTTCTTTCCAGGTGGTAGTGAATGAGTGAAAAATCAATTCGAGCATTAAAGAATAAGTTCATAATAACTGCAATGGTGTCATTCTTTATTGTAATGAGCTTTATTGCAGGTTGTATTTATGTTATCAACTCTCTGATGACACGTGGACAAATCAAAGATAACATAATGTACATTGTTGAAAATGATGGTATCTTGCCTATGCAGTACGAAAGCATCGAATCAGATGATGCTGGAGGCAATAATACAACCATTGATAACAAGAATGATTTGGTTTATCAGCTTGAAAGGCTTTTTGGTGTGGAGAGCGACTATATTTCTGATGAATTCTATTATTCAACCAGATACTTCGCTGTCACATATACTGAGGATGGAGATGTTGAAAAGGTAATCACATCTCACACTGCAGCAGTGGAAGCGGACCAGGCAGTTACATATGCCAACACAGTCATGAAGCGCTGGTTCAAGTTCGGAAGCTACGACGACTATTACTACATGGTGGCCCCAAGAGATGTAGGAGGCACAATTGTGGTAGTTTTGGATTGTAGCACCCAGGTTGCCATAAATCGTCGACTTGTATTACTGGCTTGTATCCTGATCGGATTTGGTATGGTGATTTCAGCATTCGTTATTAAATCCTGGGCAGGAAAGCTTATTCAGCCTGAGATTAAGAATGCAGAGCTGCAAAAATCATTTATTACAAATGCCAGCCACGAGCTTAAAACACCACTTGCGGTCATCAAGGCAAACACAGAAATGCTTGAAATTATGGGCGTTGAAAACGAATGGACTCAGTCTACCATGCGTCAGGTAGATAGACTGACAGGCCTCATTCAAAACCTTGTTCTAGTTACACGAGCAAGTGAGAAGGATAGTAAAGAGGATAGAGTGGAGACAGATTTCTCTGCCATCGTCACTGACACTGCAAAGTCATTTGAGGCGGTAGCTATTTCCGATGAAAAGACGATGGAGCTTAGTATAGCATCTGATGTTAAACTTCTTGCACACGAGGGTGACATCCGACAGATTACAACATTGCTTATCGATAACGCTATAAAATACTGTGATCCAAAGGGAAAAGTAACTGTTGGACTTGGCAGAGATAAAAAGCATAAGCACATCTACTTACGTGTTTCAAACAGCTATGAATCTGGAGCAGGCATTGATTACCACCGATTCTTTGATAGATTTTACAGAGGCGATGAAGCCCATAATATCGACAAGGAAGGCTATGGTGTTGGTCTGTCTATTGCCCAGGGGCTTATGGAACGCTATCACGGTGACATCAAAGTAAACTGGCGCGATGGCATCATCACGTTTACTTGCATTTTTTAAGTATGAATTTGTTGCATTTTTAAATGAATAGAAGAGAGTGACAGGGAGCCAGTGCTTTTGCACTGGCTCTTTTTTGTGGGGCGGGGCTTGTTTTGGGCTGGATGCCGGGCTGTGCGGGCTGGCACTACTGCCTGAGAGAAGATTTTGAATTTAGGCAGTAGTAGAATTGGCCGTGACTACTGCCTGAGAGAGATTTTTGATATTAGGCAGTAGTGGAATTGGCCGTGGCTACTGCCTGAGAGAGGACTTTTGAATTTAGGCAGTAGTGGAATTGGCTGACGCTACTGCCTGGGGAGAGATTTTGAATTTAGGCAGTAGTGGAATTGGCCGTGGCTACTGCCTGAGAGAAGATTTTTGATTTTGGGCAGTAGTGGAATTGATCGGGGCTACTGCCTGGGGAGAGATTTTGAATTTAGGCAGTAGGAAAAATGGCCGGGCTTACTATCTGGGAGAAAAATTAGATTTAAGATAGTAAGATAGTAGGCAAAACTTACTATCTGAAACGAAAAAGCAAATCTAGATAGTAAGAAAGTGGAGAAATACTACTATCTGGGATGAAAAAGAGATTCTAGAGAGTAAGAAATCAGGAAATGACTACTATCTGTGAGTAAAAAGTGATTCCAGGCAGTAATAGGCACATTCTTAAGTGCCTATGCGGGAAGAAACTCATTTATGGGGTGCGCCTGGTGGATTTTGGTATTGTTAATCTTTTTAATCGTTGTAGGTTTAATCTATTTGAAACTGATAGATTATTATAGAAAAGTTAGGTAAGTGTGAGTTTAGTAGAAGTAAGATATTGTTCAAAAAGCATCTTATTGACGTATGTCAAATAAGATGCTTTTTAGTTCAATAAAGATTTTGTAGTTAATCAACTGCACCTGCAATCAGTGAAATCACACCTACTGCTATCAGTATTGGCAATGCCAAATACATCAATCCGCCAAATACAAGTGCTAACAAAAACAATGGTAAAAAGACGATATAAAGCATTATTTTAAAAATGCCCCATGTGGCTCTGAAAGCCAAGCCAATCATCTTGCCAAAAACCATGAAAAATAAAATTCCAAATAATACTGACATAACAATGCCTCCTTCGTTATACAACGTCTACTGGATTATCATCCATTACAAGAGCTGCAACGATGTAGATGATAATTCCGCTTCCACCTGCAAGTGTAACTGCTGCCCAAATCAATCTTACAAGTGTTGGATCTACATCAAAGTATTCTGCGATTCCGGCGCAAACACCACAAATCTTTTTATTGTTGCTTTTGTATAATCTTTTTCCGTTCATATTAAGTACCTTCCCTTTCTATAAATAAGTGGTTTGTTTGATTTCTTACTTAGATTTTACATTTGTATTTCCTACTAATATATCACTATTTCAGCAAACGAATATATGCTATTTTTCTTTTTTGGAAAAATAGATATAATGATTTTATTAGGAGGATGATACCGATGGGAAGAAAATCAATTAGAGAAGACAAAAGTGTATATTTCAAGGCGCGTGAGGAGGCTGGACTTACAAGAGCTCAGGCTAGTGAATTGATAGGTTCGATGACAGAAAGTCGTCTTGAAAAAATCGAAACTGGTAAGGTCGCAATCTATCCGGAAGATGTTGTGGATTTGGCAAACGCATACAAGCGCCAGGATTTATGCAACTATTACTGCACTCATCAGTGTAAAATCGGCCAGGAAACAGTCCCTGAGGTGAAGATGTCATCCCTGCCTGAGATTGTACTTGGTATGTTGTCCGCGTTGAATTCTCTCAACAATCAGAAAGAGCGTTTCATTGATATCACTGCCGACGGTATAATCTCTGATGATGAAATTGATGATTTCCTTGCAATTCAAAAGCAACTTGAGCAAATCGATTTGACTGTGGAATCGCTCAAGCTTTGGGTATCAAAAATGATTTCCGAGGGAAAAATCAATAAAGATAAACTTAATTAGTCAGGTTTTTCTGACCAGGCAAGTTATTTTTGCGTACTTGATATAAATTCCGTACCACATATAATGTTCTTATCAGCTGATTAAACGAAAGATGATTAGAATAGTGAGGTACGATTATGGAATATGTATTTACATCAGATAACTTTAATTCGGAAGTATTAAACAGTGACAAGCCTGTTCTTATAGACTTTTACGCAAACTGGTGCATGCCATGCAAAATGATGGGGCCAGCAGTGAAAAAGATTTCAGAAGAATATGATGGAAGAGCAAAAGTTGGCAAGGTCAATGTAGATGAGCAGCCAGAACTAGCTAGTCAATTCAATGTGAGAAGCATTCCATTTTTTGCAATAGTCAAAGATGGTAAGCTAGTAGACAGCGCCCTTGGCGCAATGCCAAAGGCTGCTCTTGAGGAAAAATTGAATAAGGTCCTCTAATCTAACTAGAGGTTATTTTTTCAGGATTTCGGCTAATTCGTCGAAATCCTCTTTTGCTTTGCTCCATACAGGACTTCGTCTTAATAAATACATCACATAGACATTCGTTACTGATACTGATTTGTGGTAAAATTTAGTAAGTTAGGCCGAGAATAATGAGATGGGGTTAAATAAAATGACAATCATACTTGAAAACATTAGCAAATCATATGATGGTAACAAGGTTCTGGAGAATCTTAATGTGGAAATAGAAGATGGCAGATGCTATGCATTTGTTGGGCCTAAAGGGGCAGGAAAAACTACAGCTCTCAAAATCTTTATGGGGATGGAGAAGCCAGATGAGGGAAAAGTGTGCAGAATGGGAGATTACAAGTATCCTACTTTACAAAGTGCATATGTTTCCCAGGATGGCCAACTGAATCTGAAGAAGGATGCCATCTGGAATGTAAAAAAGGCACACAGATGGGCCAGCAAAGGAAGAGCCATAGAGGAACTGACCCGCTTTATAGAGCCAGATAGGCTGAGCATCCCGGTGTCGGAATTATCTGTGCCAGAGCGTAGGTTGGTGGAGCTGGTAAAGGCCTTGTTTACACCAGCGGATTTTATAGTGCTGGATTCTCCATTTGAGGGAATGGATGCTGACACCAAGCAAAACACCATCGATTATCTGCTAGATATAAAGGGCAGCAGACCTCTTATAATTGCCCAGGAAGATGCTGAGGGGCTAGATTTTGCTAGAAAGGTTTGCTTGTAGGAAAAAATGAAATAATAGCATCTTATTTGACGTGCGTCAAATAAGATGCTATTTTATATTTAGGAGGACGACAATATGGATACAAAGATAATCCTAGATAAACAAGATATGACTCATCTTCAATGGTCTCATACTAGGTCATCTAGTGGCACAGCAGGAACATTTTTGAAGGCATCAGAGCGAGTGCATGGGAAAAAAGTTTATTATAAGCTTTCCAATTTTGATAGTGAAAAAGGTATTGTTGGGCACGAGTGTGTAAATGAAATTATTGTAGATAGATTGCTGACGATACTTGGAGTGGAACATTTGCATTATCAGCTTATACATGCAGATGTTGATATTGATGGTCATATTTATGAAACATGGCTTTGTGCTTCTGAGGATTTTAAAGAGCCAGGAGAAACAAAGGTTGCACTAGACAACTATTATCAGGTTAATAGTGAAGCAAAAACGAGCCACTACGATTTTTGTGTTCAGAATGGATGGCAGGACTATATCGATACTATGCTTGCTGTAGATTATTTGATTATGAATCGTGATAGACATGGTGCAAACATAGAGGTTCTCAGAAATGCCAGAAAAAAAACGCTTAGAATAGCGCCTTTGTTTGACCATGGGTTGTCTTTCTTATGTTCATGTTTTAGTGAAAAAGAAATTGCTGAGTTTGATATTGATGTAGATAGAAAATGTCAAAACTTCATTGGCGGCAGGTCGACACTTGAAAATCTTGATTTGATAAAAGATAAGAAAAAGTTGTTTGCAAACAGTATTGCTTTAGACACAAAGGAAGTGCTTTTTAAAGATTTGAATCGGGTTTTATCCGTTGAGCATATGGAAAAGATTTGGAATATGCTTTATAAAAGGTGGTGTTATTATGAGAGTATTTGCAATTCATGATGATGAAATAGACAAAAACAATCCAATAGGAATGTTGTTGTATTATGAGCGTTCAAATCATTTTATAATAGAGCTTTGTGAATGTTTGGATGAATGGAATGCCCCATTGTTATTTGCTTCGTTTGTAAAGAAAGGAATATTTACCATTCCGCATCAGTACGCAAAACTATGGGTCGAAGAAAGGGTAATTCCATCTGGCAGACAGAATATTGGAATGATTCTTAAGAATGCAAAGCTCACTAAATATGATGAATGTAAATTGCTGTGGCTCAGTAGAGGAAAATCTTCTCAGGATTCATGCTATTTAAAGGATGTAAAAGAAGAGGAGATACCTGGATGGCTTGTAGCAAGGCAGGCTGATAATATTTATGAAAGTTTTCCATACATGGATGGAAGAATAATATGCCTTTTGAAAAACGACACATCGATGGAGGTGGATTTAACTAAGTGCATTGATGACGTGCCTAAGCTTTATTCGGTTATCAAAAATGAGAGACTGATGTCAGGTCTCACAGTTGATTCTGGCGGATATGGGATAACCTTTAATGGCAATATATTTGTAGAAAAGCGTATCCTGGTTGAAAACGGAGTGGTTTTACCGATATATGCAAAGGTTTTCGATTCATTTGCAAAACACTGTGTTATAAATACGACAGAAGCATGTGATATATTGGAGTGTACAAGGCAGAACCTAGGTTATTTTGTGAAACAAGAATTACTGCATCCAATTAAGACTGATTGGAAAGAGAATGTTTTCCTAAAAGGAGAAGTAACAAGTAGCACTTGACTATTAAATAAAAGAGGACTATAACAGAGTCGAACACGAGAAACAAACGAAACGCCAATTGAATATCGACATTCCGCAAATTTCCCTGCTCAAATATTTGTATTTTAGGAGGAAGAGACAAATGGATACTTACAGAGTACAAAGACGTGACATGGAAAAGAAGGCAAAGAGGTTGAGAAGAGAGGGCTACGTTACAGGTAACCTGTTCGGTAGGGATATCGAACAATCAATCCCACTCCAGTTCGAGGTTAAAGAGGCTGAGGCACTCAGAAAGAGCAAGCACACTCAGATGACTCTGGATTTGGAAGGAAAGAAGTACAATGTGTTACTTAAGGAACTACACTATGATGCAGCTAAGCATCAGATTGTAGAGATGGATTTCCAGGAGCTTGTTAAAGGCGAGGTTATCCATGCAACAGCAGAGGTTGTTCTTGAAAACAAGGAAGCTGTTACAGAAGGTGTTTTAGAGCAGCTCGTTTCGGAGGTAGCATACAAAGCAAAGGCCGAAGATGTAGTTGAGAAGATTGAAATAGACTGCAGCTCACTGAGACTTGGTGATACAGTTACTGTTGCAGATCTTGCTATTTCAAAGAACAAGAAAGTTGATGTAACCACAAACGCTGACCAGGTAGTTGTTGAGGTTATTGCAGCAAAGAACCAGGTTGCTGATGCTGAGGATGAGGATTCTGAGCAGGCAGCTTCATAGTATATAATTCATTTTTTTAAAGGAGAAGTGCTGTTTGACAAAGTACAACACAAAGGAGATTGTAGGCTAACCGGGAGGTTTGCAGACAATCAGACAAACCTCC
The DNA here is from genome assembly GCF_900218035.1 of Pseudobutyrivibrio ruminis DSM 9787. Taxonomy (GTDB): domain Bacteria; phylum Bacillota; class Clostridia; order Lachnospirales; family Lachnospiraceae; genus Pseudobutyrivibrio; species Pseudobutyrivibrio ruminis. The sequence continues at coordinate 220,041 of NZ_OBMR01000003.1, forward strand.
CGCTGAAAAGCAACTTTAAGTCACAAGTTTTCAGGAGGTTAGATAAACAATGAATAAAAATGACTATATTATTCGATTAGAAGAAAAGAAAGACTACAGAGAGATTGAGAACCTAGTAAGAGAATCATTTTGGAATGTATATCGCCCAGGATGTAGCGAGCATTATGTGATTCACGTGCTTCGAGATGACCCAGCTTTCATACCAGAGCTTGATTTTGTTATGGAGAAAGATGGAAAGCTGATAGGGCAGAATATGTTCATGAAGACGGTTATTGAAGCAGATGACGGCAGAATCGTGGACGTTCTTACAATGGGCCCAATTGGTATCACTCCAGAGTTGAAGCGTCAGGGATATGGCAAAGCCATTCTTGATTATTCGCTGCAAAAGGCCACCCAGATGGGATTTGGTGCAGTTTTATTTGAAGGTAATATCGACTTCTATGGTAAAAGCGGATTTGATTATGCAAGCAAATTTGGAATCAGATACCATGATTTGCCTGAGGGCGCAGATGCATCCTTTTTCCTCTGTAAGGAACTGAGACCAGGATTTTTGAATGATGTCGAAGGAGTTTATCAAACTCCAAAAGGATATTATGTAAGCGATGAGGATGTGGAAGAGTTCGATAAAGACTTTCCACCTAAAACGAAGCTTAAGCTTCCGGGTCAGATTTTCTAATTGAACAGGAAAAGCCTCACATGCACAAAGTGCATGTGGGGCTTTTGGTTTAAGTGAAGTACTTATACTGGTGGGCACAAAATAGAGTGCCATAAAAAGTACCACTGTGCTATACTAGCATTGTTAGAAAACACAAGAAAAGGGATATGTTATGACACAGGAAACTATAGATCGTATAAGAAAAATGACAATAGATCGTGACTGGGACCAGTTCCACTCACCAGCAAACTTGGCAAAGTCTATTTCCATCGAGGCAAATGAATTACTTGAGTGCTTCCAGTGGAGCGACGATGATTACGATATCAATCATGTGAAGGAAGAGCTTGCAGATGTAATCGTGTATTGCAGAAACATGCTTGATAAGCTGGGCCTTGACGAGGATGAAATCGTAAATGCGAAGATGGATAAGAACGAGGCAAAGTACCCAGTGGAGAAGTCAAGGGGAAGCAATAAGAAATATAATGAATTATAATGAATAATAAGAATAAGGCTGCACTTTTTGTGCAGTCATCTTTTTAACGTGGGAAGAGTATTTGAAAAGAAATAATGATTAAAGAGAGAAATTGTTAATTGGAATCAATCAAGAAAAATAAAGTATCACTTAGTAATAAATATGTTGTTTGTGCTTTAGCCATAGTCTGTTGCTTGCTGTGGGGCAGTGCATTTCCTAGCATCAAAATCGGATATCGTATTTTCGGAGTGGATGCAGCAGATTCAATGTCACAGATTCTGTTTGCAGGAATTAGATTTTCGCTTGCAGGAGTGCTGGCGGTAATCTTTGGAAGCATTTCACAGAAGAAGGTATTAGTACCAAAGGCAAGTTCATGGAAAATGATATGCACTCTTAGCATTTTCCAAACTATGCTGCAGTACTTTTTCTTTTATATAGGCCTGGCACATGCTTCAGGAGTCAACGCATCAATCATTAATGGAATGAGCACATTCTTTGCAATCCTGCTGGCATGCCTGGTGAAAAAGCAGGAGCACATGACGGTCAGCAAATTAACAGGATGCATTCTTGGTGCAATCGGAGTAATCCTTGTAAGTTTGAGCAGCGGCAGCATCGGAACTGGCATCGCTTTTAATGGTGAGGGATTCATCCTCATTGCATCTGTATCCTATGCAATTTCTTCGGTGCTTATAAAGGAGTATTCTCAGCACGAGAACCCGGTAACGCTTAGCGGATACCAGTTTATCATCGGCGGCATAGTGATGATTTTGGTTGGCTGGGCAGGCGGAGGCAGACTGCACCAATCATCAGGCCTGGGAATTCTTTTGATAGTATACCTAGCATTGGTTTCATCAGTTGCTTACTCGGTGTGGGGACTTTTGCTGAAGTACAATCCGGTTTCTACCGTTACCGTATACGGATTTACGAATCCAATCTTTGGCGCGCTGCTATCAGCTATTTTCCTGAGAGAGTGGGGAAATATTTCGTGGAAATCATTGGTGGCGCTGGTGCTTGTAAGTGCGGGTATTTATATTGTTAATAGTGGGAAGATGAAATAAAGAATATTCAAGACTGAGGGGATATCAATAAATGTCAAACGTTGAAGAGTTAAAACTAGGTCTGCAAACAGCATATATCGATGGTAGCGTGGCATCAAATCTTGCTTACAGACCTCAGTTTGTTTCAAACAACTATAAAGAGGGAAAGAAAGTAATTTCGTCTATTGAGGATGAGCTTTCTAACTGTGACAGTTTTCAGATAAGCGTTGCCTTTATTACAATGGCGGGTATTGTACCATTATTGCAGATACTTAAGGAGCTTGAGGAACGAAATGTTCCAGGTAAGATATTAACTACAAATTATCTTAACTTTAGTGAGCCACGAGCTCTTAAAAAGCTTAATGAGTATAGAAATCTTGAAATTCGTATGTACGATGTGGATGCAGCAGAGGAAGGCTTCCATACAAAAGGTTACATTTTCAAGAGAGATGAAATATATCGAATTATTATTGGAAGTTCAAACATTACTAGTTTGGCGCTCACCAGTAATAAGGAGTGGAATACTAAAATTGTATCAACTGAGCAAGGCGAAGTGGCACAGGAAATTGTTGCTGAGTTTAATGATTTATGGAACTCAGAATATGCTTTGAACTTCGATGTTTTCTACGAAAACTATAAGCAAGCATATAAGCTTATTAAAGAGCAACGAGAGATCGCCAGACAAAGCGAAGTTACTTCAATAGAAAGCTACAAGTTAAAGCCTAATAGTATGCAGGTAGGCTTCATTACAAATCTGAAAAAGATTGTTGGTAGTGGTGAGAATAGAGCATTACTTATTTCTGCAACAGGAACAGGTAAGACTTATGCTTCGGCTTTTGCTATGAGAGAAATGCGATTCAAGAGAGTTCTGTTTCTTGTTCATAGAGGTCAGTTGGCTAGACAAACTAAGAAGTCTTATGAAAGAGTTTTTGGTAGCACTATAACAACAGGAATAATTGGTGCAGGCCATTCAGTTGAAGATAATAAAGATAAGGACTACATCTTTGCGATGATTCAGACTATGAGCAAAGACGAGTCTTTAAAGCAGTTTGATAAAGATGCATTTGATTGCATCATATTTGATGAAGCTCATCATGCGGCAGCTGATTCTTATAAAAAAGTTATGGAGTATTTTACACCTAGTCTTTGGCTTGGAATGACAGCTACTCCAGATAAGCGCGATGACAATGTTGAGGGAAGAAATATCTATGAAATCTTCAATTATCAAATAGCTTACGAAATCAGATTGCAACAGGCAATGGAAGAAAATCTTTTATGTCCATTTCATTATTTTGGAATAAAGGATATTTCAATTATAGGTGATGATGCCGATGCTCACAGAGATTTCAGTGTTCTTACAAGTGATGAGAGAGTTAGGCACATTATTGAACAGACTAAGTATTATGGATACAGTGGTGAAAAAGTAAAGGGATTAATCTTCTGTAGTGGAATAGAAGAATCAAAGACTTTGTCAGCTAAGTTTAATCAGATTGTAAATCCAGATACTGGCAAAAAGTATAGGACCATTGCATTGAACGGTGATGCAAGTGAAGATGCCCGACAAGAAGCGTTTGAAAGACTGGCCATGGATGAAGCTGATGCGACAGAAAACATGCAGCCACTTGATTACATCTTTTCATATGAAATATTGAATGAAGGTGTGGATATCGTAGAGGTTAATCAGGTTGTAATGCTTCGACCAACTCAGTCGCCTATAGTATTTATACAGCAGCTTGGACGAGGACTTCGTAAAGCCAATGGAAAAGAATATGTTGTTATCATAGATTTCATTGGAAACTATAACAACAACTTTATGATTCCTATAGCTCTGTCAGGAGACCGTACCTATAACAAAGATAATATTCGTAGATACGTTATGGAAGGTGGCAGAGTTATCCCAGGAGCGTCTACGGTTCATTTTGATGAGATAAGTAGAAAGCGAATATTTGATTCAGTAGATAATGCCAACTTTAGTGACGTTAGACTGATAAAAGAGAATTATACCAATTTGAAGAATAAGCTTGGTCATATTCCGGCGCTGAAGGATTTTGATGATTATGGTGAAATGGATGTGCTGAGAATTTTTGATAACAATAACCTAGGTTCATACTATAAGTTCCTGGTTAAGTATGAGAAAGAATATACAATTCGTCTTTCCGATAATGAAGAAAAGGTTATAGAATTTGTATCTAAGAAGTTAGCTAATGGTAAGAGAATACATGAGCTTCGATTGCTTAAAAGGATGCTTTTGCTGGTTGGATATGGTCCAGTTAGTAATCTTATTTCTGAGTTAGCAAAGGATCTTGAGGAGAACTACGGTAAGCATTTATCAGAAGATCAGGCTGAAAACATTGTAAACGTAATGACAAATGAGTTTGCTTCAGGCTCTGGAAAAAAGACGTATGCTGAATGCGTGTTATTGGAAAAAGACAATACAGACTATACCTATAGCAAGTCATTTATAAAAATGCTTCATAATAAGGACTTTTATAATATTCTAAATGAGCTAGTTGATTTTGGAATAAGTCGATATGAGCGAGATTATAGTAAACCATACCTTGACACTGATTTGGTACTATATCAGAAGTACACATATGAGGATGTGTGCAGGCTACTTAATTGGGCAAACAATGAAGTGCCAACAAATATTGGTGGATATAAGTATAATGATAAGACAAAGACATTTCCTGTTTTCATTAATTATGAAAAGGATGATGACATAAGTCTTACTACAAGATATGAAGATCGTTTTACTAGCAATAGAACTTTGATTGCAATTTCAAAATCAGGAAGAAGTCTACAGTCAAATGATGTTCAAAAGTTTTTGAATAGCCAAGAACTTGGAATACAGGTAGAATTATTTGTTAGAAAGAATAAAGACGACAAAGGCTCAAAGGAATTCTATTATTTAGGTCATATGACTCCAAGCGGATATGCCAAGGAATTTACTATGGCCAATACTGAGAAGAAAGCAGTAGAAATAGAATGGATTTTAGATGTACCTGTTAGAGAAGATATTTATGAGTACATTGTAGGTGTTTAAAAGGAGATATGTATATGAAAACAGTACGTGTAGTTGCAGCAGTTATAAAAGCTGAAAATGAGAAAGGCCAGCCAATAATTTTTGCTACCCAAAGAGGATATGGTGAATACAAAGATGGTTGGGAATTCCCAGGTGGAAAAATCGAAGAAGGTGAAACTCCACAGCAAGCATTAAAGCGCGAGATTATGGAGGAACTTGATACTGAGATAAGTGTTGGGGAATTGATTGACACTATTGAGTATGACTATCCAACATTCCATTTATCAATGGATTGCTTCTGGTCTGAAATCGTAAAAGGCGATTTGGTTCTAAAGGAACACGAAGCAGCTAAGTGGTTGACTAAGGAGCAGCTTGGAGATGTGGATTGGTTGCCAGCGGATATTACTTTAATTGAGAAGGTTGGGGAGAATATCTAGACGTCAATGATAATTTAAGAATTTGTTCGATTGTATCCCTACTGTCCGTTTGGTACACTAGTATTCGGTGCTACCAAGCGGTAGGCGATTCGGCCCTTGAATTAGAGAGGGCGGTACCCTCATGATTACCTCAAAATCTGGCTCGCCAGAAATCGACATCAGGAGGGATATCTTATGGAAATCTATGCTATTATAGCAGTCATCTGTTTTGGTATGACTTGTTTTTCACTAGGCGTAAGCTACGGAAAAGACCATAAGAAAAAGAAGTAATCGCCCACGCCAAAGGTTCGATTACTTCTTATCTTATAAGAATTAATATTTAACCAAAGGGCTGTCCGTCTATCGGTAGCACCTTTTCTTATATTGAATAATACTATAGATTGATTAAGTTTTCAACAAAAGAGAATAGATATGACCTACAAACTAAAGAAAATCCTAGAAGCAGATTATGGATGTGAAGAGCGACCTGCAGGTTACGTACCGCAGGTCCTTGTGATATTACAAGATGAGGCTGGCAACCAAATTGAGCGCGAAGTCCCTGATGCTGATTTGTATAAGAGAGATATCAATGAAGGTGATTTAGTGTACTTCGACGAGGCGGGCCAGATTCAGAAGGGAGCAAATGAAAAGCATTAAAGCGTAGTCATTTGCTTAATACTCCTTTTGCAGTTATAATAGCAAGGATTTTGTTTTTAAAAGGAGTATATAATGAGAATAGCAGTTACATATGAAAATGGTCAGGTGTTCCAGCACTTCGGACACACTGAGCAGTTTAAGATTTACGAAGTAGAAGATGGCAAGGTTGTTTCATCAGAGGTTATCGGTTCTGACGGACAGGGCCACGGTGCTTTAGCTGGTCTTCTTAGCAACAATTCAATCGACGTACTTATCTGCGGTGGCATCGGTGGCGGAGCACAGGCAGCTCTTAGCGAGTGCGGAATTGAGCTTTGCGCTGGCGCATCAGGAGATACAGATGCAGCAGTTGAGGCATACCTTAAGGGTGAGCTTATCAACTCTGGTGTAAATTGCAATCACCACGGCGAGGGTCACACATGTGGTGATCACGAGGAAGGACATAGCTGTGGCGGTCATTCTGGATGCGGCGGATGTCATTCTGAGCCAGCGTTCGAGGGCAAGAATGTAGGCAAGACATGCCGCACACACTATAGAGGCACATTTAACGATGGTACACAGTTCGATTCATCATACGACAGAGGCGAGCCACTTGAGTTTGTTTGTGGCGCAGGCATGATGATTAAGGGCTTTGACAAGGCTGTTGCAAACATGGAAGTTGGCGAGAAGGTTGACATTCACCTTATGCCAGAGGAAGCTTATGGCCAGCGTGACGAGGAGGCAGTTTTCACAATTGAAATCGCACAGCTTCCTGGTTCAGAAAACTTAGAAGTAGACCAGCAGGTATACTTACAGGATCCATATGGCAGACCATTCCCAGTAAAGGTTGTTGCAAAGGATGATACAAATATCACTCTTGATGCAAACCACGAAATGGCTGGCAAAGAACTCAACTTTACAATTGAGCTTGTAGAGGTAAAATAGTATATAGCAGAGCGGTGCTTATGCACCGCTTTTTTTCTAAGAATAATTGGAGCCAAGGGGGGAGTTATGGCAGTATGCAACTTATGCTACAGGCATTGCAACATTGCAGAAGGTAAATATGGTTTCTGTCAGGTGAGAACCTGCAGGGACGGCAACATCGTGCCGGAGAATTATGGGATGCTCACGGCGATTGCACTGGACCCGATTGAGAAGAAGCCGTTGAATCGATTTTATCCGGGCAGCTATATTCTGTCTGTGGGAAGCTATGGCTGCAATTTGCGATGCCCATTTTGCCAGAACTATCACATTTCATGGGGTGATGAAGTGGATGATAGTAAGAGAGAGGCAAGGTTCGTATCGCCTGAGACGCTTGCCCAGATAGCTGATGAGCAGCGGGCAAATGGAAATATTGGAGTGGCTTTTACTTACAATGAGCCATTGATCTCGTACGAATACATTTTAGATACAGCAAAGCTCCTTTCGGCAAAGGGCTTGAAAACTGTTTTAGTATCAAACGGGATGGCCGATGTAGCTACGGTGAAAGAGTTGTTCTCCTATGGAGATGCTATGAACATCGATTTGAAGGGCTTTACAGACCATTATTATGAGGACGTGCTAAAGGGAAACAGGCGGATGGTAATGGACTTTATCCTGGAGGCAGCGAAGCATTGTCATGTGGAGCTTACCACGCTGATTATTCCAGGGGAGAATGACTCTGATGAGGAGATGGATAAGCTAAGCAGTTGGATAGCTTCAGTAAATCCAGAGATTCCTTTGCACATTTCCAGATTTTTCCCAAGATTTCATATGGTAGATAGGGACGCTACGCCAGTGGAGACTATCTATCATTTAAAAGATATAGCGAAGCAACATTTGAAATATGTTTACACAGGAAACTGTTAAGGGAGGGGTTAAACTATGGCAATTCTAGCAGCATTTATGGTTCCACATCCACCGATGATTGTGCCGGCTGTAGGCCGCGGTGGCGAAGCGCAGGTTCAGGAGACTATCGATGCCTATGAAAAGGTGGCAGATGAAATAGCGAAGCTTGAACCGGATACAATCATCATCACTAGTCCACACAGCATCATGTATTCGGACTATTTCCATATTTCTCCGGGAAAGGGAGCGAAAGGTTCATTCGCCAGATTCAACGCACCGGAGGTATCTTTCCAGGAAGAATATGACACAGAGCTTGTAGATAGAATAAATGAAATCGCCTATGATGCCAGCTTTCCAGCAGGCACGCTAGGTGAGCGTGATCCAGAGCTAGACCATGGCACTATGGTTCCTCTTTGGTTTATAAGGAAGAAATATGCCAAGGGGCAGATTGTACGCATCGGCCTGTCCGGCCTTGGTTTATTGGATCATTACCGTTTGGGACAGATGATACAGGAGGCTGTGGATGAGGTTAATCGCAAGGTAGTTTTCGTTGCCAGTGGAGATTTATCTCACAAGCTTCAGGACTATGGGCCTTATGGATTCGCTAAAGAGGGACCTGTCTATGACCAGAGGATTATGGACGTGGCCGGCCGTGCAGCTTTTGGTGAGATGTTTGATTTTAAAGAGGATTTCTGTGAAAAAGCGGCAGAGTGTGGTCATCGTTCATTTGTCATAATGGCTGGTGCTTTGGATGGAAAGGCTGTAGATGCCCATGTATATTCTCATCAGGATGTGACAGGTGTTGGCTATGGTATTGCATCTTTTTATGTGACAGGAGAGGATGAGAAGCGTCGTTTTAGAGATACTTATCTGGCAAAGTTGAATGCCCATATACAGGATTCCCAGGAGCCGGCTGACGAATATGTTAAGCTAGCCAAGAAATCCCTGGAAAGCTATATATTACGGGGCAAGGTGCTAGATATGCCCGATGATTTACCTAAAGAGCTAGTATCAAAGCAAGCCGGAGCATTTGTATCTATCCACAAGGCTGGTCGTCTGAGAGGCTGCATTGGAACAATCCTTCCTACCACCGAGTGCGTGGCGGCAGAGATTATCCAAAACGCCATCAGCGCCTCCACCAGAGATACTCGTTTTAATCCAATCAGTCCAGAGGAATTGCCTGATTTGGAAATCAATGTTGATGTACTAAGCGAGCCGGAGCCTATATCTTCACCAGATGAACTTGATGTGAAACGCTACGGTGTAATTGTAAGCAACGGAAATCGCAGAGGCCTATTGCTTCCAGATTTGGATGGTGTGGATTCTGTAGCTCAGCAAATTTCTATCGCACGCCAAAAGGGCGGTATCGGCATGGACGAACCAGTTCAGCTTCAGCGATTTGAGGTTATAAGACACAAGTGATAAGAAAAAAGGCTTGCATTCCTAATTGCAAATAATTAAAATAATTGAATTAAGATATATTTAATTTTTTAAGTAATTAGGAAAGGACACAATAGAATGGCAATAAGAATAATCACAGATTCTGCTAGTGATATCCCACAGGATGTAGCTAAGGAATGGGGAGTGACAGTATTACCCATAAATGTAAGATTTGGGGATGAAGAGTATTTAGATGGTGTTACACTCTCCGCAGAGGATTTTTATCATAAATTAATCGAAACTGATGAAGTGCCTAAGACAAGCCAGATTTCACCTTATGTTTATGCGCAGGAGTTTGAGAAGGCTGATGAAGCTGGGGATGAGCTTATTTATTTCTGCTTATCATCTGGAGTTTCTGGATGCTATCAAAGTGCCATGCTTGCAGCAGCGGATTACTCAGACAACATACATATCGTTGACACCAAGCAATTCTGCATTTCAGAATACATTTTGGTGCAAAGAGCAGTTATGCTTAGAGACGAAGGAAAATCTTGTGATGAAATCATTTCTATCATCCAGGAAGAAATGAAGAACGTTCATGTAATATCAGCATTTGATACTTTAGAGTATTTAAAGCTTGGTGGAAGACTTTCTTCAGCGGCAGCCTTCGCAGGAAACATGCTAATGATTAAGCCTGTAATCACAATCGAGGATGGCTTGGTTAAGGTTATCGGCAAGGCTAGAGGCTCAAAAAAGAGCCACAATATGCTGACAGAATTTGTTACTAATTCTGGTGGGATAGATTTTAGCAAGCCATTATGTCTTGCTTATTCAGGTTTCTCCCAGGAAGTACTTACTAAATATGTAGAAGATTCAAAGGCTATTTACGAGGGCCATGAAGATCAGCTTCAGTACACAGTTGTAGGTGCTACAATTGGTACATACGCAGGCCCAGGCGCAATAGCCTTGGCATATTTTTCATTATAAAACTAATCTTTTTTAATCCAGCGAATCTTTAATATTATTACTGATATTAGTGATAAGACGAAAAACGCTGACAGCATCATAACAGCCTGGCGGAGGCCATACATATCTCCTAAATATCCAGTGAGGGCAGTGAATACCACGCCTCCGATACCAGTGGCTGTTGTGATTAAGCCTGTGGATGTTGCCTTGTGATTGCCAGACAAAGGCATGGCAAGATTCAAAACACATGGATAGATTGCGCCGCAAGCGAAGCCCAGTGGAATACATAGCAGTAACACCGCTATATCACTGGAAAGCTGGGCGATGATTACGGTTATAGAAGGAATTGCTACTATTGCACCAATTAGTATTTGGTAAGCATGTTTAGCGTTATGGCCTACTAATACTCGCGATGGAATCATAACAATCCAAAACAGACTTAAGGCATATTTTCCTAAAGCAGATTTAAATTCATTAGCAAATAGAGTATCTACAAAGAAAGCAAATCCATTTTCATATCCAACATAAATACACATAACAACACAAAGCATGATGATTCCGGCCAGAATAAATGGACCAGCGGACGTAAATTCTTCCGTAGTGGTATCTGCCAATTCTCTGAATTCATTATTAGATGCAACTATGTCTATCAGTGCAGCAGCACTGGCTACACATAGAAAGACAAATAATATTTTCCAACTAAATCCCATATTCAAATACGCAGCAACAACTAGAGGCGCTACAAATGCGCCCAATGCATACATAGATGTGAGATAGCCTATTTTTTTGTGGTAACTGATAGGATAGTAGTCAGCAAGAGCTGCAATGGAAATAAACTGGAGGGCACTTGTAGTGAGTCCTAAAAAGAAGACTCCACCTACAAAGAGCACCTTCGATGTCAAAAGGCCAATCAGTAAAGCTGCTATCACTTGTATGGAAAGCAGGATTTTGATACATTTCAATTTATTAGTTTTATCTGCCCATGCACCAAGCAGTATCGGCGCAAGCATCGTGGCAAATAGCTCTACAGAGGCAAATAACCCCTTGGTTGTTGTAGATAAATCGTATGTATTTCCTATATTTAATAAACTGGCCTGATAACCTCCAGCTTCAAATCCATTGATAAAGATAATAAAAAAGAATACCAACCATAAAAAATCATTTCGATCTTTAGTTCTCATACTCAACACATCCCCAATAAAAGCTATAAAACGATACTAGAAAAGTATATCAAGAGAATGTGTCTATTTTGGGTGGTACTATAGTGTGTTTGCTCGATCAGCAATATTTTTTTGGAAGTTGATGACGTCGTGGTCGTAAGGTGTATCCATGAATGCTGATTTAATCATGAAATCAGCGGATGCCTTGTTGACTGCGATAGGAATGTCGTAAACCTGAGCGATTCGCATCAGCGCCTTTACATCTGGATCGTGTGGCTGAGCTGTGAGAGGGTCTGAGAAGAATACGATTAAATCGATTCTGCCTTCTACAACCTTTGCTCCGATTTGCTGATCACCGCCAAGAGGGCCTGAGTTGTAGCCTCTAACAGGAAGGCCTGTTTTGTCGGAAATCATTCTGGCTGTGGTTCCTGTACCGCATAAGAAATGATTCTTAAGAATTTCTTTGTTGTCCTCACACCACTGAATAAGAAGTGGCTTCTTTCCATCGTGAGCGATAAGAGCAATGTTTTTCTGTTTCCCAATAGTAAGTGTAATTTTATCTTCCATAAAAACCTCCAGTCATTATTTTTGCTAGTGTTATTTTAATGTTTGGGGAGGGATATCACAAGTGAAAAATTCCATTTGACGTAACCTAATTGGCTTGCTATGATATGCCTTATGAAATATAAAGCAATAGCACTAGATTTAGACGGAACTCTTTTAAATAGTAAAAAAGAGGTTAGTAACAAAAACAAAGAAATAATAATGAAAGCTGCAAAGGCAGGAGTAAAGATTATACTTGCATCTGGCCGTCCAGTACCAGGCATTAAAAAGATTGCAAAGCAGCTTCACCTGGAAGAGGTAGGAGGATACATACTGGCGTATAACGGTGGTATGATTATCGATTGCAAGACTGGAGAGGTTGTCCGCAGAGAAACTATTCCTGAAAAGTACTATACAGATATTCTTCGTTGCGCAAACAAATTCAATGTTGCCACACTTACATATGATTCAGAAGGCATCATTTCAAACGACGAGAATAATCAGTACGTGCAGCTGGAATCAAAAATCAATAACATTCCAATCAGACAGGTATTCCACCTGGATGAGGAAGCACAGCTTGATCCACCTGTTAAGTTTTTATGCGTGGGTGATCACAAGGTTCTTAGAAATGTAGAAGCAAAGCTTAATGAAAAGTTTAATGGCACTGTTAATGTTTTCTTCTCAGAGCCATTTTTCCTAGAGATAATGCCACAAGGAATTGAAAAGGCATCATCTCTAGAAATATTGTTAGGAAGTCTTGGCATTGATCGCAAGCATCTGATTGCCTGCGGCGATGGTTTCAACGACATTCCTATGATGCGTTACGCAGGTCTTTCGGTGGCCATGGCAAATGCACAGGATGAGACCAAGGAATGGGCTGATTATATTGCACCATCCAATGATGAAGATGGAGTAGCAGTAGCAATCGAAAAATTCATCGAGCTGAATTAATCGTTCTGCCACACCTCTTCAGCAATCTCTTTTACTAGCTTCAGCTTAGCCCACTGTTCTTCTTCGGTAAGCTTGTTGCCGATTTCGCAGGAAGCAAAGCCACACTGTGGGCTCAAAGCTAGACGCTCAAGTGGAATATATTTTGCTGCTTCGTAAATACGTTTTTTGATAGATTCTTTATCTTCAAGCTGAGGACGCTTTGTTGTAATAAGTCCCAGTACCACCTTCTTACCAGAAGATACCTTTGCAAGAGGAGCAAATCCACCAGAGCGAGCATCATCGTATTCAAGGAACAAAGCATCCACATTTTCTTTTGCAAATACATAGTCAGCAACTGTGTCGTATGGGCCACTTGTAAAGAAAGTAGAGTGGTAGTTTCCTCGGCAGATGTGTGATGTGATTGTCATATCTGCAGGCTTGTTTTCAAGTGCCAGATTATTAACTTCAAGAAGCTGTCGCTTCACTTCTTCAATATCAATTCCAAGGCTAGCATATCTCTGCTTTGCAGCAGTGCCGACAATAGCACCCCAAGTACAATCATCAAACTGAAGATTACGGCAACCAGCATCGTAGAATTGTTTAATAACATCCTGATAAGCAGCCGCAATATCATGAATCAATTCATCATTGTTAGCATAGAATTTTCTGGTAGATTCAAAGTTTACAGGAACAATCATCTGCTGGAAGGTCTGCGCAGGGGCAGGGATAGTATATTTCGCAACTGTATTTTCATCCTCAAATTGTTTTAAGAATTTATAATACTCAACAAATGGATGAGCCTTTGCTTTGATTTTGCCTACAAGGTAAGTGTCATCAAGCAAAGCGAGCTCGCCATCAAAATCAACTCCGCCGCCTGTGTTTTCATGGGCAACTCCCTCGAATCCCCACATAAAATCAAGGTGCCAGAATGATCTTCTGAACTCGCCATCGGTGATTACATGAAAACCAAGCTCTTTCTGCTTAGCAACTACCTTTGTAATTTCCTCATCAACCACCTTGTTGAATTCATCCTCGCTGATTTTGCCAGCTAAGAAATCAGCCTTTGCATCCTTAAGGGCCTGTGGGCGTAGAAAGCTTCCTACAAAATCGTATCTGTATGGTGTCTTAACATTACTCATTTTCTTATTCTCCTTTTGATTACTATAAAATATTGCGCAACGTTCATTAACTTATGTTGAGGATTATAGGCCTAGTTGATTAGTAGGTAAAATATAAAAAATAGCGGCTCAGCCATAGAAAAAATCTATTAAGAAAGTTATAATCATAAATAAATCTATTAACAATTATGAAGGGGCAATATTTGGAAAGGTTAGAAAATGACTTTAAAACAGCTTAGATACGTAGTAGAAGTAGCAGAAATAGGAAATATTACAGAAGCAGCAAAAAGGCTGTTTATCGCACAGCCAAGCTTAACATCTGCAATCAGGGAATTGGAAAATGAATATCACATCACCATATTCAACCGTTCCAATAAAGGAATAGAAATAACTCCAGAGGGAGATGAATTCTTAGGATACGCCAGACAGGTGCTGGAGCAAACAAATCTTATAGAAGAGAAGTACACAGGAGCTGGCCACAGCAAGCAGCGTTTTTGCGTATCAGCCCAGCATTATTCATTTGTAGTGGAAGCATTTGTTGAGTTGTTGAAGCAGTATGGTGGGGACAAATATGAGTTTCATATGAGAGAGACTCAGACCTACGATATTATCGAGGATGTGGCAAGGCTTAGAAGTGAAATAGGTATTCTGTATCTGAACAAATTCAACGAAACTGTCATAAAGAAAACTTTACGCGACAATGGCCTGGTATTTCATTCTTTATTTAAGGCGAAACCACATGTCTTCATTGGAAAGAACAGTCCACTTGCAAGGAAGAAAGCGCTGACGCTAGATGATTTGAAGGACTATCCGCGCCTTTCCTATGAGCAGGGAAGCCACAACTCCTTTTATTTTTCAGAGGAAATACTTAGCACCATCGATAGTGACAAGGAAATAATTGTAAGAGATAGAGCGACCCTATTTAACCTTCTAATCGGCCTTAACGGATATACCATATGCAGCGGTGTTATCAGTGAAGAATTAAATGGACCAAGCATCATCGCAAAGCCACTAAAGGTGGATGACTATATGGAGATTGGCTACATACTTCCTAATAATGTGCCACAGTCTCAGTTGACAAAAAACTACATTGAAATGCTTATGAAGTATACTAAATCTTAAGAAAAATGGAGAAAGAGCCAGTTCCTATAAAATACATAGCAACTGGCTCTTTTCGAATGTTATCAATCAATAAGTATGTTAACAGATATCTTGCAAAGGTCTATGGGTTTGGCATATCATGTCGATTTGAAGACATAAATGGTATACTTACATGAGAATACAACAAGGGGGATAGTAATGCTTAGAATTGCAATAGTAGAAGATGAAAAGGCTTGTCAGGCTAGCTTGATAGAGCATTTATCTAGATATGAGAAGGAACATGCAGACAATTTTATCGTCAGAACTTTTTTTGATGGAATTGATATCTTGGATGATTATACTTCAGAATACGATTTGATTTTCTTGGATATTCATATGAAGTATCAAGATGGAATGACTACGGCAAAAAAAATTAGAGAGCTTGATGATAGCGTAATCATTGTTTTTATCACAGCTCTTGCACAATATGCCATTGATGGATACAAGGTCAACGCATTAGATTTTATACTGAAGCCGGTGGTATATGAGCAATTCCAAGGAACCATGGACAAGGTTTTAAAGACTGCTGACAAATATCAAAAGAGCAAGGAACTAATTGTCGCAGAAGATGGAGCCAAAAGAAAAATAGATACAGAGGATGTCTATTACATAGAGGTAGTTGGGCATACTATTGTTATTCATAGTAAATCTGGCATCTTTGAAACTAGAAGTAAAAGTTTAAAAGCCATAGCGGAAGATTTAAAAGAATACGGATTTGTTCAAAGTGGACAATCCCATCTTATTAATCTTAAATATGTGGATAGAATAAAAGGTGATGTGGTTACTGTGGCAGGAGATGAGCTTTTTCTTAGCCGAAGCAGAAAAAAGGAATTCATCACAGCCTTTGGTGATTATGTAGGAATGGAGATATAGCTATGGATAATTCTTTCAATGTTGGATATCTTCTGGAAATGCTAATACCTGTTTTGGGAATATGTAGTGTACTTAATAAAAAGAAATATCCATTGATAAGAGGTGCGGCTTGTGTTTGTTTGGGGCTTCTTCTTGACGTTGCCATGACAGGAGTGCTTATGCTGTTTGGATATGAGGGGGCAGATTATTCGGATATAACTCCATCTACATATATAATCCTTTTGTTTTGGTTTATGGCGATATGGATAGCGGTGATATTTGGAATATATTTTGCTACAGAGGTAAATTTTCACGAGGCAATCTATCTGTTTGCAATTAGCTATTGTATTGAGCATATTTTTTACTGTATAAGAGAACTCTTTGATTATTGCACAGACGGCAGGATACCGGATAATCAACCAATACTATATACCGGCTGTCTTATAGGCTCTTTTATAATGGCTTATTTTTGGTTTGCTAAATCTACAGTAGTTGATGGCAAATATTTGATAGAGACTCTTTCTGCTACATCTGCCACAGTTGTAATTTTGCTTGTGGTTTGGTTTTTAAGCATTATTTCGAGTTTTAATAATATTGGCCATATCCATGCTGTGTATGCTATTTTAGCAAGTCTGTTTATTCTGATAAATCAAAGAGCTCAGCTTATCAATGAAAAAGAAAGAAGAGCATTTAGAATTAAAGAGCAGCTTTGGAAAGATACTCAGGTGAGATATCAGTTTTCAAAGGATGCCATGGCAGTAGTTAATCAACATTATCATGATATGAAACATCAGATTAATGCTTTGGCCAATATGGAAAGTGATGAGAAAAGACGAGGCATTCTATCTGAGATGGAAAACGACATAGCCATATATGATGCTGTAGTTCGCACAGGTAACGATCTTCTAGATACGGTTTTGACTGAAAAAAAGCTGATATGCCATAGCAAAGAAATAAGGATGAGCTGCATGGCGGATGGCGAGCAGCTCAAGTTTATGGATGAAATCGATTTGTACACATTGCTTGGTAATGCTTTAGACAATGCAATTGAAGCAAATGAAAAGATTTTAGATAGAGCCAAGAGATGGATATCAGTGCAGATTCAAAATAAAAAAGGGATTGTTCTGGTAGAAATCATTAATCCATACACGGGTACAATTAAAATGCAGCATGGCTTGCCTATCACATCTAAAAGTGACAAGTTAAGCCATGGATATGGCACCCAAAGTATCAAAGCTATTGTAGAAAAATATGATGGCAATTTAACTATTAAAACTGAAAATGATAAGTATTTACTTAGAATTATTTTTTCTGAGTAGAGATGCAGATTATGACAAAAAATGTGCAGGCTGTGACAAGGCCTGCATTTTTTTTAATGATTTTGTTATTCTCTCGATAAAGTTATCAATCGGGGTACGCCCCTAGAAAAGGAGAATGCAAATGAGCAAGGGAAGAAAAATTATTGGAACATGCATCCGCTCAATTCTTATTATCGTATTTGCGATTATAATTGTAGCGGTTAACAGCATCTTACCAAACTATGCCAGAATGGTAGACAGCATGCTGGGAGGCATTAACACAAAAATCGATAATTCGGATGTTGATACTACAGGTCTTGACTTGCAGTATAACAAAGCGGATTATGATGCAGATTCTATTAAGACTGCAGAGGCAGATCTTCATCAGAGAATTGCAGATGAAGGAACAATACTGCTTGAAAATGAGGATGGTTTTTTACCTCAGACAGCTGATGCTACATTTAGTTTCTTTAGTGTGAATTCAGCAACAGTAGCAGCAAATGATAGTATGATGGGTGGTAGAAGTCTTGCTGATATTTTTGATTCGGCAAATGTATCTATCAATAAGACGCTTTTTGATTACTACAAAGAGCAGTCTGAAAATTATGGTTTGGGGGCTGGTTCTATATCATTTGGTGATGGTGAGGATTTTTCGATAAATGAAGTACCACTTTCTGAACTTCAAGCCAATGATGAGGTAATGAATTCAATCAAAGATACAGTTCCTGTTTACTTCTTAAAGAGAGTAGCAGGTGAGGGAAGAGATATGCCTCGTTCTATGTACAATCATGCGGATAATGCGCAGGACCAGGCAAAAACATATCTTGAGCCAGACAGCACAGAGCTTGAAATCATCTCATATTTGAATGACAACTTTGATGGAGTTATTCTTGTGAGCAATTCAAATGCTGCACTTGATCTTGATTTTGTTAAAGATTATCCAAATATCAAGGCTGTAATCTCAGCAACAGCAATTGAGTCATTGCCTTATATTTTAACAGGTCAGGTTAATCCTTCAGGTAGAACAGTTGATACTTTTGCTGCAAATCCACTTGAATCACCAGCTGCTATGAACTTTGGTGATTATCAGTATTCTGATTCAAACGGTGACCTCACAAAGTACAACTATGTTACTTACGAAGAGGGAATCTACGTTGGATATAAGTACTATGAAACCAGATACGAGGATGTAACTCTAGGTCGTGAAAACGCTGGGGATTTTGACTACGATTCTGAAGTTGTTTATCCATTTGGATACGGATTGTCTTACACCACATTTGAATGGTCCGATATGAAGACATCATGGGATGGAGATACTTGTAACATTGAAATCACAGTTACTAACACAGGTGATGTGGCTGGTAAGGATGTAGTTGAAATCTATGCCCAGAGTCCATACACAGATTATGATATTGAAAATGGTGTAGAAAAGGCATCTGTTCAGCTTGTAGCATACGATAAGACAAATGAGCTTGCAGCAGGCGAGTCACAGACAATGTCACTTAGCTTCGATAAGTCTCAGTTAAAGGCATACGATGCTAATAACGCAAAGACTTATATATTTGATGCTGGTGATTACTATATTACTGCAGCAAAGAATGCACATGAGGCAGTAAATAATATAATCAATACAAAACTTGAGGATACAACAGATGAACCTACATCTGAGTTTGTATCAGTTTACACACCTGATATTACAGAGGTTGATACTGTTACATATTCAAAGGATAGCTATTCAGGTGAAGAAATCACTAATCAGCTTGATGATGCTAAAGGAGATGCTACATACATTACTAGAAACGATTGGGTAGGAACATTCCCTACACACGATGGTACAGCAAGTGCTCAGATAAGCACTTGGGGAAATGAAATCAATGGAGATGACGGTGCATCTTATACATATACTAAGACTGCATCTGATGATTTGATAGCCCAGTTAGATAGCTTTGATTCAGGAACTACAGTTGATCCTGAAACACTTTCTGATACTGAAATTGTTTACGACAAAGATAATGGCCTTAAGCTTATAGATATGCGTGGTCTGGATTATGATGACCCACTATGGGAAGATTTATTGGATGAGCTTTCAGCTGATGAAATCTACAATGCAATCGGCGTAAGCGGATATGGAATCGAGTATATCAAATCAATTGAAAAGCCATTTAATATCGATGCTGATACAGCAGCAGGACTTATCTACGGTGGTACAAGTGCAATGTTCCCAAGCGCCATGACTATGGCTCAATGCTGGAATCCATCACTTGCATTGGAATACGGCACAATGATTGGTAATGAAGGCTTACTAGGTGGAGCTGATGGTTGGTATGCACCATCAATGAACATTCACCGCACTCCATTCTCAGGAAGAAATGGTGAGTATTATTCAGAGGATGCATTCCTTTCTGGTACAGTTGCTTCTAATGAGGTAATGGGTGCAGCTTCTAAGGGAATGTATACATATATTAAGCATTTCGCATTTAACGACCAGGAGAATCACCGCGGTGATAGAGATGGTCAGTACAGTATTGCAACATGGCTTAACGAGCAAAGCGCTCGTGAGATTTACCTTCTTCCATTTGAAATGTGCATGAAGGCAGGAGATGTTACTCTCAATTATGTTGAAAAACAGGATGATGGTTCTTATGCAAATGCATCTAAGGAAATCAGAGCATCACAGGCAGTAATGACATCATTCAACAGAGTTGGTGCTACATGGGCAGGTGGCGATTACGGTCTTATCACAGGTATCCTCAGAAACGAGTGGGCTTTTGATGGTCTTGTTATGACAGATAATGCCAATACTGGTGTATTCATGGATGGTTACCAGATGACAGAGGCAGGAGCAGATGTGAAGCTTACCTCACTTCCTTCAGCGGCCAGATATGATTTTGATAAAAATGATGCTGCAACATACTATTATGCAAGACAAGCTATGCATCATATGCTTTATACTATTGCTAACTCAAAGGCAATGAATGGGGCAATGCCAGGAAGTCATATTAAAGATGGCACAAGAATCACAACTCACATTATGCGCGTTGTAACTGTTGTATTTGTTCTTCTTATTCTTCTTGAGATTTACAAGATATTTAGACTCTTTAAGCCTACTGCAAAAAAGCTAGCAAAGCTTCAGGCTAAGGCAGAGAAGAGAGCAGCAAAGAAAGCTAAATAATATTGTGCACTATAATTTTAAACTATCAGTGAACTATCTGTGAAAACGCGAAAATGTCAGAAAATAAATGCTATAGTAAGTGATGTAGTCACTATGCTAAGGAGGGGCTTTTACTATGGCAGGAGAAGCAAAGAAGAGGGGTAGTTTAAAAACAATACTTGTTGGAGTTGTAATGGCATCTGTAATGCTTTCTGCAGCTATTGTTTCGGTATTTTCTATTATCAATACCGTAAACACAAACAATACTCAGGTTGAAGTTTACAGATCGAGACTTGTTGAGGATGTTAAGCTTAAATTAAAGCATGAGACAGAAGAAGCAATGAGTATCTGTGCGGTTATGTATGGCAGATACCAGAATGGCGAAATGACACTGGCAGAGGCTGAAAAGGAGTCGGCTGATATTATTCGCGAGCTTAGATATGATGATGGAAATGGATATTTCTGGGTTGATACATCAAAAGGTGTCAACGTAGTTCTTTTGGGTAGAGATACAGAGGGACAGTCTAGATGGGATCTTACAGATTCTTCTGGAAACAAGTTCATTCAGCAGATGATTGAAAATGGTTTGCAAGAAGGTGGTGGCTATACCGAGCTTATGTTTGCAAAGCCAAATGAGACTGAAGAGCTTCCAAAAATCAACTATACAGCGTACTATGAGCCATTTGATTGGGTAATGGGTACTGGTGTATGGGTTGACGATTTGGATGTAGTAGTTGCTGAGTATCAGGCACACGCTCATGAAGCGCTGATGAAGAGCATCATAGAAACTGTAGTAATCATGCTAGTCCTTGTTATTATAGGTTCTGTTGCAGCCTTCCTGGCAGGAGGCAAAATTACACAGCCTATTACTAAAGCAGCTAATCAGATGATTCGAATGTCTAATAGAGACTTTACAGAAAATGAGGCGATGGAAGAGGTTCGAAAGTTGAAGAGCCATAATAATGAAATTGGCGCAATATCTGAGGCTTTGGATATGATGCATGAAAATATTCGTGATTTGATGATTCAGATTTCCGATACAACATCATCAGTTGCATCAGCATCAGAGGAGCTTTCTGCATCCGCTTCGCAGTCAGCTGAGGCTAGTGAGATGGTTGCAACTTCTTGTACAAATGTTGCAAACTCATGCTCAGGCCAGATTAGTGCAGTAACAGATGCTAGCTCAGAGACAGATTCATTTGTTACAAACATGAAGGAGTTCAAGGAAGCAATTAATCGTTCTTCTGAAATGATTAAGTCTACAAATGAAGCTGCTATCAACGGAGCAGCAGATATGACTAATGCAACAGATATGATGAACACAATCAAGGATTCAGTTGAAAACTCTGCAAGAGTAGTAGATGACCTTGGTGAGAGATTAAAGAGTATTGATGAATTCGTTGTAACAATCGCAGAAATCGCAAGCCAGACAAATCTTCTTTCATTGAACGCTTCAATTGAGGCTGCTCGTGCAGGAGAGATGGGTAAAGGATTTGCAGTTGTTGCTAGTGAAATTTCGAAGCTTGCTGATGAATCAAATCAGGCAGCTCAGAAGATTAACGAGCTTATTGCAGCTATCATGAACAATTCAAGAGAAGCTGTAGAGGCTATGAAACAGGGCGCTGAAGAGGTTATCAATGGTTCTGAGCTTGTAAACGAAGCTGGCGAAACATTCAATAATATTGTAAATATGGTTAACTCTATTTCTGAGGAATCCAATACAATGAGCACCATCGTAGAACAGCTTTCCGGTGGAACAGATACCATTGCAAAGAATATTCATGACATAGAGCAGATGAGTATTTCAGTTGCAGATGAGACTTCAAATGTATCGGCTGCATCGCAGGAGCAGACTGCATCATCTTACGAGGTTGCACAGGCTTCTGACCGTCTTGCGGGTAATGCACAAGAACTACAGGATTTCGTTGCACAATTCTCTTTATAATAGATATGTATATTTTAAGGCAGCTAGTTCACTCTAGCTGCCTTTTCTAGATTTAGTATTAATTTGTCTTTTAGTATACAAATTGTTGTGAAAAAGTGGTAAACTAAATTCAGGATAATACGCATAGAAGGGAGAAGTTTATGCAAAACGAATATAATGGAAAACCTATTTTTAGGCATCGTTATGTAAGCATGGACGAGGAATCCATTCGTGAGGAGATTAATAGACTTCAGGGAGAAATCTACGCTATGCAGCGAACTCTGGAGCTCTTTGGTCATGACAATAATGAAATCAAACAACAGGTAGCTGATAATCAAGAGAAGAACGAGAAATTACTTAAGTCTTTAGAGGTAAAAGTTAATGACCTGAAGGATTCACTGGACTATGGCACACCTTTGAAAAAGCAATTGGATAGTGTCACCAAGGATTTTTCAGCTAAAATAGAAGAGGTGTACAATGCTGACAGATTAAAAAAGCAAGAGAAAGGCATGTCCACTTTGACAAGTCTTACCATTATAAATACTGTTCTTTTGATTGTTCTAATAGGACTAGTTGGATATTCAATATTATTTATTTAACTTGGAGTAAATGATTTATGAATTGGGTTGCAGTTAATATTTGTGTTATTATTGTAGGCATTTCTGCTCTTGTAGGTTTGCCTTTCTACTTTAAAAGAAAGAACGCTTTGCAGGCGGCAAGAGAAGAATTTGAATACTATCTTAAGTTGATGGTGCAAATGGACAAACAGTACGCACCACATGTGAGATTACTTACAAACAATCTTAATACAATTAATTATTGGTTAAAGACAGGCAGGGATCCTAGCGAGAGTGAAGAGGATTCAGAAAAGGCGGAAAAAGAAAACAGATTCTTTGCTGGTCTGATGAATCCTGTAGAAGCCAAAAAATGGAAGGATGCCGTTAAAAAAGCAAAAGAGGATGACGAAGAGGACCTTGAAATGAAGTCGCTTCGTGTAAATGAATTCGAGGTTACTGGTATGGAGCCTTCGGATGTAGATCAAGCTAGCATGAAGTTTTGGTACTCTACCGATTTTGGAGAGAACATTTTCTACTGCGTTACTCCAAATGCACTCACAAAGCATCTATATAAGAATGTTTTGTTTTTTACTACAGCTAGACCAAGCAATATACCTTTAGTATATCCATACAAGTACGAGGGTGCCCAGATGCTTTCTTTATACAAGCATCCTGCTCAGACAGTTTGGTTTTTACAGAACTGGAAACTTATCAGAGAGGGGCTTGAAGGGGCAGGAGCTGATACTGTAGCTCTTGATGAGAGCATCACAAACGAATTTGATTTATAAGAGGATTTTAAATGGGAACAAAGGCTGAACAAGAGAAATTCACCAAAGAATTTCTTGAGAGAAAACCTAATAGATGTTCAAAATGCAAAGGTCGTATCCGCTATATCGGAGGAGGCCGATATGAATGTTTTGATTGTGGCAATCAGGAGATCGATGATTTCGGCAGAGTCAAGGAATATATCGATGAGCATGGTGCCACACCAGCTATTATTATTTCAGAACACACTGGCGTGCCAGTTGATATTATCAATGGTATGCTTCGCCAGGGCCGCTTGGAGATTCCAGAGGGAAGCCCTGTATATGTGCAGTGCGAAAGCTGTGGCTGTAGCATCCGCTACGGACGCTATTGTCCAGATTGCATTCGTTCTCGTACCAACAGCCTCAAGGGTGTTTTCTTCAACCCGGAGGTAGGAGAAAAGCCTCAGCGCGAGGTAAAGAAGGAAGATGGCCGCATGCACTTCCTAAAGTTTGACAAATAAATAGAAGACATTTAATAAAGCTAGCATGTAGTCGTAACATGCTAGCTTTTTATTAATTGGAATACTTTAGTCTGCTAATGCGTTACCGTGCTGTGCTGACAAATGTCCGCAAATGGTGTACAATCCATCCTGTTGCAAAAGATATAATCGCAAATAAATTAATTCAAAACAGGTGTGAAATGAAGCAGATATTAAAGACAGCATTGATTGTAGTACTTGGAAATTTTATTTATGCCTTGGGAGTTGCTTTTTTTATTGAGCCATCTGGCTTAATTACTGGCGGCGGCACCGGTATAGCATTGTTCTTTCACCATATGCTTGGTTGGAAGGTCCCTCATGTGGTATTTGTAATAAACACATGTCTATTCCTTATCGGATGGAAGGTGATGGGGCGCAGGTTTGCGGCCAATTCATTACTTTCAACTTTCTGTTTTCCAGTAGAACTTCATATAGCGGAAATACTTGCAGTTTATTTTAGGCCTACTGATGATATAGTGCTTTGCACTGTGTTTGGTGGACTTTTAATAGGTGTCAGCCTGGGAATAGTTATTCGTACAGGCGCATCCACTGGCGGAATGGATATTCCACCTATAGTTCTAAACAAGTTCTTTGGAACCCCTATTTCAGGTGCTATGTGGGTATTTGATATTTGCATTTTAGTATTGCAGGCTTTATTTACAGAAAAGACTTTAGTGCTTTATGGAATAATCCTTGTAATTATATATACAAACACTCTTGATAGAATGCTTATCCTTGGAAAGGCAAGAACTCAGATTAAGGTTGTCAGCAAGAAAAGCGATGATATTCGTAGAGCAATTCTTCAGGATATCGACCGTGGTGTTACTGTGATGTATGGTCGTACAGGCTACCTTGGCAAGGATACCGAAATCACTCTTTCAATTGTAACAGCAAGAGAGCTTGCAAAGACAGAACAGCTTGTTCATGAAATTGATCCAGAAGCATTTATTATTGTAAGTCGTGTTTCAGAAGTTAAAGGAAGAGGCTTTACAGAGCAAAAGAAATATTTATAATCATCTGATTATTATCAAATAATTAATATCATATTGTTGAAAGATAACATGTGGATAACTCATCAAATTTTATGATAAATTTTGGAGAGTTATCCACATTTTTTATGCAATAGCAAAATTTAGCCTCTAAATCCAAAATGGAATGCAAGTATACTTGCAAGATTCTTTCTGAGAACTCTTTACCATGCTAAAGAGTTTTGCTACAATCAAAAAGATAAAAATGGAGTTTAAGGAGAGAAAAATGCCAGTATTTGATTTTGCACAGGAAGAAAAAGACAACAGCGAGGCAGTGAAGACATACACTACTTTTCAATCTGATGAGCCTCAGGCCAGTCCAGAAAAGCCTATTATTATAATTGAAGATAAGGACGGCAAGCTGAGCCATCATGTAAATGGTGTGTTTACAAATCCTATTGCTAGAAGCAGCTTTGAAGCTGAGCTTGCAGATGGGGTTATTTCAAAGGATATATTGCGAGTGGATTCTCGTTTTGTCAGCTTGATTGGATGGCTTGGAGAGAATCACATTCCAGTTAGACTTTCCGGTGCAAACACTGAGGATGGCTATGCAGTTTATAAAATTCGTGAGACATCAACAGGAAACGGAAAACTATCATCAGAGGATGGTTTCCTACAGTTTATGATGGAACGTCTTTTTGCGTCCAATCCACCTTCAGAGGAAGAGCTGGATGAGGAGGATGCAGAAGACGGGGATGATATGAAGCTTACCAGCATTCAGTCTATCACCGATTTTATCACCTGCGCTGGCAGAACATTTCCTGACAATATTCGCCTTTGGGCTAGAAGAAATCTGGCTGTAGCAAAATCTGCTGAGGTTACAATTGAGGAGAGACGTCATGCTCAAAGAGCTCTTTCAATCATGACAAGCATCCAGTGGAAGAGTGATTATTTTGAGGCTATTGATCCGGTTGAGGCAAGACGAATTCTTGATGAGGAATTGTATGGTCTTGAATCAGTGAAGCAGCGAATTATGGAGACTGTAATTCAGGTTAACCGTACTCATACCTTGCCAAGCTATGGCTTGCTTTTGTGTGGGCCAGCTGGAGTTGGTAAATCTCAAATCGCATATGCGGTAGCACGTATTCTGAAATTGCCATGGACAACTCTTGATATGAGTTCAATCAATGATCCTGAGCAGCTTACTGGTAGCTCGCGAATTTATTCTAATGCTAAGCCAGGCATCATTATGGAAGCTTTTGCAAATTCCGGCACAAGCAACCTGGTGTTTATCATTAATGAGTTGGACAAAGCAAATTCCGGCAAGGGCAACGGCAATCCAGCGGATGTGCTTTTGACCCTTCTTGATAACCTTGGTTTCACAGATAATTATATGGAATGTATGATTCCAACTATGGGTGTTTATCCAATCGCTACAGCAAATGTTAAGGCTGATATTTCTGCACCACTTATGTCCAGATTTGCAGTAATTGATATTCCGGATTATACAGTGGAGGAGAAGAAAGAAATCTTCCGCAGATTCTCATTGCCAAAGGTTTTAAAGCGAATTGGAATGAGCCCAGAAGAGTGTCAGGTAACAGAAGACGGACTTGATGCTGTTATGGAAAAGTTTGTAATTTCAACAGGAATCAGAAACGTAGAACAGGCCGCAGAGCACCTTGCAGCAAACGCTTTATATCAGATAGAAGTTGATGGTGTAAAATCAGTAGTATTTAATAGAGAAATGGTTGAAAAACTTTGTTAAATGGGGTTTACAAAGTCTTGTTTTTTATGTTATGTTTTTTATGTAAAATTCAAACAATTAATTCAAATTAAAGAAAGGAGAACAGCTATGGATAAATCAGACAGTCATGGGCGATTATGCTGCGACGAGACATTTTTTATACATATGATTAGCTGTTCTTTTTGTTAATATCAAAAGAGCTTTGTTTTCATGTAAGTAAGGAATGTCATCGTCATTTAAATCAGACATGACATTCTTTTTTTATAGCGGAGAAAGTAACATGGAAACAAAGGATTTATTAGAGGACATCAAGTTACAAGAAATCATCGACCTGCTACGTTCTAATATCAGCGCGGAGGAGCTTATGGAGGCTCTGGACGATTATCATGAAAATGATATCGCTGAAGCGTATGAGGCGCTGGAGCCAGAGGACCGTAGAAGGTTGTTCGATATCTTGGGAGCTGAGCGTCTATCAGAGATTTTCCCTTATATTGAAGATGTAGGTGAATATTTAGCAGAGATTACACCAGAGCAGGCTGCTGACGTCCTGGAAAACATGGATGCCGATGATGCGGTTGATGCTTTGGAAGATATCGAGGATGAGGAAGAGAGAGAGAAGCTCATCGCCCTCATGGATAAGGATGCATCTGCCGATGTACGACTGATTAATTCTTACGATGAGGATGAAATCGGTAGCATGATGACTACCAACTTCATCGTTATCGCAAAGAACTTCACTGTTAAGCAGGCAATGCGTTCGCTGATTTCTCAGTCAAAGGACAACGACAACATCAACACTATTTATGTTGAGGACGAGGACAAGAAATACTACGGTGCTATCGAGCTTCGTGATCTTATTTTAGCTCGCGATTACACCCCATTGGACGATATCATCAGTCATAGCTATCCAAGCGTAAAAGCGGATGCCATGATTGCAGATACAATCGAAGATTTAAAGGATTACGCTGAGGATTCTATTCCAGTTCTTAATCCAAACGACGAAATCATTGGTGTTATCACATCTCAGGATATCATCGAAGCCGTAGATGATGAGATGGGTGAAGACTACGCTAAGTTGGCTGGTTTGACTGCAGAGGAAGATTTAAATGAGAGCTTGCCAGAGAGTATCAAAAAGCGTATTCCATGGCTATTGCTTTTACTTGGCCTTGGTCTTGTAACAAGCTCAGTTATCGGTATTTTTGATAAAGTAGTTGCATCTGTTGCAATTGTTGTTGTGTTCCAGTCATTGATTCTTGATATGGCAGGAAACGTTGGAACACAGTCACTGGCTGTTACCATTCGTGTGCTTATGGACGAGGAGATTTCTGGACTTGAAAAGGCTAAATTCGTTCTCAAGGAAATGCGTGTAGGTGGTACAAACGGATTGATTCTTGGTGTGTTGGCATTATTCTTCATAGCCGTATATTTACATGTATTTAAAGGCTATATTTGGTTTGCTGCCTTTAGAGTATCAAGTATCGTAGGATTTTCACTTTTTATTGCTATGATAGTATCAAGCTTTATCGGAACTATCATTCCAATTTTCTTCCACAAAATTAAAGTGGATCCAGCAGTTGCTTCAGGTCCACTTATCACAACAGTAAACGATTTGGTTGCTGTTGTTACATATTATGGTTTAGCTGGATTATTATTAGTTGGACATATTTAATTGTCTACGGGGGTGCTTATGAAGGTATTAAATTTCGGCTCACTTAATTTAGATTATACCTATCAGGTTCCACACATTGTCAGGGAAGGAGAGACTATTTCTTCTAACGATGTTCAGATGCATTTGGGAGGAAAGGGCTTCAACCAATCTGTGGCGTTAGCCAGAGCAGGAGTGCCTGTTTACCATGCAGGTTTGGTAGGAGAGGAAGGTCTGGATTTTTATGATGCATGCCAGGAATGCGGCATCAAAACTGACTATATCAAAACTGTAACCGGCAGATGTGGCCATACCATCATTCAGGTGGATGATGAGGGCCAAAACAGCATAGTTTTATTTGGCGGTGCAAATCAAAAGAACACAAAAGAATACGTGGATGAAGTTCTAAAGAACTTTGAAACAGGTGACATACTTCTTCTTCAAAATGAGGTAAATGAGCTACCATATATAATTGATCAGGCCTTTGCGAAAGGAATGACCATTGTTTTAAATCCATCACCTATGAATGAAATAATAGATGAATGCGATTTGGGCAAGGTTTCCATATTTGTTTTGAACGAGACAGAGGGCCAGCAGCTGACAGGGCAGACAACACCTACCACAATAGTTGCTGCAATGGAAGCAAGCTTTGCTAATGCAAAAATCGTTCTGACCCTTGGAAAGGGCGGTTCTATTTTCCACCACGGAGATGAGGAATTGTATCAAGCAGCTTTTGATGTGGATACAGTCGATACCACAGCGGCAGGCGATACATTTACAGGATATTTAATTGCTGGAATTCTTAAAAAACAGCCTATGAGAGATGTGCTTGTGAATGCATCTAAGGCAGCTGCTCTTGCAGTTAAAAAACAGGGAGCCGCACAGTCAATTCCATTTATGTCAGAGGTAGAATTATTCAATATGTAATGATAAAACTGGTGCTTTCGGGTGCCAGTTTTTTTATTTGGGACAGTTCTAGATGTGGTGTCTATTTTCACAAAGTTTACATACTTTAGCACAAAATATTGTAGAACTTAGTGCTTAATTGGTATAAAATTAGATTATACAAATTAATAAAGGAGCGTGACCCTATGAAGAAAAACTACGTACTCGACACAAACATCTTGATTCACTGCCCTACAGCACTTTTTGGTTTTGATGACAACAATGTCCTCATTACTACGACAACGTTGCAAGAGCTTGATTCAAAGAAAACTGCTTTTGCGGAAGTGGGCTATGGCGCCAGAGAGAGCATTCGAAACATCGAATCTGTTGAAGGTGATTATGTTAAGGGGGTTACGATGCCAAATGGCGGTACTTTTATCATCGCCAAAGAATCTGAATTTGAAAAGCTGATTCCAGCTGAGTTTTCTCTTGATAGGCCTGACAATAGAATAATCAACTGTGTACTAGGAATTGCAAAGCAATCTGAGCTTGAAACTATTCTGGTTACAAATGATATATCCATGAGAATTAATGCTACAATGTGTGGCTGCGTTGTACAGGGCTATCACAACGAAATGATTCTTGATAATGAGAATTACACAGGTAGAAGGGATATCACTCCAGAAGATATCGAAAGTCCTTTTAATAAGGGCTTTATAGAAAATGAATTTGGAATTTGCAAGGATGGAAGCAATTCTGCTCTTTATACATTTAAGACAGATGGATGGCACCTATTAAAGGATAGAGATTTTTATACACCTTATTGTCAGCCAAGAAACGTAGGTCAGCGATTTGCATTGTATGCGCTATTAGCAAGCCCAGATGTACTTCCACTTGTTATTTTGAAAGGTAGTGCAGGTACTGCTAAGACATTTCTTGCGCTGGCAGCAGGACTTCAGGGTTATTATCATAACGGATACGATCGAATCATGATTACTAGAAGTAATACACTATCTGACAATGATTTAGGTTTCCTTCCTGGTGATTTGGAAGAAAAAATGACTCCTTTAATTGCACCGTTCATGGATAACCTGCAGGTTCTTTTGAAGGGACAAAACGAGGAGAAAGAGCAAATTAAGATTCAAATAGAGGATATGTTTGAAACAGGTATCCTTGAGATTTGTTCATTGGCTTATATGAGAGGACGTTCGCTTGTTAATTCATATATTATTGTAGACGAAGCTCAAAACTGTACAATTGGCCAGATTTTGGAAATCATCACAAGAGCTGGCAAGGGGTCAAAGGTAGTTCTTCTTGGGGATCCTGATCAGATTGATTCTCCAAAGCTTGACAGAAAGAACAACGGTCTTACATTTGCGGCAGAAAGAATGAAGGGCTCAACACTATGTGCTCAAATCACTTTCGAAGAAAGTGAAACTGTTCGTAGCCCACTTGCTGCAGAGGGCGCAAAGAGACTGGTAGTTAAATAGTTTACTATTTCTTTTGTTACAATAAATCCTCCTTTCAAGATGGGATTCCCCAAGGGTGCTTGGGGGATCCTATTTTTGTATTTCTAAAGCAAATGTAAAGAATTCTAAAATCTTTACTGTACTACTTGATATAATACAGAGAATGTGTATACTGAACTTAAACATAGTTTTAGAGTTTTAGGTAATGCGGAGGAACGATTAATGAAAAAGAGAATAGCTATGCTTGCAATCTGTGCAGTTACAGTCACATCTATGTTGGCTTGTGCAAAAGATACAGATTCACAGGATTCAGATACATCAGAGGTTACAGAACAGACACAGGAGGAAGAGAATACAGAAAAAGAGTATTCTAGCGCTTCAGCACCAGAAATCGCATATACATCTGTCAAGGCCGAGGGCTATGATTATTTTGAAGGCCAGGTACAGTGCCTTGAGATTACAGATAACGATCATCCAGAGCTTAAGGCAGCTATCGATGATTATTTCTCAGGCGTAGTATCAAACTTTAATGCTGGCATTGATAGCATGAACGAAGATGCTAAACAGCAGAATGAAGAAATGGGTGACGAAGGATACGAAATGAAGTATTCTGATAATATCACAGTAGATATACAGCGCCGTGATAATAAAGTCCTTAGCTTCATTCTTAATGATTACACATACATGGGAGGTGCTCATGGCGGTGGTACATTTACAGGCGTTAGCTTCGATGTAGGAACAGGCGAGCAAATCACTTTAGATGACCTTGGTGATGCAGATTCTATCAGAGATACATCTAAGGAATACATATTAAACGCAATAGCAACATCTTCAGAAGAGGCTAGAGCAAACCTGTATGAAGATGATGTAATTGATTATAAAGAAGTAATCAATGAGCAGTTTTCAAATGGATATCAGCCAGAATTTTATTTAGATGATGTAGGAATAACATTTGTTTTCCAACAGTATGATATTGCACCATATGCAGCAGGTATGATTTCATTTACTGTTCCTTATTCCGAGTACGATGAAATTGCCGACAGATATACTCCACTTGAAGGTGCGTCATATGCAATTAGTCTTTCTAATGCAGGACTTAATAGCAGTGTTGATTTTGATGGTGATGGTGAGCTTGAAAACATCAGCGTAGTTAACACTTGGGATGAAGAATCTGACAAGAACTACTATATTTTAAGAGTAGACGATGAAGAGCTGAAAGAGGAGTCCGGCAATGGAAGCTGGATTACAGGATATTTCATTCACAATGATGAAGGTAATTTTGTTCTTCTTGTAAATGATGGAATCAGCGTAGATTTGTATGAAGTTTCAAATGGAATCGAAGCAAAAGGACATATGGATACGACACTTTACATAGAGGAAGTCACAGATTCAGGCTTTACACTTGGTGAGCATTTCTATGACGATAACAATGTAGGTTATTGGGATAACGAAGAACAGTACGGATTTGATTTTTAATAGCTAAATAAGGAGGGGGTTATGCGAAAAAGATTATTGACACTGGTAGTTGTAGGTATGATGCTGTTTGCTACATCCTGCGGTGGTGCAGATTCTAGCGGTACAACCGAATTTGCAGCTACCGAATCAAAGTCATCTGGATATGATAGCTTTGGCTTAACCGACAGTGGGGATTACGAGGCCTATGAAGAGACTGGTTACGCTAACGAGAGTGATAGTGAAGTAGATGTAGATTTAGAGGAATATGATACCAGTCGCAAGCTAATATACACATCATATATTAGTCTTGAGTCAAAGAGCTTTGACGATGATGTGGCTGCTATCAAGGAGCTTGTGAGCGCTAACGGAGGCTATTTCGAAAGCACTTCATCATATGGTAATGAGGAATATGGCAGCAGGAGTGCAAGCTTTACAGCACGTATTCCATCTGACAAATATGATTCATTTATGAGCAGTGTAGGTGAGGTTGGCTCGCTTGCATCTAAGAGCGAAAGTGTTGATGATATCACATCAAGCTATGTGGATGTACAGGCTAGACTAAAAAGCTTAAATACAAAGTTAGAACGCTTGCAGGAGCTTGAGGAGCAGGCTGAGAATCTGGAGGATTTACTGGAAATCGAAGACCGCATCAATGAGGTTCAGTATCAGATTGAAAGCTACACAGCTCAAAAGAAAGCTTATGATGACCAGATAGATTACAGTACAGTTTCTATCGATATTACTGAAGTTGCTACATATAGCGAAGTAAAAGCAGATACTGCGTGGAATCGTTTTGTGGAGGCTTTTAGTAGCTCATTTGCAGGATTTGTAGCTTTTATTCAGTGGGTGATTATTGCGATTATTTATCTTTTACCATATCTTCTTATTGCTGGAGTTATTCTTATTATTGTTTTAGTGGTAAGGAAGAATAAAGGTAAAGGAAAATTGTTCAAGAAAAAGGATAAGAAGACAGACCAAAGCTAAATAGGAATTAATGGAAGAGGACTATTAATAGTCCTCTTTTTTTGTTATAATACAGTAGTTTGATAGGTGATATTCTGCCACTAGTGCAGATTTCTTTATATTATTAGGAGGCAACATGAGAATAGGTACAGGTTATGATGTACATAAGCTTGTGGAGGGCCGCGATTTAATCATAGGTGGTGTTAAAATCGAGCATACACTTGGTCTTTTAGGTCACTCCGATGCAGATGTACTTTTACATGCAATATCAGATGCTGTTCTTGGAGCGGCAGGGCTTAAGGATATAGGGGCACATTTCCCAGACACTGATCCTAAATACAAGGGAGCTGATTCCCAGAAGCTTTTAGAAGAGGTTCGTGAGCTTGTTATGGACGAAGGTTATGTAGTTGGAAATGTGGATGCCACAGTTATTGCGCAAGCACCAAAGCTTCGACCATTCATTGACCAGATGGAAGAAAATGTAGCCAGGTGTCTTGGTATAGATGTTTCCCAGGTTAATATCAAAGCTACTACAGAGGAGCATTTAGGCTTCACAGGAAGAGAAGAAGGCATCAGCGCTCAGGCAGTCTGTTTACTATACGAATTTTATGATGGAAGCAATGTAGTGATGGACACAGGACGTAGCTGCGAAGGATGCGCAGGATGCAAAAGAGGAGAATAGTAATGGCAGGAAAATTTACATTTTACAATACTTTAGATAGACAGGTTGAGGAGTTTAAGTCAAACGAAGAGGGCAAGGTTAGCATGTACACATGCGGCCCTACAGTTTATCATTTCGCACATATCGGAAATATCCGTACATACATCATGCAGGATGCTCTTATTAAGTCATTAGAGTACGCAGGATACGATGTTCGCCGTGTTATGAACATCACTGATGTTGGACATCTTTCATCTGATGCAGATACAGGTGAGGACAAGATGGTAGCTGGCGCAAAGCGTGAGCACAAGACAGTTATGGAGATTGCAAAGTTCTACACAGATGCTTTCTTTAAGGATTTCGATGCAGTTGGAAATAAGCGTCCAGATGTTATCGAGCCGGCAACAAACTGCATTCCAGAGTTCATCCACATGGTAGAGGTCCTTCTTGAAAAGGGCTATGCATATGTAGCTGGTGGAAATGTTTACTTTGATACTAGCAAGCTTCAGGATTATTACGTATTCTCTTCATCAGTTGAAAAGGAAGCCCTTGAGGTTGGCGTTCGTGACGACGTAGAAGAGGATGTTAATAAGAAAAACAAGACTGACTTCGTTCTTTGGTTTACAAAGTCTAAGTTCGAGGATCAGGCTCTTAAGTGGGACAGCCCATGGGGCGTTGGTTACCCAGGATGGCACATTGAGTGCTCATGCATTTCAATGAAGCACCTTGGTGAATATATTGATATCCACTGTGGTGGTGTTGATAATATCTTCCCACATCATACAAACGAAATTGCTCAGTCAGAGGCATATCTTGGTCACAAGTGGTGCAATTACTGGTTCCACAGCAATCACCTTAATGACCAGTCAGGTAAGATGTCAAAGTCAAAGGGCGCAATCCTTACAGTTTCTGTACTTCAGGAAAAGGGATATGACCCACTTGTATACAGATTATTCTGCTTACAGTCACACTATCGTAAGCCACTTGTATTCTCTTGGGAGAATTTGGACAACACAGTTCAGGCTTACAACAAGCTTGTAAAGCGTGTTTCAGAGCTCAAGAATGATGGGGCAGTTGATGAGGCTGTTAAGGCTGAGTACGAGGCAAAGTTCCTTGAGGCAGTATCAAACGACTTAAATACATCAATGGCTATCACAGTTCTTTATGATGCTCTCAAGGCAGATACAAACGATGCAACAAAGCTTGCTCTTGTAGAGAGCTTCGATAAAGTTTTATCACTTGATTTGATTGGACATGCGAAGGCTTTAGCAGATGATGCAACATCTGTTGATGCAGAGCTTGAGGCATTCATCAATGATGCAATTGCTCGCCGTGCAGAAGCAAAGAAAGCAAAGGATTTTGCTACAGCAGATGCAATCAGAGCAGAGCTTTTAGAAAAAGGTGTAGAGATTAAGGATACTCGTGAGGGAGTAGTATGGCAGTTGATTTAAACAGCTATTTTAATGAACAGTTTGGCATAGAACAAAAGGATATTCGCACATATTCGCCTCTTACCCTTGCGTACATTGGCGATGCAGTGTTTGATATCATCATTCGTTCTATCCTTGTAAATAAGGGCAATACGCCCGTTAACAAGCTTCACCAAAGGGCAAGTCAGGTAGTCAAGGCTCAGACCCAGGCTGCTATGGTATTGGCCCTTATGGACCAGCTTACAGAAGCAGAGTCTGACTGGTATCGCCGTGGCCGCAATTCCAAGCCTCACACAAAGGCAAAGAATGCATCCACAATGGACTACCTGGAGGCTACAGGCTTTGAAGCGGTGCTTGGATACCTTTATCTCACAGGAGATATGGACCGTATATGTGAGCTTGTGACACGCGGTGTGGAAGCCGTGGAGTTGGATATTCTATAATTGTAGTTATTAGAAAGAGTGAGTTTTTGCAGATAACAATCTATTAGGTTTCTGGAAGAGACGTTCTAGTCGATGGAAGAAATCTAATGATTGTGATTGTAGCAAAAACGTAGGTTTTAGAAAAATGGAAGAAAGTAGAATTGTAGAAGGCCGTAATGCTGTATTAGAGGCCTTTAGATCTGGAAAAACTATCGATAAGTTGTTTGTTTTGGAAGGCTGCAAGGATGGCCCAATCCAGACAATACTTAGAGAAGCAAAGAAGAGCAAAGACACAGTTATCAGCTTTGTTAAGAAGGAGCGCTTAGATCAGCTTTCAGAGACTGGCAAGCATCAGGGTGTTCTTGCATATGCTGCTAGCTATGACTATGTTGAGCTTGATGAAATCATGGAGAGAGCAAAGGCTAAAGGCGAGGCTCCATTCCTTATCATCCTTGATAACATCGAGGATCCACACAACCTTGGAGCAATCATTCGTACTGCAAACCAGGTTGGTGCTCACGGCGTAGTTATTCCAAAGCACAGAGCAGTTGGTCTTACAGCAACAGTTGCAAAGGCTTCAGCTGGTGCTATCAACTACACACCAGTAGCAAAGGTTACAAACATCAGCAAGACAATGGAAGAGCTCAAGGAGCAGGGAATGTGGTTTGTATGTGCCGATATGGGTGGCACAACAATGTACGACCTTAATCTTACAGGTTCAATCGGTCTTGTAATTGGAAATGAAGGACATGGGGTTTCTGACTTAGTTAAAAAGAACTGTGACATGATTGCATCAATTCCTATGTTTGGTGATATCGATTCACTTAATGCATCAGTTGCTTGTGGAGTTTTAGCTTATGAAATCGTTAGACAAAGAATACAGTAATTTATCGGACGAAGAGTTAATCATAAAATATCGGGATGGCGATCAAGCCATCCTGAATTTTATATGTGAAAAGTATAAGCCTCTCGTTTTAAAGAATTCCAAAAAGTACTTTTTGGTTGGCGGAGAAAACGAGGATCTTATTCAAGAGGGAATGATAGGGCTTTTCAGCGCTATTGGCGACTATGATATTTCCTCGGATGTTACATTCTTCCATTTTGCGCAGATGTGTATTGATCGCCAGATGATTAAGGCTATCGAGGCCAGCAATCGTAAAAAGCATTCGCCATTAAACGCCTATGTTTCACTTTATGATGAGGATGGCTCGGAGAGAGAAGAGCCTGCATTTACTACCGATGATCCTGCCGAGATTGTTATCGAAGCAGAGGAAAATCTTGACCTTATAGACAGACTGAAAAAAGCCTTGTCTCCTATGGAAAAGCAAGTCTTTGAGTTATATATGCAGGATTATGACTATAGAGAAATAGCTGCAAAATTGGGAAAAACGGAGAAGTCCGTAGACAACACCTTGACCCGTATAAAGGCCAAGGCGCGTGGAATTTAATATAGAATACCTTTGGTGTAGATCTCGTATAGTTCGGGGTCTACATTTTCTTTTATGCTGTCATATACTGGTGTGGCTGCTTCACGAATCTGCTCACGAATATCATCGGAAAGAGGAATGATTTCTGTACCACTTTCTTCGATAGTAGCGATTCTTGATGCAATACGGTCATCAGATTGCTGACGGGCATATTCTGTAGCGATTGTAGCAGCCTGACTAATTATTTCTTGCTGCTCAGGTGTCAGGGTGTTCATAAACTCATCACTGGCTACAAGGGAGATTAAATGAGGCAGGTGATTGGTTTCAACAACATAATCCTGCTGCTCATATAATCTGTTTGAAACAATAACTTCATATGGGTTTTCCTGAGCATCAATTGTGCCTTGCTGTAATCCAATGTATACCTCGGAGAAAGTCATTGGAGTAGGAGAGGCTGAAAGGCATTTCCAAAAGGCTAAGTGATATGAGTTTTCCATTGTTCTGATTTTTTGTCCCTTGAAGTCTGAGAGGGAATATACAGGAGAGTTTGTAGTCATGACTCTGAAGCCCTGATCAGCGTATCCAAGTAATTGATAACCGCCTTCTACATAAACTTCTGATATTTTATCCATAAATTCAGGATTATCTACCTTTTCTCGGACATCATCGATTGTGCTGAAAAGACATGGCATATCGAATATAGCAACATCAGGAAGGAATGTTACCTGAGGTGCTGTGTTTTGTACGATAAAAGGAATATCACCATCTTTGCAGGATTCCAGTAACTCTCTATCGCCACCTAAAACGCTGTTAGGATACACCTGGATAACCATTTGGCCATCACTAAGCTCGTATACTTCTTCAGCGAATTTTTCAGCATATATCTGAGTGACTGTATCCTCTGGGCTGGATGTGCCAAGAGGCCAAGCGTAAGTCTGGGTTTCAGATACAGCTGTGGATTTTCCGCAAGATGTAAATGATAAAACAATCATTAATGATGTTGATAAAGCTAGTAGTTGTTTAAATCTCATATTGTTTCTCCTGATACGGTTTATAAAAGAACTAAGCTGATGGCTGGAATGAATGTGATAAGTAACAAAGCAACTAAGAACATTAAAATCATAGGCATTGCCTTCTTAGCAATATCCATAACAGGCACATCTGTAAGTGAACTTGCAACGAAAAGATTTACACCAATTGGAGGTGTTACAAATCCAATTGCAAGGTTAACAACCATCATAATACCGAAGTGAACGCCATCCATGCCTACAGCCTGAACTATAGGAAGCAGGATAGGAGATAAAATAAGGATGGCAGGAGTTGTATCCATAACCATTCCTACAATGAGAAGGAATAGGTTGATTACAAGTAAAAGGATAATCTTGTTTGTAAAATTATCCAGAATATATCCGCTTACAAGCTGTGGTACCTGCATTAATGTAAGCACTCGTGAGAATGCAGTTGATGCAGCAAGAATGAAAAGGATTGGTGCGTAAGTTTTCATTGCTTCCACAAAAATATTCCATATATCGGAAATGCGAATTGTCTTGTAAACAAATAAGCTGACTACCAATGCATAAAATACTGAGATAACGGCAGCTTCTGTAGGTGATGCTATGCCGGCATAAATACATCCAAGTACGATGATTGGACTAAGTATTGCAAAGAAGCTGTCTTTGAAGATTTTTCCAAATCCCTTTGCATGAAGTGCGTCGATTTCAGCGTTAATCTTTTCTTTATCTTCACCACAGCATTTGCAGTGAATGTAAGCGTAAAGCATTAAAAGTGCACTTATAAGGATTCCAGGAATGATACCTGCAATAAACAGGTTGCCTACTGATTCGCCTGAAGCCATTGCATACATAATAAAAGGAATACTAGGTGGAATGATAACACCAAGTCCACCGGCAACAGCGACAATTGCTGTAGAAAACTTTTTATCATATCCCATATTAAGTAGGAGAGGGATAGTCATGGAGCCAACGGCAGCAACTGTAGCAGGTGCAGAACCGGAAATAGCACCATAGAAAAGACATGTGATGATTACAGCACATGGAACGCCTGCAGTTTTCTTACCAATAAAATACGAGAACACGTCAAATAACTTTTTGGAAATCTGACCATGAGCCATAATGATTCCTGATAAAACAAACATTGGAACTGCAAGAAGAGGGAAGCTGTCGATACCGCCCACCATGGAACGGATTACATAGCTTGCACTTGCAGTAAATGAAGGATCAAATGCTCCTGGAAGAACAGCAACTATACCAAGTGAGATTGATACAGGAATGGCTATAATTAAGCAAATTACAAAAAGAATAAGTACAGTGATTGCGCTCATGCTTAATTTCCTCCTTCCTTGTTGCTGGTATTGTCATGTTCGAGTATTTCTTTATTAAAGTTTTCCTGTGAAAGGAGATTACTCATAGAATTCTTGAGATTTGCACGTCTTTCAAGCTCTGCCAAGTGAGATGGCCAATCCTTGAGCTCTTCCTGATGGATGACATTATGCCACTCTAAAAACCATCTTTCCAAGATTCGGATAGCACATAGTGTGAAGCACACAAGTGGAGCTGACTGTACGTAATACATAGGAATTCCGCAGGCAGGAGAAACCTGACCGCTTTCTATAGTTGCCATAAGGTATCTGTAGGCAAAAGGTATTAAATATACAAAGAAAACAAATTCTACTGTAAGATTTAATACTTTAACGGATGCCTTTTTTCTTGGCTTGAGATTTCGGATGAACTGGTCGATTTTAATTGAAATACATTTTTTGGTGCATAAGCTTACACTGAAAAATGCTGACCAGATAAATAGATATCTAGTGATTTCTTCTGACCAAGAGAGAGAAGCGCCTAGAATGTAGCGGCAGAAAATCTGAATGCCCATAATGACACTCATTGCAATAAGAAGAACGACCATGATGAATTCTTCAAGGTATTCATCTACAAAGAAAAAAATACGTTTGATTCCAGTCATATAATGGTACCCCTTTGGCTAGTTTGTATGATATAAGTATAAACATTATGAAATACTTTAGCAAAGTAAAGTTAAAATAATTCAGAATATTTACACTAAATTCTTAAAATTAAAGGGCAATTTGTGCTAAGCACAAACCGCCCTTATAAGACTTAATAATTACATTGAACCATGTATAAGATTAAGTATTGTAGAAAGGTCTGATGCGTTCATCTGGCCTGGTGCAGAAGCCTTTCCAACAGCACCGAATGTGAGAGCAGAGCCGAATGCTTCGCCGCAAAGACGGCTAACAAGTCCTGTGCCTGCCATAGACATTGTGATGATTGGACAATCTGCATAATTGCTTGCCATTTCTTCTGTTGCAGCAAGGAGTGTAACTACATCCTTTTTGCAAGTAGGCATAACAGCAATCTTTGGGATATCTGCGCCAAGTTCCTGCATTTTACGAAGACGAGAAACGATATCGTCCTTGTCAGGAGTCTTGTCGAAGTCATGATTAGAAGCTACAACCTTTACTCCGTTTGCATGAGCACTAGCAACAATATCCTTAACAATATCATCACCTGTGAAAACTTCTACATCAACTAAATCTACCATACCAGTTGCAGCTGCATTCTTATTAAGTGTAGCGTAAGCATCTTTCTCGATAGATTTTTCTCCACCTTCGTTGCTTGTTCTGAAAGTGAAGAGGAGAGGTGTGTCACCAAGAGCAGCTCTTAAATCCTTAAGAACGTCCTCAACCTTTGAAAAATCAAATACATCATCAAACCAGTCAACACGCCATTCAACTACATCATGTGCAACGCCGTTGAATGAAGCAGCTGCTGCGAGGATGTCTTCTTTTGTTTTTCCAACGATGGGAACGCAAATCTTTGGTACACCTTCGCCAATAACAACATTTCTAACTTTTACTGTATTCATATTATTTTCCTCTGTTTTATGAATTTGCCTCTACCATCTTAGTGTATCTAAGATTTACAAATAATCCAAGTAATACGCCAACAGCTGTAAGTACAATGTTCATAACCATAACGCCTGATGGTGTCATCTGTGAAGCAGCTGTAAGGATAGTGTAGTTGCAAAGTGATGAAGCAATCATTACAAGTGCTGTAACTGTACCCTTAATCTTAGGGAAGAGCATGTTACATACTGATGTAGCAATCTGAAGAAGTCCGCCGGCACCAGCCCAACCGATAACGAATGCTGCAACCTTACATAATCCAACTGAAGGAGCTGAAAGAACTAAAATCAATGTTACAAGGCAGATAACTGGGTATGCAACGATGAAACGAACGTCCTTAATCTTACGTGTAAGAAGAGCAGTAACGATAAGAGCAAGGATTGTACCCATTGAGTAGTATGTCTGCATGATTGAAGGATCTTCCCAACCAACATTTGTCTTAGCAAAGTTCTGTGCACAGTTAAGCCATAACTGGAATGTACCTGTACATGTGAAACCGATAAGAATCATAGCAACTGACTCGATAGAGAAGTGAGTGTGCTTTAAGCTATCGATAAGACCTTCCTTCTTTTCAGCTGCAGCTGCATCTGAATCTGGAAGTGGAAGGATAAGGATAAGTACAAGTAATACGATGTAAGCAACGCCGCAAACATAGAAGAGTCTGTTGTAAGAAAC
Organism: Pseudobutyrivibrio ruminis DSM 9787; assembly: GCF_900218035.1. GTDB lineage: Bacteria > Bacillota > Clostridia > Lachnospirales > Lachnospiraceae > Pseudobutyrivibrio > Pseudobutyrivibrio ruminis. The sequence goes on from NZ_OBMR01000003.1 coordinate 262,094, forward strand.
AAGACCTGCTGCGTTTGTTGCAACTGTCATTCCAAGGAAGAATGGAAGTAACATCTGTGAAATAGCGATAAAGAACTTAATTCCCATTGTAGCTACACCAGGAGCATCGCTGATAATCTCAGCAACAGCTGGGTAAATACCAGTATCAAGGAATGAGTTTGCAATACCACCAACGATAGCACATACGTAAGCAATCTGATAACCACCGTTAACGCCAGCATTGAATGCCATAGCAAGACCGATGAGGTAGATAGCATATGAAGCTCCACCGATCATAACTGAAATACGACGACCTAACTTATCAGAAAGAGGTCCAGCGAATGGAAGAGCAATAAGTCTACCAAGACCAAGTGCTGCTGAAATAGCAGTGATTGACATTACCTCTACGCCCCAACTTGTTGCAAGAGCTTCCTTAATTACTGATTGTCCTAAGATTGAGCAACCAACTCCGTGAATAAAGTAATTCAAATAAAGAATTAAAGCTGCTGGAAAATATTTCTTGTTCATATTTTTCTCCTTAAATTTACTCGTACTTAATTCCAAGTACTTCTTTCATGTGTTCGATTGGCATTTCTTTGCCTGTCCAAAGCTTGAATGCTGCAGCGCCCTGGAATAACATCATTCCAAAACCGTTCATTCTCTTACATCCAACTTCCTCAGCCATCTCAAGGAACTTTGTCTTAGCTGGTGCGTAAACTGTATCAGTTACGATAAGGTCTGGACGAAGATATGAAGTATCTGGTAACCATGTCTGTCCTTCAAGTGGCTTCATACCCATACCTGTTGCGTTTGCAAGAAGGTAAGAATCAGCGATTTCTCTTCTAAGAGCATCAAGGTCTGCTAAGTCATAAAGTGTAGCCTTGCAGTTTGTTCTCTCGTTGATTTTGTTAACTGTTTCCTGAGCGTTATCCCAGAAAGCATCCTTTACGTTGAAGATAGACATTTCTTTAACGCCATCAAGTGCAGCCTGGATCTGGATAGCAGTACCAGCACCGCCGCAACCAACGATTGTCATTTTCTTTCCGATAACATCGATATCGTAGTCCTTAAGTGACTGCATGTAACCGATACCGTCTGTGATGTGACCTGTAAGAACACCGTTCTCATTTACGATTGTGTTTACAGCTCCGCAAAGCTCAGCAGCAGGAGATAACTTATCAAGATACTTACCTACTACAGTCTTGTTAGGCATAGAAACGTTTGAGCCTACAAGCTTAAGTGCTCTGATACCTTTTACAGCATCCTCGAGTGTGCTATTATCTACCTCAAATGCGAGATAAGCATAATCGAGACCAAGATATGCAAATGCTTCATTGTGCATAGCTGGTGAGCTTGAGTGTCTGATTGGATAAGCCATAAGTCCGATAAGCTCTGTGTGTCCTGTAATTCTTTCTGCCATAATTTTAATTCCTCCATAAATTCTTTAAGATTTTGCATGCCCTTTGTTAAAATCTTAACAGTCTTTATACATATATTTTAATGTGTATTACTGTATAATTCCAATACTTCTATTGCATATTATTAATAGCTTTTAGCTATCAATTGTGGTAAAATTGATAATAAGTAATAAAAATACAACAATTATATTGTGCAAAACGGAGAGAGGAGAACTATGACTCTAAATCAAATGATGTATTTTTATGAGGCCGCTAGATTACAGCATTTCAATCAGGCTGCAGAAAAGCTTCATATATCAGAACCATCCCTTAGCCGCTCAATAAATGCCCTTGAATCAGAGCTGGGAGTAGTCTTATTTGAAAGAACTGGACGAAACGTAGTTCTGACCAAAACAGGAGATATTTTTTACGAGCACGTTGATAGAATTCTAAATGAAATCAACTTGGCTGATCGAAAAATGCATCAATTGACAGGTTCAGGAGGGCATATTGATTTAGCATATGTGGCTCCACTTGCTGGTTCGTTTATTCCGAATGTTTGTAGAGCTTTCCTATTAGAAGATAAAAATAGCGAAGTAACATTCAATTTCCATCAGGATATCACTTCTAAAAATATAGAAGGTTTAAAGTCGGGTAACTACGATATTATATTTGGTTCCTTTGTGAAGGATGAGCCAAATATAAAGTTTATTCCTATATTACAACAGGAACTTGTAGTAATCATTCCTAAGGGACACCCATTAGCAGAAAACGATACAGTGGATGCATCAATCTTTGAAGAATATCCTGTTTTGGGGTACACACGCAAATCAGGCTTAGGTCGTTTGACCAGGGACTTCTTTTTGCAGAATAAGGTTGAGCCTAACTTTATCTGTGAATCACCTGATGAAAATGGTATAGCAGCCCTTGTTGCAGCTAACTTTGGAATAGCCCTTGTTGCGGATGTAGATAGTATTCACAGAGATGACGTTATAATAAAGAAGCTTTCCACAGAATATAGTCTTTCACACACTGTTTATATGGCATATATGAAAGGAAGATATCAGATGCCTGCCGTAAAACGTATGATTGACTTCATATTGGTACATTCTATGCACTAATTAATTACAAAAAATGAATTGGATTTTGATATTAAAGCGGGATTATACTTTTCTTATAAAAAAGGAAAGCATGCCCGCTTTTCATCTTGACAGCTCTTATCACGTAAATTTTGTTTGTAAATAGGAGCATTCTATAATGAGAAATAAGTATCCACACATTTTTGAACCACTTACAATTCGTCGTATGACACTTAAGAATCGTATCATGATGACACCAATGGGAACTAACTACGGTGATCAGAATGGCGAGATGACATTTGTTCATATTGATTACTATGAGCAGAGAGCTAAGGGTGGTACAGGATTATTAATGGTTGAAAATGCTAGTGTCTTTTCACCACAGGGTTCTAATGGTACAACCCAGCTTCGAATCGATCATGACAATTTCATTCCACGTTTGTATTACTTTACAGAGAGAATGCATAAGCATGGCGCTTGTGTAGGTATTCAGATTAACCACGCTGGTGCATCAGCTGTTTCTGCTCGTACAGGAGAGCAGCCTGTATCTGCATCAGATATCCCTTCAAAGGCAGGCGGAGAGATTCCACGTCCGCTTGAGAAGGAAGAAATCTACAATATTGTAAAGAAATATGGTGAGGCAGCAAAGCGTGCACAGACAGCCGGTTTTGACTGTGTTGAAATTCATGCTGGTCACTCATATCTTTTGAGCCAGTTCCTTTCACCTACTACTAACAAGCGTACAGATGAGTTTGGCGGATCACCAGAGAATCGCGCTAGATTTACAAAGCTTGTTGTAGAAGAAGTAAGAAAGCAGGTAGGACCATTCTTCCCAATTTTTGTCCGTATTAGTGCTGATGAGTTTGTTGAGGGAGGAAACACACTAGAGGACGCAATTGAGTATTTACAGTACTTCCAGGAAGAAGTAGACGTATTTGACGTTTCTGCTGGTCTTAATAGTTCTATTCAGTTCCAGATTGATGCAAACTATCTTCCAGATGGATGGCGTTCATACATGGCAAAGGCTGTTAAGGAAAAATATGGCAAGCCATGTGTGACAATGGGAAATATTCGTGATCCTAAGGTCGCTGAGGAAATTCTTGAAAGAGGAGATGCTGATATCATCGGTATGGGCCGTGGTCTTATCGCAGATCCTAACTGGGTAAATAAAGTAGAGTTCAACCGTGAGGATGAGCTTCGTAAGTGTATTTCATGTAACGTAGGTTGTGCAGGCCACAGAATTGGTCTTAACCTTCCAATTCGTTGTACAGTAAACCCAGCTGTTAACGCTAATGACGAATACTACAAGAGAAAGGTTAACAAGCCTTGCAACGTTGTAGTTATCGGTGGTGGTACAGCAGGTCTTGAAGCTGCTTGTACAGCTGCAGAGGTTGGATGTACAACATTCCTTCTTGAGAAGAAGGCAGAGCTTGGCGGTCTTTCTGTTCAGATTTCAAAGATTCCTGACAAGAAGAGACTTGCTGATTTCCCTAAGTACATGATTAACCGTGCTAGCAAATTAAGAAATCTCTTCATATTTAAGAACAACGATACTACAGTTGATCAGATTAAGAGCTTGAATCCTGATATCATCGTAAATGCTACAGGTTCAAACCCTACATTACCACCTATCAAGGGATTATTAGACCTTGTTGATAAGGATGATTCAAATGTAGCTACAGTTATTAAGATGATTGAGCGTCTTGATACATATCCAGCGGATATGACAGGTAAGAAGGTTGCTGTTGTTGGTGGCGGTGCTGTAGGTCTTGATGTTATGGAATACTTCACAGAAAGAGGTGCTGAAGTTACTATCATCGAGATGTTACCTATTATTGGTAACGGACTTGATCCAATCACAAAGTGCGATACAGCTGCAAAGATGGCTAAGTACAATGTTCGTCAGATGACAAATACAGCACTTCAGGAAGTATGCAACGACAAGTTTATCGTTAAGAATCCAGAAGGCGAAATCGAAAACATTGACTTTGATTTAGGATTCATCTGCCTTGGTATGCGCTCTAACACACCTATCATCGATGAGTTAAATACTGCATTTGAAGACACAAATGTTGAGATTTACAATATTGGTGATTCTAAGCGTGCTCGTCGTATTATCGAAGGTACAGAAGAAGGTCGTGATATTATCAAGGTTCTTGAGAGACATGATTTTCTTTAAGATTTAACTTCCTTATTAATTTAATCTAAAATTTATTTATCAGACAGAAGGAAAAAGTGGTTTCTTTCTGTCTGATTTTTTAGTATGATACTATTCAAAACAAAGTATCAAAGGGGAATAAGACATGGAACAGCTCAAAATGTTAAGAGAGCATCTTGCTCAGAACGACGAAATTATTCTTAATGCACTGCTTATGAGAAATGCCATTGTTGAGGAAATTATGGCATACAAAGAAGAGAATGGTTTACAGATTTTACAGCCAGAACAGGACGAAAAAAGAGACCGCTGGTTAGACAAGAGCTTGGAAGGGAAACGTCACGGCAAGGAAGTAAAGGACATTTACAGTTCGATTGTAAAAAATGCTAAGCGTATTCAAGCTAGACACTTGTTCAATTACAATATTGTACTTATTGGATTTATGGGAGCAGGTAAAACTACAATCTCTGATTATTTGAGCACATGCTTTGCCATGGAAGTGGTAGAGATGGATCAGGTTATTTCTGATAGAGAGGGCATGTCTATTTCTGATATTTTTGAGGTATATGGAGAAGAGCACTTCAGAAATGCCGAGACAAACCTGTTGAAGGAAATGCAGTCAAAGCGTAATGTTGTAATTTCATGTGGTGGTGGTACACCAATGCGTGATGTAAATGTTCAGGAAATGAAGAAGAATGGACGTGTTGTTCTTTTAACCGCAAAGCCAGAGACAATCCTTGAGAGAGTAAAGGATAGCCACGATAGACCTCTTATCGAAAATAATAAGAGCGTTGAATTTATAGAAGAGTTGATGCTTAAAAGAAGAGAGAAATATGTTGCTGCAGCTGATATCATAATTGAAACTGATGGTAAGTCAGAGTTGGAAATTTGCGAGGAACTTGTTAATTCTCTTTTAAAATTAGATAACGATTAAGAAAAAGCCTGAAGCTTTATCTCAATGGATAAGCTTCAGGCTTTCTGTTTTTAAATACATAATATTCATGGAAGCCACAATCATTTAATAAGTCAGGTAGCTTATCAAAATCTGCAGCAACATCCTCAGGAGTATGTGCGTCGGCACCGAGTGTAATCATTTTACCGCCCAATTCTTTGTATCTTTTGATAATAGATGGAGCAGGATTGGGAGCACCCATTCCTTTTCTGAATGCGGCAGTGTTTACCTCCAATGCCTTATCTAGCTTTATAATTTGCTGAAGGATGGCATCAATGATTTCTGCATATGGTTGATGTGTGTTGTGCTTTGTCTCCTGGTTACGTGCATATCTAAATGCGTAATCCAAATGACCAACTGTATCAAAATTCGTAAATGCGGTAATGTTCTCAAGAATAGATTCGTAATAGCGGTTTAGCAAAGCGCTTTCTGTATCACGTTCCCAAAAGCTGTCGAAGTATGGGTCCCATTTATCCACAAGGTGAGTACTTCCTATTATGAAGTCATATGGATGAGCATTAACAGCTTCATTGCATTTATCAGCAACATGTGGCTGAATGCCAACCTCTAGTCCATTCAATATGGTAAATTTATCAGTTGATTCCTGCTTGGCAAGTTTGTGCAGGGTAGGATAGTAGTTCTCTAAATCTAAATCGAAGAATCCAAACTGCTTAGGATAGTCGATATCTAAATGGTCTGTAAAAGTAATACCTAGCAGGCCTTTTGATTTTGCAGAGTTTATCATATCAATAGGAGAAGCGTCGGAGTCTCCTGAAAAATTACAGTGCATGTGATTGTCCCAAAACATTGTTGTAGCCTCCTTTGTATAAGTAACTAAATATTAATTGATGATACTGGCAGGCGCAAGAAATATTGTTTGAAAATACAAATAATATAAGTACATTGAGAAAATTTTAACAATATTTCAATTTGGGGTTGAATTATAGATTGATGTTGTATAAAATAAAGTGCATACGGGGCTCTTTGAGAGCTTCAAAGAAAATTTTAAAAGAATCTTTAGGAGGATTTAAAAATGGCAGTAAGAGTAGCAATCAACGGTTTTGGCCGTATCGGACGTCTTGCATTCCGTCAGATGTTCGGAGCAGAAGGTTACGAAGTAGTAGCAATCAACGACTTAACTAGCCCAAAGATGTTAGCACATCTTTTAAAGTATGATTCATCACAGGGAAAGTATGAGCATGCAGATGAGGTTTCTTGCACAGATGATTCAATCATCGTTTGCGGTAAGGAAATCAAGATCTATGCATTCCCAGATGCAAACAATTGCCCATGGGGTGACCTTAAGGTTGACGTAGTTCTTGAGTGCTCAGGATTCTACACATCAAAGGAAAAGGCACAGGCTCATATCAATGCAGGTGCTAGAAAGGTTGTTATCTCTGCACCAGCAGGAAACGATCTTCCTACAATCGTTTACAATACAAACCATGAGACACTTAAGGCTTCTGATACAATCATTTCAGCAGCTTCATGTACAACAAACTGCTTAGCACCAATGGCTGACGCACTTAACAAGTACGCTCCAATCCAGTCTGGTATCATGGTAACAATCCACGCTTACACAGGTGATCAGATGACACTTGATGGCCCACAGAGAAAGGGTGATCTTCGTCGTTCACGTGCAGCAGCAGTTAACATCGTTCCTAACTCAACAGGTGCAGCAAAGGCTATCGGTCTTGTTATCCCAGAGCTTAACGGAAAGCTTATCGGATCTGCTCAGCGTGTTCCTACACCAACAGGTTCTACAACAATCCTTACAGCAGTTGTAAACAAGAAGGACGTTACAGTTGAGGGTATCAACGCAGCTATGAAGGCAGCAGCTAACGAGTCATTCGGTTACAACGAGGATGAAATCGTTTCTTCAGATATCGTAGGTATGAGATTTGGTTCTCTCTTCGATGCTACACAGACAATGGTTTCTAAGGTTTCTGATGATCAGTACGAAGTACAGGTTGTTTCTTGGTATGATAACGAGAACAGCTACACATCTCAGATGGTTCGTACTATTAAGTACTTCTCAGAGTTAGCATAAAAATTGTCTATTTACTCATATGCGTCGTTGCATTTCGCTTGCAGTACTTAGTACAGCTTCGCTTATGCGCCTTGCCTATGAGCAAATATCCTAATTTTTAGGTTTCAACAGTCCAGTCCTATTATGGACTGGGCTGTTTTTAATTATATGGAGGATAAAATTATGGCATTAAATAAGAAGACAGTAGATGACATTAATGTTAAGGGTCGTCGTGTACTTGTTCGTTGCGATTTCAACGTACCTCTTAAGGCTGGTGAAATCACAGATGATACACGTATCAAGGCAGCTCTTCCTACAATCAACAAGCTTATTGCTGATGGTGGAAAGGTTATTCTTTGCTCACATCTTGGAAAGGTAAAGAATGGTCCTAACGAGGGCGAGTCACTTGCTCCAGTTGCAAAGCGTCTTTCAGAGAAGCTTGGTAAGGAAGTAACATTCGTTTCTGATTACAACGTAACAGGCGAAGCTGCTACAAAGGCAGTTGAGGCTATGAAGGAAGGAGATGTAGTTCTTCTTCAGAATACTCGTTTCCGTGGCGAGGAAGAGACAAAGAACGGTGAGGCATTCTCTAAGGAGCTTGCTGATCTTGCAGATGATTATGTATGCGATGCTTTCGGTTCATCACACAGAGCTCACGCTTCTGTAGCTGGTGTTACAAAGTTCATCACAGCTAAGGGTGGTTCAAACGTAGTTGGATACCTTATGCAGAAGGAAATCGACTTCCTTGGCAACGCTGTTGAGAATCCTGTACGTCCATTCGTAGCAATTCTTGGTGGTGCAAAGGTAGCTGATAAGCTTAACGTTATCAACAACCTTCTTGAGAAGTGTGACACACTTATCATCGGTGGTGGTATGTCTTACACATTCCAGAAGGCTATGGGTTACGAAATCGGTAAGTCACTTTGCGACGATACAAAGCTTGATTACTGTAAGGAAATGCTTGAGAAGGCTAAGAGCATGGGCAAGGAAATTCTCCTTCCACTTGATGCTGTTACAATCGCAGGCTTCCCAGATCCAATCGACGCTCCAGTAGAGTGCGAGACATATGATACAGAGAACATGCCAGCTGACAGAGAGGGTTGCGATATCGGACCTAAGACAGTTGCTCTTTTCTCTGAGAAGGTTAAGACAGCTAAGACAGTTCTTTGGAACGGACCAATGGGTCTTTTCGAGAACCCAGCACTTGCTGTAGGTACAGAAGCAGTTGCTAAGGCACTTGCTGAGACAGATGCTACAACAATCATCGGTGGTGGTGATTCAGCAGCAGCTGTTAACCAGATGGGATTCGCTGACAAGATGAGCCACATCTCTACAGGTGGTGGAGCATCACTTGAGTTCCTTGAGGGTAAGGAGCTTCCAGGCGTTTACGCAGCAGATGATAAATAAGAAAAGAGGAAATTAAAATGGCAAGAAGAAGAATTATTGCCGGCAACTGGAAGATGAACATGACACCTTCTGAGGCTGTAAAGCTTGTTGCTGAGCTTAAGGATTTAGTAAAGAACGATGATGTAGACGTAGTATATTGCGTACCTGCAATCGATATCGTTCCTGTAGTAGAGGCTGTAAAGGGCACAAACGTAAACGTTGGTGCTGAGAACTTCTACATTGAGGATAAGGGTGCTTTCACAGGCGAGATTTCAGCTCCTATGCTTGTAGATGCTGGTGTTAAGTACGTTATCATGGGTCACTCTGAGAGACGTGACATCTTTGGTGAGAATGATATTCTTATCAACGCTAAGGTTAAGAAGGCATTTGCTGCTGGTCTTACACCAATCCTTTGCTGTGGTGAGTCACTTGCACTTCGCAAGGCTGGCACATACAAGGAGTGGATCGAGCGTCAGATTACTTGGGATCTTTCAGGCGTTACAGCTGACCAGGTAAAGAACCTTGTTATCGCTTACGAGCCAATCTGGGCTATCGGTACAGGTGAGACAGCTACAGCTGATCAGGCAGAAGAAGTTTGTGCATTCATCCGTGAGCTTATTGCTAAGCTTTATGATGGTGCTACAGCAGAGGCTGTTCGTATTCAGTACGGCGGATCTATGAATGCTTCTAACGCAGCTGAGCTTCTTAGCAAGCCAAACATTGATGGTGGTCTTATCGGCGGTGCTTCACTTAAGCCAGACTTCGGTAAAATCGTTAATGCTTAATAAAATCGGGTTTTAGGAAAGACTTTGTTGAAATTGTCAATTATAAGTAGTAAAAACTCCTAAAGTTTTACATGCGCACCAGTTTCTGGTGCGCTATTTTTGTTTTAAATAAGTTCATTTTATGATATAATTTGCGCTGATGGACGTTTTGTCCTTGGAGGAATTTATGAAACGAAAATTTCGTTTATACTTTATGCTAGGCCTTTGCTCACTTTCACTTATTGCCTGCGGCAAGAAAGAGGAAGAGGAAGTAGAGGATACAGTAGATACTACTGAACAGGTCGCATTTGACGACGTGGAAGTTGAGGACTACACAGTTCTTTCATATAGTGAGCTTGAAGTTCTTGCATATGAGGACGACACTGACGCACAGGTTATGCTTGGCCGTATGCTAGAGTACGGCACAGAGGATGTTAAGCAGGATTTTGCTGAGGCAATTTCCTGGTATCAAATGGCATCTGATTCAGGAAATGTTGACGGTACATGTGCACTTGGTTATTTCTATTTAACAGGCACAGGTGTTGAGCAGGATTTAGAAAAAGCAGAGGAGCTTTTTGATACTGCCATTGAGGGTGGCTCAGATAATGCTTACGTTGGCAAGGCCAGAGTTATAATGGCTTCATTACCAGAAGCATTTTTCACTGATGAATCTGATGAGGATATCGATATCACTGACACAGAAGAATCAGAAGAAGTAGAAATATCCACAGAAGACGAAGAAAAAGCAGAAGAAGCTTACGATTACATATACAAGGCACAGATTGCCGGAGATATAGATGGTACATACTATCTAGGTTATGCATATGAGCATGGTATTGGCATTGCTCAGGATTACAAAAAGGCTTTTGATTACTATTCAAGAGTTACCAAATCAGACAGCACAGATTTAGCAGATCAATATGCTATCAATCTTGCGAATACAGCAGTTGGTCTTCTTTACGTAGAAGGCAATGGAGTAGAAGCAGATACAGAAAAGGCTATCGAGTATTTTACAGCTGCTTCTGACAACGGCTATGCTAAGGCTAGCTATTACCTAGGCCAGATTTATGAAAATGGCTTAGATGTAGATAGAGATTATGAAAAAGCGATGGAGTATTATCTTATCGCGGCAGATGCAGACTACGCACCAGCACTTAACCAGATTGGTTACATGTATTACAATGGATTTGGTGTAGATGTAGATTTTGCATCGGCAGTTTATTACCAAAAGCTTGCAGCATTGCAGGGTTATGCAATTGCTCAGGTTAATTTAGGTTTTCTTTATGAAAACGGGTACGGGGTTGAGAGGAATTTGGAAACAGCTTTGTCGTATTATGAAATGGCGGCTGATTCGGGTTATGAAGGCGCTATGGAGGCTGTTGTCCGAGTAAAGGCACAGATTAATGAAGAAATGTAACTTTTGCATAGCGATAGTTACGGTTGTTATCTCTTTACTAACAGGATGCGGACACAAAACAATTGAGGTTGATACCGTAAATCTTGAAGCTAGCGAGCCGGAAATCATTGAGATTGCGGATTTGACGGACGCGTGGGATACGATTTTAAACAATAGTACAATCGAGTTTATAGGAGGTCATCCTATAGACGAGTCTTTTCTTGCGATGATTACATCTGAATATGGTGAGGATGTAATAGAGGAAATTGCAAGTTATGCAAATTTCCAAACGCCAGAAATTTGGTATCAACTTACTGGCAAGAGTATTCATGTACTTTGGTACGAGTATTGTATGGATACAGGCTTGCAGAGTTATTCCTATGACAAAACATACGTAATAGATAAGCCAGTCTATGGAGACATAGTTCTTGATTTTACCGGCGATTTGTCATTTGCAGAAGGAATAGCTACAACAGAATTTATGGACAGCCAAATTAATGGAATAGAAGATTGCTTTTCGGCAGATTTGTTAGAAGAAATGCGAGAAGCTGATATTCTTCTTGTTAATAATGAGTTTGCCTATACAAATAGAGGGGCTCCTCTTGCTGGAAAGGCATATACATTTAAAGCAGATCCAAGTCGAGTTTCTTTGCTCGAAGAGCTTGGAGTTGACGCAGTTAGTGTGGCCAACAATCATGTCTATGACTATGATGAAATTGGATTTTTAGATACATTAAATACCCTAAATTTACAAGGCATTCCTTATGTAGGGGCCGGAGTTAATCTTGAGGAAGCCAAAAAGCCGATATACTTTATTGTCGGTGGCAGAAAGATAGCCATTGTGGCAGCTACTCAAATAGAAAGAACTCTTAATTACACAAAGGAAGCTACAGGCGTTACGCCAGGTGTTATGAAATGCTTGCACCCGGAAGCTTTTTGTGAAACTATATCAGAGGCGAAAGCAAATGCAGATTATGTTATTGTTTTTCCTCATTGGGGTACAGAAGGCACTGCCAATTATGGTGGTGATCAGATGGCACTTGCTCGAGCATTTGTGGAGGCTGGTGCAGATGTAATAATAGGAGGGCATACACATTGCCTTCAAACAATTGAGTATATGGATGATGTTCCTATCTACTACAGCTTGGGCAACTATTGGTTCTCTACAACCAGCAACATGCCAACATCATACGATACAGGATTAGCACAGATTCGTATAAAACAAGATGGAAGTGTAGATTCTTACTTTATTCCATGTAATTTTAACGCAGGAGTTACAAGCCTGCTTGGTTCAGAAGATATGGCTTACAGCAATATCATAGATGGTCTGAATTCCTTATCATCATCAGCAAAGATTGATAAGGACGGACGTATTAGTAAAAAATAAATAGTTTTTTCTGGCGTTTGCCAGATATAAGGAGGATTTACTATGAGTAAGAAACCTGTAGTACTTATGGTTCTCGATGGATATGGTCTTAATGACAATCCAAAGGGAAATGCCATTGCAATGGCAAAGACACCTGTTATGGACAAACTTATGGCTGAATGTCCATTCGTAGCAGGTCAAGCATCTGGAATGTTTGTTGGACTTCCAGACGGACAGATGGGTAACTCAGAAGTTGGACATATGAACATCGGCGCAGGCCGCATTATTTACCAGGATTTAACACGTATTACAAAAGCTATCAATGACGGCGAGTTCTTCGAGAACAAGGTTTTACTTGAAGCTATCGACAATGCTAAAAAGACTGGCGGAGACATTCATCTTTGGGGTCTTCTTTCAGACGGTGGTGTACATAGCCACATCGAGCACCTTTACGGTATGCTTGAGATGTGCAAGAAGAACGGCCTTACAAATGTATTCGTTCACGCATTCCTTGATGGACGTGATACTCCACCAGCTTCTGGTAAGGATTTCTTAGCAGCACTTCAGTCAAAGATGGACGAAATCGGAGTTGGTAAGATTGCATCACTTTCTGGTCGTTACTACGCAATGGACCGTGATAACAACTGGGATCGTGTTGAGAAGGCTTACAATTCACTTGTTAAGGGTGAAGGCGTTCAGGCTACTTCAGTACCTGATGCTATGCAGGCATCTTATGATGATGGTGTAACTGATGAGTTCGTTCTTCCTACAGTTATTACAGATGCTGATGGAAAGCCTCTTTCAGTTGTTAAGAATGGCGATTCAGTTGTATTCTTTAACTTCCGTCCAGACCGTGCTCGTGAAATTACTAGAGCATTCTGTGATGACAAGTTCACAGGCTTCGATAGAGAGTTCTTAAATCTCTATTATGCTTGCTTCAAGGATTACGATGAGACAATCCCTAACAAGCACATTGCTTTCGAAAAGGAGAGCATTTCAAATACATTCGGTGAGTTCTTAGCTAACAATGGTTTAAAGCAGCTTAGACTTGCTGAGACAGAAAAATACGCACACGTTACATTCTTCTTCAACGGTGGTGTTGAGGAGCCTAACAAGGACGAGGAAAGAATCCTTGTAAACTCTCCAAAGGATGTAGCTACATATGACCTTAAGCCTGAAATGTCGGCACCAGAGGTTGGAGCAAAGCTTGTAGATGCTATTAAGTCTAACAAGTACGATGTTATCGTTATCAACTTTGCTAACCCAGACATGGTTGGTCATACTGGCGTCATAGAGGCAGCTGTTGCAGCTGTAGAGCGTGTTGACTCACTTGTAGGTGAAGCCGTAGAGGCAGTTAAGGAGATGGATGGAGCATTATTCATCTGTGCTGACCACGGTAATGCAGAAAAGATGATTGATTATGAGACAGGAGAGCCACACACAGCTCACACAACAAATCCTGTTCCATTTATCTTAGTTAACTACGATAGTGACTATACACTCCGCGAGGGCGGTGCTCTTTGTGATATCGCTCCTACACTTATCGAGATCATGGGTCTTGAGCAGCCAAAGGAGATGACTGGAAAGTCACTTTTAGTTAGAAAGTAGTCATTAGCCCCCTCAGGGGGCGACATGATTATAAATAAAATAGAATAAAAAGAGAGAGGATTTGATTATGAAACCAATTAAAGAAGGAAAAGTAAGAGAAGTATACGATAATGGCGATAGCATTATTATGGTAGCAACAGATCGTATATCTGCATTCGATGTAATTCTCAAAAACAAAATTGTCAACAAGGGTGCAGTGCTTACACAGATGTCTAAGTTCTGGTTTGAACTTACAAAAGACATTGTTCCAAATCACATGCTTTCAACTGATGTAAAAGACATGCCAGAGTTCTTCCAGAACGATGAGTATAAGGGCAAGTCAATGATGTGCAAGAAGCTTACAATGCTTCCAATCGAGTGCATCGTACGTGGTTACATCACAGGCTCTGGATGGGCCAGCTACAAAGAGAACGGTACTGTTTGTGGCATTAAACTTCCAGAAGGGTTAAAGGAATCAGATAAACTTCCTGAACCTATCTATACTCCTTCTACTAAAGCTGAAATTGGTGATCATGATGAAAATATCTCTTTCGAGCGTTCCATTGAAGTTCTTGAAAAGGAATTCCCTGGTCATGGCTTAGAATACGCAACTGCACTTCGTGATAACACAATCGCTCTTTATAAGAAGTGTGCAGATTATGCACTTACTAAGGGCATTATTATTGCTGATACAAAGTTTGAGTTCGGTCTTGATGAGGATGGTAACATTGTTTTAGCAGATGAGATGCTTACTCCAGATAGCTCACGTTTCTGGCCACTTGAGGGTTATGAAGCAGGTCATGGACAGCCATCATTTGATAAGCAGTTCGTACGTGATTGGCTTAAGGCTAATCCAGATTCAGATTACCTTCTTCCACAGGATGTTATCGATAAGACAATCGACAAATATCTTGAAGCTTACAAGCTATTAACTGGCAAAGCACTTGAAGTGTAAAATACCTTATAGCGTAGATTATGTATTAGGAGATTTTATGACAGATTTGAAAGTAAAGGACATGCCATGGGACGATTTGCACGAGGAGTGCGGCGTCTTTGCTATGTACGATTTTGACGGTGGAGATGTTGCCTCCTCGATTTATTATGGCCTTTTTGCCTTGCAGCACAGAGGACAGGAGAGTTGTGGTATTGCAGTATCTGACACTAATGGTCCAAAACGCAATTTTGCCCTTCACAAAGATATGGGATTAGTAAATGAAGTATTCAATCAGGAAATACTTGAGGGCATGCACGGAGATATTGGTGTAGGACATACTCGTTATTCTACAGCAGGCTCTTCTACAAGAGAGAACGCACAGCCACTTGTTTTATCTTATATAAAGGGTATTCTTGGAATGGCCCACAATGGTAACCTAATCAATGCAGAGGAGCTTAGAGATGAGCTTTCTATGACAGGTGCCATTTTCCAAACAACAATCGATTCAGAAACAATCGCATATCTTATTGCAAGAGAGCGTTTAAAAAGTGCAACAGTTGAGGAAGCGGTTGCAAGAGCTTGTGACAAAATCAAAGGAGCATATTCACTTGTTGTTATGTCACCTAGAAAGCTTATTGCTGCCCGTGATCCTCAGGGATTCAGACCACTTTGCATTGGAAAACGTGATAATGCATATGTAATTGCATCAGAGACATGTGCTCTTGATACAATCGGTGCTGAATACATCAGAGATGTAGAGCCAGGAGAAATCGTAACTATTTCACCTGAGTTTGGTATCAAATCTGATAAGAGCAGATGTATTGATAAGAGTAATCATGGTAGATGCATTTTCGAATATATCTATTTTGCCAGACCAGATAGTATTATTGATGGGCAGTCTGTATATGATGCTCGTATCAGAGCTGGTCGATTCTTGGCACAGGATTCACCAGTTGAAGCTGACCTTGTAGTTGGTGTTCCAGAATCTGGAAATGCAGCTGCACAGGGATATTCATTAGAATCAGGTATTCCATACGGAACAGCATTTATCAAGAACAGCTATGTAGGACGTACTTTCATAAAGCCTAAGCAGGCAAGCAGACAGTCGTCAGTACAGGTAAAACTTAATGCTCTTAAAGAAGTAGTTAAGGGCAAACGAATTATCATGATTGATGATTCAATTGTACGAGGCACTACATCAGATCGTATTGTAAAGATGCTTCGTGATGCTGGGGCTACAGAAGTACATGTTCGTATTTCATCACCACCATTTTTGTGGCCTTGCTACTTTGGTACTGATGTGCCATGTCGCGAGCAGCTTATTGCCTACAATCATTCAGTAGATGAAATAAAGGATATCATCGGAGCCGATTCGTTAGCGTACCTTGACTTCAATCGTCTTCCACAGATGGTAGATGGTCTCGAAATCTGTCACGGATGCTTCGATGGCGAATACCCAATGGAGCCACCAACTGAAGATATACGTGGTGAATATGAGAAGTAATAAGGAGGGACCCATTTATGGGAGGAGCCTTATTACCACGACGCACCCATCCCGAAGGGATATATGATGGTGCGTCTTCCCGATTGATATTTTGATAGAGGAGAATTAATTTATGTCAGATACAAGCAGATATACAAGCCCACTTAGCGAGAGATATGCAAGCAAGGAGATGCAGTACATCTTTTCACAGGATAAGAAGTTTTCAACCTGGAGAAGACTTTGGATTGCCCTTGCAGAAACTGAGATGGAGTTAGGTCTTTCACAGGATGGAAAGCCAGTTATCACTCAGGATATGATTGATGAGATGAAGCAGCACATTGAGGATATCAATTATGATGTTGCAAAGGCTCGTGAGAAAGAGGTTAGACATGATGTAATGAGTCATGTATATGCATACGGACAGCAGTGCCCAAAGGCAGCAGGTATTATTCACCTTGGCGCTACAAGCTGCTATGTTGGTGACAACACTGATATCATCATTATGAGAGATGCTTTACAGCTTATTCGTACAAAGCTTGTGAATGTTATTGCTGAGCTTGCAGCATTCGCTGACAAGTACAAGGCACAGCCTACACTTGCATTTACACATTTTCAGCCTGCACAGCCAACCACAGTTGGTAAGCGTGCAACACTTTGGCTTAACGAGTTTGTAATGGATCTTGAGGATCTTGATTATGTACTTTCTACTCTTAAGCTTCTTGGCTCAAAGGGTACAACTGGTACACAGGCTAGTTTCCTTGAGCTCTTCAACGGAGACAATGAGACAATTGACAAGATTGATCCAATGATAGCTGAGAAGATGGGATTCAAGGCATGCTATCCAGTTTCAGGTCAGACATATTCTAGAAAGGTAGATACTAGAGTTTGCAATATCTTAGCAGGTATTGCAGCATCTGCTCACAAGATGTCAAACGATATTCGTTTGCTTCAGCATCTTAAGGAAGTAGAGGAACCATTCGAGAAGAGTCAGATTGGTTCTTCAGCTATGGCTTACAAGCGTAACCCAATGCGTTCAGAGCGTATTGCATCACTTTCTCGTTATGTAATGATTGATGCACTTAACCCTGCAATCACATCAGCGACTCAGTGGTTTGAACGTACACTTGATGATTCAGCAAACAAGCGTCTTTCTATTGCTGAGGGCTTCCTTGCAACAGATGGTGTTCTTGATCTTTGCTTGAACGTAGTAGATGGTCTTGTTGTATATGACAAGGTTATTACAAAGCGTCTTATGTCTGAGCTTCCATTCATGGCTACAGAAAACATTATGATGGATGCTGTTAAGCTTGGTGGAAATAGACAGGAGCTTCACGAGAAGATTCGTACACTTTCTATGGAGGCAGGCAAGAACGTTAAGGTAGAGGGTAAGGACAATAACCTTCTTGAACTTATTGCTGCTGACGATGAATTCCCAATGGGACTTGAGGAACTTGAGGCTACTATGGAGCCTGCAAGATACGTAGGACGTAGCCCACGTCAGGTTGAGGTTTACCTTCGTGATGTTATCAATCCTATTCTTGAGGCAAACAAAGAAGTACTTGGTGTAAAAGCTGAGATTAACGTATAAACGATATGATTATTAGAGCTCACATATGTGGGCTCTTTTTTTTCACTTACATTTCACATAGATGTCAGATAGACGTAATATTCATGTTCTACAGTACTATAGACTAAAAATAAAGGAGAATATGCGAAAATGATAACTGTAGAACATCTATCGAAACGCTATGGTGATGTACTTGCCGTAGATGATTTGTCATTTACCATCGAAGATGGTCATATTTATGGCTTCCTTGGACCAAACGGTGCAGGTAAATCTACTACACTAAATATTATAACTGGCTGTCTCGCTGCAACCAGTGGTGATATTAAAATAGACGGACATGATATTTATGAGGAGGAGAAGGAAGCGAAAAAGCTTATTGGCTACCTTCCTGAAATCCCACCTCTTTATGTTGAACAGACTCCAAGAGAATATCTAAAGTTTGTAGCAGAGGCAAAGGGGATAGCAAAAGCGGAGCTGGAGTCAGAAATAGACAGAGTAATACAAGAAACCCATATCGAAGAGATGCAAAACAGACTTATAAAGCATCTTTCTAAAGGATATAGACAAAGAGTCGGTATAGCTCAGGCACTCCTTGGAAATCCTTCTGTAATTATTCTAGATGAGCCAACAGTTGGCTTGGATCCAATGCAGATTATTGAGATTAGAGATCTTATATCTGAGCTAGGAAAGAAACATACAGTAATTCTTAGTTCTCATATTCTTTCTGAGATACAAGCGATTTGTGAAAAGGTACTTATTATCTACAAGGGAAAGCTTGTGGTATACGATGACATAACAAATCTTGGCAAGTCATTGTCATCCGAAAATGAAATTGAAATCATGACAGAAGCTACAGAAGAAAAAGTGTCAGAAGTGATTAATCACATTGATGCCATCTCTAGCTTTCAGCAGACAGAGAATTTTGAAAAGTATCATTGCTATAAGTTATCTACTGCAATGGAAAATCCTTATGAAGTATGTGAACTTGTATTTAGAGCTTTTGTTGCCAATTCAATTCCACTTGTAAAGCTCAATCCAGTTCAGACATCACTTGAAGATATCTTTATCGAACTGACTTCTTCTGAACAGGATAGTGAGTTAGAAGAGATGGATTCAGACTACGAAGAATATGAAGAAGAGGAGGAAGAGTAAGATGGTGGCAGTATTAAAGCACGAGTTGTCATTGTATTATCACAGCCTTACAGGGTATGTTTTTGGCGCCTTCCTACTTGCCTTTACAGGAATAGGAGCACTTATATATAACATCAATGCATCGGTGGCGAATTTTGAGTACGTATTAAGCTTTATCCAAATTGTATTTATTATCATTGTTCCAATACTTACTATGAGGATAATAGCAGATGAGAAGAAGCAGAAAACAGACCAGCTTCTATATTCATTGCCTATTAGCACAACAGAAATTGTGGCAGGTAAGTTTATGGCACTTCTTGTAGTTTTTGTAGTGCCTATGATTTTTATCTGCGCCTATCCATTAATTTTTTCTATGTACGGAGAGGTATATTTGCCAACAAGCTATGGTACTATATTTGCTTTTATATTTTTAGGACTTGCCCTTATCAGCATAGGAATGTTTATATCTTCATTGACAGAGTCCCAGGGAATGGCAGCAGGTATCTGCGTTGTTGTAATGCTATTTAACTATTACTGTACAACGCTTGCTGACGCAGTATCATCATCTGCAGTTGGTTCTGTAATTACGATAGTAGTAATAATGATAATCCTTGGCCTTATTATCCGATACATGACAAAGTCTGATGTGATGGGATATGGCTTTTCATTTATTACATGCTTAGTTGCAATCATCCTTTTCTTTGCAAAGCCAGAGTTACTTGAGGACTTGCTTCCAAAGGTAATGAATCAGATTTCATTATTTGAAAGATTTACTATGTTTTACAATGGCGTGTTCGATTTGACTGCAATAGTTTATTACATAAGTATCATAGCCTTCTTCTTGTTCTTATGTGTGCAATCATTAGAGAAGAGGAGGTATAACGGATAATGAAGATTAAGAAACCTGATTTTAAAAAGTTTATAGATAAAAATAAACAGCAATTAAATACTAAGTCTGCCAAAATCGGTGGTTACAGTTTTGTTATTTCCGTTATAGTTCTTGCTATTGTAATTGCTATAAATGTGTTTATGTCATTACTACCAGCCACAGTTACTCAGTATGATATATCAGCTGCACAGCTATATTCCCTTACATCTTCAAGTAAGGCGGTAGTTGGTAACTTGGAGGACGACGTTACTATCTACTGGATATGTCAGTCTGGCCAGGAGTCGACAGTTATAGAAAAGCTATTGGATGTTTACGATTCCCTTTCAGATAAACTTACAGTAGAAAAGAAAGACCCAGATACTTATCCAACATTTGCGTCTAACTATACATCAGAAACTGTTACAAATAATTCTTTGATTGTAGTATCAGGGGACAAGAGTAGATATATAAGCTATGAATCAATGTATGAGGTAGACAGTAGCTCTTACTATACAACAGGTTCTGTCTCTCAGTCCTTTGATGGTGAGAGCCAGATTACAACAGCAATTGATTATGTAGTATCGGATGAGCTTCCACAGGTTTACGTCCTGACAGGACACGGTGAGGCGGATATGTCTACAACTATGGAATCTGCTCTTGAAAGCGGCAATATGGAGACAACAGAGTTCTCATTACTTAATGAGGATGAAATACCTGAGGATGCTGATGTAATCCTAATCAATTCCCCTTCAAGCGACTTATCTGAAGAAGAGGTAACAATACTTGAAGAATACATCGATAATGGTGGTCATATTGTAGTGCTTTCTGGTACACAGCAGGAGGGTGAGCTTACAAACTTTGAGACCTTGTTAGCCTATGTAGGTGTATCTATGACAGATGGTATTGTCATAGATACAAACAGAGATAATTATGCATTTGATTATCCATATTTCCTTCTTCCAACAATTGAGTCTTCTGATATTACAGATGCACTCATAGAGGAGAATAGTAATGTAATTATGCCAATTGCAGCAGGTTTAACTATCGATAATGCAGCAGGCGCATATACAGTAACATCACTTCTTGATACATCTTCTTCAGCATATTCAAAGGCTGCAGGCTACGATATCAGCACATATGAGAAAGAAGATGGGGATGTTGATGGACCATTCTCACTTGCAATTGCAGCAGAAAACAGCAATGATGGTTCACTTGTATGGATTGCTTCTGACTACTTGTTAGAGGACCAGTACAACTCTTATTCATCAGGTGCAAATGAGGACTTCTTCATGAACGCTATGTCATGGAAGATGACTGATACAGAATCACTTTCTATCAGATCAAAGTCACTTGATTACAACTATCTGACAATCAGTGCTTCAGCAGCAACACTTCTTAAGGTAATTATGATTGGTGTATTACCAGTAGGATACTTACTATATGGAATCGATGAAGTGGTAAGACGAAGAAAGGTTAGCCTGGAATAGGGAGGATTAGCAAATGAAAAGAGGAAAAACACTGCTTATTCTATGTGCCATTCTGGTTATTGCAATTGTGGCCATCATAGTTGAAAAGGCAGTAAAGCAGCATATAGATACGGTAAATACTATAGACGAAGAGGTATTTACAATTGATGAGGATGACCTGACACAGGTAGAGGTAGAGTATAACGATGATAGTGTGACACTTGTTCAGAATGATTCCACATGGCAGATTTCAGATGATACCGATTTTCCTGTAGATCAGGATTACGTAGCTGATATGCTTTCTTATTTTGAATCGGTGCACGCAAGCTTTATTATCGATGACGTAGAGAATTACGCTCAGTATGGATTGGATAGTCCAGAGGCTACCATTACATTTTCTACTGCAGATGGAGACAGCGTTATCACATTCGGTGATTTCTCTACAATCGATGAAAAGCGATATATCTGCGTCGATAAAAAGAGCGTATATCTTATAGATGAGGACATCCTTCAATATGTATCAGGCAGCCAGGACGATTTCCTTGATAGAGATGAAGTCTATGACTACTCACAGATAACATCAGTTGTTGTAGCTGGTGATGGGGAAGCTAATGTTGTATATGACCCTGATGGTGAATACACATATACAGATGACTATGATTTCTATTATGTTGATGGAGATGACTATAGTCCTGTATCAGAGTCTAAGGTTACATCATTTGTAGAGAAGCTTTCATCTATGGATTTAACAGAGTATGAAACTTACAAGGCAACTGATGATGACTTAGCAGATTACGGATTAGATAATCCAACACTTACAGTGACAATTACTGGTGAGATTCCTGCAGATGATTCAGAGGAGGAATCTGATGATGCAGCAGTTGAGTCACAGACACAGACGATTTATTTTGCCAAGGCAGATGATGCCGATACAGCATATCTTTACTTTGAAGGCTCTACTATCGTATATGCAATAACAGCAGATGATTATGATGATATAGCTGATGTTAGCTACGGAACACTTCGACCTACAGAGGTTGTTTCTATAGATTGGACAAATGTGGCACAGCTTTCAGTAGATATTGATGATGAGACTTACATTGTAAATGTTGAGTATGATGAGAAGGATGGAAATACTTATACAGTTGATGACGAGACAGTAGATTTTGTTACAGCAACATCTCTTATCGATAGTTTATCTTTGACAGAAGTTGGAGATGATTACAGTAAGGGAACAGAAGAGTTGGCATTTGCTATCACTCTTAACGATGAAGATGCTACTGTGGTCAATGTTGTTCTTTATCAGTATGATGGCGACTCATGTGTGGTTGCTGTGGATGGCAAGACTGTTGGTCTTTGCAGCAGGACATCAATGTCTTCACTTCGTGAGGAAATCACAAGCTCTATTTTAAATAAGGGCAAGGAAGTGGAAGAGACAGAAGAGGATTCTACAACAGATGATTAACAACAGATTATAATTATTAAAATTATGTAAAGAAAATGGTTTTCAGATGATTCTGGAAACCATTTTTTGTATACTGTTTTTAAAAGTCATAGTTTACATAAGGAGGAAGTATATGCTGAAAAGGTTCTGGTCATCACTGGATAAGAAGTATGCAAAGATATGTTTATATGCAAGTGTAACTGTAATAGTAACGCTGATAGTGGTATGTCTTTTGTACTGGACCACAGGTTTTTGGTCTAGACTATGGACTATATTTACTGCAGTATTAAAGCCATTGGTTGTAGGTGGAATAATAAGCTTTCTGCTTTCTCCTATTGTGGATAGAATCGAAGGATTATTCAGCAGGAAAAAGACTCACAAGTGGGATAGACCGGTTGCTATTTTACTGAGCTTTGTAATTGTGCTTGCTGTTATTGCGTGTATTTTAATCATACTTATTCTTACCATTTACAAGAACATTTCAGCTATTAACTTTGAATCCCTTTTATCAATTGCAGATTTAGTTCAGAGCGATGTGAAAAGCTTGATTTCTACTATAGAGGAGCAGTTGAAAAATATTGGTATTTCCATGAATCAGCTTGGTGGATATGTAACAGGCTTTTTAAGTGGTGTGAAGAATGTTGTTACAACCTTGTTCTTTGGATGCATTTTCTCTGTTTATTTCATGATTGATGGAGCAAGAATCAATAGATACTGGAAGAGAGCATTTAGAATCATCACAAGCAAAAAGGAAGAAGAGCGATTTGAAAGATTCTGGAATGATGCGGATAGAATCTTTTCAGGATATCTTAGAGGCCAATTTATAGATGCATTGTTGGTTTCAGTAATCACTGGGGTTGTATTTTTAATTCTAGGCATCCCTGATGCTTTATTAATTGCATTATTGGTAGGTATTGGAAATCTCATTCCTTATGTGGGACCAATTGTAGGCTACGGGTCTCTTTTATTGATTTGTATTCCACAGCAGGCATTTACGGAGCTTATCTCTGGAATGATAGCCCTTGTTGTAATAATGATTATAGATGGCAATGTAATTAATCCTCGCCTGCTTAGCTCAAATATTAAAATACATCCACTGCTTGTGGTTGCCGCATTGATAGGTGGAAGTGCTTTGGGAGGATTTGTTGGAATGCTTGTTGCAGTTCCTGTAGCAGCTCTTTTAAAACTGGAATTTGACCGCTTTTTAAAGGATAAAGAAAAAGACGCTTTTTAAGTACAAAATTATGAAAAACTTTATTGCATTAAAGTGCTGAATGCAGTAAAATCTTTTCTAGATTGTGTCGGGTGGCAAGAGTCGGCATTTTCTGAACGACATATTCTGAAAGGAGATTTTGTAATGAATTTTAAGAGTAGTTATTTACAGCGTGTCTATGACGGACTTGAGTCTAGAAACGCAGAGCAGAAGGAATTCCTTCAGGCAGTTAGCGAGGTTTTAGAGTCTTTAGAGCCAGTTGTAGCTGCAAATCCAAAGCTTGAGGAGCTTGGCGTTATTGAGCGTATCGTTGAGCCAGAGCGTATTATCCAGTTCAGAGTATCTTGGGTTGATGATCAGGGCAAGGTTCAGGTAAACCGTGGATACAGAGTTCAGTTTAATTCAGCCATCGGACCATACAAGGGAGGTCTTAGACTTCACCCTTCAGTAAACTTATCAGTTATTAAGTTCTTAGGCTTCGAGCAGATTTTCAAGAACTCACTTACAACACTTCCAATCGGTGGTGGTAAAGGTGGTTCTGACTTCGATCCTAAGGGCAAGTCAGATATGGAAATCATGAGATTCTGTCAGTCATTCATGACAGAGCTTGCAAAGCACATCGGTGCTGATACAGACGTTCCAGCTGGTGATATCGGTGTAGGTGCTCGTGAAATCGGTTATATGTATGGTCAGTACAAGAGACTTCGCAACGAGTTCACAGGCGTTCTTACAGGTAAGGGACTTTCTTACGGCGGTTCACTTGCTCGTACACAGGCAACAGGTTACGGCGTATGCTACTTCACACAGGAAATGCTTAAGTCTACAAAGGGCGAGTCATTCGAGGGTAAGACAGTAGCTGTTTCAGGTGCTGGTAACGTTGCTATCTACGCTATCGAAAAGGCATATCAGCTTGGCGCTAAGCCAGTTACATGTTCAGATTCTACAGGTTGGATTTATGATCCAGAGGGAATCGACCTTGACCTTCTTAAGGAAATCAAGGAAGTTAAGAGAGCACGTCTTTCTGAGTACGCTGCAGCTAGACCATCAGCTGAGTACCACGAGAAGAAGAACGGCGAGCACGGTGTATGGCAGTACAAGGTAGACATCGCTCTTCCATGTGCTACACAGAACGAGCTTAACGAAGAAGATGCAAAGATGCTTATCGCTAACGGCGTTACAGCAGTAGCAGAAGGTGCTAACATGCCTTCAACTCCAGAAGCTGTTGCAGCATTCCAGGCAGCTGGCGTTCTCTTTGGACCAGCTAAGGCTGCAAATGCAGGTGGTGTTGCTACATCAGCTCTTGAGATGTCACAGAACTCTGAGAGACTTCACTGGACATTCGAAGAAGTTGATTCTAAGCTTAAGGGAATCATGGAAGGAATCTTCCACGCATGTGATGATGCTTCTAAGAAGTACGGTATGGAAGGCAACTTCGTTGCTGGTGCTAACATCGCAGGCTTCGAAAAAGTAGCTGACGCTATGATGGCACAGGGTATCGCTTACTAAATTATAACTTAAATCAAAAATTATTTTGATTTAAGTTATACTGGAGCAGCTTTTGCCGAAGGCAAATATCCAATAGCTGCGACTGTCCTTGTTTATTAAAAAAGCTAGTCATGAGTATTCATGGCTAGCTTTTACTTTACGTTTTAATCTATTTTACGGTCTTCGATTGGAATGTATTTTTTGTGTGGGCATACTGTCATGTATGCAGGACGCATGATTTTGCCCTTGTGGCAAACTTCTTCCATGCGGTGAGCACTCCAACCAGCGATACGTGCGATGGCGAAAATAGGAGTGAAGAGCTCTCCTGGAATGCCAAGCATCTGATAAACGAAGCCTGAGTAGAAATCCACGTTTGGTGAAACACCTTTGTAAATCTTGCGCTCCTCGGCGATT
Organism: Pseudobutyrivibrio ruminis DSM 9787; assembly: GCF_900218035.1. Classification (GTDB taxonomy): domain Bacteria; phylum Bacillota; class Clostridia; order Lachnospirales; family Lachnospiraceae; genus Pseudobutyrivibrio; species Pseudobutyrivibrio ruminis. The sequence continues at coordinate 288,189 of NZ_OBMR01000003.1, forward strand.
ATCTTTGGAGCAAGACGAGCGACTGTTTCGTAGAGGTTGTATTCCTTTTCCATGCCTTTTTCAACGGCAAGCTTTTCTACGAAAGAGTGGAAGGTGATGGCACGAGGATCAGATACTGAGTAAATAGCATGTCCCATACCATAGATAAGACCTGCGTTATCAAATGCTTCACCGTGAAGTAAGGCACGCAAGTATGTGCTAACTTCTTCTTCGTCTTCCCAATTATTAAGATGAGCTTTCATATCTTCAAACATGCGGACAACTTTGATGTTGGCACCACCGTGCTTTGGTCCCTTAAGAGAACCTAAAGCAGCTGCAATAGCAGCGTATGTATCTGTACCAGATGATGATACCAAGTGAGTGGTGAATGTAGAGTTGTTACCACCACCGTGCTCCATATGAAGAATAAGAGCAACATCAAGAAGCTTTGCCTCAAGTGGAGTGAACTTGCTATCAGGTCTCAGACAATGAAGAATATTCTCTGCAGTAGAGTATTCTGGCTTTGGCTGATGAATGATTAATGATGCGTCGTTGTAGTAATAGTCGTAGGCAGCATAGCTGTATACTGATAACAATGGGAAGCTGGCAATCAACTGCAAACATTGTCTAAGAACGTTTGGTTCAGATGTATCGTCTGCCTTCTCATCATTTGAATATAAAGCAAGTACTGATCTTGCAAGTGAGTTCATCATATCTTTAGATGGGCTCTTCATAATCATATCTCTTACGAAGTTTGGTGGAAGAGAGCGATAGCTTGCAAGAAGAGCTTTGAATTCTTCTAATTGTTCTTTGGTTGGGAGAGTGCCAAACAATAATAAGTATGTGCACTCTTCAAATCCGAAGTGCTGCTCTAATGGAAGATTTTTAACTAAATCTTGAACATTGTAGCCTCTATAAAAAAGCTGACCATCACAAGGAACTTCTTTTCCGTCTACAAATTTCTTTGAGTTAACCTCAGATATTTCTGTAATACCTACAAGTACACCCTTACCATTAAGATCACGAAGACCTCTTTTGACATCGTAGGTCGTATATAAATCAGGATCTATATATGAGGATTTTTTCGAAAGCTCCGCAAGCTTTTCAAGCTCTGGAGTAATCTCGCTGAAATTATCAATTGCCATAAACATTTTCCTCCTTGTTTTTATCGGGTTCAGTTTCACACTTTAGTTTACTAAACTGTCTTTTATAACTCAAGGTTTATTGTGACATTTTTTTCAACAAGATTTCAAGAAAATATAGGCATATTTAAGAAAAAATTAATACATGGCAATCTGCCAAAAAATATCTCAGAAAATTGTATAGATTTGAAAACAATTTTTGCTCAAAAAGATTGACTTTATTTTAACAAAAATTTAAAATGATAATCAGCGAAAATTAGTTTTTATCCAATAAACAAATTGGGGGGACTAATAATTTAAATTAGAAAAGTGAGGTAAGACAGATGGCTAATGTTGATTTGACAAAGTATGGTATCACAGGGGCAACAGAAGTTGTATATAACCCATCATACGAGCAGTTGTTTGAAGACGAGACAAAATCAGATCTTACAGGCTACGAAGTAGGTAAGGTTACAGAGCTTGGCGCTGTAAATGTTATGACAGGTATTTATACAGGTCGTTCACCTAAAGACAAATTTATCGTAATGGATGAGACATCAAAGGATACAGTATGGTGGACAACACCAGAATATCCTAACGACAACCACCCAGCTTCAGAGGAAGCTTGGAAGGCATGTAAGGAACTTGCAGTTAAGGAACTTTCTAATAAGAAACTCTACGTTGTAGATGGTTTCTGTGGAGCTAACAAGGACACACGTCTTGCGGTTAGATTTATTATGGAAGTTGCTTGGCAGGCACACTTTGTAAAGAACATGTTCATCCGTCCTACAGAGGAAGAGCTTGCAAACTTTGAGCCAGATTTCATCGTTTACAATGCATCAAAGGCTAAGGTTGAGAACTTCAAGGAGCTTGGACTTAACTCTGAGACAGCAGTTCTTTTCAACGTAACAAGCAAAGAGCAGGTTATTCTTAATACATGGTATGGTGGAGAGATGAAGAAGGGTCTCTTCTCTATGCAGAACTACTTCCTTCCACTTAAGGGCATGGCTTCAATGCACTGCTCAGCTAACACAGATATGGATGGAAAGCACACAGCTATTTTCTTCGGTCTTTCTGGTACAGGTAAGACTACACTTTCTACAGATCCAAAGCGTCTCCTTATTGGTGATGATGAGCATGGTTGGGATGACAACGGTGTATTCAACCTTGAGGGTGGATGCTATGCAAAGGTTATCGGACTTGACAAAGAGTCTGAGCCAGATATCTACAACGCAATCAAGAGAAATGCTCTTCTTGAGAACGTTACAGTTGCTGATGATGGCAAGATTGATTTTGATGACAAGAGCGTTACAGAGAACACTCGTGTATCTTACCCAATCGAGTTCATCGACAAGATTGCACAGAAGGTAAACAAGGTTTCTTCTGGTCCAGATGCTGACAATGTTATCTTCCTTTCAGCAGATGCATTCGGAGTACTTCCTCCAGTATCTATTCTTACACCAGAGCAGACTAAGTATTACTTCCTTTCAGGATTTACAGCTAAGCTTGCTGGTACAGAGCGTGGTATCACAGAGCCAACACCTACATTCTCAGCTTGCTTCGGACAGGCATTCCTTGAGTTACATCCTACAAAGTACGCTGAGGAGCTTGTTAAGAAGATGGAGAAGTCTGGTGCAAAGGCTTACCTTGTTAACACAGGTTGGAACGGAACAGGCAAGAGAATCTCTATCAAAGATACAAGAGGTATCATCGATGCAATCCTTTCTGGCGATGTTCTTAAGGCACCTACAAAGAAGATTCCATTCTTCGATTTCGAGGTACCAACAGAGCTTCCAGGAGTTGATCCAGCAATCCTTGATCCTAGAGATACATATGCAAATGCTTCTGAGTGGGAAGAGAAGGCTAAGGACTTAGCTGCACGTTTCCAGAAGAACTTCAAGAAGTATGAGACAAACGAAGCTGGTAAGGCACTTGTTTCTGCAGGTCCACAGTTATAGAATATAATCTATATTTAATAAACAAAGGTCCAGAGTTAAAAAACACTCTGGACCTCTTTTTGTGAAAAATCAGTTCTTTATTTTATCACAAATCTGTTGTAATATAATTTCAGGTAGTAAACATACCGACTTTATTTCTAACCTGGGATGTACGATTTAACTTATCCTTTTTGAACCTACATTTACTTTAAACGGAATGCCTATATTTCTAATTGGCTGTCAGGCCTTCATTGCGCAGAGGAAGACAAAAAATTAGTTGCGGCGATCCACCTAGCTAGAGCTAGGAGTCAATTGATAGGCCCGGCACTCTGGGTTAGATTCTTTAGAATTTAAAACACCTTGTGTATCACAAGGTGTTTTTTATTTTGCGTTTAAACTACTCCCTGTCATCAATGAGATTGAGTGCAGCTCCCTGACCCCTTGCGGGCCGTGGCCCCCTGGCTCCCCCTGGGACGATTTCGCGAATATTATAGTTTTTCTTAGCACAAGAGGTGAACATACAGCAGGTGTCTTATTGAGGGATGAACTTTTTCTGAATCTGTATAGGATGGGACGGACACTTCATAACTACAAATATGGATTCAAAAAGCTATGGTACCTTGGGTTCATATTACATTCGTTAAGCAGAACTTAAAAAGAGATATTTGTATAGATGAGCACCGTGGCACATTCAACGTCCTGTTTCAAGTGACCACTGCTGCCGCCGTCCTAGCGGCAGCTGCTCATCTATATCAAATATCTCTTTTTGTTCTACTAAACTCATTCCAAAATCACCCAAAGGTTACCATAGTTTTTTGAATCCATATATATACCAAGAGCTGAGTGTCCGTCCTTATACATACAGATTCAGAAAATGTACAGACCTGCAAAAGACTCCTGCAAGTAATGTATGTGAACCTTGTGCTTAGAAAAACATAATATTCATGCGATGTCCCAGGGGGAGCCAGGGGGCCACGGCCCGCAAGGGGTCAGGGAGCTGGAGCCATTGTGTGGAAATGACAGGGAGTAGTTTAAATACATATTAACCTCTTTTAAAAGGGGCGCGGGTTTGGTAAAATTTGGGATTAAGAGGAGATTATTATGTGGACTTTTTTAGGTTATGGAAAGACATATTTAGATAAATGCGGAAGGGATAATATCGGTGCCTATGCGGCGCAGACGGCATATTTTATGATTATGTCGGCTATTCCTTTTATGATGCTTTTGGTTTGGATTGCAGGTTATGTGCCTTCCATAAATGAGTACATGAATGAGCTTGTTTTTGATGTGCTTCCAGAAACATTTCTGCCATATATGGAAAGGGTTATCAGGCTTGTTACACAGGCGTCAGTTGGTGCTATTTCTATTTCTGCGGTGATGGCAATCTGGTCATCAGGAAAAGCTTTTCAGAATCTTATGGTAGGCCTTAATCAGGTGAACAAAATAGAAGAGACTAGAAATTGGTTCGGAAGAAGATTAAGAGCAGTTTTTTATACTCTTGTTTTGTTGTTTGTGATTGTTGTAATCATGCTTATGCTTGTATTTACACAAAAGCTTCAGTACTATGCTAAAAACTATTATGGTTTCCTTGCATATGTAGTTGGTATTCGTCCGTTATTCAGAGGGATATTTGTATTTATCTTTTTGGTTATCGTATTTACGTTTTTATTTACCGTGTTACCAAATAAAAACCTTACATTCTTTAGTCAGCTGCCAGGAGGTATTATTTGTGCCGCTAGTTGGTATGTATTCAGTATGCTGCTTGCTATATGGGTTAAGATATTCAATAACTTTTCAATGTATGGCGCCTTTGCAACTATGATGATGTTTATGTTCTGGCTGTATTTTTGTATGTATTTCATGCTGATGGCTGCTGAGGCAAATGTTTTCTTCAAAGAAGCATTTGGATTGGCGTGGGATAATTTTATAAGGAAAATTAAAGAAGGATCTTTATAAAAAAGAAGGACAGTGATTAATCACTGTCCCTTTCTTTTTATTCGTCCATTTGGAATTGATTTACAATGTCTGTTAAAGCGTCGATAGCCTGCTTTGTGTCGCCGACCTTGTCGTTTACATCCACTGTACCATTTACAATATTTGTTGTTTTCTCTGCAATGTCGTATACGCCGTTTGCAGATTCATTTACTGTCGCGTTGATGTGTTCGATTGTTTCTGAAATGTGAGCAATAGAACCTGTAAGCTGTTCAACACCCTCGCTGATTGAGCTCATGCTAGAGTGGAATACTTCTGCGTCAGCGTAGTACTGTTCGGATACCTTACTGAATCCTTCGTAATCAACCAATACGTTTTCCTCAAGGAAAGTAGTGGTTTCTTCGAGGCAGTTTGACATGTCTGCTACAGCATTATTTACTGCGGATACAATATTATCGATGTTTGACACAGCATCGCTGGTTTGATTTGCAAGATTTCCGATTTCTGTAGCTACAACTGAGAAACCGCGTCCTGCATCACCAGCACGGGCAGCTTCAATGGAAGCGTTAAGTGCTAGAAGAGAAGTCTGAGACGAAATCTGCATGATTGTGCTTGTAAGCTCGTTTATCTTTTCTACAGCCTTTGCATTTTCCATAGCTGTGTTAGTTTGCTGTCTAACATTGTTGTAAGTTTCTTTTGTCTTGTTTGAAGCTTGAATTGTGGAAGCTTGTAACTGCTGGGCTCTAGACATAATATCCTGAGAAAGGTTAGCGCCGTACTGAGCCATAGAATCAATGCTTGCAGCTTCATCTTTAATAGTAATTACATTCTGATTAATTTCATCTGTAGCAGCAGAAGTTTCTTCCATAGATGCTGCAATTTCCTGTGTAGTAGCAGAGTTGTCGGAGCACATTGTGTTAACATTATTGGCTGTTGATGTGAGTCCGTCTACATTATCATTGATACGACTTTCTGTATCAGTGATGTTTACAACCATATCTCTAAGGGAATTGCGCATAAGGCTAACTGAACGAGTGATTTCACCTATTTCGTCCTTTCGTTTCATAAGCGCATCGGCATTACCTGTCTTTCTGAAATCAAGATGGGCTGTATGGTCAATAATGTCAGTAATAGTTGCAAGTGGGCTAAGCATTGTTCTAATAAGGATAAAGAACAATACTGCAGACGCAATAATTACTATAATAAGTAGTAATGACATAGCTGAAATAAGCTTGTTAACTGGAGCCATAATTAAATCATAGTCACCAGTTACAACAACAATATTTCCTGCGGCAGTAAAAGCGTAGCCTGCATAATGCTTAGTTCCTTCATAATTATATTTGAGAGAACCACTTCCAATTTCTTCTGGAGTCTCACCAGCCTGAATTCGCGCTACTAAATCATCGATTGCTGTGTTATCGATTGGATTGCCAATCTTATCTAAGGTTGGGTGATATAGCATTAAGCCTTCATTGGATACATAGTAAGCATAAGAACCGTCAACACCAGTGATGTTGACTGTGCCTAATGCCACATCAAGAGTATCGAACATAGATTGCTTCTTTTCAGTAGGGTAAGATTTTAGCTGAGAAATAAGATATTTTTCAACTACGATACCATTTAAATCGCTATAACCTTCAATAGTAGTGTTGTGAGCTGTAGTTTCCATTGTAGTGTTAATTGCAATGGCTGCCACCTCTGCAAGGTTTTGTGTGTAGTTATCGTAGGTATTTGTTAGAGTAGACCTTGAGTTGTTAAGAGTGAGGATTCCAATCACGCTCAAAATAACCGTAAGAGCAGTGATAATAGTTAGAACCATTTTAAAAACCATTGAATGAACAAAGGAAAACCTTTTTGTTGACTTTTTCATTTTACATTCCTCCTAAAAACAGTAAACAATTCGGAATTATAGCACAAAACAAAATAGAAATAAATTATATTGTGTGAAATATAACGCTTTTTGTAATAGAATTTTTTTATAATAGATTTTTGCTTATAAGGTGTATTTATGCTATTATCTATTGGAAAAATAAGATTTAGTTTTAAGGATTTATCATGAAAGTAAAGGATTTTGATTACGATCTTCCTGAGGAGCTTATCGCTCAGGATCCACTTGAAAAAAGAAGTAATTCAAGGCTTATGGTCTTGGATAAAAATACTGGAGAAACATTTCATCGTCATTTCTATGACATCAAAGATTATTTAAAGCCAGGTGATTGCCTGGTTATCAATAACACAAAAGTTATCCCAGCAAGATTATATGGTGCCAGAGTTGGTTCTGGCGGAAAAGTTGAGATTCTCCTTTTGAAGCGCATTAGCGACAATCAGTGGGAGTGTCTTGTAAAGCCAGGCAAAAAGGCTCGTCCAGGAATGGAAATATCATTTGGCGATGGACTTTTAATGGGTAAGATTATCGATATCGTTGATGAGGGTAATCGTATTATTGAGTTTTCATATGAGGGAATATTTGAGGAGATTCTCGACAAATTAGGAGAGATGCCACTTCCACCATACATTACTCATAAGCTTCAGGACAGGGACAGATATCAGACTGTCTATGCTAAGTACGATGGCTCGGCAGCTGCTCCTACAGCAGGCCTTCACTTCACACCGGAGCTTCTTGATGAAGTGAGAGCTATGGGGGTTAAGATTGCTGAGGTTACTCTTCATGTAGGTCTCGGTACATTCCGTCCTGTAAAAGAGGAGGAAGTTCTTGAGCATCATATGCATTCTGAGTACTATGAGCTCAATCAGGAAGCCTGCGATATTATTAATGAAACAAAGGCTAACGGAGGCAGAATTATTTCTGTTGGAACAACAAGTACACGTACACTTGAGTCTGCAGCTGAGGCAGGAAAGCCTCTTACACCAAAGAGCGGTTGGACTCAGATTTTCATTTATCCTGGATACGAGTTTAAGGTAATAGATGGACTTATCACTAATTTCCATCTTCCACAGTCAACACTTATCATGCTTGTTTCGGCTTTAGCAGGCAGAGAGCATGTGCTTAAAGCATACGAAGAAGCAGTTCAGGAAAGATACAGATTTTTCTCTTTTGGAGATGCGATGTTAATTACAGATTTATCTAAATAATTAAGCGCATTTTCCTTGAATTCAAGAGAAATAAAAGCTAAAATTTTGATTTAGTAGTATTGGCCACAGGCCAAAATTTAGTTTACGGAGGAAGCCATGATAGATATCATATCTGAATTGAGCACAAAGTTTGAAGAAGAGCTTCAGAACATCAAAAATTCTGAAGAACTTGAAAATATACGTGTTTCATACTTAGGTAAAAAAGGTAGTGTTACAGCTGCAATGAAGGAAATGGGCAAGCTTTCTGTTGAAGAAAAGAAAGAGTTTGGCCAGAAGATTAACGTATTAAAAAATACTGTTGCTGACAAGATTGCTGAAAAGAAAGAAGAAATCGCAGCACTTGAGCTCCAAAAGGAAATTGACAAGGTTCCTGAGTTTGATATTTCACTTCCAGAGCATTTTGAGCAGGGAAGTTATCATCCAATCACACTTGTACAGCGTCAGTGCGAAACTATCTTTAAGTCTATGGGCTTTACTGTTGAGGATTATAGCGAAGTAGTTACTGATTATGAGTGTTTCGAATCTGTAAATATTCCAAAGTATCACCCAGCTCGTGATATGCAGGATACATATTATCTTGAAAATGGACAGCTTCTTAAGTCTCAGACAACAGCTGCACAGAACGCTATCTATAAAAAGTATCGTAAGCAGCTTATCGAGGATGGTACACCTATCAAGGCTATCTTCCCAGGACGTTGCTTCAGAAACGAGGCTACAGATGCTTGCCACGAAAACACATTCTTCCAGATGGAAGGTGTTATGGTTGGAAAGGATATCTCTATTTCAAACCTTATCTACTTCATGAAGACAATGCTTTCAGAAGTATTTAGACGTGATATAAAGGTTCGTCTTCGTCCAGGATTCTTCCCATTTGTGGAGCCTGGTTTCGAGCTTGATATCAACTGCCTTAACTGTGGCGGTAAGGGCTGCCCATCATGCAAGCACTCTGGATGGCTTGAGCTTTGCCCATGCGGTATGGTTCATCCAAAGGTTCTTGAAGAGGGTGGTATCGATCCTGACAAGTACACTGGCTTTGCTTTTGGACTTGGTCTTACAAGACTTGCAATGATGAAATACGGAATTAAAGACATTCGTGATCTGAACAGCGGAAATCTTTCAAGCTTAGCTCAGTTCACTGATGATGAGCAGTAAGGGAGGACTATAACCATGTTTATTTCAATGAATTGGATCTCTGATTTCGTTGACCTTGAAGGTCTCGACAAGATGGAGCTTATTTCAAAGTTCTCTCTTGCAACAGCAGAGGTTGAAAATGATATTTTCCATAAAGGCGAGGATTTATCTGGAGTTGTTGTTGCTGAAATCAAGTCAGTAGAGGAGCATCCAGAGTCTAAGAAACTCCACCTTCTTAAGGTAGATGCTGGAGATGGCAAGCTTACAGATGTTGTCTGTGGTGCACCTAATGTACGCGTTGGTATGAAGACTGCTTTTGCTAAGGTGGGAGCACAGATTGGCGACATCACAATCGCTCCAAGACCACTTGCTGGTTATGATTCATTCGGAATGTGCTGTTCTGAAAAGGAAATTGGCATTTCTGATAACAATGACGGTATCATGGATATTCTTGATGATGCTCCAAACGGAACAGATATCAAGGATTTATATGAAATCGATGATATTATTTTTGAGGTTGATAACAAGTCACTTACAAACCGTCCTGACCTTTGGGGTCACTACGGAATTGCAAGAGAGTTTGCTACAATTGCAAAGCGTCCTCTTAAGGAGCTTCCTACACTTGACCTTAGCAAATATGACAATCTTGAAAAGATTGATTTAAAAATCGAAGATGAGCTCTGCCAGAGATATTCATCATTAAAGGTAGAGAATATTAATACAAATGTTGCTCCTGTTAACATGCGAATCAGACTTTTCTACTGTGGCATGAGAGCAATCAACCTTCTTGCAGACCTTACAAATTACATCATGCTTGAAATGGGACAGCCTATGCATGCATTTGATTCACGTAAGGTTGAAAAGATTCGTATCAAGAGATTTGATAAGCCTTTCACTTTCACAACTCTTGATGGCATTGAAAGAAATATCGACGAGAACACTCTTATGATTTGCAACGACAACACACCTGTTGCTATTGCTGGTATCATGGGTGGTCTTGATTCTGAAATTGTAGAAGATACAACTACACTTACTCTTGAATCAGCTACATTCAATGCAGCTTCTATTAGAAAGAGTGCAGTTCGTCTTTCTCACAGAACAGATGCTTCAGCTCGTTATGAAAAGAGCCTTGATCCAGAGATGACTACAGTAGCTATCGCTCGTTTTATGAAGCTTCTTTCTGATATTGATGATGGTGTAAAGGTTGTATCCGCACTTACAGATGAATATGCATTCCATTATCCACAGGTATCTCTTGATTTTGACAAGGATTTTGTGGATAAGTATACAGGAATTGAAATCAGTGATGAGCATATTGTGGATACACTTACATCACTCGGTTTTGGCGTTTCTCAGGATGGAGCAAACTTCCATGTTGAGGTTCCTTCATATCGTGCTACAAAGGACATCAGTCTTAAGGCGGATATTATTGAGGAAATCACACGTATCTACGGATATGATAACTTTGAACTTTCTACAACAAATGCGCCTCTTTACCCAGTACGCATGGCTGAGGACAAAAATGTAGAAGATAGAATTAAGGATATCCTTGTTAAGAGATTCCAGCTTCATGAGGTTCATTCATATGTATGGCAGTATGCTGATGAGTACAAGAAGCTTGGTATGGAAGTAGAGGAGAACATTAAGCTTGCTAACTCTACAAACCCTAATATCGAAACACTTCGTCGCTCAATTATTCCTACACAGCTTTGCCAGGTAAACTACAACACTGGTTATGCTACTGACTTTGGTATTTTCGAGGTTGGTCGTGTAGTTGAAGGCTTAAAAGAAGATGGCCTTTGTGATGAGCACAAGAAGCTTTGCATTACATTATTCTCAAAGACAAAGTCACTTGAGACTCTTTACTTTGAGCTTCGCGATATGATTGCTGAGACAATTGCTGATGTTAGACATAAGTCTCTTACATACAAGAAGCTTGAGGCTACTCATTCATATGAACATCCAAAGAATCTTTACAGCTTAGTTCTTGATGATGTAGTAATCGGTGAGATGGGCGTTGCACATCCACTTGTTTCAAAGAAAATTGATAAGAAGGCTGCTATCGTATTTGCGGAAATCGATGTTGAAGCACTTGCTGATATCAAGCAGGAGAACATTTCATATGTTGAGCCTTCAAAATATCCTTCAATTGAAGTAGATTTATCATTTGTAGCAGAGAAATTTTCTGAGATAAATGATACAATAAAAGAGAGCGCACAGGATATATTGAAAAAGGTAGGAGTTGCCGATGTATATTCTGATAGCACTGGAAAGTCGATTACAGTTAGACTTCTCTTTGGTGATGATGAGAGAACTCTTACACATGACGAAGTACAGAAGGTAGTCGATGATATAATTGAAAAGCTTAAGAACAAAGGTATTAATCTTAAGATGTAATCTACAAAATAAGATTGGGAGGTCAGGAGCATGGAAGAGAAGAGAAAAAATAAGCGTTTGGATATTGACGTAAAGGTTGAAATCGAACGTATCGATGAGGCCAACATTACCACCGTTAAATACATGGAGGTAGAAGTTACCAATATCTCAAAGACTGGTTTAGCTTTTAGAGTAAAAGACGTTGAATTTGAGGATGGAGCATGCTTTGATGCTAGAATTCAGATTTGGACAAAAGAAACAATCGATACAGTGTTCAAGGTTGTTCGTGTAAATAAGCTTGAAGACGGCATGTATGAGTATGGATGTATCTTTGTTGGAATGACAGATACTGATGCACTCAAGATTGAAATCTATCAGTTATTTAGCAACGCAGAGTAATTATTAACAGGGAGAATTGCTGTGAATACAAGTATTATTTTCCCTAATTTGCATATTACATTAGATAATGTTGGAAAAGGATTCTATATTGGATCCTTTTTCATTGCTTTTTACGGAGTTATTATCGCAATTGGTATGCTGGTTGGGGTAGGTTTTATTTTAAAAGAGGCAAAACGAGTTGGATTTGATGAAGATTCATTTCTAGATATTTGCATTATCACTATTATAGTGGGCGTTATCGGTGCTCGTATTTATTATGTTATATTCGCCTGGGATTACTACAAGGACAATCCTATTAGTGCACTCAATATCAGGCAGGGCGGTCTTGCAATTTATGGTGGTGTGCTTGCTGGTATAGCTTGTGTGTATATCCTTTCTAAAAGAAAGAAGCTTGATTTTCTCAAGGTAATGGATGTAGCTATCTTTGGCGTAATCATCGGCCAGATTTTTGGTAGATGGGGCAATTTCTTTAATAGAGAAGTTTTTGGTCAATACACAGATGGCTTGTTTGCAATGTTACTTCCTATCGATGCAATTCGTTCGCAGAGCGATGTGACTGCTGAAATGCTTGCTAATCTGGTGCAGATTGATGGTGTTACTTATATAAGTGTTCATCCAACATTTTTGTATGAGTCATTGTGGAATCTTGCCTTATTAATCTTTTTACTGCTTACTAGAAAAAAGAAAACATTTAATGGTTATGTATTCTTTACATACCTCATAGTATATGGTGCTGGTCGTTTCTGGATAGAAGGAGTTAGAACAGACCAGCTTAAGCTCTGGGGAACAAATCTTGCAGTATCTCAGCTTATAGCTGCTGTATGTATTGTTCTTGGTAGTGGATTGTTTTTTTACTATAAAAAGAATCATCCACTTTCCACCCCACAGGAGATAAATTTATAAGAAATTGTATTTTTTTAAAGACATTGGAGTTTCCAATGTCTTTTTTTATGCCTTTTTTTATCAAAAATTGCACTTTTTGTGGTCTGGCCCTCCACCTTATACCACATATAGAAAATGCCGAAAAACATTGATTTTTCACGGTTTTTGGGTTGCGCAATAAGGAAAAATAGTATAAAATGTATTTAAAAGTGGAGGAAAGTGGAAGAAAAGTGTCACAAAGTGGTGGAAAGGAGGAACGGCTTTCATGTTCATGGGTGAATACAGTCACAATATAGACGCGAAGAACCGTCTTATTATGCCTGCAAAGTTTCGTGAACAGTTGGGAGAGCACTTCGTAGCCACTAAGGGACTTGATGGATGCTTGTTCGTTTATCCTATGAGCGAATGGAAAACCATCGAAGAAAAATTTAGAGAGATTCCACTTACCACCAAAGATGCTAGAAAGTTCTCTCGTTTCTTCTTCGCAGGAGCGGCAGAATGCGATATCGACAAACAGGGAAGAGTACTTATTCCTGGTAATCTTAAGGAATACGCAGGAATTGATAAGGAAGTTGTTTCTGTTGGTGTCTTGAACCGAATTGAAATCTGGTCTAAGGAGAGATGGACAGATGAAGGCACTTACGATGATATGGATGAGATAGCAGAACACATGGCTGAGCTTGGCCTTGGAATTTAGGAGTCAAATGGAATTTAATCATTATTCAGTTCTCTTAAATGAGACAATTGATAATTTAAATATTAAGCCTGACGGAATCTACGTTGATGGAACGCTGGGAGGTGGCGGTCATTCTTATGAAATAGCAAAACGCCTCACCACTGGTCATCTTTACGGATTTGATCAGGATACAGATGCTCTTAAAGCAGCTGGTGAAAGACTTAAAGAGTTTGGTGACAAAGTCACTAGAATTCATAGCAACTATGAATTCATGAAAGAAAAGCTTTTAGAGCAGGGCGTCACAAAGGTAGACGGAATCATGCTTGACCTTGGAGTATCAAGCTTCCAGCTTGATGAAGCAGACAGAGGATTCACCTACAGAGTTGACGATGCACCACTTGATATGAGAATGGACAAGGATAATCCTATGACGGCAGCTGATATAGTTAATACTTATTCAGCTGAGGATTTGACCAGAGTCCTGTTTACATATGGCGAGGAAAAATTTTCCAAGCAAATTGTTAAAAACATTATTAAACAGCGAGAAATCGCACCAATACTTACAGCCGGACAGTTAAATAAAATAATAGCTGAAAGTATTCCGAAGAAGGCTCAGGTAGGTCAGGGTCATCCTTCTAAAAGAACCTACCAGGCACTTCGAATTGAGCTCAACAGAGAGCTTACTGTTTTAGAAGACCACATCGATGACATGATCGATTTGCTTAATCCAGATGGAAGGTTATGCATCATCACTTTCCATTCGCTGGAAGATAGAATCACGAAAGTGGCATTTAAAAGAAATGAAGATCCGTGCACATGTCCAAAGGATTTTCCTGTATGTGTATGTGGTAAGAAATCAAAAGGTAAGGTGGTTACGAGAAAGCCAATCTTACCTAGTGAGAAGGAGCTGGAAGAGAATTCCAGATCAAAGAGCGCAAAGCTCAGGGTTTTTGAGAGAAAAGATAGCTAATCGGATAAGACAAAAGTAATGGGGAATAATGCTAGTTTTAATTGCGAGAATGAGGAGTTAGAGAATGCAACAGTTACAGACATATTATTACAACCAGGGAAATGCAGTACGCAAGGAAGTTGATCCTTACGCACAGCCATATCGTCCAGTTCGTGTTTTACCTACAAGAGAGCAGCGCGAGCGTGAGAAGCGCGAGGATGCTATCCGTCGCCAGAAGATTACAGACAGAAAACGCGCAGCAGCCCTTAGAAAGAACAGATTATTAACTGGTTATATGATTGTAGCAGTTATGTTAACATGTGTTATGCTTGTTGGATATGTAGCATTACAGACAAACGTTACTACTAGAATGAGCAGAATCGCAGATTTAGAGAACGAGCTTTCAACATTAAACGCTGACAACAGCGCAGCAGAGAGCAGAATTGCAACAACTACCAATCTTTCAGATATTAAGGATAAAGCCATAAATGACCTTGGTATGGTGTATGCAACTAGCAGCCAAATAGTGTATTATAGTGTAGATGGTTCGGACTACATGAGTCAGTACCAGGATATTCCATAAGAATAGAGATACAAAATGGCTGAGAATAAAAGACGAAGAGTAAAACCGAATAATAAGATTTTAAAAAGAATGCAACGCAAGCTCTGGGTAGTATTTGGAATTGTTTGTATTCTTTTTGTCGTTCTGATAGGCAGAGTAATGTACATTCAGCACACTAGTGGTGATAAATACGAAAAAATCGTTCTTGCTCAGCAGGATTACGATAGTACAACTATCCCTTTTCAGCGAGGCAATATTATTGATGCAAGAGGAACAGTTCTTGCCACCAGCGTAGATGTTTACAATGTAATTCTGGATTGTAAGGTGCTTAACGCAAATGAGGATGCTATCAGTACTACAATCAGTGCTATTACAGAATGTTTCGACGAAATAGATGCGGATACAGTTAAAACACAGCTTACAGACAATCCGACATCTCAGTATTATATCCTTGCTAAGAAAGTTTCCTATGAAGAGATGGCAGCTTTCGAAGAGCTCAAAACAACAGAGTCATACAAAGGCAAGGTTTTTGGTATTTGGTTTGAAAAGGAATACATCAGGCAGTATCCATATGGCAGCTTGGCTGCAGCTACAATCGGATATGCCAGTGGTGGTAATGTAGGCGTTATCGGTCTGGAAAATAAATATTCCAGTGTTCTTAATGGAGTTAATGGTCGTACCTATGGCTATTTAAATTCTGATAGCAATCTTGAACAGACTACGATAGATGCTACAAATGGTAATAACATTGTTCTTTCCCTGGATGTTAATATCCAGACAATAGTCGAGAAGGCTGTTGCAGATTGGAACAATGAAACAATGACTGCTTACAATGCGGAGCATCCTGATGAGCCAGAATCATTTGGATCTAAACACACGGCAGTGCTTGTTATGAATCCAAACAATGGCGAGATTCTTGCCATGGCTCAGTATCCAACATTCGATTTGAACAATCCTAGAGATTTGACAGGTTATTATTCAGACGAAGATTTGGAAGTGATGACTACAGATGAAAAGATGGATGCATTGAACCAAATCTGGCAGAACTTCTGTATCACATACACATACGAACCAGGTTCTACTTTCAAGCCTTTCACTGTTGCAATGGGACTTGAGACTGGCGCTCTTACAGGAGATGAGACATACTTCTGTGATGGTGGAGAGATGATTACAGGCTATCCAAAGATTGTAAAGTGCGTTGCTTACAACAGTGGTGGACATGGAACTCAGACTATTGCAGATGCCCTTTCAAATTCTTGCAACGATGCATTGATGCAGATGGTTAGAGTTATAGGCCCAGAGACTTTTGCTGATTACCAGTCAATCTTTGGATTTGGTCAAAAGACTGGTATCGATCTTACAGGTGAGGCTAGCACAGCAGGTCTTATCTATAGCGAAGAGGATTTAAATTCATCTATCAACCTTGCAACAAATTCATTCGGCCAGAACTTTAATACTACAATGGTTCAGTTGGCAAGTGGCTTTAGTTCGCTTATCAATGGTGGATATCTCTATGAACCTCACCTTGTTACAAAGATTACCGACCCTAACGGTAATACAGTAGAAGAGGTTGAACCTACTATTTTAAAGAGAACTATTTCAGAGGAGACTGGTGATCTTATTAAGAGCTACCTTGAGTACGTAGTTTCTGATGGTACAGGAAAGACTGCTGGTGTTGATGGTTATCGCATTGGTGGTAAGACAGGTACTGCTGAGAAACTTCCTCGTGGTAACCACAAATATTTAGTTTCATTCATTGGTTTTGCACCTGCGGATAATCCACAGGTTGTAGTATATGTAATTGTTGATGAACCTGGAGTTGGCGCTGTTGGTAATAATCAGGCCCACAGTAGTTTCGCTCAGCAGATTTGTCATAATATTTTTGAACAGATTCTTCCTTACATGGGAATCGAATCTTCTTTGACAGAGGAAGAGGAGGCTGCAGCTGCAGCTAGTCTTACTGAAGCTGCTCAGGCAACAGGAGACGAAGGTGGAACAGAGGATACACCAGAAGGCTCAGAATCTACAGCAGATCCTGCAGAGACTCCCGAAGTCGAAGAAGAACAACAATAGAGAATTTTTAGAGAATTAAAGTTAGAGAATTGGAGTTTTATTATGTTAGAAGTTTTTTTACCAATGTTGGTATCTTTTGTTATTGTGCTTATTTTAGGACCAATATGCATGCCTGTTTTAAGACGCCTTAAGATGGGAAATACAGAAAGAGAGTATATCAAAGAGCACAAGGTAAAAAATGGAACACCTTCTATGGGTGGAATTATGATTCTTATTGCGTTTGCAATTGTAGGACTTTACTATGCACCAAAGGCACCTCATATTTATCCAGTGGTATTGTTGACATTAGGGTTTGGTGTTTTAGGCTTCGTTGATGATTTATTAAAAGCCCTCAAGAAAAGCTCAGACGGCTTAAAGGCTTGGCAGAAAATGCTTGGTCAAATCGGTCTTACTACTTGCTTCGCCGTATATATGGTTAAGTTTTCAGATGTTTCACTTGAGCTCAGAATTCCAGTTACAGGAGCATTTGTTGACATCAGTTGGGTTGCTATCGCACTTTTATATCTTGCAGTTCTTGGTACAGTAAATGGTGCTAACTTTACAGATGGCATGGATGGTCTTGCTACATCTGTAACTCTTGCAATTGCAGCATTCTTTGGAATTGCTTCAGTACAGCTTTATTCAGATATCACACCAGCAATAGCTGCCATGATTGGTGCATTGTTTGGTTTTTTAATGTTTAATGTTCATCCAGCAAAAATCTTTATGGGTGACACAGGTTCTTTAGCACTTGGTGCTTTTGTTGCAAGCTGCGCTTATATGCTTCAGATGCCTATTTTTATTATTATTGTTGCTATTATCTATTTAGTAGAAGTTCTATCTGTAATTCTTCAGGTAGGTTATTTCAAGCTTACTCATGGTAAAAGAATATTTAGAATGGCTCCAATTCATCATCACTATGAATTAGGTGGCTGGTCTGAAGTAAAGGTAGTTGCTGTATTTACTACCGTTACTATTTTCTTGTGCGTGCTTGCATATTACATGGTCTAAAGGGATGGGGAAGAGTTTATGGTAAGAGAACAAGAGCTGGTTGCTTCCAGAAAAGAAGCAAAGCGGCGTAAGAAAATTAAAAAGCTATTAAACTTTGACTATACGCTTTTATTAATCATAATATTCATCCTTGCATTAGGACTGGTTATGCTTTACAGCACTTCAGCTTATGCTGCATCTTTGAAAAGAGGAGATTCGGCATATTATCTTAAGCGTCAGATGTTTGCCTCTGGCTTAGGATTTGTAGGTATGTTTTTTTCTACAAAGATAGACTACCGTAGATGGTCTCATTTTGTTTGGCCATTTTATATTGGTTCAATGGTTCTTTGCGTCATGGTTATCTTTGTAGGTACAACAATCAATGGTCAGGCACGTTGGCTTAGCATTGGTGGACTTTCAGTTCAGCCATCGGAGATTGCGAAGGTTGCAGTTATTTTGCTTTTGGCCAATGTAATAGACAGAGCTCCGAAAGCTCAAAGAACATTTGAAGGTTCCATCAAGACTATGTGTCTTGTCCTTCCAATTTTCGCAGTAGTTGCTTATAACAACCTTTCTACAGCTATTATCATTATGGGTATTTCTTTCATAATGGTATTTATTGCATCTCCAAAGTTTTGGTACTTTGTGGGGGCAGCTGCAGGAGGAGTTTTACTCATTATTTTATATATTTCATTAGCAAGTTATCGTTCTGATCGTGTTGCCACATGGCTTCATCCTGAGGATTATGTTACAGGTTCTGGTTTCCAGACACTTCAGGGACTTTATGCTATTGGTAGCGGCGGTCTTTTTGGAAAGGGCTTAGGAGAGAGTATGCAAAAGTACATTGTTCCAGAAGCCCAAAACGATATGATTTTTTCTATCATTTGCGAAGAGCTAGGTGTATTTGGAGCTGTTTGTATTATTCTTCTTTATATTTTGCTCCTGTACAGACTTTTATATATTGCCAATCATTCAAAGGACATGTTTGGTTCTTACATTTGTATTGGTATTATGAGTCATATTGCTCTTCAAGTTATTTTAAATCTTGCCGTTGTTACAAATTCAATACCTAACACAGGTGTTATTTTGCCTTTGATTAGTTATGGTGGTACATCGGTAGCTATTCTTTTAACAGAGTTGGGATTGGCGCTTAGCGTATCAAAGAATATGGAATTCGAAGGTGATGAAGATGTCTAGACGCCGTAAAAACAGAAAAAGCCATGTACTGGCTATTATTGAGATTTTATTTTCGTTGATATTACTGTTGGTGATACTTGGCGTTTTAGCCTATTTCTTATGTCCTTTAACTGATGTAGCAGTAGAAGGAACTGATTTGTACACTTCAGATCAGATTTCAGAATATATTTTAGATGACAAGTACTCAACTAATACGATATATGCATTTTTAAAAAACAAGCTGTTTCCAAAGGGAGACGCTGAGTTTATTGAGTCATTTGATGTAAAAATTACAGGAATGCATAGTATTACAATTGTTTGTAATGAAAAGCCAATCTTAGGCTACATTAGCGAAGAAGATGGCAATTATATATATTTCAACTACGATGGTTCCATTACAGAAATCAGTGCAAGCTATATTGACCGAGGATATATGCAGGTAGAAGGTGTTACCTGCGAGAAACCAGAAGTAGGAATGACACTCCCTATCGGTGATGATCAAATAGGATATCTTACATCGCTGATAAAGATTCTTCAAAAAAATGATATTATGCCTAATGTGGTTTCATATGATGAAAATAGCCACATTACGCTTAAATATGACACATACAATATTTCACTGGGAAGTAGTGTTTACCTGGAAGAGAAGATAGACCGCGCATTAAAGATTCTTCCACAAATCGAAGGTTTGCAAGGTACACTACATCTTGAGAATTACTCAACCCAAAACACAGATATTGTATTCGAAAAAGATACTGAGGTGGTCGAATAAAATGCAATTTTTGGTAAAAAACAGTTGCGAAATAAGGTGAAAAACTATAATATGTTATTAGTGTACAAGTATAGTATGCTTTTTTGGTATTAGAGATTTTCGACCTCCCTTCGAGGTTTAATAAAAGGAGGATATGGTTTTGATTAACATTACGACTGACGAGACAGGGGCTCCTGTCAGAATCATTGTTGTTGGTGTCGGCGGAGCTGGCAACAATGCAGTAAAGCGTATGGTTGAAGAGGGTATTGGGGGAGTTGAGTTCATTGGAATCAACACTGATAAGCAGGCACTTGATTTATGTAAAGCGCCTACTCTTTTAGCTATAGGTGAGAAGACTACAGGTGGAAAGGGTGCTGGTGCTAACCCAGAGGTTGGCATGCGTTCTGCAGAGGAGAGTGCAGAGGATATTTCTGCAGCTATCAAGGGCGCAGATATGGTATTCGTTACTTGTGGTATGGGTGGCGGCACTGGTACAGGTGCAGCTCCAGTTGTTGCTAAAATTGCAAAGGAGCAGGGTATCCTTACTGTAGGTATCGTTACAAAGCCTTTCCAGTTTGAAGGAAAGCCACGTATGAACAATGCCTTAAATGGTATTGAGAGATTAAAAGAAAATGTTGATACACTTATCGTAATTCCTAACCAGAAGCTTGTTGAAATTACAAACAAGAGCATGGGAATCGGTGAGAGCTTCCGTATTGCAGATCAGGTACTTCACCAGTCTGTACAGGGTATCACAGATCTTATCACAAAGAATTCGCTTATTAACCTTGACTTCGCTGATGTTCAGACAGTTATGAAGGACAAGGGTCTTGCACATATTGGTATCGGTTCAGCTAAGGGTGACGAAAAAGCTCTTGAGGCTGTTAAGCAGGCTGTTGCTTCACCTCTTCTTGAGACAAGCATTCAGGGTGCTACTGATGTCATCGTCAACATCTGTGGTGATGTTGGACTTAACGACACATCAGAGGCTACATCTTATGTTCAGGATATGACTGGTGCTGACGCTAACATCATCCTCGGTGTTACAGAAGATGACACAATGGACGATGAAGTTACAGTTACAGTTATCGCTACTGGACTTGGCGAGCCAAACACAGCTACAACAGGCGCATTCCGCAGCTCAACAGGTATGGTTTATGGCTCACAGCCTAGACAGTCAAGCGCTGACTTACTTGCAGGCATGAGAGGAGCAGCTGCTCCAGCTAGCCAGTCAGGTGTTACAAATACACCTCCTGTAGTTAACAGACCTGTTACACCTACACCTGTTGCTACAACTCCAATTCAGCGTCCAACAGCTCCAACTGTACCTACAGAGAGCACTGTACCTGAATTAAACATCAAAATGCCAGACTTCATGAATTCAATCAAAAAATAATAATCAAACCTTACAGGCACTGCATTACGCAGTGCCTTTTTTATTACCCGTACGCCCCAAGTCAACCCCAACCAGGTCTACATTCCATCCCTCCATAGCCTAATCATTCTAGTGACTTCCTACTTTATGTAGTAACCGAGCGCCCTTACTTATTTACTTGCATCGTCTGCGGATTATGTTTTTCTAAGCATCACGTGTCGCATTTTTTATGGTGCGTGTTCTTTAAATTCTTTGCACTTCTAACACCACAGTAGGTAGAATGGGCAGACACACACTATTTATAAGTATTAATCTCCGCAACAAGCTTAGGAATAATTGCCGCGACATTTGTAGTGAGCCTAGAAAAATAGAAGCAGGTTTTGTTAAGTTTATATACGGGTTGCCATGGACGGCAACCCGAGCCTGATAGTGAAATGGACTGAACTTGAAGGCGGTATATAAAATTACAAAACCTGCTTCGTTATTTTCCTTGGCAAACGGAGTATGAGCGCAATTATCCTAAGCCTTGTGCGGAGATTAATATGTAGACTTTATGTGTCTGCCCTCTACCTACAGTGGCTTCGAAGTGCAAAACCAATTAAAGGACACGCACTTAATGCTCCCTTGTGATGCTAAGAAAAACTATAATCCTTGCGCTGTCGGCGTAAATAAGTAAGTGCGCTCGGTTACATAAAGTAGGAGGTCATATACCTATATTGCTATGGAGGGATGGAAATTTTTTGTGAAAGGGGTTGACATACTTCGACAGTCGTAGTATATTTACTACATCAAACGTACTACGACAGACGTAGTACGGCAGACATAGTACGATAGACGTAGGAGGATTATATGGGTGAAATAAGTAGTGATGTAATTAGAGGCTACAATGACACCATGATACTTTCCATTCTTATGAAGGAGCCTTCTTATGGTTATGAGATTTCTAAGCAGATAAAGAGTATTTCGGAAGAGAAATATGTTATTAAAGAAACGACTCTGTATTCGGCTTTTACCAGAATGGAAAAGAATGGTTTTATCGAATCATTTGTGGCTGATCCAGATCCTGAAGGGAATGGAAAGAAAAGGACCTATTATAGAATCACGGATAAAGGTAAAGAGTATTACATTGATAAATGTGATGAGTGGGAGCTTACAAAAGAAGTAGTTGAAAAGTTTATTTCAAAATAGGAGAGAAGATATGGAAACAATTAAGAGCTATTTAGATGCAATGTTTAGTAGTATGCCAAATACTCCTGAGGTTAAGAAAGCAAAGGCTGAGCTTTTTTCAATGATGGAGGATAAGTATAACGAGCTTATTGCAGAGGGTGTTAGTGAGAATACTGCTGTTGGTACAGTAATCTCAGAGTTTGGTAATCTTGATGAGTTGGCTGAGGATTTAGGGCTTACTAAAGAGGTTGAGGAAGTTCACGAGAGAGAGCAGCAGCCTAAGAGATTTGTTTCAATGGATGAGGCTATTGAGTTTATTAAGGCTGAGAAAAAGAGAGCTCTTCTTGTTGCAACAGGTGTTTTGCTTTGTATCACATGCGTTTGCTGGCCAATAGTTTCAGATTCAGTTTTTGGTTTTATGGATATGGAGAATTATGCCGTAGCTATGATGTTTGTATGGATTGCAGTTGGCGTGGGATTGTTCATTTATAGTAGTTTTGTTAGTTCTGATTTCGCTTTTCTTAGAAAAGAGCCATGCCAGATGGACATGGCCACAACAGATTTGATTAAGGAAAAGAAAGCTGAGTTTAAGCCTATTACAGCAGCTGCAATAACACTCGGATGTGCTTTGTGCATATGCGCTGTTGTGCCGGTTATTATTTTTGATTTCGATATATTTGCATACTTCATATTTATCATGGTTGGTATAGGTGTATGGTTGTTTGTATATTCTGGAATTATTAATGGTAGCTTTGATACTTTGTTGGATGCAGGCAATGTTGTTCGCAAAGACAGAAATTCAAATGGAAATGAGGAAGATGTGGAATATGTAAGCAAAGGTGCAAAGATTCTTATGGAATCATATTGGTCAATAGTTACATGCTTATATCTTATTATCAGTTTCACAACTTTTAATTGGGGTTCTACATGGATAATTTGGGTTATAGCAGCAATTGCTCATAAAGTATTTAAGATAGCACTTGTAAAGGAGGATTAAGAAATGACTACAAAGAAATTTCAGTTAATAATATGGATTTTTACTCTGATTATTGTTGTTGGCTCTTGCATTATTCGATTTGCTCCTTTTTCAAGTGGTCGTAGTGAAGAGTCAGAATATGATTTTTCTAAATACAGTGTAGCAACTGTAAAAGTGGATGCAGATGCCGCAGATTTATATATTGAATATGGTGATGAGTTTAAGGTAAATACAAACTATCAAAAGAATGTTGAACCAAAGGTTACATTGGAAGACGAATGTTTAACAATCGAGCAGAAATATTCTGTTAACGTAAGAAATCTGAAAGATTGCTACATCAAAATTACTTTACCTAAGGGTACAGTGATTGACACAGCTGATATTACTGCTAGCGCAGGAGATATTGATATTGACGGAGTTAACTTCGATACATTGAAGATTGATGCTGATGCTGGGGATATCGATATCAATGAGGTTACTGCAAATGACTTTGTTATAGAAGCAGATGCAGGTGATATAGATGTTAGTAAATCTGTTTTTGACACAGTAAAGGTAACCACAGATGCAGGGGCTGTAGAAATGGAAGATGTTACTGCAACAAATGGCACATTTGATGCCGATATGGGAAGCATTGATATTGACGGAGATTTTGAAAAGATTACAGCTAGCTGTGAGATGGGAGACATTGATATTACAGTTCCTGATGCAAATAAAGTAGATTTTGATTTAGATTGTGAGCTTGGTAGCATCAAAGTAAATGGATCTAGATGGAAAAATTAGTTGTTGACAACAGAATTGCAGAATGGTAGTATTACTTCAACACAATAAAGTAATAAACCGATGAGGGGGAGGAGTACCTCTTTGTGATTCATAGGAGAGAGCCGCGATGGTGGGATGCGGTATGATAGCAATTTGGGAATGGACTCCTGAGGGCGTGAGGAAATGACTTTGGTCAGAGTATTGCACGACGTAAGGCATACGTTAGTTGCCAGGGATATGATGGTATCCTGTTAAGCGCATAGGATTATCCTATGAATTCAAGGTGGCACCGCGGAAAAGAATTTTCGTCCTTGATGGAAACTATTAATGGTTTCTGTCAGGGACTTTTTTTATTTCCCAAGTTTCTGACAGAAGGGAAGGAGATTACGAGATGATTAAAGAAGCGATTGAGAAAATTGTTAACAAGGGGGACCTTACATACGAGGAAGCCTACACTGTAATGAATGAGATTATGAATGGTGAAAGCTCACCAACACAGAACGCAGCATTTTTGGCAGCCCTTTCTACAAAAAGTGCAAGAGCGGAGACAACTGATGAAATTGCTGGTTGTGCTGCTGCTATGAGAGAGCATGCTACAAAGGTTGAAACAGGAATGGAAGTATTTGAAATCGTTGGAACAGGTGGAGACAATGCACATAGCTTCAACATTTCAACAACATCAGCACTAGTGGCAGCGGCCGGTGGAATGAAGGTAGCAAAGCATGGAAACAGAGCGGCCTCTTCACTATGTGGTACAGCTGATTGCTTGGAAGCATTGGGAGTTAACATTAGCCAGGACCCAGAAAAGTGCGTAGAACTTCTTAAGGAAGTAGGCATGTGTTTCTTCTTTGCTCAGAAGTATCACACATCAATGAAATACGTAGGGGCAATTAGAAAAGAGCTTGGATTTAGAACAGTATTTAATATCCTGGGACCTCTTACAAATCCAGCTGTTCCAACAATGCAGTTGCTTGGAGTTTACGACGAATATTTAGTTGAGCCACTTGCGCAGGTACTTATCAACCTTGGAGTTAAGCGTGGCATGGTAGTTTATGGTCAGGACAAACTTGATGAGATTTCTTTAAGCAGTCCAACAAAGATTTGTGAGATTAGAGATGGATGGTATAAAACTTACATCATTGAGCCAGAGGATTTTGGATTTGAAAAATGCGCTAAAGAAGATTTGAGGGGTGGTACTCCAGAAGAAAATGCAAAGATTACAAGGGACATTCTAAATGGAGTAAAGGGACATAAAAGAAATGCAGTTCTTCTTAATGCAGGAGCAGCTCTTTACATCGGTGGAAAAGCTGAATGCTTTAAAGCTGGAGTAGAGCTTGCAGGAGAAATAATTGATTCTGGAAAAGCACTTGAGACATTGGAGAAATTCATACTATTAAGCAACAAGATTGCAGAGGACAATAGCGATGAACATACTGGAGCAGTTAGCGGAGCATGCTAGGTTTCGTGTTGAAGAAAATAAAAAGAATAAGTCACTTGAAGAAATAAAAGCAGAAGCATTAACTCTTCCAAAGGGAGCGTTTGAATTTGAAAAAGCATTGGCAATGCCAGGTATGAGCTTCATTTGTGAGTGCAAAAAGGCATCCCCTTCAAAGGGAATCATAGCTGAGAAATTCGACTATTTGGATATAGCCAGGGCATATGAAGAAGCAGGAGCTGATTGCATATCTGTTTTGACTGAACCAAAGTGGTTTTTGGGAAGTGACAAGTATCTAGAGGATATCGCAAATGCGGTTTCAATTCCGATTATAAGAAAAGATTTCACTGTAGATGAGTACATGATATACGAGGCAAAGGTATTAGGTGCTAGCGCTGTACTTCTAATCTGTAGCATCCTGACAGAAGAGCAAATCAAAGATTATATTCGTATATGCGATAGTCTTGGAATCAGTGCTTTGGTGGAGGCCCATGATGATGCGGAAGTAAAGATGGCAGCGAGTGCAGGGGCTAGAATAATAGGTGTAAACAACAGAAATCTTAAGGATTTTTCAGTAGATACGGGAAATAGCAGGAGATTAAAAGCACTTGTAGATGACAAGGTGATATTTGTATCAGAGAGTGGAATTAAAACAGCAGAGGATATATTCCAACTTAAAGAAGCAGGTGTTGATGCAGTTTTAATTGGTGAAACACTTATGAAAGCAACTGACAAGAAGGGAAAGCTTAAAGAATTAAGAGGTGATGAAGATGACAACAATTAAACTATGTGGTCTTACAAGAGAAGAAGATATCATAAAGGCAAATGAGCTTAAGCCTGAGTATGTTGGATTTGTTTTTTGTGAGAAAAGCAAAAGAAACGTTAGTCGAAAGCAGGCAAAAAAGTTAAAGAGTATGTTAAATCCTGAAATAAAAGCTGTAG
This sequence comes from Pseudobutyrivibrio ruminis DSM 9787, assembly GCF_900218035.1. Classification (GTDB taxonomy): domain Bacteria; phylum Bacillota; class Clostridia; order Lachnospirales; family Lachnospiraceae; genus Pseudobutyrivibrio; species Pseudobutyrivibrio ruminis. The sequence continues at coordinate 314,849 of NZ_OBMR01000003.1, forward strand.
GTGTATTTGTTGATGCACCAGAGCAGGAAGTTGAAAGCTTATTTGAGGAAAACATAATTGATGTGGCTCAGCTTCATGGAAATGAGGATGAAGACTACATTAAATCACTTATGGATAACAATATTCCTGTTATCAAAACTTTCAAGGTTACATCTGCAGAGGAGCTTATAAAGGCAGAAAAGTCCAGCGCAGACATGATTATGTTTGATGCAGGAAATGGAGAGGGTAATCGAATCAAGGATTTAAATCTTCTCACCTATATAGATAGACCTTTTATTCTTGCAGGTGGATTAAACCAGGAGAACGTTGCTGAAGCAATTGATACTGTAAAACCATATGGCGTTGATGTTAGCTCTGGTATTGAGACAGATCATCTTAAAGATGGATACAAAATGGATCAATTCGTAAAAGCGGTAAGAGAGGATGTAGTTCCAGCAAAGAGCAAAGGTAGATTTGGTGTTCACGGTGGCCAGTATATTCCAGAGACTCTTATGAATGCGGTTATGGAGCTTGAGGAAGCTTACAATCACTACAAGGATGATCCAGAGTTTAACAGAGAGTTGAAGGAGCTTCTTGATGAGTATGCGGGAAGACCAAGCCTTTTATACTACGCAAAGAAGATGACTGAAGACCTAGGCGGAGCCAAAATCTATCTTAAGCGTGAGGATCTAAATCATACTGGAAGCCACAAAATTAACAATGTATTGGGACAGGCTCTTCTTGCTAAAAAGATGGGCAAGACAAGACTCATTGCAGAAACAGGAGCTGGACAGCATGGTGTGGCAACCGCCACAGCTGCGGCACTTCTTGGAATGGAGTGCGTTGTATTTATGGGCAAGGAAGATACTGAGCGTCAGGCACTTAATGTATATAGAATGAGACTTCTTGGAGCAGAAGTTATCCCTGTAACAAGCGGTACTGCCACATTGAAGGATGCAGTTTCAGAGGCCATGAGAGAATGGACAACACGTATTGATGATACTCATTATTGTCTTGGTTCAGTAATGGGACCTCATCCATTTCCTACAATTGTTAGAGATTTCCAGGCAGTTATTTCCAGGGAAAGCAGAGCTCAGATTCTTGAGAAAGAGGGAAGACTTCCAGATGCTGTTATTGCTTGCGTAGGTGGTGGAAGCAATGCTATTGGAAGCTTTTATCACTATATCAATGACAAGGACGTGGAGTTGATAGGCTGTGAGGCAGCAGGTAGAGGAATAGATACATTTGAAACAGCTGCAACAGTAAATACAGGAAAAGTTGGTATTTTCCATGGTATGAAATCATATTTCTGCCAGGATGAATATGGTCAGATTGCTCCTGTATATTCTATTTCTGCAGGCCTTGATTATCCTGGTGTTGGTCCAGAGCATGCTTATCTGCACGATATTGGACGTGCAAAATATGTACCAGTTACTGATGATGAGGCTGTTGATGCTTTCGAGTATATTGCAAAGACAGAGGGAATAATTGCTGCTATAGAGTCAAGTCACGCTATCGCATATGCGAAGAAGCTTGCTCCAACAATGAGAAAAGACCAGATTATTATAGTTACCGTTTCAGGTAGAGGTGATAAGGATTGCGCAGCAATCGCACGTTACAGAGGGGAGGATATCCATGAGTAAGATTTCAGAAGCATTCAAAAACAAAAAAGCATTTATTCCATTCATTACATGTGGAGATCCTGATTTAGAGACAACAAAAGAAATAATCAAGGAGCTTGAGATAAACGGCGCAGACTTGATTGAACTTGGAATACCTTTTTCTGATCCAACTGCTGAAGGTCCTGTAATACAGGGTGCAAATATTAGAGCTTTGAAGAATAAAATCACAACAGATGATGTATTTGAAATGGTAAGAGAGGTCAGAAAGGAAGTGAAGATTCCGCTTTGCTTTATGACTTATGCAAATGTTGTTTTTTCTTATGGTTCAGACAGATTTTTTGGAAAGTGCCAGGAGGTTGGAATTGATGGCATCATCCTTCCGGATGTTCCTTTCGAAGAGAAGGAAGAGTTTGAAGGAGTGGCATCTGAATATGGCGTAGACTTTATATCGATGGTTGCACCTACTTCTGAGGATAGAATTGATATGATTACGAAAGAAGCAAAGGGATTTATCTATATTGTTTCCAGCCTTGGGGTGACAGGTACAAGAAGCGAGCTTAATGAAGGCATCAAAACAGTAGTTGATAGAGTTAGAAAAAACACAGATGTACCTTGTGCGGTAGGATTTGGTATATCAACTCCAGAGCAGGCTGCCAAGATGGCTGATATATCGGATGGAGCCATTGTTGGTTCTGCAATTGTTAGAGTTGTAGAGGAGTACGGTAAAGAGGCTCCAAAACATGTGGGAGAGTTTGTTAAGTCAATGAAGGAGGCATATCATGCATCCTAGTTTAGAGCAGGTTAAAGAACTTGCGAAAAGTGGTGATTACAGAAGGATTCCTGTAATGATAGAAATGCTTTCCGATAGTTTCACACCAATAGAAATGGTACGAATACTGAAAGCTGCCAGTCATCAGTGTTATTTATTGGAGAGTGCAAGTCAGACAGAAACCTGGGGAAGATATTCGTTTCTTGGATTCAATCCTAATTTAGAGGTGACCTGTCAAGACGGACACCTTTTTATAAAGGAAAATAAGGGAGACAGTAAAGTCTTAATTCAGGAAAAAACAGTAGCACATCCAGGTGAAACACTACGTGAAATTATTAGGATGTATAAAAGTCCAGTGTTATCGGATTTTCCAACTTTTACAGGTGGATTAGTAGGTTATTTTTCATACGATTACATCAAATATGCTGAGCCAAAGCTAAAGCTTGAAAATCATGGAGAAGACGATTTTAAAGATATGGATTTGATGCTTTTTAACGATGTAATTGTATTTGATAATTTCAAGCAAAAAATCTATTTGATTACAGGTGTTATGTTAGATGAATCTGATAATCTAGAAAGCCTATATAACGAAGCAAATGAGCGACTTGAAAATATAAGGAACCTATTGATAAGTGGGACAAAGGAAAAGTTTGAGCCACTATCCCTTTTATCAGAAATAAAGCCAAAGTTTACATCAGAAGAGTATGGAGAGATGGTAAAAAAGGCAAAGAATTACATAAAAGAAGGTGATATTTTTCAGGTTGTTCTTTCAAATCCCCTTACGGCAAAAGCAAAGGGAAGTCTGTTTGATACATACCGTCTTCTAAGAGCCAGCAATCCATCTCCATATATGTTTTATTTTTCAAGTGATGATATCGAAATTGCTGGTGCATCGCCAGAGACACTGGTCAAGGTAGAACAAAAGCAGGTGAGCACATTTCCTCTTGCTGGAACAAGACCAAGAGGGAAAAATCAGGCAGAGGACATAGCTCTTGAAAAAGAGCTTTTGGCAGATGATAAGGAACGTGCAGAACATAATATGCTTGTTGATTTAGGTAGAAATGACATTGGAAAAATTAGCAGTATTGGTTCTGTAAATGTTGAAAAATATATGGAAATAGAAAGGTATTCCCATGTAATGCATATAGGTTCCACAGTTGTTGGACACCTGGCAGATGATAAGGATGCTATTGATGCAGTAGATGCGATTTTGCCAGCGGGAACCTTATCTGGTGCGCCAAAGTTTAGAGCCTGCCAGATAATCGAAGAGCTAGAACAGAGCAAACGTGGCATATACGGAGGCGCCCTTGGCTATATAGATTTCTCGGGAAATTTGGATGTGTGCATAGCAATAAGACTTGTATATAAAAAGAACGATAAAATTTGTATTCGTTCAGGAGCAGGCATTGTCTATGATTCAGTTCCAGAAAACGAAGCAATTGAATGCATCAATAAGGCAAAGGCTGTAGTAAATGCTGTTAGCCTGGCCGAGGGAGGTTTGGCATGATTTTACTAATAGATAACTATGATAGTTTTTCATACAATCTTTTTCAGCTGGTAGGGGAAATTGAGCCAGATATTAAGGTTTGCCGAAATGATGAAATTCGTATTTCCGATATTGAAAAACTAAATCCTAGCCATATTATTATTTCACCGGGACCAGGTAAGCCTAGTGAAGCCGGAATTTGCGAGGAGATTGTCACCCATTTTGCAGGAAAGATACCAATTCTGGGGGTGTGTTTGGGACATCAGGCTATCTGCGAAGCCTTTGGCGCAAATGTTACCTATGCAAAAGAATTAATGCATGGTAAACAATCAAAGGTTCAGGTTGACAATAGCTGCAAGTTATTTAAGGGGCTTCCAGATACAGTGGATGTTGCTAGATATCACTCGTTAGCTGCAGATAAAGACTCTTTACCAGAGATGCTTAAAGCCGTTGCAATCACTAAAGATGGGGAGATTATGGCTGTTGCTCATAAGGAATATGAAGTATATGGATTGCAGTTTCATCCAGAATCAATTTTGACTTCTAATGGAAAAAATATGATTGAAAACTTCATTGCTTAATGCAGATTGTCAACCTCAACTATATATATGGTTGACAATGAGCTGGTGTTTTGATATTGTTATTCAGGTGAAAAAATTAAAGTATTACAGGGAGGCAATATGGATAACACAAGCACATTAACAACAAAAGAATCAGCATTTAAAACACTTGATATTGCATATATTGCTCTTGGAGCAGCACTTATTGCAGTATGCTCATGGATTAGCATTCCTACAACAGTGCCATTTACTCTACAGACATTTGCAGTATTTGCTATGCTTTCCCTTCTTGGGGGCAAGAGAGGAACACTCTCAGTATTGGTTTACATTTTAATCGGAGCAGTAGGTGCTCCAGTATTTGCTGGTTTTTCGGGGGGAATTGGTGTAGTTCTTGGTTCAACAGGTGGCTATATTATTGGTTTCTTGCTTACAGGTCTTGTATACATTGTGGCTACTAAGCTCTTCAAGAAGACACTTGTAGTTGAAATCGTAGCACTTGTCATTGGACTTGCAGCTTGCTATGCACTTGGAACAGTATGGTTCATGGTTGTTTACTCTAGGGATGCTGGTGCAATTGGGGCAATGACAGCACTTTCATGGTGTGTTTTCCCATTCATCATTCCTGATTTAGTAAAGCTTGCACTTGCACTTGTACTTGCAAGAAGAGTTAGACCAGTAATTAAATAAGTTATGAAATAAATTTGGGTTGAAATCCTTTCTAAAAAAAGGTATATTATTGCGTAACGAAGACAAAGGCGTCTGCTATAGGTTTAGCAGGCGCTTTTTCTAAAATTAGCAATAGTAGTGCATTAAAGCTACAAAAATGCTAAAATAATTTCTGTGTTTATTAACACAGTTTTCAGGAAGGAGATTTTGAAATGAAGAAAAAGTCACTAGCATTATTAATGGCATTTGCAACAATGTTTGCAATGGTTGGATGTGGAAACGCATCAGGACAGGGCGCAACTGAACAAGGTGCAGATGCTGCTACTAGTTCAGATAAGAAATGGGTTATCGCTACAGATACTTCATTCAAGCCATTTGAGTACACAGATGACAATGGGGATTTCGTAGGTATTGATGTAGATATCCTTGCAGCTATCGCTGAGGATCAGGGATTCGATTATGAGCTTAAGTCTCTTGGATGGGATGCTTCAATTGCAGCATGCCAGGCAGGACAGGCTGATGGAATGATTGCAGGTGCTTCTATTACAGATGAAAGAAAGGCATCTGGATGGGTTTTCTCTGATGGATATTATGATGCAAATCAGTCTATGGCTGTAGAGGCATCATCTGATATTACAGGTTTTGAAGATTTAAAGGGACAGTCAGTTGCAGTTAAGACAGGTACAATGAGTGCTTCTTATGCTGAGAGCCTTTCAAGTGAGTATGGCTTCACTGTTACATACTTTGAGGATTCTCCTACAATGTATCAGGCAGTTGTAGGTGGTCAGGTTGCAGCTTGCTTCGATGACACTCCAATTATGGCTTCAAATATTAAAGATACTGGTATCTCAATGAAGATTCTTGAGAACACTGGTAACGATCCTGCTGAATACGGATTTGCAATTTTCAACTCAGACAACCAGGAGCTTATTGATATGTTTAATGCAGGTCTTGCAAATATCAAGGCAAACGGCACATACGATGAAATCATTGCAAAGTACTTAGGCGAATAGTATTAGATTAAAGGGGCAGGGGTTTACCTGCCCTTATTATTTATAAAACCAGTTAGAAAGGGTTTATTATTTATGTTAACTATTATTTCAGTTTATGGTCCTATGCTTCTAATTGCTATGGGCAGAACATTGCTTCTTGCATTACTAGGCTTATTCTTTGCCTGCATTATCGGTATGCTTTTCGGTATTATGGGTGTAGTTAAGAACAGAGTAAGCAATGTAATCTCACAGATTTTCGTTGATGTAATCAGAGGAGTTCCGATGATTGTATTAGCCTTCTTTGTATATTTTGGTATTCCATACTTATTTAATACCATCATTGGAGGTTTCTCTGTTAGTTTGACAGCGCTTCAGGCAGGTACAATCTGTCTTGCTTTAAACTGTGGTGCTTATATGGCAGAAATTATTAGAGCAGGTATTCAGTCTGTTGATAAAGGTCAGATGGAAGCTGCCAGATCTCTTGGTCTTACATATGGACAGGCTATGCGCAAGGTCGTATTACCTCAGGCCATCAAGACAATGATTCCTACATTCATTAATCAGTTCATTATTACACTTAAGGATACATCAATTCTTTCAGTTATCGGTTTCCCAGAACTTGTTAACACAGCAAAGAACGTACAGGCAAACACATTCATGTCATTCCAGACATGGGCTATAGTTGGTGTTATGTATCTTATAGTTATTACAATCCTTTCACGTAGTGCAAAGGTTCTTGAAAGGAGATTAAACGTTGGCAGATAAAGAAATTAAAATCAGTGTTAAAAATCTTAAGAAGTGCTATGGCGACTTAGAGGTATTAAAGGATATCTCCACAGATGTTACTAAGGGCGAGGTTGTTTGTGTAATTGGTCCTTCAGGCTCTGGTAAGTCTACATTCTTACGTTGCTTAAATAGACTTGAGACTGTTACTGCAGGCTCAATTGTTGTTGACGGAAACAACATCACAGATAAACATATCAATATCAATAAAGTTAGAGAAAATATTGGAATGGTATTCCAGCATTTCAACCTTTTCAATAACCTAAACATACTTGATAACCTTACACTTGCTCCAGTTCAGCTTAAGAAGTGTTCTAAGGCTGAGGCAGAGGAGCGTGCTAAAAAGATGCTTGCAAAGGTTGGTCTTGAAGACAAGGCATCAAGCTTCCCTAGTCAGCTTTCAGGTGGACAGAAGCAGCGTGTTGCTATCGCTCGTGCACTTTGCATGGAGCCAGATATTATGCTTTTCGATGAGCCAACATCAGCTCTTGATCCAGAAATGGTAGGAGAGGTTCTTCAGGTTATGAAGGATTTGGCTGCAGATGGTATGACAATGGTTATTGTTACTCATGAGATGGGATTTGCTAGAGAAGTAGCAGATAGAGTAATTTTTATGGATGGTGGCTACATCATTGAGGAGGGCATACCTTCAGAGGTATTGCTTAATCCAAAGGAAGCTAGAACCATCGATTTCTTAAATAAAGTATTATAAGAGGGGCGTATGAAAAACATAATTACAATCAGCCGTCAGTTTGGTGCTGGCGGCGGAACAATCGGTAAAGAGGTAGCTGAGCGTTTAGGCTACTATTACTGTGATAAGGATATGATTATCAGAGCAGCAATCGAATCAGGTAATCTTAGTCCTGAAGAAGTTAGATACTTTGATGAGAAGGTACCAAGAGAGTTTGGCTTGGGACAGAGTCTATTTGACTTCTACAATAAGCCACTTGATGAGCGTCTTTACAATGCTCAAAAGGAAGCAATCAGAAAGGTTGCTGAAAAAGGCAATTGTGTAATAGTCGGCAGAAATGCCAACATCATTCTTAAGGAATTTGATCATTCTCTTCATGTATTCGTTTCAGGTACAGAGCATTTCCGTGTTAAGCGAATGATGGAGAAAATGCCAGGCACCACAGAGGAAAAGGTTCGTGAGGAGCTTCACAATGTGGACAAGGCAAGAAAGAAATACTGCAAGCACTACACTGGAACAGAATTCGGCAATGCTGAGTTTTATGATTTGTGCTTAAAGAGCTCAACACTTGGGCTTGAAAAATGCGTTGATATCATTTGTGATACAGCGAAGTTTTAATATTGTTTAATAGACAAAGGCGTCTGCTAATAAATAGCAGGCGCCTATTTTTATGGAGATTATTATGAAACCTATTATTGGACTAATACCTTTATATGATGATGAAAAGGATAGCTATTGGATGCTGCCTGGATATTTGAAGGCAATTGAAAAATCTGGAGGAGTGCCTATAGTTCTTCCTTTTTCGCAGGATAAAGAAGAGCTTGCAGTCGCTTATGGATTATGTGATGGAATCTTGTTTACTGGAGGACATGATGTTAATCCTACAATTTATGGTCAGGTCATATCAGATAAGTGCGGAATATCTTGTGAAACAAGAGATGTAATGGAAGGATTTTTGTTAGATTTATGCGTATCTGACAATAAGCCATTACTAGGAATCTGCAGAGGATTACAGTTCATAAATGCTCATCTAGGAGGGACTCTTTATCAGGATTTGCCTACAGAGTATAAAAGTGATGTAGAGCATCATATGAAGCCACCTTATGATAATGTGATTCACAATATTGACGTAAGAGGAAATACCAAATTGGCGAACATTATTGGTGCAGGTGTACATGGAGTTAATAGCTATCATCACCAAGCAATTAAAGAGTTGGCAGATGGACTTGATGCTATGGCAATATCAGAGGATGGCCTGGTGGAATCTATAGCAATCAAAAATCAGAAATTCGCAATTGCGGTACAATGGCATCCAGAATTTTCATATGACAGTAGTGATGACAGTAAAAAGATTATGAAGGCTTTTGTAGATTCATGTATGTAAGAGAACAATTTATGAATAAAACAGCAAAAATCCCCAAAATTGGGATGAGAATAATTAAATCGGCAGTAGCAGTTTTTATATGCTTTTTGATTGATGATTTGAGGAATGAGGCTGGTATAGTTTTTTACTCACAGCTTTCAGCTTTATGGTGTATGCAGGCTAATAAGAAAAACACTATAAAAAATGCAAAGCAAAGGTTCATAGGCACTATTATTGGTACTATTTTTGGCTTTATATATATAGTTGTTAAAATAAATCTGCTTAGGAATTTTAATCTTGACTATGATTACATAGCGGCAGCAGTAATTTCAGTAATGATTGTTGTAATAATATATACAACAGTTCTGGTGAATAAAAAACAAGCATCATATTTCTCATGTGTGGTTTTTTTAAGTATTGCTGTAAACCATATAGGAGATATGCAACCATATCTATTTGTTTGGAATAGGTTTCTTGATACTGCAATTGGAATATTAGTTGGAGTAGGTGTGAATTTGTTGATTAATATAAAAGGAAGGGAACAATATGACTGATGGATTTATTAAAGTTGCAAGTGCAACATGTGATATAAAAGTAGCGGATACAAAACATAATGCAGATGCGATTGTTGAAAAGATAAAGGAGGCTACAGATGGAGGTGTAAAAATTATCTGTTTTCCTGAACTTTGTGTTACAGGATATACCTGTGGAGACTTATTTTTGCAGGATAACCTACTTAGAGGTGCAAAGGAGGCTGTTGAACATATAGCTTATGCAACTAAACATTTAGACATAGTGGCTATTGTGGGACTTCCTTGTGTTATCAATCAAAAGTTATATAACATTGCAGTTGTAATCAATCATGGAGAAGTGCTTGGTGGAACTGCAAAACAGAACTTGCCTAACTATAATGAATTTTACGAATTGAGACATTTCACTGCAGCAGATTGTGATTTTAAGGAAGAAGTATCTTTTGGTAAAGGGAAGTCTTCGTATATTTGTTGTAATCAGATTTTTTCTATTGAGGACATGCCTAATTTGAAATTTGGCATTGAAATCTGCGAAGATCTTTGGGTTGCAGACACTCCGTCTGTTAGATTAGCAGAAAACGGGGCTACAATTATTTTTAATCTATCGGCTAGCGACGAGGTTATAGGAAAGAGAGATTATAGAAAAAATTTGATAAAAGCTAAATCTGGCAGTTTGTGTTGTGGATACGTATATGCGGATGCCGGAATTGGAGAATCCACTCAGGACATGGTTTTTGCCGGACATAATATTATTGTCGAAAATGGTACTGTTCTAGCTGAATCGGAACTATTTGAAAACGATATGATTATTGCAGATATAGATGTAGATAAGCTTGTTTATGAAAGAAGGAGAATGAATACCTTTAAGGCTGGTGTGAGGGCTGAAGAAATCAAATGTGTTTTAGCAAAAACTAATACTGTACTAGAGCATACGACCACAAAGCTTCCATTTGTGCCAGCTGAACAAAGTAATCTAAACAATCGATGTAAAGAAATCCTTACAATGCAATCTGTAGGACTTGCCACACGAATAAAGCATATTGGTTGTAAAGATGTTGTGATTGGGCTATCTGGAGGATTGGATTCTACTTTAGCTCTTATAGTAGCAGTCCATGCATTTGACAGATTAGGGTTAGATAGGTCTGGTATTAGAGCTATAACCATGCCGTGCTTTGGAACTACGGATAGGACATACAATAATGCTTGTAAGCTGGCTTTAGAGTATCGCACATCCCTTGAGGAGATTAATATTAAGGACAGTGTATTGCAACATTTCAAGGATATAGGTCAGAGTGAGAACATTCACGATGTAACCTATGAGAACTCCCAGGCTAGGGAACGTACACAAATTTTAATGGATAAGGCTAATATGTACGGAGGAATCGTTGTTGGAACAGGGGACCTATCTGAGCTTGCTCTTGGATGGGCCACTTACAATGGAGACCATATGTCCATGTATGCAGTAAATGCATCTATTCCAAAGACTCTCGTAAGATGGTTGGTTGATTATGAATCAAGAAATGCAACTGATAATCTTAGAATGATTCTTAATGATATATTAGATACACCTGTAAGTCCTGAATTACTTCCACCCGATGAGAAGGGGAATATTGCACAGAGGACAGAAGATTTAGTAGGACCATATGAACTGCACGACTTTTTCCTATATTACATGTTACGTTTCGGCTTCACTCCTAAGAAGATATATAGACTTGCAACTTTTTCTTTTGCAGAGGACTATAGCAAGGAGTTTATACTTAAGTGGATGAAGACCTTCTATAGGAGATTCTTTAGCCAGCAGTTTAAAAGAAGCTGTATGCCAGATGCACCTAAAGTGGGAACAGTTACCCTTTCCCCAAGGGGCGATTTCAGAATGCCAAGTGATGCAAGCTATAGTATTTGGATGAAGGAGTTAGAGGAGATATAATAAGTGAATAAATACCAGTAGTTAAATCTAGACTAAGCTTTTTAAAAGGTGTATTCTATATTCCTAAGAAAAAGGAGATAAATCATTGAGTAGGAACATACTTATTATTAATACTGGCGGAACTTTGTCTTCGGTAATGAAGGAAAGTGGTCTGGCACCAGGACTTTCCACACAGGATATGAAACGTGAATTGCACGTGGTGTCAGGTGATATTAATTTTGAAATAGAAGATTTTATGGCTGTTGATAGTGCCAATATTTTCCCTGAGGATTGGAGTAAGTTGGCTGAGCATATTGGTGGTATACGTAATGACTATGATGGCATTGTTGTAATCCACGGAACAGATACACTTGCATATACATCTTCTATGCTTTCTTTTATGCTTCAAAACATAAATATTCCGGTTGTAATTACTGGCTCACAGCTTTCTATTACAAATCCAATTGCAGATGCTATGGAAAATTTACGCTGTGCCATCCATATGGCAGCAAGTGGCAGAGCAGGAGTGTTTGTTGCATTCAATCGCAAGGTAATGCTTGGCTGTCGTGCTTCAAAGGTTCGTTCTCTTAGCTTTGATGCTTTTGAGAGCATCAACTATCCCAATGTAGCTGAAATCAGCTCACTAGGAATGAATATTGATGACAGCACAATCCCTGTTAGAAACGGTGTATTCCATTTGGAAAACAATTATTCTACAGAAGTTTGTATGCTGAAAATGTTCCCAGGCATTCATAGAAGCCTTGTTGAATCAATTGCGGCGCAGGGATATAAGGGACTTTACATTGAGGCATTCGGAATCGGTGGCATGCCATTTTTGAAGCATGATTTTATCAGCACAATCGAGAAGGTTATTGCTGATGGTATGACTGTTGTAGTTGGTACTCAGTGTAGATACGAAGGCTCAAAGATGGATGTTTATGAGACTGGTAAAAGAGCTCTTGAAAGTGGTGTACTCCAGGCTCAGGACATGACCAGTGAAGCAGCTCTTACAAAGCTAATGTGGATTCTTGGAAAGACTAGCAATCCATCTGAAATAAAGGATTATTTTTCTCTAAATATTGCAGGTGAGCTTAAAAACTATTAGGAGATTTTTAATGAATCTATTTGATATTATCGGACCGGTTATGGTAGGTCCATCCAGCTCTCATACAGCAGGAGCAGCCAAAATTGGAAATGTCTGCAATAAACTTATGGCAGAAAAGATAGAAAGTGCTGAGATTTATTTGCATGGCTCTTTTGCAGAAACAGGCAAAGGACATGGTACTGACAAGGCTATCGTTGGCGGCTTGATAGGAATGGCATGTGATGATGAAAGGCTACCAGAAAGCTTTGATGTAGCGCAGGAGATGGGATTTAAATTCACAATTCAGGCAGCTGACTTGGGAGATGTTCATCCAAACACAGCAAAGGTAATTATGCATGGAGTGTCAGGCCATAGCTTAGAGGTAGTGGCATCATCTATTGGTGGCGGACGTATTCAGGTAGTTATGCTTGATGGTGTGAAGGCCAACTTCTCTGGAGAAAGCCCTACACTTATAGTTCATAATGTTGATAAGCCAGGATATATTACTGAGGTTACAAGGCTTCTTGGCATAGAACATATTAATATTGCTACTATGCAGCTCTATCGTAAAAAGCGTGGTGGAGAAGCTGTTATGGTAATTGAGTGTGATGAGTGTGTACCAGAGAGCACAATCAAGGAATTAGAAAAACTAGAAGGTATTATGAAGGTTTCATATTACTGTCCAGAGTAGAGGATTATAGATGTTTGATTCAGTAGAAGAGATTTGTAAATTAGAAGAGAATAGCGGAGTTCCTTTCTGGAAGATAGTTCAGCAGGACGATTGCAAAGAACGCGCAGTTTCAGAGGAAGAATCCTTTGAAAACATGAAGCGCATGTACACGGCAATGAAGGAGTCTGCTCTTAATTACGACAAGACAGTTAAAAGTAACAGTGGTTTAGTAGGTGGTGAAGCAGGTCTTCTTAGAGAATACCTTGATGGAGGCAATGCTTTAGTAGGAGACTTTGCAGGACGTGTTATGGAATTGGCTCTTCGTGTTGCTGAGGGGAATGCATGTATGAAGCGAATTGTAGCTGCACCTACTGCCGGTTCATGTGGTGTAGTACCAGCTGTGTTCATTGCTACTCAGGAAAAGCTTGGCCTTTCAGATGATAAAATGACAGAAGCACTTTTTGTTGCGGCAGGCTTTGGTGAGGTAATAGCAGCCAGAGCATCACTTGCCGGTGCTGAAGGTGGCTGTCAGGCGGAAATCGGAGCAGCCAGCTCAATGGCAGCAGCAGGACTTGTATATCTTCGTGGTGGAAGTGGAAGAAATAGTGCAAACGCTGCAGCACTTGCTCTTAAAAATCTTCTGGGACTAGCTTGCGATCCTGTTGCAGGCCTGGTAGAGGTTCCATGTGTTAAACGAAATGTTTGTGGTGCTATGAATGCAGTTACATCAGCAGAGCTTACTATGGCTGGTATTGAAAGTCGAATTCCTGCAGATGAAGTGTTTGATGCTATGAGTGCTGTAGGTAAAGACATGAATCCTAATATAAAGGAAACTGGTAAAGGTGGAGTCGCTGGAACAGCAACTGGACAGAAAATTAAGGATGCTTTAGTGCATTAAATTGAAAAAGTGCTTGCATTATCTTTTAAATAGTTGTATATTTTTTCTCAGGACAAAGGCGTCTAAAGAAATTCCCTTATGGGGAGTCTCTTTAGATGCCTTTTCTTTTTTTGTTTATTAAAACTACTATGTGGAAGGAGTAGCTAACATGGGTAATCAAATGCAAGGTCTTTACGACCCATCTTTTGAGCATGACAACTGTGGTATAGGTGCAGTTGTATCTATTAAGGGAATCAAGACCCATCAGACTGTGTCAGATGCATTAAAGATTGTAGAAAACTTGGAGCATCGAGCTGGCAAGGATGCATCAGGTGAGACTGGCGATGGTGTTGGAATTCTTCTTCAGATTTCTCATAAATTTTTCAAGAAGGTTTGTGAAAAAGAAAAGATTGCAATCGGCAATGAGCGAGAATATGGAATTGGTATGTTTTTCTTCCCTCAGGATGAGTTGAAGAGAAAACAGGCAATGAAGATGTTTGAAATCATTGTTGAGAAGGAAGGACTTGAGTTCTTAGGATGGCGTAAAGTTCCTACTAAATCTGAAATATTAGGAAAGATGGCCTTAGACTGTATGCCATATATCTGCCAGGCATTTATCAAAAAACCATCAGATTGTGAAAAGGGATTGGCTTTTGATAGAAGGCTTTATGTGGCAAGACGTGTATTTGAACAGACAGCAGAGGATACTTATGTAGCATCTCTTTCTAGTAGAACTATTGTATATAAGGGAATGTTCCTTGTTAATCAGCTTAGACTGTTTTTCGAAGATCTTGAGGATCCAGATTACGAGTCTGCAATTGCAACAGTACATTCACGTTTCTCAACCAATACAAATCCATCATGGGAGAGAGCACATCCAAACAGATTTATAGTTCACAATGGTGAGATTAATACTATCAAGGGTAACGCAGATAAAATGCTTTCCCGTGAGGAGACAATGGTATCTCAGGTACTTGAGCCAGAAATGTCAAAGATTACACCAGTTTGTAATCAGGCAGGATCCGACTCTGCAATGCTTGATAATGCGTTAGAGTTTTTGGTAATGAATGGCATGCCACTTCCTCTTGCGGTAATGATTACTATTCCTGAGCCTTGGTATAAAAATAAGGCTATGGACCAGGCAAGACGAGATTTCTATCAGTACTATTCAACAATGATGGAGCCATGGGATGGCCCAGCGTCTATCCTGTTTTCTGATGGCGATATTATGGGTGCTGTCCTTGATAGAAATGGTCTTCGTCCAAGCCGCTATTATATTACAAACGACGATTATCTAATTCTTTCTTCAGAAGTTGGTGTACTTCCTGTTGAGGAGGAGAGAATAGTTAAGAAGGATAGACTTCGTCCAGGAAAAATGCTTCTTGTTGATACTGTAGCAGGTAAGCTTATTGATGATGCAAAGCTAAAGGAGAAATATGCTAACAGCCAGCCTTATGGTCAGTGGCTTGATGCAAATCTTGCTCATTTAGCTGATATCAAGATTCCTAACGAGCCTGTTCCTAAGCATTCACAGGAAGAGCGTGACAGACTTCAGAAGGCATTTGGATATGGATATGGTGAGGTGAAGGAATCAATCCTTCCAATGGCTCTTAATGGTGTGGAAAGCACAGCTGCTATGGGTATTGATACTCCTCTTGCAGTTCTTTCAAATCAGCATCAGCCATTATTTAACTACTTCAAGCAGCTTTTTGCACAGGTAACAAATCCACCTATCGATTCAATCCGTGAGGAGATTGTTACAGCCACAACTGTATACATCGGTACAGCTGGCAATGTATTGGAGGAAAAAGAAGAAAACTGCAATATGTTGCAGATTAACAACCCTATTCTTACAGTTACCGATTTAATGAAGATTAAATCTATGAAGGTACCAGGACTAAAGGCAGAAACTGTACCTATCACATATTACAAAAATACATCTTTGGCTAAGGCTATCGAGCACTTGTATGTAGAGGTGGATAGAGTAAATAGAGAGGGTGCAAATATTATCATCCTATCTGATAGAGGTGTGGATGAGAATCATGTTGCAATTCCATCACTTCTTGCAGTAGCAGCAGTGCAGCATCATTTGGTTCAGACCAAAAAGAGAACAAGCCTTTCACTTATTCTCGAGTCGGGCGAGCCAAGAGAGGTGCATCATTTTGCAACCTTGCTTGGTTACGGTGCATCTGCAATCAATCCATACCTTGCCCAGGAAACAATCGAAGAGCTTGTGGAGAAGGGCCAGTTGCAGAAGGATGTACATGCGGCCATTGATTCATACAACGAGGCTATTATTACAGGCATCATTAAGATAGCATCAAAGATGGGTATTTCTACAGTACAGTCATATCAAGGTGCAAAGATATTTGAGGCAATAGGAATCAGCTCAGATGTAATCGATAAGTATTTCACTGGCACAATCAGCCGTATTGGTGGAATCACTATTGAGGATATTCAGGCTGATGTGGAAAGACAGCATTCTATGGCCTTTGATCCACTTGGATTGTCTGTAGATAAGACACTTGATTCGAAGGGTGTACATAAGATGAGATCGGGAGCTGAGGAACACTTATATAATCCTGCTACCATTCATTTGCTTCAGCTTGCTACAAGAACAGGTGACTATAACACATTCAAAGAGTATACAGCTTTAATTAACGATGAAGGTGCAGTTCGAAATCTTCGTGGCCTTATAGACTTTAAATACCCTAAGAAGGGAATCAGCATCGATGAAGTTGAGTCAGTAGATTCAATTGTAAAGAGATTTAAAACTGGTGCTATGAGTTACGGCTCGATTTCTAAGGAAGCCCATGAGACAATGGCTATCGCCATGAATATGCTTCACGGAAAATCAAATTCTGGTGAAGGTGGTGAAGAGGAAGCTAGATATGAGGTTGGTCCTGATGGTCTTAACCGTTGCTCTGCTATTAAGCAGGTTGCATCAGGTCGATTTGGTGTTACAAGCAAATACCTGGTATCTGCAAAGGAAATACAGATTAAAATGGCTCAGGGTGCAAAGCCAGGTGAAGGTGGACATCTACCAGGAAAGAAGGTATATCCATGGATAGCAAAGACTCGTCTTTCTACACCGGGTGTAGCTCTTATTTCGCCACCACCTCATCACGATATTTATTCAATCGAAGATTTGGCTGAGCTCATATATGATTTAAAGAATGCCAACAAGGATGCACGTATATCAGTAAAGCTTGTATCAGAGGCAGGAGTAGGTACAATTGCCAGCGGTGTAGCCAAGGCAGGAGCTCAGGTTATCCTTATCTCTGGATACGACGGTGGTACAGGTGCAGCTCCTAAGTCATCTATTCATAATGCAGGACTTCCATGGGAATTAGGTTTGGCTGAAGCACATCAGACACTTGCACAGAATGGATTGCGCAATAAGGTTGTTATCGAGACAGATGGTAAGCTTATGAGCGGCCGTGACGTTGCTATTGCCTGTGCACTTGGAGCAGAAGAATTTGGCTTTGCTACAGCACCACTTGTAACTATGGGATGTGTAATGATGAGAGTATGTAACTTGGATACTTGTCCTGTTGGTGTTGCAACTCAGAACCCAGAGCTTAGAAAGAGATTTACAGGTAAGCCAGAATACGTGGTTAACTTTATGCGCTTTATAGCTCAGGAGCTACGTGAATACATGGCAGAGCTTGGATGCAAAACTGTTGATGAGCTTTGTGGTAGATATGATTTGCTTACTCTTAAGAATGTGGCTGGAAGTGGACGAAGAGAAAAGGTAGATTTATCTGCTGTAATCTCTAATCCAAATCCTTATGAGAAGATTGAATATGATAAAAAGAATGTATTCAACTTTGAGTTAGAAAAGACACTTGATGAAAAGGTTCTTCTTAAAAAGCTTAAGAGTGCGGTAGCCTCTGGAAAGAAGGGAGAGGTAAGTCTTGATGTTTCAAATGTGGACCGTTCATTTGGTACATTGTTTGGAGCAGAGATTACCAGAAACCATGGAGAAAATCTGGAGGAAGATACCTATGTAATTAACTGCCAGGGTGCAGGTGGACAGTCCTTTGGTGCATTTATACCTAAGGGACTTACACTTAACCTGGAGGGAGATTCTAACGACTACTTTGGTAAGGGATTATCAGGCGGAAAGCTTGTTGTATACCCATCTGCTAAGGCGACCTACAAGCAGGATGAGAATATCATCATAGGTAATGTGGCTTTGTATGGTGCAACCAGCGGTAAAGCTTTTATCAACGGTGTAGCAGGCGAGCGTTTCGCAGTACGTAATTCAGGTGCTACTGCAGTAGTAGAAGGCTGTGGAGATCACGGTTGCGAATATATGACAGGTGGACGAGTTGTAGTACTTGGTGAGACTGGCAAGAACTTTGCAGCAGGTATGTCTGGTGGTATTGCATATGTGCTTGATGAAGACGCATCTTTATACAAGAGACTAAACAAATCTATGGTTTCACTGGAGACAGTTACTGACAAATACGATGTATTAGAGCTTAAGGAGATTATTGCTGAGCACGTGGCTGCTACTGGCTCCGCAAAGGGCAAGGAAATTTACGACAACTTTAGCGAGTATCTACCTAAGTTCAAGCGTATTGTACCTTTTGATTACAAAAAGATGATGCAGACAATTGTGCAAATGGAGGAAAAGGGATTATCTTCTGAGCAGGCACAAATCGAAGCATTTAATTTATTAAACAAGTAGGAGGGAACCATGGGAAAGCCAACTGGATTTTTAGAGTATGAGCGAGTAGAGGCTGAAGCGGTTAGCCCTCTTGCCAGAATAAAGAATTTTAATGAGTTTCATGAGCCTCTTTCAAAGGAGGAGCAGAGAAGACAAGGCGGAAGATGCATGGATTGTGGTGTACCATTCTGCCAGTCAGGTATGACAATTAAGGGGATGACTTCTGGTTGTCCTCTGAACAACCTTATTCCTGAGTGGAATGAGCTTGTATATCAGGGAAATTATGAGATGGCCTATAAGAGGCTTCACAAGACTAGCAATTTCCCTGAGTTTACATGCAGGGTATGTCCTGCACTTTGTGAGAAGGCCTGTACCTGTGGACTAAATGGAGATGCTGTATCTACAAGGGAAAATGAGAAGGCCATTATTGAGTATGCCTATGCCAATGGATTGGCAGACGCAAAGACTGTAGAGGTTTGTACAGGTAAATCTGTTGCGGTAATTGGCTCAGGCCCATCTGGTCTTGCAGTGGCAGATCAATTAAACAGACGCGGTCACAATGTAACTGTATATGAGCGCAATGACAATGTTGGTGGATTACTTCGTTACGGTATTCCTAACATGAAGCTCGAAAAGCAGATTATTGACCGTAAAATCAAAATCATGGAGGAGGAAGGTGTAAGCTTTGTAGTTAATGCCAATGTAGGTGTTGATGTTAAGGCGTCCGATTTGACAAAGAAGTACGATGCGGTAGTTCTTTGTTGCGGTTCATCTAATCCACGTGATATTCAGGCTACAGGTAGAAAAGAGGCTAAGGGTATCTATTTTGCTGTGGATTTCCTTACATCTACTACAAAATGCCTCTGGGCAAATGATATGAAGCTTGTAGAGGGACAGTATATTTCTGCCAAAGGCAAGGATGTAATCATTATAGGCGGTGGTGACACAGGTAACGATTGTGTTGGTACTGCAATACGTCATGGATGTAAGTCTGTAACACAGCTTGAAATGATGCCAAAGGCACCAGATGTGAGAGCTGAATCAAATCCATGGCCTCAGTGGCCTCTTGTATGTAAAACTGACTATGGTCAGGAGGAGGCTATTGCCAAGTTCGGTCATGATCCTAGAATCTACACTACAACTGTCAAGGAATTCAAGACAGATAAGAATGGTGATTTGAAGTCTGTCGTTTTAGTTTCACTTGAGTCTAAAACTGACAAAAAAACTGGACGCAGAATGATGGTGCCAGTAGAAGGTACTGAGAAAGAAGTGCCTTGCCAGCTTTGTCTGATTGCAGCAGGATTTCTTGGAGCGCAGAAATATGTGGCAGACGCTTTCAAGGTAGAGCTGGATGGACGCACCAATGTTGCATCCGTAAATACGAATTCATTCGCTACAAATGTGCCTAAGGTATTTACTGCAGGTGATATGCACACAGGACAGTCACTGGTTGTAAAGGCTATTAGACAGGGCCGCGATTGTGCTCGGGAAGTAGATGAGTTCTTGATGGGTTATACAAATCTATAATTCTAGGTTTGAAAAATTTAATCCAAAATTTATTTTAAAAAATATAAAAATTGTTATTGACAAACAATTGTCAAAAGAATATTATTCTTAACAAATAAAAATCAATGGAACGACAAAGGCGTCGTAGTTTTAGCTAAATCAGCTAGATCTACGGCGCCTTTCTTGTTCCTATGGGAAGGTGATTTTATGTGTTCGATTATGGCTTTGAGTAAATGCCACATGGAAATGAAAGATTTCGAGGCGGCATTTTCAAAAACGGTTTCTAGAGGGCCAGATATGCAACGAGTTATAACCGTAAATGATTCGGTGCTGGGCTTTCAAAGATTATCAATTATGGGTTTAACAGAAGCAGGAATGCAACCCTTTGAGCTTGATGGCGATTATGTAATATGCAACGGAGAGTTGTATGGATTCAAAACAGAGCGAGAGAGTTTGAAAGCAGAGGGATACAAATTCTTAAGCGACAGTGATTGCGAAATCATTTTACCAATGTATCGTAAATACGGAACAAAGATGTTCGAAAAACTTGATGCAGAATTTGCAATGGTTATTTACGACAAGGAAATAGATGATTTGGTAGCAGCAAGAGATCCAATCGGAATTAGACCTTTGTTTTACGGATACGACAGTGAAGGTTCAATAATGTTTGCATCAGAAGCAAAGAACTTGGTTGGTCTTACAGATGAGGTTAAGCCATTTCCACCAGGACATTATTATTACAAGGGTGTGTTTACATGCTACAGAGATTTGGCGAAGCGACAGACATACAGATTAGACGGTGTGGAGGAGGTTGCAGCAAACATTAAAGAAAAGCTTGTAGCTGGTGTTGAGAAACGACTTGATGCAGATGCTCCTGTAGGATTTCTTCTTTCTGGTGGACTTGATTCATCACTTGTTTGTGCAATAGCGCAAAAGATGATGGATAAGCCAATTAAAACATTTGCAATCGGCATGAACGAGGATGCAATCGATTTAAAGTATGCAAAGGAAGTTGCAGATTACATTGGTTCAGAGCATCACGAAATCATAATCAATAAAGACATCGTTATTGAGTCTTTGGAGGAAGTTGTTGCAGCACTTGGTACATACGACATAACAACAATCCGAGCCAGCATGGGAATGTATTTAATCTGCAAGGGAATCAAGAAACAGTTCCCAGAGATAAGAGTTCTTCTTACTGGTGAGATATCAGATGAAATCTTCGGTTATAAATACACAGATTTTGCTCCAAATGCAGAAGAGTTTCAGAAGGAAGCAGAAAAGAGACTTAGAGAGCTTTACATGTACGATGTACTGAGGGCTGACAGATGTATCTCAGTTCATTCAATGGAGGCAAGAGTTCCATTTGGTGATTTAGATTTTGTGGATTATGTAATGAGCGTAAATCCTGAAATCAAGATGAATAAATACAACAAAGGCAAGTATTTATTGAGACATGCATTTGAGGAGGGCGATTACTTACCACATGACATTTTGTTTAGAGAAAAAGCAGCGTTCTCAGATGCAGTTGGACATTCAATGGTAGATTACCTGAAAGAATATGCTAATAGCTTATACAGTGATGAGGATGTAAAGAATGCGTATCGCAAATACGAATTTGCAACACCTTTTACAAAGGAATCACTTTTGTATAGAGATTTATTTGAGAAGTACTATCCAGGCCAGGCACAGATGGTTGTAGACTTCTGGATGCCAAACAAGGCTTGGGAGGGATGCGATGTTGATGATCCATCCGCACGCGTGTTAGCAAACTACGGTGCTAGTGGAGTATAAGAGGAGGATAAGAAATGAGCAAGGTTACAGAGATTTTCGGAAGCAAAGTATTTAATGATGAGACTATGAAAGAGCGCCTTCCAAAGGATGCTTACAAAGCTCTTAAGAAGACGATTGAAGAGGGACGTCCTCTTGACAGAGAGCTTGCAAATGTAATTGCACATGCTATGAAGGAATGGGCAATTGAACTTGGAGCTACACATTTCACACATTGGTTCCAGCCAATGACAGGTGTTACAGCTGAAAAGCATGATTCATTTATTCAGCCTGAAGAAGGTGGCAAGGTTATCATGACTTTCTCAGGAAAGGAATTAATCAAAGGTGAGCCTGATGCATCTTCATTTCCATCAGGTGGTTTAAGAGCTACATTTGAAGCAAGAGGATATACAGCATGGGACCCAACAAGCTATGTATTTATCAAGGATGATACTCTTTGTATTCCAACAGCCTTTTGTTCATACTCAGGTGAAGCACTTGATAAAAAGACTCCATTACTTCGTTCAATGGAAGCACTTGATAAATCAGCAGTTAGAGCACTTAAGCTTTTTGGTCACGAGGATGTAAAGAGAGTTATTACAACAGTTGGACCAGAGCAGGAATACTTTTTAATTGATACAGAAATGTATAACAAGCGTCCAGATTTGATTTATACAGGACGTACATTATTTGGAGCTAAGCCTCCAAAGGGACAGGAACTTGAGGATCACTATTTTGGAACTATTAAGCCAAGAGTTTCTGCTTACATGAAAGAGTTAGACGAGGAGTTGTGGAAACTAGGTGTACTTGCAAAGACAAAGCATAATGAAGTTGCGCCAGCTCAGCATGAGCTTGCACCAGTGTACTCAACCACTAATATAGCAACAGATCATAACCAGCTTACAATGGAGATGATGAAGGTTGTAGCTGGACGTCATGGAATGACATGCTTACTTCATGAAAAGCCTTTTGCAGGTGTAAATGGTTCGGGCAAGCACAACAACTGGTCTATATCAACCGATACCGGAGTAAACCTGTTAGAACCAGGTGCTACTCCTTCCCAGAACACTCAGTTCTTGTTGTTCTTAACAGCAGTAATTAAGGCTGTAGACGAGTATCAGGAATTACTCCGAGTATCGGTTGCTTCTGCTGGAAATGATCATAGACTTGGAGCAAACGAGGCACCACCAGCAATCATTTCAATGTTCCTTGGAGATGAGCTTGAGGCTATTGTAGAGTCAATCATCGATGGAACTGATTATGAAGACATTAAAAAGAAGAAGATGTCAATTGGTGCAGCTGTTATTCCTAGCATCTCACAGGATACAACTGATAGAAACAGAACATCACCATTTGCCTTTACAGGTAACAAGTTTGAGTTTAGATCACTTGGTTCTGCAGCATCTATTTCAGGTCCAAACGTTGTATTAAATACAATTGTTGCAGAGGAGCTTGATAAGTTCTCAGAAGAGCTTGAAAAGGCAGCTGATTTCGATAAGGCACTTGCAGAGCTCCTTAAGAGAGAGCTTACAGCCCACAAGAGAATCATCTTCAATGGTAACGGATATTCTGATGAGTGGGTAAAGGAAGCAGAGAGAAGAGGACTTAAGAACCTCAAGTCTACAGTAGATGCGCTTCCAGCATTCGTAGATAAGAAAGCAATTGATGTATTTACAAAGCATAACGTATTTACGGAGCAGGAGCTTTATAGCCGTTATGATATCCAGCTTGAGAATTACTATAAGGTAATTGATATCGAAGCCCTTACAATGGATGCTATGGTTAAGAAAGACATTATGGCAGCTGCTAGTGATTATCAGTTTACACTTGCAGAAACTCTTAACGCAAAGGCAGCTACAGGACTTCCAGTTGATTCTTCAGTGGAAAAGAAGAGATTGGAGCAGGCAGCTAAGTTAACAACATCAATGGATGAAAGACTTGAGAAGCTTGAAGCAGACATTGATAAGGCTAAAGAATTAACTGAGACATATGATTTGGCTAAGTTCCATCATGATGTGATTTTTGCAGATATGAATGAGCTTAGAGAGGTGGTTGATGAGCTTGAAACAGTAGTACCAAGTGATATCTGGCCATACCCAACATACGGAGAAATCCTTTATAGCGTAAAATAAGCGTAATTAGAAGGTAGCACAAAGGCGTGCAGTATTTGAAAAAATACTGCGCGCCTTTTTATATAAATAATAATAAACCCCAAGGAGGAAAATATTATGGAAGCTTATTCAAGCATGTTATTTGGAGTCTGGTTCCTTATAGGAGCTGCCCTTGTATTTTGGATGCAAGCGGGATTTGCAATGGTAGAGGCAGGTTTTACCAGAGCAAAAAATACAGGAAACATCATTATGAAAAACCTGATGGATTTCTGTATTGGTACAGTAATGTTTATTGTTTTAGGATTTGGTCTTATGTTTGGAGAGGATTGCCTCTTTGGATTAGTAGGAAGACCAACACTTGGCATATTTACAGACTACGCAAACTTCGATTGGAGTAATTTTGTATTCAACCTTGTGTTCTGTGCTACAACAGCAACAATCGTCAGTGGTGCCATGGCAGAAAGAACAAAGTTTATCAGCTACTGTGTATATTCTGGAATTATTTCACTTGTAATTTATCCAATTGAGGCTCATTGGATTTGGGGTGGTGGCTGGCTTTCTCAGATTGGCTTCCATGATTTTGCAGGTTCATGTGCAATCCATATGGTTGGTGGTATTTGTGCACTTATTGGTGCAAAAATTCTTGGACCTAGAATTGGTAAGTTTACACGTGACAGCAAAGGCAAGATTAAGAAGGTAAATGCATTCCCAGGTCACAACATTGCACTTGGAGCACTTGGTGTATTTATCCTTTGGCTTGGCTGGTATGGCTTCAACGGAGCAGCTGCAACATCACTTGAGCAGTTAGCATCAATTTTTGTAACTACAACAATTGCACCAGCCGTTGCAACAGTAACAACAATGTCTTATACATGGATTAAATATGGTAAGCCTGATGTATCTATGTCTTTAAATGCATCACTTGCTGGTCTTGTAGCAATCACAGCTCCATGCGACGTAACAGATGCACTTGGTGCAATTATCATCGGTATTGTTTCTGGATTTTTAGTAGTTTTCGGTGTGTGGCTTTTAGACAACAAGATTCGTGTTGATGATCCAGTTGGAGCTGTTGCAGTCCACATGATGAATGGTATTTGGGGAACAATTGCAGTTGGACTTTTCGCAACAACATCAGCACCACAAAGCGAATTAGCTGGTCTTTTTTACGGGGGAGGATTTAAGTTATTAGGAATACAGTTACTTGGTGTTTTATCAGTAGGCGCTTGGGCAGCCGTAACAATCACTATCGCATTTTCGGTAATCAAAGCTACAATCGGTCTTCGTGCATCAGCAGAAGAGGAAATCGTAGGCTTAGACAGAACAGAGCATGGTTTACCATCTGCATACTCTGGATTCAACATGCTTGAAGACGACTTTGATACTGATGAGCTTGACGATGAGACAGCTAACCTTATCACAGAAACACTTGAAGCAGCAGGACTTGCTTCACTTGATGAAGCAGTGGAAGTAGAGTACGCTCCATCACAAATCACTGCAGCTGGCAAGCCTAGAATGACTAAGATTGAAATTCTTTGCAAGGAACGCAACCTTGAAAAGCTTAAGAATTCACTTATGAAGTTAGGTATCACAGGAATGACTGTATCTCATGTTATGGGATGTGGTGTCCAGAAAGGCGCACCAGAGTACTACAGAGGCGTAGCCCTTGAGCCAGCCCTTCTACCAAAAATCCGTGTAGACGTAGTAGTATGCAAAGTACCTGTACAGCAGGTAATCGACACCGCCAAGAAGGTCCTTTACACTGGCCACATCGGTGACGGCAAAATATTCGTATACGACGTGGAGCAGGTAGTCAAAATCCGCACCGGCGAAGAAGACTTTGCCGCCCTCCAAGACGTAGAGTAAAACCTTAAGGTACCCGCCGCACCCTGGGGCCCCGCGCCCCTTTCATGGGTGGGTACGTCACAGATTTTGGATTATCTAAATGTGTAGTCGCCCATATTTATTAGTAGGTGTTCTTACAAAGTTTTACAATTCTATCGGTAAGGTATGGGTGGAGACGGACAAACACTACACT
>NZ_OBMR01000007.1 GCF_900218035.1 Pseudobutyrivibrio ruminis DSM 9787
TCGCCTTGGTGGGCCGTTACCTCACCAACTAGCTAATCAGACGCGGGTCCATCTTGTACCGAAAAACTTTTCACACTGCTTCATGCGAAGCTGTGCGCTTATGCGGTATTAGCAGTCGTTTCCAACTGTTGTCCCCCTGTACAAGGTAGGTTACCCACGCGTTACTCACCCGTCCGCCACTCAGTCAACAAATCGTCACCCCGAAGGAATCGTGATAAGTTGCTTCGTTCGACTTGCATGTGTTAAGCACGCCGCCAGCGTTCATCCTGAGCCAGGATCAAACTCTCATGTTAAAAAGTTTAATTCCGAATCAGTATAAAACTGACTTGTTTACTGTAAATGTAAGAATCAAAGATTCTTACTAGAATATTAATTTCAAAATCAAGTTTTGAAATTAATATCCCCTTAATAAAGGTTTTTGTTTCGTCTTAGAAACTAAATGAATTTCAAGGATACATGTTTAAGTCACAATTTTCACGAAGTGAAAGTTGTGTAAGTAACAAGCTTGCTTGTTACCAAAAAAACTTGTATTAATTCAAGGTTTGTTTCACTGTTCAGTTATCAATCTTCGCTTTGTCGTTGCCTTCAGCAGCAACTCGTTTATATTATCACGATGTCCTCTACTTGTCAACAACTTTTTTATTTATTTTGTGAACTTTTCAGGAAATCAAAATTGTATATACAATTCTTTCAATTCCTTATTTCGTTCAGCACTTCGTTTCCCTCAGTGCTCGATTATAATATCACCTAAAATAGGGCGTGTCAACAGAATTTCTGTGTTTTTTTAAAGTAAATCTATTTAACTCTAACGCTCGCAATTGTGCGAATTGTACCAATTATTTTATCAATTCTATTTTGACGCCCATATATAGGTCATATAAGCATCTTCATTATCGAGATATAGCATCAACTGCTTCTTTTATATTTGATACGCCAACGACTATAATCCCATCAATATTTTTCACAGAAGGTATATTTGACATAGGCATTATTACCCTCTTAAATCCAAGCTTCTTAGCTTCGTTAACTCGCTGATTTGCCATTGACACAGATCTAACTTCGCCTGACAAACCTATCTCACCAAATACTATCGTTCCTTCGTCAACAGGTATATCCTTTTCACTAGAATATATAGCAAGTGCTATAGCTAAATCGATTGCAGGTTCATTAATTCTAATTCCACCAGCTATATTTACATAAACGTCAGATCTTCCTAAGAATATACCACATGATCTGTTAGCCTTAGCATCTCTCATTCTTTCAAGTACTGCAACCAACAGATTTACTCTATTGTAATCGCATCCTGTGGCCATTCTTCTAGGAATTTCAAAAGCAGTTTTGCTGACTAATGACTGTATTTCCACAAGAATTGGTCTTGTCCCCTCCATTGAGCATGTAACTATAGAACCAGTAGCATTTTCCGGTCTTCCATCTAGCATGACAGCAGAAGGATTCTTTACCTGTTCTAAGCCGGTGTCCCTCATTTCAAAAACGCCTATTTCATTGGTAGACCCAAATCTATTCTTAACTCCACGAAGTATTCTGTAAGATGCGTGTCTATCTCCTTCAAAATACAAAACAGTATCTACCATATGTTCAAGAACTCTAGGTCCTGCAACAGTACCCTCTTTTGTAACATGTCCGACTATGAAGACAGCTATTCCTTTTCCTTTGGCTATCTCCATTAAGACGCTAGTCGATTCTCTAACCTGTGAAACTGAGCCTGGAGCCGAACCCACTGCTTCGTTAAACATTGTTTGAATAGAATCTATGATAAGAACAGTTGGCATCTCTCTTTCCACTACAGCTTTTATAGTATCTAGATTTGTTTCGCATAATAAATCCAGCTTATCGTTAAACTTGCCAATTCTATCTGCCCTTATTTTTATTTGCTGCAATGATTCCTCACCAGAAACATACATGACATTTACACCAGACAAACAGAGCTTTTGACATGTCTGAAGCAAAAGTGTCGACTTTCCAATACCAGGATCGCCTCCAACTAAAACCATAGAACCAGGAACAATTCCACCGCCTAATACGCGGTTAAACTCCTCGATATTTGTAGATATTCTCTGCTCATTAGAGGCAGTAACATCGATAATCTTTGTAGGCTTAACATCCGATACTTTCGCTCTACTTTTAACAGATGTCTTATCTATGACCTCTTCCACTAATGAATTCCACGCACCACATGACGGGCATTTTCCAGCCCACTTTGATGTTTCATTCCCACATTCCTGGCAGAAGAATACTGAAACCTTTTTATTTGCCATAATATATCTCCTTCTATAAATAAAAAAATCTTCCCACATTTATTTGTGGGAAGATAATAGTTTAAATTACGGTATTAAACTCTACTAACCTGAACTGTTACTGCAACTCCTGGATCAAGCTCAACTGAAAGATTAAGCTTGCCGCCAAGATTGGTCTTCATCTGACCTGCACTTGCGCCATTAACAGTAATATCATAGCTAGTCTCTGGTTCAAGCTCTAAAGTAATCATTGCATCTTCTTTGCCCTCAACTGTAAACGAAACAGAATCAGAAGTACAATTGAACTTTTCTACAGCTGTACCAGGTACAGATTCATAAACAAACATCCCATTACGTTCTAACTTAGTGATATCTGAAAATGTCTTAACCTTGTACAAATCTCCGTCGTGCTTGTAGTCTTCGAGCTTCTTCTTATCAGCTAATGTATAATCCCCAAAGCTGATAGTTCCGTCTGCTTCACTGCGAATCAACTCACTAATCACAGCCATTTTTATTCCTCCTGTAGCCACTGCTTACCTGCAGATTGTCTTATTCTGATTATAACAAAGGAATATCATTTTAACAACAAGACCCACAAATTATTATTAGCATTTTTCAAAAACCACTACGTCTTTTTTAACCTTTGCTTTTACTGAATCAGATGGCTTTATTTTGCCTGCTAAAATATCCTCTGCCATTACATCTTCAAGAGCCGTCTGTATCTTTCTACGAATTGGACGAGCGCCATATTTAGGATCAAATGCTTTATCTACAATCCAGGTCTTAACTGACGCTGGAATTGTAACTGTAATATCCATCTGCTCTTTGCATCTAACAATAAATTGTTTAACCTGCAATCCAGCAATTTCTTTCATATCATCCTTTGTAAGGGCTCTAAATACAATCGTTTCATCAATACGATTTAAGAATTCTGGCTTAAAGATTCTCTTTACCTCTTCCATTACGCCATTCTTCATAAACTCGTAGTCTTTGCTAGCGTCCTCTTTTGATGCAAAACCAAGCTTTTTAGGCTCTATAATTGCCTGTGCGCCAGCATTACTTGTCATGATAATAATAGTATTCTTAAAGTCTACCTTTCGTCCCTGAGAATCTGTAACATGGCCATCATCCAAAATCTGTAAAAGAACATTGAATACATCAGGATGTGCCTTTTCAATCTCATCAAAAAGGATTACTGAATACGGATTGCGACGAACCTTTTCTGATAGCTGGCCGCCTTCCTCATAGCCAACATAGCCTGGAGGTGATCCAATCATCTTTGAGACTGAATGCTTCTCCATATATTCACTCATATCAACTCTGATCATAGATGATTCGTTGCCAAATACAGCCTCTGCCAAGGCTTTTGAAATTTCTGTTTTACCAACACCTGTTGGACCAAGGAATAAGAACGAACCAATTGGTCTGCCCTTTTCTTTAAGTCCCACTCTACCTCTACGAACTGCTCTAGCGACAGCAGAAACAGCCTCTTCTTGACCAACGACGCGCTTATGTAAAATGCTTTCGATTTTACGAAGTCGAACTGACTCCTGTTCTGTTAATTTAGAAACAGGAATCTTTGTCCATAATGCCACAACCTTTGCAACATCATTTTCTGTAAGAACAACAGGCTTTGACTTAGAGCGTCTGTTAAGCTTCTTTTGCTCCGCTTCCTTCTTTAAGATAAGCTCATCTTTTTCTTTTTTAATTGAACTAGCAAGAGCAATATCGCCATTAATAATAGCGTTCTCCATGTCTTCAGAAAGCTGTTCAATTTGTTTATCTAAACTGTCATCTTTTGTAATTTTCTTTACGTCATTAAGCTTAATAGCAGCAGCTGCTTCATCCATCAAATCAATTGCTTTATCTGGCAAGAATCTATCTGCTATATAGCGTTCTGAAAGGTGTACGCATGCCTCAACAGCTTCGTCCGGAATTGTAATCCCATGGTGCTCTTCATATAAGTGTCTTACACCTTTAAGAATGTCAATTGTTTCCTCTGTAGAAGGCTCTTCTACCATAACAGGTTGGAAACGTCTTTCTAATGCAGCATCTTTTTCTACGTATTTACGATATTCATTAATAGTAGTAGCTCCAAGAATTTGAATTTCACCACGAGCCATAGCTGGTTTTAAAATATTAGATGCATCAATAGCTCCTTCAGCTCCACCAGCCCCAATTAATGTATGAATCTCGTCTATGAATAAAAGGATATTGCCCTCTTCAATAACTTCCGCAATAACCTTTTTTATTCTTTCTTCGAATTCGCCACGGTATTTTGAACCAGCAACCATTCCTGACAAATCAAGGGAAAGTACCCTTAAATCCTTTACAGAATCAGGAACGTTACCGTCAACAATTCTTTCTGCCAAGCCCTCAACAATGGCAGTTTTACCAACGCCAGGCTCACCAATAAGACAAGGATTATTCTTTCCTCGCCTAGATAATATTTGAATTACACGTTGAATCTCTGAATCTCTACCGACAATAGGATCCAGTTCTCCTTCTTCAGCAAGCTCTGTTAAATCTCTAGAAAACTGATCTAAATAAGATGCTTCATTTTTGCGAGAACGGCCACTGTTAATAGCCTGCATCTCCTCCTTGTAAACAACTCCCTCTGCGCCCATACCAGCAACTAATTCAGAGAATAGTTTGTGTGGGTTGATATCCAGTGAATTGAGCAGACGTGCGCCAGAGCAATCTTGCATACGAATCATCGCTAATAAGAGATGCTCTGTTCCTATAGTCTTAGAGTTGCATTTAGCTGCTTCTTCACTAGCATGCTCTAATAATTGTTCCATTTTAGGTGTGTAACCATCTCTTTCCTGAATAGCTATCTCACCACCTGGAGAAATAAGCTCCTCCACAAGCTTAAGTAACGCAGCTTTATCTACACCATTAGAATTCAAAACCTTGGCAGCAAGTGAGTTCTCCTGCTCAATAATAGAAATAAGGAGATGCTCAGTACCAACATAGCTATGCTGCAATGACTTTGAAAGCTTTGATGCCCCTGTAATTGCACGTTTTGCTTGTCTTGAATATTCCATATTTTTGCTCCTTTTATAGGTCGTTTAAATCCATCATATTAAGACTAGATGCTCTTCGAGCTTCATATGATTCTGACTCGAATCTAGATTTAGAGAAATCTCTGTCATCATCCTCATCGTCTTCATCAAAATCATCGTACTCTTCGTCATCGTCGTCATAGTACTCTTCGTCGTCATCGTACTCATCATCATCATCTTCTTCGTCATCGCCATCGTCTTCGCCACGGTCTTTTCCGCCAAAAACTATAGAACGAGGCAATCTACGAGAAGATTTTGTAGGTGCCTTGGCAAATACATCACCGTTGAAATCATCGTCATCACCATGACCTCTAATAGCTTTGTTAATAATAATAAATAACAGTACAACGCAAAGAACTATAAGTCCCATAATGATTTTGCGATATAAGTTAAGTTTTTCTACATATAAATTATTGTCGGTAGATGTCTCTGTTTCCACTACCTCTTCTGTAGTATCTGTAGTAGATGATGCAGAAAGTGCTGATTCATCTACTCGCGAAACAGTCTTATAAGTGCTGTCGTATACAAACCAACCAGAAGCACCATCCTGGTTTGTACCGTAAACATAGAAAAACTCTGCTCCATCTATTGTATATGCAGTAGCTGTACCACCATTTACATCAAGTGTAGTAGCAGTAAATGCAGATGTAGGAGCTGAACCATTGTCGCTAACAATAACATAGCTATCTGCTGTTCCAAGCATTAAGAAAGGTGAAACAGTGCCTGCTTCTGCATTATAAAGATAGAAAACACCTGAACCTGAAGTGTTATCAGCTGGCTTTAAATAAAGTAATGTAAGGCTACCATTTGTTGGCTCGCTATATGTGCTTGAACCGATTGTGACAGTAGTTTTTGAAAAGCCTGCTGGCATATCAGAGTCAGAGAAACGTTCTGAAAGCACATAAGATACACCGTCAATATCAAAACCACCATCTGCGTTCAAAGTACCAACACCGCTGGCAGCTGTAGTTGTAGCCGGAGCTTCCTCTGTTGTTTCTTCTGCAGTATCAGCATTATCAGCAGTCTCTTCTACTGTCTCTTCCGGTGTAGCTGTTTCTTCTGTTTTGGTTTCAGTAGAAGCGCTAGCAGAAGAACTTGAAGAACCACCGATAGTAAGTGTTGTACTGCTACCTGAATTAGCTGATGAAGAAACTATGATAGAAGCTGTTCCTTCTGCGGCCGCTGAAAAAACAATATCTCCTTGCTTTCCAGAGAAAGAAACTGCATTGCCCTCTGATGTGTAACCTGAAACACTGCAACTAGAAAGAGAAAGCATGCTAGCTGTGTACTTAACAGTGATTGTGCCGCTTTCTGTGGCGGTTATAGAAACTGTAATAGAATCGCCAACTGATGCAGAACTTTTAGAAACATTAATAGTGGTAGTTCCCTGTGCCATTGCAACAATATTAAACGCAAAAACCATTACAGCTATAGCTGCAAAGCTAACTGCTCTTTTAAACAATTTATTCATAATCAATTACCTTCCTTAAAATCCCAGTGTACATCATATCGGTGAAAAAGCCTTTTTCGCTAATATAAATACACTATATATAGATACTTTAATTATAGGTAACCCCCAATACATAGTCAACAATTTCTGCAAAGTAAAAAGAGCCATATTGAGCTAGAAAGCCCTGAGAATGAGCCTATTACTCCACCTGCATTACTACTAGAAATGTGGATATCAAATATAAATAATAAGAAGAAAATAATGCCAACTGCAACAATAAACGAAATAGCTGCCAGTGATACAATTAATTCTTTATCAAGTTTCTTTTTCATAAAAAATACCTCCTGAATCATCTTATGTATAAGATAATATCAGAAGGTATGTACATATTTATGGACTTCTAATTTTCAAACATTTCAGCTACTAGTTCTAGATTCTTTCTTATAGGAAGATGCTGTGGGCAAATATGCTCACATTTACCACATTTGATGCAATCGCTAGCCTTACCAAAGTTGGCAGTAAGACGCTCATAGTATTCGCGTTGGATGGTGAAACCTTTATCCTTTGATTCCTGTTTTTCAGCATTATACAATGAGAAATACTTAGGAATAGGGATATTCATAGGGCAACCATCTACGCAATAGGCACAAGCTGTACATGGAATTGCAATAGCACCGTTAATAATATCTCTTGCCATAGCAACAAGCTTTTGTTCTTCCTCTGATAGAGGTTTGAAATCAGCCATATAGCCTGTGTTATCAAGAAGCATCTGCTCACTTCCCATTCCAGAAAGAACCATCTTTACATTTGGAAGAGACGCTGCAAAACGAATAGCCCATGATGGAATTGAAGCATTTGCATCGTAATTCTTAAACAAATCCGTTACTGCATCAGGTACATTTGCCAAAGTACCGCCTTTGACCGGCTCCATAACAACTACTGGCTTATTATGCTTTACACAAACCTCGTAGCATTTTCTTGATTGAATAGCTTCGCTTTCCCAATCAAGGTAGTTTATCTGAAGCTGGACAAATTCAACCTCTGGATGCTCTGTGAGAATTCTGTCCAAAAGCTCAGCTCTGTCATGATAAGAGAATCCCATATGCTTAACGAGGCCTGCTTCTTTTTTCTTAGCTAGCCATTCAAAACTGCCAAGCTCTGTGTATTTTTTATAATGTCCCTCTCCTACATCGTGGATAAGGTAATAATCAAAATATGAAACACCAGTCTTTTCCAATTGCTTGTTGAAAATTTCATCCATCTCTTCTGCCTTATTGAAGAATCCAGCATGAAGTTTGTCAGCAAGAGTAAATTTATCTCTAGGATATCTATCTACCAATGCTTCTTTTGTGGCATTTTCAGACTTAAATCCGCAATACATCCAAGCAGTATCAAAATATGTAAATCCTCTTTCAATAAAGGTATCAACCATCTTTTTAAGAGTCTCTACATCAATTGAATCCTCTTTATTTGGATCTAATCTTGGTAAACGCATTAAACCAAAACCGAGTTTCTTAGTATTATCCCCAAATATATTTGCCATTAGTCCTCTCCTTTCAATTGTGCAAAATCTATTTACATAATACTCCACACTCCCTATAGTTAGTCAATAGAAACTCAGATATTCACTTTCAATAAAAAAAGCTAGCTCTGTAATTAGAGCTAGCTTTTGAATGTCTATATTATTCTTATACTGCTAAGAAGAACTTGATAAGGAAAAGTACTGAGATTACATATGTAAGAGCAGATACTTCCTTTGCCTTGCCTGTGAATACCTTGATTACTGTGTAAGAAATCATTGCAAGACCAATGCCATGTCCAATTGAACCTGAAATAGGCATAGCAATAAGCATAATAGTAACTGGTACACATACTGAAAGGTCATCAAAGTTTACCTTCTTAAGACCTGTCATCATAAGAACACCAACATAGATGAGTGCTGCTGATGTTGCAGCTGCTGGAATGATTGCTGCGATTGGTGCAAGGAAAATGCAAAGAAGGAAAGCAATACCGCATGTAAGTGCTGTAAGACCTGTACGTCCTCCTGCCTCAACACCTGAAGCTGACTCGATAAATGTTGTAACTGTTGATGTACCTGTGCAAGCACCGAAAAGTGTTCCGATAGAATCTGAAAGAAGAGCTTCCTTCATGTTTGGCATATTGCCTTCTCTATCAACCATACCTGCACGAGAAGCTGTACCTACTAATGTTCCAATTGTATCGAACATATCAATGATACAGAATGTGATAACAAGTGTTACTGCTGTAAACCACCCCATCTGAGTTAGACCAGCAAAATTAAACTTAAAGAGTGTTGTTGTAGCCATATCACCAAATGCAGGAACAAATGATGCTGTTGCAAGTGATGCAAAAGGATTCTGGCCAAGTACGAAGAAATCGCCAATCCAGTAAATTACTGATGCAGCAAGCATACCAATAATAACTGAAGCCTTAACGCCCTTTGATGCAAGAACTACAATAATAAACAAACCAACAAACATTGTAATAACAGAAAGAACCATTACTGGATAAGCATCTGTCATTGTCTGCTTAGCGTATGAAGCTGTAAGAGCTCCGAAGAAATCTTTCATTGCAAAATACTGATTGAAGTTTGAATCTGCAATGTAAACATTTGAACCAAAACCAATGTTAAGAAGCATAAGTCCAATAGCTGGTGAAATACCAAGACGAATGCCAAGTGGAATTGCATCTACAATCTTTTCACGAATATTGAGAAGTGAAAGGATAAAGAATACAATACCTTCGATAAGAATGATGCAAAGCATTGCCTGGAATGACTCTACATATCCCATACCAGTCATAGCAACAAGGTTGCCGATTACAATAGCCATGAATGAGTTAAGTCCCATACCTGGAGCAAGACAGAAAGGCTTATTTGCAAGGAAAGCCATAACAAACATTGCAACAGCTGATGAAATACATGTGGCAAGGAATACACCATTCCAAAGTGCCTGACCGCCTTCACCGTAACCAGTAAGAAGGTTTGGATTCAAGGCAATGATATAAGCCATTGTCATGAATGTGGTGAGACCAGCGATGATTTCTGTCCTTACAGAAGTGTTGTTCTCTTTGAGTTTAAATCTTTTCTCTAACATTTTTTTCTCCTTTATATAAAAAATTTATAGGGAACTACTTCAAGCTTGCTTTTATAAACGCAGCAAACAATGGATGTGGCTTATTTGGACGGCTCTTAAACTCAGGATGGAATTGTACACCTACATGGAATTTGTTTGCTGAAACTTCAATTGCTTCAACAACTTCATCATTAGGTGAAGTACCTGAAATTGTGAGACCTTTTTCTATCATAAGCTCACGGTATTGATTATTAAACTCGAATCTATGTCTATGGCGCTCAGAAATATTTTCTGAACCATATGCTTCATATAATTTAGTATTTTTTTGAACTGCACAAGGATATGCTCCAAGGCGCATTGTTCCGCCCTTTCTAAGAACAGCCATCTGCTCTTCCATAAGGTCGATTACGCAATTCTTTCCTGTGCTATTAAACTCACGAGAATTGGCATCCTCAAGACCGCAAACATTTCTTGCAAACTCAATTGCAGCAACCTGCATACCTAAGCAAATGCCAAGATAAGGAATATCATTTTCACGTGCGAACTGGCAAGCAGCTATCTTTCCTTCTACTCCTCTATCGCCAAATCCTCCTGGTACAAGAATTCCATCAACACCACCTAAAACATCTTTTACATTGTCTTTTGTGATTGTTTCAGAATCAACCCATTCGATTTCAACGTGAGCACTGTTTGCATATCCGCCGTGGTATAATGCTTCGCGAACTGATAAATAAGCATCATGAAGTGCAACGTACTTACCAACAATAGCAATTTTTGTCACCTTCTTCAAGCCTTTTATATTATCTACCATTTTTTCCCATTCTTCAATCTCTGGAGAAGGATTTTCTAAACCAAGTTCACGACATACCACATCATCAAGGCCATACTTGTGCATCATAAGTGGTGCTTCATATAAGCAATCAAGGGTATCATTCTCAATTACACAGTCCTTCTTTACATTGCAGAATAGAGAAATCTTATCCTTAATAGACTGCTCAAGTGGATGATCAACACGGCAAACAATAATATTTGGCGAAATACCAAGAGACTGTAGTTCCTTAACTGAATGCTGTGTTGGCTTTGATTTATGTTCTTCTGAGCCTGAAAGCCATGGAACTAAAGTTACATGAATAAATAAGCAGTTTTCACGTCCTTTTTCAAGAGATACCTGGCGGATAGCCTCAAGGAAAGGCTGTGACTCTATATCGCCTGTTGTTCCACCGATTTCTGTAATCAAAACATCACAATCAGATGTTTCTGCACCCATGTAGATAAATCTCTTAATTTCCTCAGTAATGTGTGGAATAACCTGAACAGTCTGGCCTAAATACTCGCCTTTACGCTCGCGATTAAGGACATTCCAATATACTTTTCCTGAAGTAAGATTTGAATATTTGTTAAGGCTTTCATCAATAAAGCGCTCATAATGTCCAAGATCAAGATCTGTCTCCGCTCCATCATCTGTAACGAAAACCTCACCATGCTGATATGGGCTCATTGTGCCTGGATCAACATTCATATAAGGATCAAGTTTTTGTGAAGCAACCTTATAGCCTCTCATTTTTAATAAACGTCCTAATGACGCTGCTGTAATACCTTTTCCTAAACCTGATACTACACCACCTGTAACAAATACATGCTTTGTCATCTTAAACTCCTTCGTATTTCTTTATAATATCTTTAGCAATTTCGACACGAGATTTTCTCATGTCCATTGCCTGTTTCTCTATAATTTTATGGGCTTCCTCTTCAGAAACGTCACTATTAACAATCAGAAGCAGCTTTGCCCTAGATATGATTTTCATATCCTCTAACTTTTGTTCCAGTTTTGCACTTTCCTTATGAGCCATGCTAATACGTCTCTGCGCAACTCTGGCAAGTTTCAATGCCTGCCAAAATAATTGCTTATTTATAGGCTTTGAAACTGTTATAATTCCATAATCTTCAACGTGTTCTGCAACTTCGTCAATAAATTCTGCTTTAACAAACAATATAACCTGGCAATTATTTTTTTCAGCAATATCAATTGCTAAGTCTTCCCCAGAACTATTATCTATAGGACCATTGATAATACATATATCAAAATCGTAGTCCAAAATAGCCCTTTTTGCCCGAGGTCCATTGTCAGTTGCAACCACATCTACAATTCCATTCTCTTTAAGAAAGGATTTGTAAAACAGAGTTCCTTTTTCGTTGTTGCAGACAATCAATGCCCTTTCCATAAAACCTCTCCAAATTAAATATAAGATTTTATGATGTCAATATATCGCTGAGCGACATCGCTGAAAGATGACTTAGTGATAAACTCACTATTTTCAGCACACTCAATAGCTTCCTCAATGGAAAGTGGTAGCATTTCCAAATATGCGGATCTATCTTCTGTTAAAAATCTAGAATTGACTTCTAATGCAGGTGGAAGCTTTTCCTTATTTTTGATTCCTGCAAGACCGGCCTGTAAAATAATTGCACTTGCTAAATATGGATTGATACAAGAATCTGGAGAACGAAGTATAAAATGATCTCTCTTGCCATTAATTTCAGGAACTCTGAATAATCTAGAGTTGTTTTGCGAAGACCATGTAATATACTTAGGCGCCTCAGCCATTCCAAATCTGTTATAAGAATCTCTTCTACAATTAAGGAATAAAGTAATATCTCTCATTCTATTGAGAATTCCTGCCATAAAGCCTTCGGAGAAATCCTCATCAGCTGTTTGAAGATTTACATTACCTTTGTAGTTGGCCATTTTAATGTGAAGTCCATTTCCAGGAGCATCCGCTAGTGGAAGTGGATCAAATGATGCATAAACACCATTTCTGGCAGCTATGTTTTCAACTACATTTTTATAAGTCACAAGATTGTCAGCTGTTGTAAGCACATCAGCAGACATGAAATCTATCTCATTTTGACCTGGTCCTCTCTCGTGATGAGAAGTCTGTGGAATGATTCCCATTTCCTCAAGAGTAAGACATATTTCTCTACGAATGTTTTCACCTTTATCGCTTGGTGCAACATCAAGATATCCACCATTATCAAACGGTTCATTTGTAGGATTTCCATCTTCATCTGTCTTGAACAGGTAAAACTCGGATTTAAGGCCCATGCGTGTGCTAAAGCCTTCCTTCTCACATTCATTTAGGGTTTCTTTTAAGAAATTGCGATAATCGTAAGTAAATGGTGTGCCATCTGCAAGCACAACATCACAATACATTCGAACAACGCGTCCTGACTGTGGACGCCAAGGTAAGATATGAAGTGTATCAGGATCTGGTTTAAGGAATAAATCCTGACTATCTCCATCATGATAGCCTAAAATAAGAAAGGAGTCGAAATTCACGCCTTCTTCAAAGGCGTGTCTCAACTCCTGTGGCATTATTGATATGTTTTTTTGTGTACCGTATAGGTCACAAAAGGCTAGACGTATAAATTTTACGTCGTTTTCTTCAACGAAATCGATGATATCTTCTACTGATAGATTTGACATGCTCCCTCCAAAATAAAAAAAGCGTTTTTTTTTTGGAAAAAACTTTCCTAAAAAAAATACGCTCAATTACTCTGAAATATTACAACAGCATTATTCATTTGTAAAGAAAAATTTTTATAAATTTTTGATTGTATAAAATATAATTGTCTTTTAATCAAATAACATTTTTAAGATTTTGTTTATTGTATATTTGCTTATCTACATTTATAATACGTAATGTTGCAAAAATATTATATTAATAAGAAAGAATTATTATTATATGGAAAACAAATTATTCAAATTAGGCATCGATATAGGTTCCACAACAGTTAAAATTGCGGTGCTTGACGATGATAACAATCTTTTATTTTCTGATTATCAGAGACACTTTGCTAACATTCAGCAAACTCTCACTGATTTATTAACTCAAGCCAAGTCTAAGCTTGGTCAGATTCAAGTTCGTCCAATGATTACTGGCTCAGGCGGACTTACTCTTGCTAAGCACCTTGGTGTTGAATTTGTACAGGAAGTTATAGCTGTTTCTACTTCCCTCACTCACTATGCTCCACAGACAGATGTAGCAATCGAGCTTGGTGGCGAGGATGCTAAAATCATTTATTTTGAAAATGGTAATGTTGAGCAACGTATGAATGGTATCTGTGCTGGTGGTACAGGTTCTTTCATCGATCAGATGGCTTCTTTGCTTCAGACAGATGCTACAGGCCTTAATACATATGCTAAGGACTACAAAGCTATCTATCCAATCGCTGCACGTTGCGGCGTTTTTGCAAAAACAGATATTCAGCCACTTATTAATGAAGGTGCTTCAAAGGAAGACTTATCTGCTTCTATTTTCCAGGCAGTAGTTAATCAGACTATCTCAGGTCTTGCATGTGGTAAGCCAATTCGTGGTCACGTTGCATTCCTTGGTGGTCCTCTTCACTTCTTGGATCAACTTAGGGAAGCATTTATTCGTACACTTAAATTAGATGATGAGCATGCCATATTGCTTGATAACTCACATCTTTTTGCTGCTATTGGTTCTGCACTTAACTCAAAGGAAGATCAGAACGTACCTATGGACGAGCTTATCGATAAGCTTTCACAGGGAATAAAGATGGACTTTGAGGTTGCCAGACTAGAGCCTTTATTTGAGGGCGAGGACGATTTCAGAGCCTTCAAGGACAGACACGCTAAGGCTGAGGTTAAGAAGGGCGATTTAGCTAACTACCACGGAAATGTTTACCTTGGTATTGATGCTGGTTCAACAACTACAAAGCTTGCTGTTGTAGGTGATGACGGCACACTTCTTTACTCATTCTACTCAAGCAATAACGGTAGCCCACTTGCTACTTCACTTAAAGCCTTAAAAGAGATTTACTCTATCATGCCTGAGGATACACATATCGTACACTCATGCTCTACAGGTTATGGTGAAGCATTACTCAAGGCTGCTTTACAGCTTGATGATGGCGAAGTAGAGACAATTGCCCACTACTATGCTGCTGCCTTCTTCAATCCAGAGGTAGACTGCATCCTTGATATTGGTGGACAGGATATGAAATGCATCCGTATCAAGAATGGCGTAGTTGATAGCGTACAGCTTAACGAGGCATGTTCTTCTGGTTGTGGTTCTTTCATCGAGACTTTTGCAAAGTCACTTGATTTCACAGTTCAGGATTTTGCAGAGGAAGCTCTCTTTGCTCTCAACCCAATCGACCTTGGTACACGTTGTACCGTATTTATGAATTCAAAGGTAAAGCAGGCACAGAAGGAAGGAGCTTCGGTTGCAGATATTTCTTCAGGTCTTGCTTACTCAGTTATAAAGAACGCGCTCTTCAAGGTTATCAAGCTTTCTGATGCTTCAGAACTTGGTAAGAACATCGTTGTTCAGGGTGGTACATTCTACAATGATGCTGTTCTTCGTTCCCTTGAAAAGGTTGCAGGTGTAAATGTAGTTCGTCCTGATATTGCAGGTATCATGGGTGCCTTTGGTTGTGCCCTTATCGCCAAGGAACGTTACGAAGAAAATCCTACTACAACTACACTTGGCATTGATGAGATTAACAATCTTACATTTGATACAAAGCTTACTCGTTGCCAGGGTTGTGTGAACCACTGCTTACTTACAATCAATAGATTCTCAGGCGGACGTTCATTCATCACAGGTAACAGATGTGAAAAGGGTGCAGGCGGTGTTAAGAATAAAGAGAACATCCCTAACCTTTACGAATATAAATACAACAGATTATTTGATTACGAGCCACTTTCAGAGGAAGAGGCAACTCGAGGTACAGTTGGTATTCCACGTGTCCTTAACCTATATGAGAATTACCCATTCTGGGCTACATTCTTCAAGGCTCTGAAGTTCAGAGTAGTTCTCTCTCCTCGTTCAAACCGTAAGGTTTACGAAATGGGTATCGAGTCAATCCCATCAGAGTCAGAGTGCTACCCAGCAAAGATGGCACACGGTCATGTTCAATGGCTTATCAACGAAGGCAATGTGGACTTCATTTACTATCCTTGTATTCCATACGAGAGAAATGAGTTCCCTGATTCTAACAACCACTACAACTGCCCTATCGTTACATCTTATGCTGAAAATATTAAGAACAACGTGGATGAAATCACAACCGGAAAGGTTCGTTTCTTAAATCCATTTATGGCATTCTCTTCAGAAGAGATTCTTACAACTCAGCTTGAAAAGGTATTCAAGGAAGAGTTTGATATCTCAGCTAGCGAAGTAAAGGCCGCTGCACATGCTGCATGGCTTGAGCAGGAGCATTTCAGAAATGATATGTATGCAAAGGGACAGGAAGTTCTTAAGTATCTAGAAGAGACAGGAAAGCATGGTATCGTTCTTGCAGGACGTCCATACCACGTAGACCCAGAGATTAACCACGGTATTCCAGAGCTTATCAACAGCTATGGCATTGCAGTACTTACTGAGGATTCTATTTCAAACCTTGGTGAGGTTGAGCGTCCTCTTATCGTTATGGACCAGTGGATGTTCCACTCACGTATGTACTCAGCTGCGAACTTTGTAAAGAAGCATGATAATCTTGATTTAATCCAGCTCAACTCATTTGGTTGTGGTCTTGATGCCGTTACAACTGATCAGGTAGCTGATATTCTTACTCAGTCTGGCAAGATTTACACTTGCCTTAAGATTGATGAGGTTAACAACCTTGGTGCCGCACGTATCAGAGTTCGTTCTCTTCTCGCTGCACTTCGTGTAAAGAAAAAGAAAAAACAGGAACGTGAAATCGTACCTGCAAACTATAACCGTATCGTATTTACGGAGGAAATGAAGAAGAATTACACAATCCTCTGCCCACAGATGTCGCCAATCCATTTTGATTTGATTGAGCCTGCATTCAATGCAGCTGGATATAATCTTGTAATTCCAAACATCCCAACACGTACATGTGTTGATGTAGGTCTTAAATACGTAAACAACGATGCTTGCTATCCTTCACTTATGGTAATCGGTCAGCTTATGGCTGCTATTGATACAGGTGAGTTTGATATGAGCCGTACAGCTCTTCTCATCTCTCAGACAGGTGGTGGATGTCGTGCATCAAACTACATCGGATTTATCCGTAGAGCTCTTGCAAAGGCAGGATATCCTGATGTACCAGTTATTTCATTAAACCTTAACGGATTCGAGCCAAACCCTGGATTCAAGCTTACACCAAGCCTTATCCAGCACGGACTTTACGCTCTTACTTTTGGCGATATCCTACTTCGTTGTGTTTATAGAGTACGTCCTTATGAAGCAGTTCCTGGCTCAACAAACGAGCTTCACGATAAGTGGAGAAAGAAGGTTGTAGAGTTTGTATCTAACACAAAGATACTCTCTCATGGCAAGTTTAAGAGAATGTGTCGCGAAATGATTCGTGATTTCGATAATCTTCCTATCATCGAAGGTCTTAAGAAGCCACGTGTTGGTATCGTAGGAGAAATCCTTGTTAAGTTCCTTCCAGCAGCTAACAATCAGCTTGCTGAATTACTTGAGCAGGAAGGTGCCGAAGCTGTTGTTCCAGATCTTACAGACTTCCTTCTTTACAGTTTCTACAATGCAAACTTTAAGGAAGAAAACCTTGGTGCAAGCCGCAAGACTAAGTTCTATTGCAACATGGGAATCAAGTTCTTTGAGTGGCTCAGAAGTGCTGCCAGAGATGAATTTAACAAGTCTAAGAGATTTACTGCTCCAGCATACATTACTGATACTGCAGCAAACGCAAAGGAAATCGTATCAATCGGTAACCAGACTGGTGAAGGAT
The DNA here is from genome assembly GCF_900218035.1 of Pseudobutyrivibrio ruminis DSM 9787. Taxonomy (GTDB): domain Bacteria; phylum Bacillota; class Clostridia; order Lachnospirales; family Lachnospiraceae; genus Pseudobutyrivibrio; species Pseudobutyrivibrio ruminis. The sequence goes on from NZ_OBMR01000007.1 coordinate 17,615, forward strand.
GGTTCCTTACAGGTGAAATGCTTGAGCTTATTGAAACAGGCGCAAGCAACATCGTTTGTATCCAGCCTTTCGGATGCTTGCCAAACCACGTAGTTGGTAAGGGTGTAATTAAACGTATTCGTCACGAGCACCCAGAAGCAAATATCGTTGCTATCGACTACGATCCAGGTGCATCTGAGGTTAACCAGCTCAACCGTATTAAGCTTATGCTTTCTACAGCAAATAAAAACTTGGCTAAGGCTGAGTAATATAGCAAAAGCCAGCTCATATGAGCTGGCTTTTATTAATCTTATATATTCGAAACTACTACTCTAAATTCATATGGCTTTAAGAAGAAGTTTTCTCTCTCTGATTCTTCATAATTACTAAATGCTATATTATCCCCATAGAATTCTACAGCCTTGTTAAAGTTGGTAAGGTTGCAATAAATGTATAATCTTTCATGTGTAGATTCTCTAGTAAAAATGTACACATCACTTGGAGATGCTACTCTTCTATAATTCCCATCCTGGAGCGCTTCTGAATTCTTTCGGAATTCAATCATACTCTTATAGAAGTTTAAGATGCTATTATCATCTCTAAGCTCTGTCTCAACATTAATAAATGATTTATTAGCATTTATTTTTAGCCAAGGTGTGCCTGTGGTAAAGCCTGCATTATCGCTGGCATCCCACTGCACTGGTGTTCTAGCATTATCCCTAGTGGTTTGAAGAATCAATTTGCGGCGGATAGAATGCACCAACAACATCTTTTTCAATGACTGATTTATGTTGTAGGATTCTATATCTTTAAGCTCTCTGAGGCCTTTAAAATCACCATTTGTCATGCCGATTTCCTCACCCTCGTATATAAAAGGAACACCCCGCAAGCTAAGATTTAAACCACATAATAGTTTCGCACTTTTTTCCCAGTATTTACCCACGTTACCAAAATGATTAACAGAACGAATCTGATCATGGTTTTCCAAATAATTGGCTGGGACCTCCAATGCAGTCTGCCACTTATCCAAGATTTTAATAAGTCTGCTTGGTTTAAATCCCTTTTTAAACCATTTTATTCCGTAATTATCAACATCCATGTGTTCAAAGAAGAACACTGCATCAAGCTCTTTACGATTTTCATCACTTAAAAGCTTGGCATCATCAGGTGTTACAAAAACCGTTTCTCCTACGATAAAGGTCTTATATTTACTCCACACCTCATCGTTGAAACGCTTTAACAATTCATGGCATCCATCAGTGTTTAGATAGTGTTCCTTACCTGTTAAAGCAAAACGTTTTTTGCCATTCTCCAAAGATTCTTTATATATAATATTTATTACATCACATCTAAATCCAGCTACCCCTTTGTCTAGCCAAAAGCGCATAATATCTGTGATTTCATCAAATACTTCAGGATTTTGCCAATTCAAATCAGGTTGTTTTTTGCTAAAAAGATGTAAGTAATAATCACCCTTTTCAGTTTTTGACCATGCTCGACCACCAAAGAAAGAGCCCCAGTTGTTTGGATAGCCGCTTCCTACGCCCTCTCTAAAATAATAGTAGTTTCTATATTTATCATCTCCTGCCAAAGCCTTTTGAAACCATTCGTGCTCATCAGAAGTATGATTGATAACCAAATCCATTATTATCTTAATCCCTAGTCTCTTGGCGCGACTAATGAGCCTTTCCATATCTTCCATTGTGCCAAATTCGGGATTGATGTCCTTGTAATCTGAAATGTCATAACCATTGTCATAGCCTGGACTGCGATAAACTGGGCTAAGCCAAATGGCGTCTATACCCAATTCTTTTAGATAATGTAATTTAGAAATAATGCCCGGAATATCCCCAATACCATCGCCATTACTGTCACAAAATGAGCGTGGATATATCTGATAAACTATAGCATTTTTCCACCATTTTTTTGTACTAGTTGAAGCCATAACTATCCCCCATAGCATTGTGTGTGTTAGATTAATAATAACTAAGTTGACACATTTTTTCAATGATTTATTCACAATTTACACACAAATGCGGATAAGTTGCGTGATAATTTTAAATATATTTTACAATATTTAAAAAACGGCAGGCTTATACGCCTACCGTTATAAATCTATGCAAGTTTTGCATCTACTATTTTGTTAATAACATCATGATCTTATTGGATCTTGCAACAAACTCTGTCATAGCTTCTGGTGAAAGTGGTGCATTTGCAATCTTTGCTAAATCATAAAGCTGAGCTGCAAATGTAGGAACATTCTCAGAATCCTTGTTATTAAGAATGTACTTAACTAAATCATTGTTTGCATTAAGTACAAGTGTCTCAGAAGCTGAACCAAACATGCTCATATCCATGCCGCCCATAGCGTACATTTTCATCATATCCTGCATACGACGGCTCTCTTCTGATACTGTAATCATAGAAGAAAGATTCTTGTTCTTGAACTTTTCAACCTTTACTTCAAGGCCTTCGTTGCCTAAAGCTTTTCTAAATACATCTGTAAGTGTCTCTGTTTCAGACTTAAGCTCGTCCTCAGATGTTTCCTCAACCATAGAATCTGTAACATCAGCATCGATTCTGCAGAACTTGTAGTTCTCATTTCTCTGCTCAAGCTGAGTAATAAATGAAGTATCTATTGCATGATCAAGGATTACAGCATTCATACCCTGCTCTTTGAACATATTGATATACTGGCCCTGCTGTGCAACATCTGTTACATAGTAAACAGTCTTTCTTGTATCCTCTGGCTCTTTATTATCATCAGCATCCTTTGTTTCATCAACAACTTCTGCTTCTACCTTTTCGCCATTTTCATCAGTGGCTTTTTCCTCTTCCTTAACAAGTAGCTCTGGAAGAGTGATGTATTTATCATTGATATCCTTGAAGAGGATGTAGTCGTTCATCTTATCGCAGAACTTGTTGTCCTTTAAGCAGCCAAACTTGATGAATGGAGCAATATCATCCCAATATTTCTCATAAGATTCTTTTTCTGTTTTGCACATACCAGTAAGCTTGTCAGCAACCTTTTTAGTAATGTACTCAGAAATCTTTGTAACGAATCCATCATTCTGAAGTGCAGAACGTGATACGTTAAGTGGAAGGTCTGGACAATCAATAACACCCTTTAAAAGCATTAAGAACTCAGGAATAACTTCTTTGATGTTATCAGCGATGAATACCTGATTGTTGTAGAGCTTGATTGTACCTTCGATTGAATCATACTCAGTGTTAATCTTAGGGAAGTATAAAATACCCTTAAGGTTAAATGGATAATCCATGTTGAGGTGAATCCAGAAAAGTGGCTCCTTGTAGTCGTGGAATACATCACGATAGAATGCCTTATACTCTTCTTCTGTGCACTCTGATGGAGACTTGGTCCAAAGTGGCTGAGTCTCATTTAATGCTACTGGACGCTTAACAATCTTAAGCTTGTCCTTAGCAGGAGAAACCTCTACCTGCTCCTTGGTGCCGTCTTCCTTTTCCTTCTCTTCGAATTTAGCATCCTCATGGATTTCTTCAATAACTTTATCTGTATCGAGCTTGTCAGCTGCATCGATTGTCTCATACTCTTCTGGAGCATCCTTCTTTGAAAGGAAAATCTCTGTAGGCATGAATGAACAGTACTTTTCGATGACTTCACGAGCTCTGTATTCATTAGCAAACTCGAGGCAATCTTCGTTTAAGAATAATGTGATTTTAGTACCTACCTGGTCCCAATCACCATCGCCCATTTCGAATTCTGTGCCGCCATCGCATTCCCAATGAACTGCTGTAGCACCATCCTTGTATGAAAGTGTATCGATGTGTACTTCATCTGCTACCATAAATGCAGAATAGAATCCAAGACCAAAGTGACCAATAATCTGATCTGAATCAGCCTTGTCCTTATATTTCTCAAGGAAATCTGTAGCGCCAGAGAAAGCAATTTGATTGATATACTCATCTACTTCATCAGCTGTCATACCAAGACCATTATCAATGAATGTAAGTGTCTTGTCCTCAGGGCTTACGATAACCTGAATCTTTGCCTTATAATCAAGAGGAAGTGAGTACTCCCCCATCATATCAAGCTTTTTAAGCTTTGTGATAGCATCACATCCGTTTGAAATAAGCTCTCTATAAAAAATGTCGTGATCTGAGTATAGCCACTTTTTGATCACTGGAAAAATATTTTCACTTGTAATTGATAAACTACCTTTTTTGTTACCCATTTTAATCACTCCTTTGTTAACCTACGTGCAGTTACACTAACAAGCATAATGATTTCTACGCTCAGCAGAAGAATGCTTCGCTTAAGAAATATTATAGCTTGTTAGTTACTGCACTTATTCACTAATGAGTATGATAATACCACGAAAAATCAAAGTCAATAAAAAATTAGCACTCATATACAATGAGTGCTAATAGTATAATTTTTTATCAAATCAAGTAGTCCTTCATAGGAAGAAATCTCTGCTGCCGAGATGTTGTCATACCTGTCTGATATTGCTCTTTTACAAGCATTTCCGATGGCAAAAATCTGCGATGGCATTTTATCTCCTAAAATCTCAGCTCCAAACAATGCATTACTTGCACTTGTAAACACTGCACCATCATAGGATGATATTTCTTCTAAGTCGCTATCAGTAATAGAGACTTCAAGCTTTTCGTTTTTATATACAGGAATCTTGTTTAATGGAATTTTATTATCAAGATTTGTCTCGAAATCCTCTGACATGTTTGAAGCGCACAGCCAGTATACTTTGCCACCACTTACAATCTTTTCGCTAATTTTCAGAGCCAAATCTTTGCCATTTTGTGCTTCTGATATCACATCTACTCTCACCCCAAAAGATTCTAGAGCCGACGCAGTTTTTGCTCCTATGGCAGCTATCTTAACAGGACCAATACTTCTGATGTCTTTTTTGCAAACCTCATATAAATTATAAAAGAAAGCCTTTACACCATTTGCACTGGTAAACACAATGTAATCATTTGGCCGAGTTAATTCTAAGAAACCAAGATCAATTTCTAATGGGACAATCTTTCCACTATCAACAGTGTAAACTTCAGCGCCTAATTGTATCAGCTGCTCTTCCAACTTGTTAGTTTTCTCATACGAAAACTTCTCACCGAAACCGTAATTAAATCCTATAATCTTTGGGAGAAAATACCTTTTGCCAAATAATGGGCGCTTTTCAAATAAAGACAGTCTATCTGACATAGCAACCACATCTCCCACCACAATTATAGATGGGGAAACAAGATTAGCCTTTTCAACCAAATCCGATATATCAGCTAGCGTTCCAACACATTTCTTTTGCTTATTAGTGGTAGCATTAGAAATAACTGCCGCTGGAGTCTTTGGAGAACGGCCGGCTTTGATAAGCCCTCTTGCAATCTCTCCCACATGGGACAATCCCATTAGAAACACAAGGGTAACATCCTCCTCAAGGAGTTGACTGTAATCAATATCCGCAGCCTCATCTTTTCTACTGTGAGCCGTTATAACCTGAAAGCCTTTTGCCAATCCTCTATGTGTAATTGGAATGCCTGCTGCAGAAAGAGCTGCTATAGGTGACGTTACACCAGAAACCACCTCAACATCTACACCTCTCTCTAAAAGGTATAAAGCTTCTTCTCCTCCTCTTCCAAAAACATAACTGTCACCACCTTTTAGGCGAACAACAAGGTTATACTCTTTAGATTTCTCATATAAAAGCTCATTTATATTCTCCTGCTTCATTGTGTGATTATGATTTTCTTTTCCAACAAAAATCTTCTCACATCCATCAGGCGTCATTTCTAGGAACTTTTTATTTAAAAGTCTGTCGTAAATAACACAGTCTGCTCTTTTTAAGTATTCTGCTCCTTTTAAAGTGAGCAGGCCCCACTCACCTGGACCTGCTCCAACTAAAACTACTTTGTTTAGTTCTGACATTCTATTCCTCCAGCTGTCTTTTTATATCTCTTACAGCCTTATCAATCAATTCTTCTGTGGCTTTTTCTCCTGACACAAGTGTCGTTGCCATTTTGCTTCCATCCTCTGTTCCAAACAAAGCCCTAAGCTCATAGCCTGTGTCTGTAACACTAGCATATGCTCCAATTGGTAAATGGCAATCGCCACCTATTTTCTTTAGAAATCCTCGCTCCAAATATGTGATATTTCGTATTACTTCATCCGAGAAAGAGTTAACCATCTTTAAAAGCTCTTCATTATCTGCTTTTAGCTCAATAGCTAATGTGCCTTGTGCCGGAGCCGGAATCATATCTGAAATATTAATGTACTGAGATATTTCCGATTCCAAACCTAAACGTTTTAATCCTGCTGCCGCAAGCACAATTCCATCAAGCTTTGTTCCGTCAGGAAGTCCCTCTCTGAGCTTTCTAATTCTAGTGTCTATATTTCCTCTTATTGGGAAAATATTGATATCCGGCCTAAGTGCAAGAAGCTGATACGAGCGTCGCTTGCTACCTGTTGCAATATTGGCTCCTTTTGGTAGGTCCTCCAATGATTCTGCGTCATTGAGAACCAACACATCTCTAGCATCCTCCCTGTCCCAAGGGTCTGCAAAGATAAGACCATCCTTTAACGTATCTGGCATATCCTTCATAGAATGAACCGCAAGCTGAATCTCTCCAGATAAAAGTGCCTTTTCAATCTCATCAGTAAAAATTCCCTTGGAGCCCAATGCATCCAAGGGTCTATTTTGATCCAAATCTCCTGTTGTTTGGATTACTACTAATTCATAGTCATTTTCAGGAAATCTTTCTTTTAACTTTTCTAATACGTAATTCGCCTGGGCTAAAGCTAGCTTTGAGCCACGAGTTCCAATTCTAATTTTCATCAATTAATCCTAGTAATAGTATTCCTCTGAATAGATTCGCAAATCCTCTTTACTTACTTGCCCATCCTCAATATGAAAACTGTTCAAAACAGGATTGTTTGCCATTAAAGAAAGAATCATATAGCTAGCCTTTGAATCGTAGGCCAACTTTATATCTTCCAAAGAAGGTCTAGATGGCGATTCTGGATGAGAATGCCAATTGCCTAGAGGCTTTAATCCAAGTGTTCTCATATCCTTGATTGCAGTCATTTGATCCTTAGGATCAAGTGTAAAATGATCATTTGCGTGGTCAATGTTCTCTAAGTAGTATACCTTTTCTATAGTAAATCCGCCATCTGTTTCTTTACCTGCAATCAAACCACAAGCTTCCTCTGGCAAATGATTTTTTGCATATTCTACCAACTCATCGTAAATACGATAATTCAGTCTAATTATTTTCATTTTTAACCTCAAATCTACCAGCTGTTTCTTCGCATACTTCCTGCTCGTAATCAATAAGCTCTGTAATTGTTGGATTAGCACCACAAACAGGACATTTGCTTGTATCATGTGGAAGCTTAATCTTTCTGAAGTCCTGGTTTACAGCATCGTATGTTAGAAGCTTTCCTGTTAATAAATCACCAACGCCAACAATATATTTGATTGCTTCCATTGCCTGAAGCGAGCCAATCACGCCGCCCATTGCACCAATAACTCCTGCCTGTTTGCAGGTTGGTACTGCATCCTTTGGAGGTGGATTTTTAAAGACACATCTGTAGCAAGGACCTTCCCCTGGAACATAGGTCATAAGCTGCCCCTTAAAGCGAATGATGCCTGCATGACTAAATGGTTTCTTTTCCATGACACATGCATCATTTATAAGAAACTTTGCAGGGAAATTGTCTGTGCCATCAATAACAAAATCGTATTCACGAATTAGTTCTCGAATATTTGTTGAATCCACAAACTTATGATAAGTCTTCACTTCAACATCAGGATTCATAGCATTCATTGTTTCTTTTGCAGATTTTACCTTTGGCTTACCAATATCTGCAGTACTATGGATAATCTGACGCTGAAGATTTGATAAATCAACTTCATCCGCATCTACGATACCAATTTTACCTACACCTGCTGCTGCAAGATACATTGCTGCTGGTGCACCCAGACCACCTGCCCCGATAATTAGAACACTGGCATTTAAAAGTTTTTTCTGTCCCTTTGCACCTACTTCTTTAAGAATAATATGGCGGCTGTAGCGTTCAATCTGTTCATCTGTCATTGCCATTAACAGCCACCTCCCATGAAGTAAAGAAACTCAACTGAATCACCTTCTTTAAGAATAGTAGACTCTTTCTCTTCTGTTGGAACAAACTCATCATTGATTGAGACTGTAACATACTGTGGAGTTTCCACATCCTCAATTTCAATAAGCTCTGGTAATGTCAAACCATCCTTATATTCTTTCTTTTCGCCTGCAACTGTGATTGTCATTTCATTATCCTCCAATAAATTAAATATAGTCTTCTAACCATTCAACTAGCTCATCATACTCTCTTGGGCCTATCTGTTTTCCAACAGCCTTTCCCTCTTTAAAAAGAATAAGTGTAGGATTCGCCTTAATTTCATACTCTTCAACAAGCTTTGTATCATAGTTAGTATTGACCTTAAATACATTAAGCTTGCCCTCGTACTCCTCTTCAATATCACAAAGAGTTGGAGCCAACTTTTTGCATGTAATGCATGAATCAGAATAAAAATCCACTACAACTGGCACGTCACTTTCAAGTACCTTTGATTCAAAATCATCTGTATAAATTCTTGTAGCCATACTTACTCCTCCACTTTTCTTACAAACAATGTATATGTTCCATCCTCATTGTCATTAAGCTTTAAAATCTGATGACCATCCTCTTTAAATGAACGAGGTACGTTTTGTACTGGCTCGCCATCATTCATGCGGACAGCCAAAACCTGACCGTCATCAAGCTCTTCTATTGCTACCTTGGCAGTAACAAAAGTCAACGGACAAACCTTATCTGTGATATCTACCGCCTCATCATATTCTAATAATTCACTCATACTAAACCTCCTTACCATAATAAGCTTTATCCAACACCTCGCGTAAGCCTTCGTCGCCGAGGCGAGTGAGGGTTGCGCGGAAACGTTCTGATGGTTTTGCGTTAGCTTCGAAGTAGTCGATTGCAGCATCTGTTACACGGAAAAGTGTTTCCTTATCACGGATGATTGGAACCAACTCCTCTGCCTTATAAATCTTGTTACCAAATGTTCCACCGAAGGAAACAATATATCCAGGTGTGCCTACCCATGCATCTGTAGGACAACTCTTTACGCAACGCGCGCAGTGATTACACTTTGCATTGTCGATTTCAACCTTGCCGTCCTTCATAGTAAGTGCACCTTCTCGGCAAGCCTTTACGCAAACGCCACAGGAAATACAAGCATCTTCCTTGTATTCTACGGTCATGCCGCCCTTTACACCTACATCATTTTCCTCTGCCTTAAGACAGTTGTTTTGACATCCTGTAACACCAAACTTAAACTTGTGAGGTAACTCTCTACCAAAATATCTATCATTAAGCTCCTGGGCCAATGTATATGTATCTATACATCCACTTGGACAGATTTCAGAGCCCTGACACGCTGTGATAGTACGTACTCTCGGGCCACATACACCTGTGTATACACCGCCCTCTTGTAATTCTTCCTTTACTTTTTCCAAATCATTGACATGAATAAATGGAATCTCAATACCTTGACGACTTGTCATATGTACATATCCATGTCCATATTTTTCAGCTACTTCCGCAACTGTTTTGATTGCACTTGCATCAAGATTTCCACCAACAACAGCAAGTCTTAAAGAACCATATCCTTTTTGTTTTTGACTCATGAAGCCGCCAGCCTTCAAAGCCTTGTAATCAATTTTTTCTGCCATCTCTACTCCTTTTATATTGCATTTCTGAAGTCTTCAATAAGATCTTCAACATCCTCTATACCTACGCTTATACGAATTAAATCATCATATACACCAGCATCTTCCAATTCTTTTTCAGTGCTATGCAGTGAAATAGTTGATGCAGGATGAACAACCAGTGTTTTGGTATCTCCTATGTTTGACAATATATAAGGGATTGTCAGGTTGTTCATGATTTCAAAGGCTCTTTCCTTGCTGCCAACTCTAATAGTAAGAATTGCGCCGTAACCTTTATCTAATATCGTATTTGCGATATCGTTCCATTTACTAGATTTAAGCCCCGGATAATTAACAATCACATCTGGATATGTTTCTTCTATCCACTTTGCAAGTAAAAATGCATTGCTGCACTGCTTTTCCATTCTAAGCCCTAATGTCTCAAGACCGATTACATTTAAATATGCATTAAATGGAGAAAGACAGGTTCCTATATTTCTATATAGTCCGTTTCTTAATTTAGCAATATATGCCATTGGTCCGAATTTTAAATACTCTCCTAAAATAGAATATTTTTCCTTGTCCCATTTAAAATGTCCGCTATCTGTAAGCACACCGCTTATAGAATTGCTGCTTCCGTTTATGTATTTTGAAGATGAATTAACAACAATATCAGCCCCATGTTCTATCGCTCGAATCAAATATGGTGTTGCAGTAGTATTATCTACTATTAACGGTACTCCATGGGCATGTGCTATTTCAGCAAGTCTATCAATATTAGTTACGTCCAAACAGGGATTCCCGATGGTCTCTGCAAATACCACCTTGGTGCGGTCGCTAAAAGCCGCCTCTATTTCATCCCAATTATTGTTTTTAACATATTTGGTGTTGATACCAAATGCTTCTATATCTCTAAATAAATCTATTGTGCCTCCGTATAAGCTGGCACTGGATATCACTTCATCTCCTGATCTAAGGATATTAAGAAGTGCCATAGAAAGTGCCGCCATTCCTGAAGCACATGCAACAGAAGCCATTCCGCCTTCCAGCTTTGTTATTCGTTCCTCAAAAGCTGTGATTGTAGGATTTGCCACTCGAGTGTAACAATATCCCATCTTTTTGTTTTCAAAAATCCCTGCTAAATCCTCTGCTGATTCCTGTGCGAAAGCACTACTTTGAAATATAGGAGGAAATGTTGCTCCATTAGGCTGTTTTTTCACTCCCTCATGGAGAAGTCTAGTATTAAAATTCATGTAATCCCCCCTCTCATTATCTTATTACCTACTAGGTTGATAGGATAATAACAGATGCTGACATTCACTTCAATATAGCTAGTTCCTAAATAAAATTAGAACTAGCTATAAATGAAATTTATATCAATGCAAAATTGTGTATTATCCCTTTATTGCTCCTGATGTAAGACCCGAAATAATCCTCTTTTGGCATATAAGAACCACAATAATAATTGGAATTGTTGCAACGATTGATGCTGCTGACATATCCCCCCAAGGAACTGAGTATTCTCCTGGGAACATTGAGATTGCGATTGGAACAGTTCTCATTTCGTCTTTTGTAACAAGTACAAGTGCAAACATAAACTCATTCCAAGCAGATATAAATGCAATGATTGCTGTAGTAAATAATCCAGGAAATGATAGTGGCAATACTACTTTCAAGATTACATCTCTTCTTCTTGCTCCATCTATTTTGGCTGCTTCCTCAAGCTCAAATGGCAAAGTCTTTATAAAAGCTATTAAAGTCCATATTGCCATTGGCAATGTAAGTATTACGCTTGGAAGTATTAATCCAAGATATGTATTTAATAAATGTAACTGCCTAAAGATAATGAACATAGGCGTTACTATTGCTATCAAAGGAAACATATTTGCAAGAAGTATTATGTTTTGCCAGAATTTCTTAAATTTAAACTTGAATCTGACAAACGCATAAGCTGCCGGAAATGCAACAACAACTGTTAGAAGCATAGCTCCAACTGCTACTATAATGCTGTTTAGCAAGTACACCTGAAGATGATGATTTACAAAAACACTTTTATATAAATCTAATGAAAATCTACTTGGCCATAGCTCTGTAGGCATCTTAGTTATATCTGCAGGGTCCTTTATGGATGTTATTACCTGCCAGTAAAACGGAAATACGATAATTGCCATGAAAACCAGTAAACCAACTATATAAAATATTCTCTTTCCATATACTACCGATTTTGATTTCATCTAGTCCTCCGTTTTAAGTGTTCTAATATATACAAAGCTAAGTATCATTATCAATAATGTGATAATGGTAGACATTGCTGAACCAAGTCCAAAATTCATATCTCCGAAAATATACTTGTATGCCTTGTATAATAAAGTTGCTGTAGAATTTGCAGGTCCACCACCTGTAATTCCATAGATAATATCAAAGATTCTGATAGCTCCCATTGTTCTAAATAAAAGAACTATAAGAATAATCCCTTTCAAGTTTGGCAATGTTATTTTGAAAAATTGCTGTATTGTTCCAGCTCCATCCACACTTGCAGATTCGTATAGCTCCTTAGGGATAGTTTGAAGTCCCGCTAAAAGCATTAGCGCTATGTATGGGAACTGTTTCCATGTATCAGCAACTACAACTACAAACATTGCCCAATGCTTGTTTGCAAGAAATGTAATAGGATTGTCTATCAAGCCAAGACCTTCTAGAATTACATTTATTACACTAAGCTGATCATTAAACATAAATGAAAACATATAAGCAATGATAATTCCTGGAATCGCCCAAGGTATCAATATAATAGTTCTTATTATCCCCACATATCGTTTTGCACTATTCATAAATAATGCTGCTGTAAGACCAACGAACAATTCCACTGTCATAGATAAAATTGCAAACACTGCAGTGTTCTTAAACACCTCCCAGAAGGAGGGATCCGTCAAAAGCTTTATATAATTATCTAGTCCTACATAATGTATATTTAACGGATCCGTTAGAACCCTATATTGAAAACTGTATGTAAATGTAATCAGTATTGGTATAATTCCAACTCCTCCTATTAATAGAATTGCTGGGGCTATACTCAAATATCCAATTAAGTTTTCTTTTATAGTCTTAGTCATAAATCTATTTCCTTATTGCATTTCTGCTAATGCCTCATTTAGTTTTGTATCCAATGTTTCAAGCGCCTCTTCGTTGCTAAGCTCTCCTGTAAGTGCTTTGTGAATATACTCAGCAAAGAGAGTTGATACTGTAGAGTAATCTCTTACCTGTGGTCTTGGTTCAGCTGCATCTGCCGCATCCTTTACAGCTGCAATATATGGCTGCTCACTAAGAACCTCTTCGTCATCATAAACATCTGCAACTACTGGGAAAGTTCCTCTCTTGAGAGCTGAAATCTTCTGTGCCTCATAGCTAGACATGTATTCTGCAAATGCCTTTGCAGCCTCTGTCTGCTCTGAATATGCATTAACTGCAAATGCCCATCCACCAAGAGTTCCTGATGATGAAGAACCATTTGGTCCTGTAGGAAGTGCAGCTACACCTACCTTGCCAACTACCTGGCTGCCTTCCTCTGTCTGAGTAAGTGCATAAGCACTTGTCCAGTTACGCATGAATAATGCATTTCCTTCTTCAAAAATTGCTCTTGAATCTGCAGGCTTGTGAGTAAGAACACCTTCTGGTGAAACTCCTGAAGAGATAAGCTCTTCTACAAATTCAAGTGACTCTACTGAATTTGAGCTATTAAGCTTGAACTCTCCATTTACCAAGTCCTGTCCACCATTTTGTTTGATGAACTCAAGCATGTTGCAGCTTGTAGGCTCGCCCTGGAACATTTGGAATAAATATCCATATTCAATTCCGTCTTTGCCAACGTATTCGTTTGAAAGCTCCACCAACTCGTCCCATGTTGTTGGAGGTGTATCGATAATATCTGATCTGTAATAAAGCAATCCAACATCTGTGTAATCTGGATATGCATATGCTCGGTCGTTGTAGTAAACAGTTGAAAGTGGTCCACCTAAATACTGATCCGCAATTGGCTCAATATCTTCTGTCACATCTGCAATCCATCCAGCTGCTGCAAACTGTGAAACCCATATGATGTCACACTCAAATACATCTGGGCTTGAATCCCCGGCTGCAAGAGATGTCATAAGACTCTCTTTAATATCATCACTTGCTCCTGGAAGACTTTCATGATTTACAACAACGTTTGGATATACTTTATTAAATGATTCAATCATCTCATCTAAAGCACCTGTTTGGTCATTGGCACTTACAAAAGTGATTTCACCTGAGATATCCTCTGGGTTAGCAGCTTCATCTGTAGCAGATGCTGCGCTTGCACTTGTAGATGATGATTCATTGCCACAGCCTGCAAAGCTGGCTGCCACCACCGATGTTGCTAGTAAAAGTCCTAATAATTTTTTCTTCATATTCCTCACCTTTTCCCTTTCATTCTAGAATTGATTAAATTATTTAATTAAATAGGCCGAAAAAAAAGCAACCTATTAAATTCCAAGCCCTTTTTGCCATCCCTCATCCTCTAACTGTGAGCTTATATTGTTGAACTCAAACTGCTTCAATCTCCTAAATGTATCTTCAGACAGTTCTACATCTCCCATAGGATACATTCTATGTAAGGAAGCATACTTGCTCTCTCCTAGACGATGATATTTTAAAAGCTCATACCTGACGTTGTTCTTGCAACGGATAAAATCTGCAATACTTCCAATAGCCTCTTCTGTATCATTTACTCCCGGAATAACTGGTGTTCTAACCTGAATAGGCAAATCTGGATATGCTCTTGATATGGTATTAAAGTTATCCAGGATTACTTCGTTGCTAACACCTGTAACCTTTCTGTGCATATTGTCATCAAGCGTCTTAATATCCATCAATAAATAATCCAGTTTCCCTGCTATTTTTATGAAATCTGCAGTTGTCCCAAAACCAGTAGTTTCAATTGCTGTGTTAATTCCATTTTTCTTTGCTTCTCTAAGAAGCTGATATGTAAACTTAGGCTGCATCAAAGGTTCTCCGCCGCTGATTGTTAAACCGCCTTCCTCGTCACCATAAAAGATAGAATCACGATCAATCTGCTTTATCACCTCAGAAACAGTTGTCTCATAACCTATGACATGTAGCGCCTTCGATGGGCAGACTTTATCTATAGCAGCTGCATCCTCATCATCTAAATTATCCCAATATAGTTCATCCTCTGAAAAATATGGACTGCACTTTAAATTTGATCTACTGCACTCTCCACATCCTATGCACTTGTTTTTTGTCCATGCTAATTGAGGTGATGGAATTTGCGATTCAGGATTAGCACACCATTTACACCTTAAAGGACATCCCTTTTCAAAAACGACGGTCCTTATTCCTGGGCCGTCGTGAACTGAAAACCTTTGAATATTAAATATTAATCCCTTTGTTTCATTCATAACTATGCTATCTCATCATGTGCAGTTCTATTAACAACATCGTCCTGTAGATTTGGCGACAATTCAACAAAGTATGCGCTATAGCCTGCCACTCTAACCAGCAAGCTTCGATAGTTCTCTGGATGTGCCTTTGCGTCAAGCAATGTCTCTTTATTAATAATATTGAACTGTAAATGCCAAAGCTTTAAATCTCTCCAGCTCTTTATAAACTGAACGAGTTTCTTGGTTCCAATATCTCCTGCCACACTTGCTGGTGTCAGCTTAATATTTAGCAATCTGGCAGCTCGATTATTATAATTAGTGTTCTTTGTGCGATAGTTGGACAATAATACAGCTGTTGGTCCATGCTCATCTGCACCCTGGGAAGCTGACGAACCATCAGATAATGCAGTTCCAGCAAATCTACCATTTGGAGTTGCTCCAACAACAGTACCAAATGGTACATTAACTGACTGAGATACATATCTTAAGTCCATATAGATTCCTATATTTTTTGCATATTGATTTACAAAGCTTACCGCCTCTTTATCAATTCTTTTTGCAATGGAATCGACATATTTGTCATCGTTGCCATACTTAGGTGCATTCAATAAACGCTGTCTTATAGGCTCTGCCCCTTCAAAGTTGTCCTTGAGGGCCTGAAGTAAATCACTCCAGCTAATAGTTTCATCTTCGTAAACACACTTTTTTATAGCAGCCAATGAATCAGCAACGGTTCCAAATCCTATAAAATCAAAGAAGCCTGCATCAAATCCGCCATCGATCTTTTCACTATGCAAATCCTTGCCTGCTTTCATACAAAGCTTGTGAAGTGAAGATCCAAGTGGAGAAGCAAAATGCTTTGGACGTGTTCTGTTTGCCACAAATTGCTGTCTGAGAGCCTGCTTTAAAAGATATCTCTCCTGGGCAACAAATGCATTTTCCAAATCCTCATATGACTTAAATGTGGTTACATCACCTGTCTCTATTGTTAACAGCTCATCTCCATACTTTGCCATTCTTCCGTTGTACAATGTCAGCTCTAAAATAGCTGCCAAGTTGATGAATGGACATGGTGTTGTAAATGTATCAAGATTTGGCATTCTCACTTCTGTACAACCTGATACTGCATAATCGTTAGCTGATGCAAAATCCGCTCCCTTAGATACAAGGATAGGAATGATTTCCTCATCGTTAATAAGCTTTGGAAAACCTGAACCATCCTTTATGGTAATTGCGATTTCCTTAAGAAATCTCTCAGGTGAACCAGCATGCACACGAGCTGCTAAATCCGGGTAGTTTAATGGGAACTCTCTCTTATCCTCCAGTAAAAGATATGACAAATCATTTGTTGCATCATATCCATCTTCATCCACACCACCGATTGTCACTGCTTCCCAGTGGGCATATCCTTCATGGAATTTAACACCTGCAGGACTCACAAACAAATCCTGATACTGAGCCATAGCAAGCCATACGCATCTGAATAATTCCTTGGCTTTTTCAGGTGTAATTCTGCCTTCCTTTAAATCCTTTTCATAGTATGGATAGAGGTACTGGTCCATACGTCCATTGGAAATTGTTGCTCCTGTCTTTTGTTCAAGACGAGAGAACATCTGAATAAACCACTGTGCCTGCAATGCCTCATGGAATGTTTCTGCAGGTTTTGCTGGCACCTTGTAACAGATTCTTGCAATTTCCAAAAGCTCCTGCTTTCTTTTCTGACTTGATTCGATTTCAGCAAGTCTTTTAGCTTCATCACCATGTCGCTTTGCCCACAGAATAATGGCATCACTTACGATGATGATGCTTTCATAAAACTCAGCTTTATCAACTGTATCCTTTGGATCAAACTCATCTAAGTTCTCAAGTGCTGTCTTGGCTTCTGACTTAATGGCTTCAAATCCTAAGTCAATTCCTTTTTTATAATCGTGAACCCACTGTAATGCTGAACGCATTGACGAAGATTCATTTAAGATAAATCTTGAAGAGAACAAATCCTTTGGATCATATGTAATCTTAAGTACATCCTTTGGCATTGCATGTGCAAAATCCTCATAATAAGTTTTGCCTTCCCAATAAGGTGCAATTTCATTTTCAATTACTTTTATATCTTCTTCATCAATTTCGAATGGAGACTCCACTCTGCTACTTGCCTGCTTTACAAACTGTCTAAGGAAACAACCATCAAGCTCAGGATATATTATTCCGTATTTACCTGCTTTACCGCCTCGTCCTACTATTAGTTGATCGTCATCTATTACTACATCAATCTTTTCTGCTATGTTGTATAAAGCCTTGGCCCATCTTAAAGATAACGCCTGGCCTTCTGTTTCTTTAAAAGACTCTGTAAAATATTTAGCTCTTTGAACATCTACAACAGACTTTGAATTTTGAAAGCTATCGTATATACGTTGTTCACGACCAAATAATTTTACTTTCCCCTTATTTTTTCCAATCCTCTCCTCCTGAGGAGATAATAATACATTAGACATTTTATACATCCTCCTACATCTACCTACTCACTTAGTAGGTTGATAGGATAATAACAGATGCTGGATTCTACTTCAATATAGCTAGTTCCTAAATAAAATTAGAGCTAGCTATAAATCGTATTTATAGCTAGCTCTTTACTCTTAATACTACTGTATTTACGTACTATTTTATTTATCATAGTCATCTAGGAAGTGATGCTTTACTCCATCCTGCTTGTAAGCTATTACAGTAGCAAGATTTACATTCTCAACACTTCTGAAGATATTTGACTCTACGTAAGGATTAACCTTCTTTAGCTCTGCAATAAGATTTCTTGTTTCAAGACGTTTTGAAGCGCTTGTACCATCTACTGAACAGCTGTCACATGTCTCTGTGAAATGACATGCACACTGAAGGAAATGCAATCCATTGTATCTTTGCCATGCAATAATATCATCCTGTCTAACAAGATAAAGCGGGCGAATCAATTCCATGCCTTCAAAGTTTGTGGAATGAAGCTTTGGCATCATTGTCTGAATCTGAGCTCCGTAAAGCATTCCCATAAGGATTGTTTCGATAACATCGTCGTAGTGATGACCAAGGGCGATTTTGTTGCACCCTAATTCCTTTGCCTTTGAATATAAGTGACCTCGTCGCATTCTAGCACACAAGTAACATGGGTTCTTTTCAACAGTGTCTACCGCATCAAAAATATCGCTTTCGTAGATAACGATTGGTATTCCCATAAGCTTTGCGTTGCTCTCAATGAGGCGACGATTTACCTCACTGTATCCAGGATCCATAACAAGGAAGGTAAGCTCAAAATTAACCTTTTGATGCCTTTGAATTTCTTGGAAAAGCTTTGCCATCAGCATGGAATCCTTACCACCTGAAATACAAACAGCGATATGGTCTCCTTCTTTTATAAGCTCATACTCCTTGCAAGCTCTGGCAAATGGGGAGAATAAGCTCTTGTGGAACTTCTTTCTAATGCTTTTTTCGATTTCTGCTCTCTGCTCATTAAGCTCGTCGTCTGCCTCAGAGTTTTGCTTATCCATCATGTATGAAAGGTAGCTGTTATATCCACCCTTAAGGCTGACAGCATCAAAGCCCTGCTCCGCTAAAACTTCTGCATCCTCTATAGAAATCTGACCTCTTGTGCAATATAAAACAATCTGCTTTGATTTATCTAGCTTGGACATTACGCTATCTAAATCAACTTCAAATAATTCATGGGTGATACTGATAGCATCAGGAATCATACCATACTTAAGGCTTCCTTCATTTCTGGTATCAATCAGCATGTATTTATCTTTATCAAGCTTTGTAAGCTGTTCAAATGTGATTTCCTTCATAAAATACCTCATTAAACAACACAAAAGCAGATGTTATAACATCTGCTTTGAAGTTCTCCTATCAAATTGATAGGCTATACTATACTATTTTCTTTTCTTATATTTGTCAAATCGTATCAAAATATTTCATTGTGCGCAATACTATTTCAATCATCCTTTTTAGATTTATGATTATGTGATGCATAAATATTAGAGACAACAGCAATAATTACTATTATCAAAAATATAATCCAACTTTTGAAATCATCTATATTTCCCATAACATACCTCAATTTTAAATATAATCTCCGCCTACAGCTATATCACCATGAATTCCAGATGCTTTGTATATGAAATCAGACGCCTCTGAAATTGTAATATGATCTGCTTCAATCCAATCGCTATAATAGCCTCTGGTTTCTCTAAAAACGGTAGTGTCAATGTTTGAATTGGCTGCAAATAAAACTATGATACCAGCATCATTTAGGTGCTTAACTATACCTTTCGAACCATGTGTGTTGCTTGGAGCAAAAAGATATGTGTGTCTTCCTCTATTGCTTAGCTCTCGTTCTACTTTCTTTACAAAGTCCAAAGTGATACCAGCTTTACCAATTGGGAATTCAACGGTGATTGCACGCTGTCCCTTCCAATTACTTCTCGCTTCTCTATCGATTTCTGTACCTGCTTCAAATCCATCCTCTTTATAGATTTGAGTTACAACACCGCAGGCAGAAGTCATGTTTGTTACACGGTCAATAAGTATAAGCTCACCTAAAGTTTTATGATTCTCAAAGGTAGACAATACTATGTTATCTGCAAGCTTAAGCTCACATACGGCAATCTCGTTTTTCTTTAATGTGCTGGCTTCATGCTTTTCACCAGTGTTTACATCAATTGTATTTCTAATACTTTTAACAACACCTGGAATAAGCTTTGTACCAAGCTTTACAAAGAAGTTTTTGCCCTGCTCTAAGTTTTCATCATCCATCCAAAGAAGTGTTGCTTCCAGTGATGAGGATGTATTTAGCTCTATATCTTTGGCCAAGACGCAGCCTCTAGAAACATCAACCTCTCTATCTAGTTGAACTGTAACAGCCTGGCCAGCATTGATTTCATCCACTTCTCTATCTAAAACATGAAGGCTTTTAACCTTTGCCTTCTCATTGCTTGGCAGGATATTGATTTCTTCCCCCACCGCAAGCTTTCCTGATTCCACCTGTCCCTGGAAACCTCTGAAAGTATGATTTGGACGGCAGACTCTTTGAACAGGCAAATAGAAACCTTCTTCTTCATGCTCGCCCACATCTACCTGTTCAAGGTATTCTAAGAGTACTAGTCCTGTATACCAATCAATGTTTTCAGATTTGGTTGTAACATTATCTCCCTCTGTAGCTGACACAGGAATGATTACAACGTTTTCCAAATTTAATTCTGCTGCTAATTCATAAATCTGGTTTGTGATTTCATTGAAACGTTTTTCACTATAGGCAACCAAATCCATTTTATTTACCGCAAATACGAAGTAATTGATTCCCATTAAGGAACAGATTCTTGCGTGCCTTTTTGTCTGAACCAAAACCCCTTGTTTTGCATCAATAAGAATAATAGCCAAATCTGCAAATGATGCTCCTACAGCCATATTTCTAGTGTATTCCTCATGCCCCGGAGTATCAGCTACAATAAAGCTTCGATTGTCTGTAGTAAAATAACGGTATGCAACATCGATTGTGATTCCCTGCTCACGCTCCGCCATAAGACCATCTAATAATAAGGAATAATCAATAGCGCCACCTCGGCTACCGACTTTTGAATCCAGTTCCAGGGCCTTTTCCTGATCTGCATATAAAAGCTTTGCATCGTATAATATATGACCTATTAAGGTAGATTTTCCATCATCAACACTTCCACAAGTTATAAATTTAAGTAATTGCATATTAGAAGTACCCCTCTCTTTTACGTCTTTCCATTGAACCAGCAGCTTCATTATCGATAACACGGGTAGTGCGTTCGCTGGAAACAGCACTAAGTGTTTCTTCGATTATTTCGTCTAAAGTATCTGCATCTGACTCGACTCCACCTGTAAGCGGATAGCATCCAAGTGTTCTAAAACGCACTTTTTTGTTTACTATTTCTTCTCCTGGTAATAGACGATTTTTCAGTCTATCATCGTCCACCATGATGATATTTCCGTCTCGATAAATAACAGGTCTTTCCTTTGCAAAATATAGTGAAGGAATCTCAATATTTTCTCTTTTGATATACTGCCAAATATCTTTTTCAGTCCAGTTTGACAGAGGGAACACTCTTACCTCCTCACCTTTGAACAACTTTGTGTTGAATAGCTTCCACATCTCTGGACGTTGGTTCTTTGGATCCCATGCATGAGCTGAATTTCTAAATGAGAAGATACGCTCCTTAGCCCTGGATTTTTCCTCATCTCTTCTTCCACCACCGAAGGCTGCGGTAAATCCATATTTATCTAAGGCCTGCTTTAAAGCCTGTGTTTTCATGATATCTGTATAGGCGCTTCCATGGTCAAATGGATTGATTCCCTGGGCAACCCCATCCTCATTAATATATTCAAGCATTTCAAGGCCATACTTTTTAGCCACATTATCACGAAACTCTATCATCTCTCTAAATTTCCATGTGGTGTTTACATGTAAAAAAGGAAATGGTGGTTTTTCCGGATAAAAGGCTTTTAGGGCCAAATGTAACATTACAGAACTATCTTTACCAATGGAGTACAACATAACAGGCTTTTCACATTCTGCTGCAACTTCTCTGATAATGTATATTGCCTCTGCTTCTAGCTCATCAAGATGTGTAAACTTACTCATTATTCAACCTCGCTTAATATTTGTTTGATTCCTTCGTATTTACGGTAATAGTTTTTTTATTTCCATCAGGGCCAATTACAATCCATTCTCTTATATCCCCTTTTTCTGTCACTGATAGTGTTGAACCTTTCCCTCCAATATCTGCTCCTAAAAAGAAATCTATTGCTCCAACTTTGCACTCCTTAAGGCAGGAAGTGCACCCCCAACAGTCCTTTTCTCTTTTTATAACTGCTTTATTGTCCACTATCTTTATCAGATTCCCTGGGCAAGCTTCAACGCATCGTTTGCATCCCACGCAGGAAATAGAGTTTATTCTAATGCTCATTAAGCTTCACCTCCTGCATAAGATATACTGCCATCCTTCTGAAAATCGAAGATAAGATTTTTATAATCATCAACAACCAATGGCCTTTTGATTATTTTGATTTCACCATTTCTTTTTACTGAATTGATATAGGCCTCATAGCTTTTGTCCACTTCAGGATGGGTCATGTTTTCCCCAAAGCTGTGCCATCTAGTTTCTTTTCTGGCCTTCAAATGCTCTATAAGAGAAAGACAAACTGTTAGCCTTTCCTTAATCTCATATATGAGAAGAAGATCATCTGAATCATTAGCCCTTAGTGTTTCCAGAACCTCCTGCAAGCCTAATATCTTGTCTTTGGCAA
This sequence comes from Pseudobutyrivibrio ruminis DSM 9787, assembly GCF_900218035.1. GTDB lineage: Bacteria > Bacillota > Clostridia > Lachnospirales > Lachnospiraceae > Pseudobutyrivibrio > Pseudobutyrivibrio ruminis. The sequence continues at coordinate 40,072 of NZ_OBMR01000007.1, forward strand.
GGGCTAAGCCAGTGTCGTTATACTTGTATCCTTTAGATATTCCACCAGCATATTCATCCATTATTTTTTGCATGGCCTCTTCAAGCTGAGAAATAGAAATATTAGTTTCGTTGTTATTTAGAAATGATTCATACTCATTAATGATCTCCTGCCAGCCATCTTCAGCAGAGTTAAAATCATTATTAGACAAATAATCTATTATTCCGGCAGCAGCTATCTTTCCTTCTGCTAATGCTCCGGTAACATATTTTTGAGGTGCTCCACCAGCCACATCACCGGCTGCATAAAGCCCCTGCACTGTTGTGGCTCTATTATTGTCTACCCAGTATCCGCTGGCTGTATGTCCTCCCACAATGTAAGGTTCAGTGCCTTCGATTTCTACATTCTGCTTTGATGGTCCCTGGCCTCCCTCCAGCCATTTAAGAGTCTGAGATGGTGCCATGTTTAGATATGCTTTATAAAGCTCTTCTTCTTGCTCATCTGTTATTTCATCTGTTTTTAAATAGCAAGGGCCTCTTCCCTGGCTATTTTCTTCTGTAGTTCCGTATACTCTCTCACAGGTGGCAACGCCATATTTCATCTCATATATTTCTCCCAGGCCATTCATTTGCTTTGCTCTTACACCCTGAGCAATTGTTCCTGTGGGAGCGATTGTATCCTTGCATCTAAGGGCAATAAATCGCATCTCAAATGTGGTCATTTCTGCACCTGCATTTATCCCCATTGCATATCCTGCCCCTGTATTAAATGGGGGATACCACATTTTATGTCTGGAAAAGCCTGGGTTGTTTGGCCTATAAAGACCAGCAGCTCCTCCTGTGGCCACCAGCACTGCCTTTGCAAAAAATACATAGGCCTTATCTTCATTAACATCAAATCCAACGGCTCCGTATATACGATTATTCTCCACCAGCAAATCTGTAATATTTACATGATTTATAATTGAAACTCCCTCTGATTCAGAGGCCATCTTTGCAAGAATTGGCTTGATATTCTCCCCATTGATTTTGATATTTCTATTTCCTCTAGTAACGTATTTACCATTCTCATCTTTTAAAATTACCAGGCCGTTTTCTTCTAATACCTGGGTAACCTCATTAAGATTTTCAGAAATAGATAAAAGTAAATCCTCCCTAACTATGCCTTTTGCATCTTGCTTACAATAATCGACATAATCCTGAGGTACTCTGCCCTCTGTAATATAAGCATTAATTGCATTAACGCCTGCAGCCAGGCATCCACTACGTTTTATATTGGCTTTTTCAACAACTACTATGTTGTACTGCCCATTCTGTCCCAAGGTATAAGCTCCATAGCATCCAGCAGTCCCCCCTCCAATAATCAAAATATCTGTATAAACTTTTTCTACCGCTATTTCTTTTTTCATAATATATTCCTTTAGATAACAACATCCTCGTCTGTAATAGAATCGTTGGTTGCAAGCACCACATTCTCTCCATCCACTACGTATAAACGATAGATAAAGACATCAACTAATTCCCCAACACGAATCTCAGGCTCATTAATACTACGTATAGCCGATATAAGATTGCCATGAATCCTTACTCTGATTTCGATGTTGCTACCTCTGAAAATTGTATCTTCCACTATTGCTTCTTCTGCTGAGTTTGCAAACTGTACGCTTTCTCCTTTTTTGAAGATACTTACAAACTCAGGTCTAAGATAAGCAATAGAATTTTCACCTTGCTTGTTAAAATGCTTGAATTTTTCATAGTTTCTAACTTCCACGGAATGGCCGATAAACTGAGCTACAAAAGGCGTTGCAGGATTTTTATATAGCTCCTGAGGAGTTCCTGACTGTTCTACCTTTCCAAGATTAGTAACAATGATTTCATCAGCCACCTCGATTGCCTCATCCTGATCGTGAGTTACAAAAATACTGGTAATATTTAGCTTTGTTATCATTTCTCTAAGCCATGTTCTAAGCTCCAGACGGACCTTTGCATCAATAGCAGCAAAAGGCTCATCCAAAAGCAAGATCTGTGGATTAGGAGCAAGTGCTCTAGCAAAGGCTACACGCTGTCTCTGACCACCTGAAAGCTGACTTGGGAATCGCTTTTCAAGGCCCTCACAATTGATTAATTCCAAAAGCTCCCTAACTCGGTCCCTTATCTCTTCCTCAGGAATCTTCTTGACTCTAAGGCCAAATGCAATGTTGTCATACACTGTCATGTATCTAAACAAGGCATAATTCTGAAATACAAAGCCTATCCCTCTTTCACTACCTGGAGTGTTATTTACAACCTTTCCATCAATCAAGATTTCTCCTGAATCTGGCTGTTCCAAACCCGCTATCATTCTAAGGATTGTGGTCTTTCCACTACCTGATGGTCCGAGAAGTGCCACCAGTTTTCCTTTTTCTATAGAGATATTAATATCCTTAGAAGCATGAAATTTCTTGAAATGTTTATTTATATCATGAAGTTCTACGTATCCCATAACAAAATGCCCTTTCTATTTATTTAAGTCCAAATCCTTTTGACCTCGTTTTTCTATAACAAGCCTTAGTATCAATACAACAATTGCCAGTACAACAAGAATTGATGATGCTGCGAAGGCTCCTGTAAAATCATATCCCTGATATAAAAGCTCTATATAAAGTGGAAGTGTATTTGTCTTTCCTCGTAAATGGCCAGACAAAACAGAAACTGCTCCAAACTCTCCCATTGCGCGGGCAGTACAAAGAACTATTCCATAAAGCAAGGCCCATTTTATATGTGGGAATGTAACCTTTTTGAAAATTGTAAAAGTACCTGCCCCCATAATTGCTGCCGCCTCTTCCTCGTCTGTTCCCTGAGCCGTCAGAACTGGTATTAACTCTCTTGAAATAAATGGGAATGTTACAAAAATTGTGGCAAGAACTATTCCTGGCACAGCAAATATGATTTGTATCCCATGGGAATCTAGAAATGGATAAATGCTACTTTGTCTACCGAATGTGAGAACATAAATAAGACCTGCAATAATAGGCGAAACCGTAACTGGTAAATCTATAAATGTTGATAGGATTTTCTTACCTTTGAAGGCATATTTAGTGATAAGCCAAGCTGCAGATATTCCAAAGATTGTGTTAATAATCACAGCCCAAACAGTAGCCTGGATTGTAAGAATAGCAGCTTTTATGGCGTACTCATCTGATACCGCATTTACGTATCCAGAAATGCCGTCTCTGAGAGCGGTAACGATTATATAAATCAGTGGCAATATCAAAAATATTCCCAAGAAGATAAAACTAATAGATATTAATATAATTTTCAGTACTTTGTTTTCTTTTCTTAATCCCATAGCTGCCTCCTATGCCAATCCATTAACTCTTTTAGAAACTCTGGCCTGAACGATTGCATTAACTGAAAGAATAACCACGGAAATGCCAAGCATTACAAGTGCTATTGATGTGGCCGCTGAATAATCATATTCCTGTAATTCTGACATAATAAGCAGTGGAGCGATTTCCGTTTCATAAGGAGTATTTCCGGCAATAAATACAACGCTTCCATATTCTCCTATGCTTCTTGCAAAAGCTAATGTGAAGCCTGATATTATAGCTGGCAGGATTTCTGGAAAGATAACCTTTCTAAATGTAGTTTTTGCATCGGCCCCAAGAATAAATGCTGCTTCCTCGTATTGTATGTCTATCTTTTCCAAAACCGGCTGTACAGAACGTACTACAAATGGAATGCCAATGAATATGAGAGCTACAGTGATTCCGATTCTTGTATAAGCAATCTGTATGCCAAACAGGTTATAGAAAATCTGACCCACCCAGCCGTTTGTTGTTGTCAGGTGTGTCAAAGAAATACCAGCAACAGCAGTTGGAAGAGCAAAAGGCAATTCAATAATTCCATCAATAAATCTTTTGCCTTTAAAATCGTATCTTACAAGTATCCATGCAAGTATGAGGCCCATTATCACATTTACGATTGATGCAATAAATGCCGTTGATATAGAAACAAAATATCCAGAAAGTACTCTTGGCCTTGTTACCGTATATACAAATTCTGAAAAACTCAGCTTGGCAGAAAAGACAACTAAAGAACAAAGCGGGATTAACACAACAATACTAAGTATTGTTATAGTTATTCCCATTGATATTCCAAATCCAGGTATTATACTTCTGCGTCTATTCATATCCATAATCCTCTCTGCAAAACTTTGGAATGGGTTGCCCCATTCCAAAATAGTTTTTATTGTTCGTAAATACTGTCAAAGTTTGCTCCATCTGCAAAATGAGTTGCACGAGCTTCAGCCCAACCGCCAAAGTGATTGATATCTGTAAGTGTGATATTGTCATTAATCCACTTACCATCTGCTGGAATCTCTGTAATAGTGTTTGAATCAGTTGATGTTACATACTTGTCATAAATTGACTTTGTGCTTGGACGATAGAAATTCTGAGCTTCAATCTCCTGAGCTTCGTCAGAATATAAGTAGCTTAAGTACTCTGTTGCAACATCTGTTGTGCCATGCTTCTCTGCAACTTCATCTACTACAGCAACTGTTGGCTGGCAAAGAATTGAAACTGAAGGAACTACGATTTCATACTCTCCTGGATATTCCTGAAGTGAAAGGAAGGCTTCATTTTCCCAAGCAATAAGAACGTCACCCTGTTTGTTTTCAACGAATGATGTTGTTGCACCTCTTGCACCAGAATCAAGTACTACTACATTGCTATAAAGCTGTCTGATTGACTCAAGGATTTCATCATCGCTCTGTCCTTGCTGCTCAAAGAAGTACCATGCTGCAAGATAGTTCCACATTGCACCACCTGATGTTTTAGGATTTGGTGTAATAACTCCTACATCCTCTCTAATCAAATCATCCCAATCAACAATGTTCTTTGGATTTCCAGAACGTACAAGAAATACAATTGTTGATGTGTATGGTGAGCTATCTACATCAAATTCTGATGTAAAGCCATCATCAATAAGTCCTGCGTCAGCAACTACCTGAACATCTCCTTCAAGTGCAAGTGTAACAACATCTGCCTCAAGACCATTTGCAACTTCAAGAGCCTGCTTACCAGAACCACCATGGGACTGAGTAACCTCAACTGTCTGTCCAAACTCTTCTTGATAGTGCTTTGCAAACAACTCATTGTATGCAGCGTATAACTCCCTTGTTGGATCGTAAGAAACATTTGTAAGCTCGATTGTCTCTCCTGCGCTTGCTGCATTTATCTCAACAGATCCCTCTTCCAAGGATGAGTTATCTGCACTACCGCCACAACCAATTAAAGACGCTCCAAGTGCTGCTACAACAACTAGTGATAATAATTGATTCTTTTTCATAGTTTTCCTCCTCTTTGTCTTTTAACTATTAAACTACTAGGTTGATAGGATATTAGCAGAACAGGTAGGTAATATTCAATACAAAACTCCCATTTGAGTATTAACAAAAAACTATGGCTGGTTATAGATAATTACTATAACCAGCCATAGTTTTATATTTCTTATTCAATTATTATTATTACTAAAAGTCTCTTAATTCTTTGAGATACTATTATTTATAGCATTAATAGTCTTTTCCAAATCCTCTGAAGTATGAGCATCTGAAATAAACATTGCTTCAAATTGGCTTGGTGCTACATATATTCCATTTGATAGCATATTTCTAAAATACTTTGCAAATTTATCTGTATCACATTTCAAAACATCATCATAGCTACTTACCTCTCCAGTGGTGAAAAATGGAGAAAGTAAAGAGCCTACTCTGTTTACTGGAACACCATTGTTTTTATAAGCATCCTCAAGCTTCTTTGCATAATCGTCTATACGTTTATAAATGTCCTTGTCTGCCTTTAATGCCTTGAGCTGCTCAATGCCTGCTGTAACAGCAATAGGATTGCCAGATAAAGTTCCAGCCTGATATACACTTCCAACTGGAGCAACCACATCCATTATTTCCTTTATACCTACATAGGCAGCCAGTGGCATTCCACCACCTACAATTTTGCCAAAGGTAATCATATCCGGCTCAATACCGAAGTACTCTGAGGCTCCGCCATAAGACAGTCTAAAACCAGTGATAACTTCATCAAATATAAGCAAAGCATCATTGACTTTTGTAATATCACGTAAAAACTCAAGGAACCCTTCCTTTGGAGGTACAACACCCATATTGGCACTAACAGGCTCCACTATGACTGCTGCAATCTCCCCTTTATTGGCATTGAATAAGGCTTCCACTGAATCCTTATCATTGTAATCAGCTAAAAGAGTTGTTGCTGTGTAGCCCTTTGGAACGCCTGCTGAATCTGGATTTGATTCTGTAAGAAGACCAGAGCCTGCTGTTACTAAAAGGCCATCGCTATGACCATGATAGTTACCTCTAAATTTGATTATTTTATCTTTACCTGTGTAGCCTCTTGCCACTCTAATGGCACTCATTACTGCTTCAGTACCGGAATTTACAAGACGAACCTTGTCCATAAATGGAACAGCTTCAAGAATAAGCTTTGCCAATACTGTTTCATTTTCAGTTGGCGCTCCATAAGAAAGGCCATTATCGCAAGCCTTCTTTACTGCCTCAATGACCGGTGCATATGCATGACCTAAAATCATTGGTCCCCAGGAGCATACATAATCTACGTATTCATTTCCATCTACATCAAATATATGACTTCCCTTTGCATTTCGAATAAAAAGGGGATCTCTGTTTACTGCTCTGAACGCTCTTACTGGTGAATTGACTCCGCCAGGTATTACCTCCCTGGCATCATTAAATAATCCTTCTGATTTTGTGCTCATGATTATGCGTCCTCTTCTTCTAAAAACTTAGCAACATCCAGTGCGTGATATGTGATAATTCTATCTGCTCCTGCTCTTTTCATGGCAATCATGTTTTCAAGAACAATCCTCTTTTCATCAATCCAACCATTTGCTGCAGCTGCTTTTACCATTGAGTATTCGCCGCTGACGTTGTAGGTGATAAATGGAACATCAAAGCACTCTCGTGCTTCCTTCATGATATCCAGGTAAGCCAAGGCAGGCTTTACGATAATCATATCTGCCCCTTCTTCTAAATCATCCTCTATTTCACGCATAGCCTCTCTGCCATTGGCAGGGTCCATCTGATATGATTTTCTATCTCCAAAATGTGGTGCTGATCCTGCAGCATCTCTAAATGGTCCATAGTATCCTGATGCAAACTTTGCACTATAGCTAAGAATCGGTGTATCGATAAAGCCTTCTTCATCAAGGGCCTCTCTAATAGCAGCGACCCTGCCATCCATCATGTCTGATGGGGCCACAATATCTGCTCCTGCTTTTGCCATAGAAACAGCCATTTTTGAAAGTAAAGGTAAAGTCTCGTCGTTTAAAATATGACCTTCACATACTAATCCACAGTGACCATGGGAAGTGTATTCACAAAGGCAAACATCCGCAATTACGATAATTGAAGGATATTTATCTTTGATATGTCTGATGCATCTTTGTGTGATGCCATTATCATCATATGCACCTGAACCTTTTTCATCCTTGTGCTCTGGAATTCCGAACAATAAAACTGCTGGTATTTTTGCAGCCTTTACTCTGTCCAATTCCTCATCAATTCTATCCAAAGAGTACTGATAAATGCCTGGCATTGAAGGAACCTCATTTTTAATATTATCTCCTTCTATTACAAACATTGGATATATTAAATCCTTCACACTTACTTCGTGCTCCCTAACGAAGCTTCTCATTTCTTTTGTCTGTCTTAATCTTCTAAATCGTCTCATTTTCCACTTCCTGCATCTTATTTAAAACATTTATAAAACTCTCAAATTCCTCTGATGTAGCCAAGTCCTTAAACTTGTATACAAAGTGCTCAAAGTCTTCTTTGCGAGATTTTTTCATATCTTCAAAGGCTTCTCTATTATCATGGAATGTAAGCTCCTTTATTAAGGAATCCATTTCATCCTCGATAATAGATTCTCCACTTTCCTTTTCCTTGGATTTGAGTTTATTATTTTCTTTTGCAATAGCTGTAAAATCATCTATGGTAATAAGCTTAGTACCTTTGATATTTACAATATCTTCATCCATATCCCTAGGAACTGCTAAATCTACAAACAAGCGCTCCTTATCATCAAGCTGAATATTTTTTAGCTGACCATAAGTAATTGTGTAATGTGGGCCTCTTGTTGCAGAAACAATTACATCCATATCCTTAATGTAATCATACCTGTCACTGTAAGGAATAGACATTGCATTTGGATTGCTAATATGATGAATATGTTTTGTAGCATAAATCTGGCAATCGCCGTAAGATAAAAGATTAAGCATTACTTTATTACCAGTGTCCCCTGTTGCCCCCATAATCATTACTTTTTTCATACCTGGCTTGTAGTGATGAATCTTGGTAGCTGCCAGAGATGCTATAGATACTGATGTCTTAGATAGTCTAGTTTTTGTCTTTATCTTTTTGGCACATTTAATAGCTGCTTGAAAAATGGTGTTTAATTGATAATCCGTATATCCGTTATCCTTAGAATATTTATAAGCAGTTTTTATTTGACGTAAGATTTCATCTTCTCCAAGAACCATAGAATCGAAACCTGCAGCTACATGAAACAAGTGTGATACCGCACCATTTCCATCAAAAAATAATAGCTGCTCTTTCAATTCATCAATATCTACGCCAGCCATTTCTGCTAGGACCGCTATAACCTTCGATGCTTTTCCCACCCCATATACTTCGCAACGATTACAGGTGCTTAAGTAAATGCACTCTTCAAATCCTATCTCTTTTAATTTTTTTAAAAAGACTAGCTTTTTTTCCTCATCAAAGGAAAGCTTTTCACGAAACTGAGCATTAGCTTTCTTATGATTTAGTGAAACTACAAACATAACATTACCCTCATACAAAAAAGCAAACTCTACCCTAGGATAAAGTTTGCTTTTACTATAATTATAATTGCCTATCTGGTCAATAGGACTTTTATCTATCTTACCCCAAATCTGTAAAGAAACTTCTTACCTAAAAATCTTAGTAATTTATCAGCAAGAAATCCAATCAAACCCAGTGTGAAAATGCCTGCAAATATCCAATCTGTTCTATAATAAAGTCTTGATGTATATATCAAATATCCTAGTCCCTCTGATGCAGCAAGCATTTCCGCTGCTACAATACAGATAATAGCACCACTAAGTCCAAGTCTTGCGCCAGTGAAAATGTTAGGAACTGCTGATGGCACTACGACAGTAAAAAATGTTCTTCTTTTACTTGCTCCCATGGATTCAGCTGCTTCTACCAATGAATAATCCACACTTCTTACTCCTGCTATCGTATTAACCATAACAGGGAATATTACTGCATAGAAAATCAATGCAACCTTTGATGTTTCACCTACTCCAAACCATAGAAGGAAAAGTGTAATAAAACCTATGGCTGGAACAAATCTGAAGAAATTTAAAAATGGTTCAAATACGTAGCTGATTACTTTAAAATTTCCAACGCACAAGCCAACTGGAATAGCAAATAAAAGTCCTAAACTCCATCCTTTTAATACTCTTCCCATACTAACAACAATATCTGTCCACAAGGTGCCACTTGTTATAAGAGTCTTTGCACCATCCAATGTAACAAGCGGGTTTGGAAGAAAATCATCTGTATAAAATAGCGCACCTACACCCCAAATAAATAAGAGGAGTACCCATGTAATTAATCCACTTTTCAGTATTCTGTTTATTATGCTATTACTTTTTTCCATGATATCCTCCTAAATATAGTACATCTCTGGATTGTCCTTAAGTATGTCGTTGATTAACGTATATGCGTTATCATCATCAAAGGCATATAGTCTTGTAACCTTGAAATATACCTCATCACCTTTTTTCACAGTGAAATCTTCTATTTGATGGGATGCTTTGATTTCTAAATTATCATAGGCAATTGTAAGTTCAACATTGCTTCCTCTAAATGCCGTATCTACAACTTTCCCCTTCATATTTGCTGTGGATTTTTCTGTATTGTTATCAAGTGGTAGGACTTGAACAAACTCTGGTCGAATGGCAGCTTTAGGCGCATTATCCCGTTTTGTAAACCCATTAAGTTTTTCATATTCATAGTTTTCCAGAATAACAGATTCACCTATAAATTGCGCCACGAAAGCTGTCTTCGGATTTCTATATATATCCACTGGGGTTCCAATCTGCTCAACCTTTCCTTGGTTGGTAATGATAAGCTCGTCAGCAACCTCCACAGCCTCATCCTGGTCATGGGTTACAAAAATACTGGTTATTCCAAGCTTATCAATTGTATCCTTCAGCCACCTTCTAAGTTCTTTTCTGACCTTCGCATCAATGGCAGCAAATGGCTCATCTAATAGCAATACCTGTGGCTCTGTGGCCAACGCTCTGGCAAAAGCTACTCGTTGTCTTTGTCCTCCAGATAATTGATCCGGATATCTTTTACCAAGCCCTTCAAGGCCAACTAGTTTAAGCAATTCATCTACTTTATTGCTTATTTCTTCTTTACTATTTTTTCGTACTTTCATGCCATAGGCTATATTATCGAAAACAGTAAGATAAGGAAACAGTGCATAGCTTTGAAACACAAATCCAATACCTCTGTCCTGAACTGAAATTCCATTAACTAGCTTTCCATCGATGTATATATCTCCATCATCCTGATGTTCAAGACCTGCAATCATTCGCAAGATTGTTGTTTTACCACTACCACTAGGTCCTAGCAATGCTATTAGCTTGCCTTTTTCGATTTCGAAGCTTACATTATCTGATGCTTTATAATTACCAAATGTTTTATTTACATTATCAAGTTTAATATACATAGCCTATGTCATCCTTCTCGATTTATTTAACAGTTACTGAATATGGATATACTACTTCAAGTGCAGATAAATCTGTATAGTCTAAAATGTTGTAATCCTCAAATCTTCCGCCTTCTACTGCCCAATCCTTGATTCCATTAAGATGTTCAAGGGTTTCTTCTGTGAAATCAGTAACCAGTTTTGTAGCTTCTAAATCAGAAAGGAACTGTTCTTTGCTTTCTCCAGTAACAGCTTCGAAATCCTCTGCTGCCTTATCTGGATTAGCTGTAATCCACTCTGCAATTTCTTCCTGAGCCTCAATCCATTTCTTTGCAACCTCTGGATTTGCTTCTAAATAATCAGATGTAGAAATATAATATGCATCTGTGTATAAACCTAAATCATCAAGTGTAAGGATTGTACTAAAGCCAGCTTCTTCAAGCTTTGTTCCATTTGTTCCTGATGCCCACTGAGCTTTGACTTCTCCTGTTGACTGAAGAGCAACTGCTGATGCACCACTATCGACCTCCACAACGTTTTGCTGGTCTTCTGGAATATTTGCATACTCATATGTTTTAGCAAGCCAATAATCCCAAACTGTTCCAGGCTGAGTTGCAAAAGGCTGGCCAGCCAAATCCTCAACAGATTTAATATCATCACTTACATATAATCCGCCATTACTAGAGCCCTCAGATGTGCTGAGTCTATCTACAATAACAAGATTTGTATCATCCTTTGTGTTACCGATTCTATTTACTGCAGCGTAGTCAGCAAGATTTCCAAAATCAGCTTGTCCTGTTACTACAGCATCCACAGTATTAATACCTGCTGCAAATTCAGATATTTCAACTTTTATACCATGCTTCTCAAATATACCTTCTTTATCACCTATTACTGCATACCAATGAGATGAGCCATTTGTCATAATAGCTACACGCACTGTTGTAAGCTCAGAATTATCATCGTTTGTTTTTGCAGAAGCTGATGAGCCCGATGCGCCGCATGCAACTGTTTGAAGTCCTAATGCCGCTACAACTAATAATGTAAATATCTTTTTCATAATAAAATCCTCCTAGTTAATGTTCTCTAAATCACTTTTCTTTACTGATGCCACGCAGAAGTTAATATCCTCATCCTCATCATCCTTATCCTCAAAGGTTCTTGGATTGTGATTTGGATCTATTCCCTCTACTACTGTTGTTTTGCCCTTGTCTTTTCCAATAGGTGAGCCTGGTACTCTAAAGGTTTCAACATCTATTGGCTCAATTGACTCTTCATTAGGTACTTCCAACTGTGGTACCCACTCATAAGGAACTCTGTAAGCTCTGTAAATCATATTGTTATAGAAGTTACCAGCTACATTTGAAAAATATGGATTGATATACTCCCAAACAATTTCATGCTCTGGTGTTACCTCTATCAAGTGTCCATCTGAGCCTTCAGTAATTAACGTATTTCCATTAGGTAAACGCTGTGCCGAGCTAATGTATGAGCTGTAAAACTTTGAAGCATCTGTAAATAGTAAGAAACCTGCCTCAAGTGGAGTGTACTGCCATACAATCTCAAGTGTTACCGGATTAAACTCCAGAACACGGCTGTAATCTCTCAGCGCGTTGTTGTTTCCTGTTGGCGATCCTGGATTTACTGCTCCATATCCACCATATCCTCCGTTATCAAATACCAGTAGATTTCCTTCACCAGGAAGTCCCTTTGGAATCATATGAAGATGATGTTGTCCAATGATCCACCCAAGCTTTCTAGTAGCTTCGCTTTCATTGAAATCAGGACCTAATCTCCATACAAGATTTCCTGTTTTCTTATCTATAATTCCAAGTATATTTGCGTTTCTTGCATCAAAGATAATGTTGTCTGGGTGGAATCTTTCATCTCCTTCATCGTACCAATGATTTGGCCCGAGAGTAGACATGCTGTTGATATGCATCCAGTCACCACCTGCTTCACCATGTACAGATGGATTTCTATATAAAACATTTTTTGCAGTCTCATCAAATCCTAATTCATCAAAATGATCTGATGCTCTCCAACTCCAAAGAATATTTCCTGCCCAATCTACTTCAATGATTTTGTCATCGATTAGAAGTTTATCTGTAATATCTCTATTTCTAACATTTTCATGTACAAGCAATAACGTATTTCCGTTATCTACTTTTGGCTCAGCCCCTGGTGCATAGTAACCTACACTTGAGCCCTCACGCTGATAATCATGATGCTGTCTTGCCTGCCATGTCTTTGTACGTCCGTCATCACAAATCTCTTCAGTGTGATCAAACTTCCATACGATGTTGCCATCCCAATCTACCTGGATTAAATCCAATTGATCCTGATATGCATACTTGCTTTTTCTTCTTCCAGAATTGCCAAGTACATATCCCCCTGGAAGGAGCTTGTTTGGGAATCCATCAAGTCCTGCCCATCTCTGTACCTCGTTGCCATTCATGTCAATAAGAAGAGCTCCTCTAGCAGAAGGAAAAAGAGTATAACCACTCCAGGCCTTCTCATTGTCATACTTTAATGTTCCTGTTGCGAAAATTGTTGGATAACCCATAACAATATCCTCCTTAATTTTTAATTGACTAGTTATCTAGTAGGTTGATAGGCATTATATGTTACAAGTCCTGTAAATTCAATACTTCTGGCTCCTAAAGAAAATGAGAGCCCGTTATAAATCTGTTTTATAACGAGCTCTCATTTCTAAAAGTATATAATGTTTCTTTTTGTAATACCTGTGATATCTTTTGATATCTATATGCTGTCATTATAGTTATAGCTCCTACAAGTACGCTAAGAGGATTTGCAATATAAACGGCCCATTTGCCTAGCGTAGGAAATGTTGCATATGCAAATGAAACTCTACTAATAATATTTAGGGTAAATGCTAAAAGTACAAATCGCATCTCCTTTTTTCCTGTAACTACTCCTATATAGCATCTAAAAAATATCATGAATACCAACATTACTAGTAGGGATATCATGTAATTCATTCCTTCATCTACAATGGCTTTATCATATTCACTCATGAAAAGCCCGATTACTGAACGTCCCTTAAAATATATGAAAAGCGATAATGCTACTACCATTAAACCACATAATCTGAGTGCTGCTTTCAAGCCTATCTCTACTCTTTCAGGCTTTCCTGCTCCGATGTTTTGCGCTGTAAATACAGCCAGTGCTTCTGCTATTGTGATTATAGGAAGAGATATTATTCCATCTATTTTTCCACCAATAGCTACTCCTGCAATCATTGCTGTTCCACATTGATTAATAAGTGCTGAAATCAAAACTATTCCCATTGATAAAATCCCCTGCTGTAAGATTGATGGTAGGGATACTCTAAGGATATCCTTAGCTTTTATTTCAGCAAGCTCGAAGCTAATACCAATTCTATTTCGTGGTACTTTCGTTATAAGATTCGTAAATACAATAATCATTGAAAGTGCCTGTGATATAACAGTTGCTATTGCTGCACCATTTACTCCTAATTTGAAATTACAAATTAATAGTAAATCAAGAATTATATTACTAATTGTACTAGTCAGTAATGCAATAAATGTGATGTTTGAATTGCCCCTTGATTGTGTAATGGCTATGGCATAATTAAAAAGAAAAACAAATGGATAGCCCATCAGAATAATCCTGAAATATACATATGCATCTTGAAATATCACATCAGGAACCTTTATAAAGGCCATTATATTTTTTGCTTCGGTAATGCCCAAAATGGTACATACCAATCCTGCCGTAACTATCAGTACAAAGCCTACTGTTCTGCTGGCATTAAAATCCTTTTCATCTTTACTGCCGTAACTTTCTGAACAGATTACTGAAACACCTGCTTTCAAACCCAGTACCACAGCATTTAAAATAAATATAAGGTTACTTACAGAACCAACAGCTGACAACGCTAGACTACCTACATATCTGCCTACTATATAGGTATCTACCAGATTGTACAGCTGTTGTAAAATATTGCCAAGAGTAAGTGGAACAATAAAATATAATAACGACACCACCACATTCCCAGTTGTCATATCTCGTTTCATATGAACACTACACCAACTGATTTGCTGATACTACAACCTGTTTTTCTTCTGCTGTAAAATCTAAAATCTTAACTGATTCTGTTTCCACCTTGAAGATAACATTTACCTGTGGATCATAGTTAAGCTGAGGTCTGCGCTCTTTGATAAGAGTCGCAGCCTTTTCAGCTTCACTAGCATCAAGCTTGTGTGCTCTACCGTAAACTGTAATATTCTTAGGAGCAGTTTGTCCCTCATGCTGAAACAGAAGTGCCACATTGTTGTTGTGAGCAATTTCTTTGGTTTTATCTGTGTTAATTGTTGTTTGAAAAACTATATCTTTTCCATCAACATTGTATCCTCCAATATGTCTGAGCTGAGGATTACCAGCCTCATCTACCGTCGATAAAACCAAGCTTTTATTGTCATATATATACTTTTTAATTTCCTTTAATTCTGCCATTGTCTCCTCCTATACCGCTACAGTATCGTAGTTTTCTTCTGAATCCAAAATCTTGCCTTCATCTGCTTCATTCACCTGCTCATGTGCAGCCTTTGAAGCACTGATTGCGTTTTCCAACTTCTCAGTTGTGTATTTTATAAACTCCCCGATTCTCTTATCATTTACATCCCTTGGATATAAATATGGGACATTAATGGTATCCACTATAGATGCATTTGGTGCCACAGAAAAAATGCTTATATTTTCTCCTAAATAGACTGCTTCTGAAATATCGTGGGTAACAAACAAGATGGTCTTGCCGGTCTTCTTCCAGATTCTAATTAATTCATCCTGAAGAGTTCGTCTTGTTTGAGCATCCAAAGCACCGAATGGCTCATCCATAATAAGAACCTCTGGATTAGCTGCAATGCTTCGTGCAATCTGGACTCTCTGCTTCATTCCTCCTGATAACTCATCAGGGTATTTATGTTCATGGCCTTTTAAACCAACAAGTTCAAGTGCATCGAGAGCGGTCTTTCTTCTTTCCTCTTTTTTTACCCCTCTCATCTTTAGACCGTACTCTACATTCTTTTGAACTGTGAGCCATGGAAAGATTGCTAAATCTGCATTCTGAAAAACTACTCCTCTTTCTGAGCTTGGACCAACTATTTCTTTATCATCAAGACTTATTGAACCTTCAGTCTTATTCAAAAAGCCTGCAACGATATTTAGCAAAGTTGTCTTGCCACATCCACTGGCTCCAAGAAAAATATGAAATTCTCCTTCATGAATCTCCAGATTTACATCCTTCAGAACATAATCAGATTCATGGCCTACAAAATTATCATGTGCACTGTTTCCCTTTGTGAAAAGAAGTGCTTTGTTTTCCACATCATATTTTTTTCCAATGTGATCAATTTTAATTTTTACATTATCTGACATATGCACCTCCTTATTCTGTAACTCCATAATGCTTTAATGATTTCTTTGCAACATACCTTAAAGACTTATCTGCAAAAAATCCAAGTATTCCAAGGGTTACAATACCGACAAAAATGTAGTCAGTTCGATAATAAAGTCTGGATGTATAAACTAAATATCCCAGTCCGCTGTTTGCTGCAAGCATTTCTGCACCAACAATTGATATGATTGCTGTACT
Source organism: Pseudobutyrivibrio ruminis DSM 9787 (assembly GCF_900218035.1). GTDB lineage: Bacteria > Bacillota > Clostridia > Lachnospirales > Lachnospiraceae > Pseudobutyrivibrio > Pseudobutyrivibrio ruminis. The sequence goes on from NZ_OBMR01000007.1 coordinate 56,484, forward strand.
GAGACCAAGACGAGCACCTGTTAAAATACTTGGCACTGAACCAGGAATAGTAACTGTAATAAATGACTGCAACCTATTGGCCCCAAGTGATTCAGCAGCCTGATACTTCACAGGATTGATAGTATTTACGCCTGCGATTGTGTTGATGATTATTGGAAAAATAGACGCATACGTTATCAGAATCAGCTTTGATTCTTCACCTACACCAAACCACATCAAAAACAGGGTTAGAAATCCTATTGCCGGAACAAATCTGAAGAAATTAATAAATGGTTCAATAAACCAATTTACAATTCTAAATCGACCAATTAATAGGCCTACAGGAATTCCTATCAAAAGTGCTCTACTCCAACCTAAGAGAACCCTCTGTACACTGATGCTAATATCCTCCCAAAGCTTTCCATTTAGGACTATTTCCTTGAAACCAACAAATGTTTCAAATGGACTTGGGAAAAAAGCTTCTGTGTAAAACAAAGAAATAACTCCCCATATAACAAACAACACTGCCCAGGAAATGATTCCACTTTTTATTATTCTTCTAGTTACGTTCTTCATAGGCCCCTCCTTACCTTGACCAGGTAACCGAATCTGGCTTATAAAGTGCCAAGGCATCTGTATTAATATAATCTGCAGGATCATATGCTGTAGGGAAATTTCCATTATTGAAGCACCACTCTTCAACCTTTACCAAATCTTCATATGCATCCTGGTCAAAACCATAATCGTGAGTTTTTTCATTCCATCCAGAGATTACCAAATCCTTCTTTAGTCCTAAATCTTCTTCTACCCAACCGGCAAATTCATCTAAGTTCTCTGTTATATATGCAAATCCTTCTTCACTTACAGCAAGGTATTTTGCTACTTCTGCCTGATGTTCCTCTAGATAAGAATTGTTTGCAACAAGGAAGCAGTACATAGGAGCATCAACCTCTGCTACAGTTACAAGTGGAACCCAACCAGCCTCTTCAAACTTTGGTTGAATTTGCGCGCCTGCCCAGTAAGCATCACCTGAGCCTGTAGTAGCAAGTGCCAGAGCTTCCTGTGCGCTTGACACATTTGTAAGCTCTATCTTTTCAGGATCAAGATTATATTTTTCTACAAGCTTTCCGTATTCATATTCAAATACAACACCTGCCTGGGACAGCAATATTGCCCCTTCTAAATCTTCCGGAGAACTAATATGCTCTGGATTAACATAAAGTGTTGTAGATGTATTAATCCATGTCTGTGTAAGGGCTCTAAGCTCAGTATCAGCTAAGGTATTTCCAATTCTATTAATACCTGCATAATCAGCAAAATTTCCAATATCAAGCTGATCAATAGTAATGGCATCGATTGTATTGATACCAGCTGCAAATTCTGTTGTTTCCAGATTAATTCCTCTATCCTTCAGGAAATTAGTATGGTCATCTAAAATCTTTAGATACTGGTTATCATCACCTGAGCATACACCTACTCTAATGGTGAATTCTCCTACATCATCGATATTAAAATCCTCAGCTGTAAGAGCAACATTTTCAACTCCATTATCCTCTACAGAGGCATTCGATTTTGTGCCATTTTCGTCATTGCCAGATGTAGTACCGCATGCCACTGCAGAAAATACTAAAGTAGCTGCTAAAGATAAAGTAATAAGTTTCTTATTGATATTTTTATTATGCATTTTTCTTCCTCCCGTAATATAAAAGAAGGCTCCCCAAATAGAATGGGAAGCCTCCAGTTTTCTGGTCAGCTAAGCTGTTTTTTCTACTACGTCAATCTTGCTATCATCTACAACACTATCTTCACCTACAAAGTGAACTCTGTCTGCTTCGTGCTTAGCAATATTAAGATGATCTCCATCCAAATCATAGAAATAATCAAAGATAGAATTTTCAACATTTGCCGATTTATAAAGATCCAAATGTGTAAGTCCATTTTTCTTCAAAAGTGTATATGTCTTGTGATATAAATCCATATACCATTCTGGTGTTGGAGCGCGATGCCCTTCCAGCTCTGAGCCAGGATTTGGTGTCCAGTGAAGTGGAATTGCAACAACACCAAGTTCAGTAAGATATTCGATACCTTCAAGCAATGTAGATTTAGGTTCAATACCAGCTACAAAGAAGGAACGAACATTGCCCTTACCAAATACTTCCACTTCTCGCTTAAGGGCGTTAATCCAATTCTGGCGGCCACCACAAATCTGATCTTTACCTGGACAAATTGTTTTGAAAATATTCTCATCCCAGATTTCAAGGTTAGTAGAAATTGCTCTGTAGCCTGCTTCCTTGTACTTTTCAATTACAGATAAATCTGCTGGAGCACCTACACAGGCAGTGCCTCCAAAATCTGCAAGTCCTGTTACATCCTGAATGGCTTCTGCAACATCAATGTAATATTCAACCTCTCGACGTTCTGGTACAAAACCTCCTGTAATAGTAATTGACTCATAGCCTTCTTCTCTGGCCTTTGCATAGGTTTCAGCTATCTGTCTTGGAGTCTTCCAGGCAATTCCCTGTAAATCTGCGAAACGGCTTTTTGTAGCATTAATATTACAGAATTTGCAGTCAAGTCCCTTGTCTTTCAGAGCGCATTCATTACTGTATGCTACAGACACTTTTGTCTTTCCGATTTCATTCGCGATAGTTTTCATGCTTATTCCATCTGATGTTTTCTCATTGTAAAAAGCAGGCTTTTCGACAAAAGAAACTTCGCTAATAAGATTCTTTCCCTCAAGCAAATAATACTTTCCATTTTCATGCTCTACAGAAAAAGGAGCATCATGCTTATATGTAAATCTCAATCTGTAGTTACTATCAAGTCTAAGTGCTGTTGGAAGCTTAGTCTTGGTATAAGTCTCATGATTCATATCAAAACAGGTACGCATCTGCTCTTGTACTTTATTATCAAAATCAAGTGTTTCTGCTACCTCTGGGCTGATATATACTCCCTCGTTGGTAATTCTGTTATCAAGTTCGATTGTCTTAAAAAGCTCTTCTTTTGTGATAGCTCGCGCCATGATTCTCCTCCTTTTACTTCTTTTAAAATAGATGATGCAAGTTCTTTTTTTCTTTCATCATATTGCTTTACAACTGTAATATAGTTTTCCAAAAGACTAATTGCGCCATTAACCCCCGCATCAGCCTTATTTAGAATTAACTTATCTGCAATTGGATATGAAATTTCAACAAGTGGTAGATTTAATTTCTCTGCTATTCTTTTTTCAAGAGAACTTCCGAAAATAACCTCCGCATTACTAGAACTAACTATTTCATCAATCTCTTTTTGATCAATTCCCTTATAAATGTTTTCAGATATAGTTCTAAGTTCTTCTTCATTATTTGTTTCATGTGCTTCATCCTTTTTCAAGGAATCAATTAGCACTACCGAAGAAATAACAACTCCAAGTCGATCTTTTAAAAAACCTCCAAGTCTAATTACCTGTTCTTCATCTCCTATAATTACAGCATTTTTAGATAGTCCAAGTTCAAAAATTTCATCCCTGACTCTCAGAAAAAGACTCTTTTCAGTATGCTCTTCTTTTTCCAAGAAATCTTTTACCAGTGATTCATCTAAGCTAATCACTTTATTAATAGCTTCCGCTAAATCCTGGACTTTATCTGTGCCAATTGGCAGTGATGATCTGTATATTACAGGGATATCAAACTTTTCCTTTAAGATTTTTGCTGGCAGTTCTCCCCACTGGGAAAATACGATAGATGCCGATGCATTTTTCGCATTTACGAAATCAGCAACACCACCTTCTGTTCCAAAAAACACATTGGATTTTATTCCTAAACCTGTAAGGATTCTTTGCAACTCATTTAGATTTCCCTGCCAATAAGGATCCTTTTGTGGAACAATTCCAAAAATGTTTACAAGATTTGATTCTCTTTTTAAACCACTTTTTTTGACTTCATAAATGGATTTGAAAATATCTCCCAAAACCTGCTCGTATCCATAGTGAGGCCCACCATTGAATCCAGCTACCAGTGTGTCAACAACTGGTTCTCCTTGCTCAACAATTTCTCTTGTCATTGCATCTACATCATCGCCCACCATTGCAGATTCACAGCTATTGAGAATTACATATAAATCTCCTTTTTGAACCTTAATAGTGTTTTTGATTTGCTCGCGAAGCCTCGATGCGCCTCCAAAAATTACATGTCTTTCTTGTGCTGCTGTACCTGGAATAGAAAAGCCTGAATAAGATGAGGCTCCTCCAGAAAACCTTTGATTAGCTAGATAATTAACTACACCACAACCAGCATTTGAATGTACAACCGGTACCGCTCCGTTAATCTCTTGAACTGTCTGCAAAGCTCCATGAAGTGCACATCCATTTCTAGGATTTTTGATTACATTCGACATAACTAGCTTACCTCCTGCTTCACATACCAGTTGCCACTTTTGCTTTTCCAACTAATCTTGTAGTTGCCTTTATCTAAACCATGCAACTTTCCCGAGAGTCGTATTGCTTTGACAAATGAGTCATACAATACATATACTCCATCAAATCCATATATAGATTTATTTCTGGTGGATACAACTGTAGCACCTTCATCAGAAGCAAATGAGCTTCCCTGAAATTCGCTAACGTATATATCAACTTCTCCCTTTGCTATTGCATTTGCCTTCTCAAAATACTGACCATTACCAATCACCGCTGTTATTCCTTTTGAAAGAAAACGTAATTTAGATAACTGATTTCTATTCTCTAAATCAACAAAAGGTGCTCCAAATCCAACCACTTCTCCACCAAGATTTGTAAACAATCTTGCGTATGCAGGAATTCTACTTAGTGATGCATCAATAAATATCTTTTTGCCATCTAAAAGATGCTTTGAAATGCTTCTTGTTAATTCCGCTTCTACTTCATCAACATATTTACTTGCTTTATCCTCAACCTTTAGATACGCAGCCAACTTTAGCAAAAATGCTTTTGTACCTCTAAATCCAACTGGTGCTTCAGTAACTATGTAAGGAACATCGTATACTTCCTCCAATTCTCTGGCTAAATATCCACCTTCTTCTGGATTTAGCACAACAGTTGCTTTAGCTTTAGATGCTCCTTTGATTTCATCTATGCTAGAAAACCTTGGCAAGACCTGATATTTAATATCCAATGCCTTAAGGCTTTTTGCTATTGCAGCAATATCTTCAATGCTCTCTGAAAATGAGATGACGTTAATGAATGGTTCCGTTTCCTCTGGATTTTTATCAATCAAATACTTTAATAAGCTATGTGTCACAATGTCGTAACCGGTTACTGGAGTTTTTGATTTAAATCCATCTGTATAGATGCTTATAATAGGAATCCCTATTTCATCTTCCAGCTCTAAAATAATGGAATTCACATCGTCATTATTAATAGCAACCACAGGTGTTCCTATAATAAAAACAGCTTTAGGATGTTGTTCCTCATAGGCTCTGATAACTGCTTCTCTAAGCTTATCTTCACCTCCTAAGATGGTGTCCCTTTCCACCAAATTTGTACTGTACCACCCAAAAGCTTCGTCAATCTGAGTAAGTCCAATATTTCCGCAGCCAATTGCACCATTCACAATTATTGCAGCATCCTCAATCTTAGATAACACATCAAATGCATATATAGTTTCATCCACATGGATTTGAGAATAAGTCCTTACTCGTTGTTTGATTTCAGTACCTGAGGTTTCATCAATAAGACCTTCAAGTGTTCCGTGAAAATGACTTAATGCACTTAATCTTTTTTCTCTGGTAAGGGCTTTTCTATCTTCCAAAAAACTCATAAAATCTCCTCCTTACCTAAATGCTAAATAGCCTCAGCCACTCCATTTACAACACCATTTTCAATATCGTATATACGGTCTCCCCAGGACCTAGCCCAATCTCTAAGCTCTGCTGAACCAAGAGGATTTGGTACTACCAGATCTTCATTTTCAGCAATATACTTTGCAAGATTTCTATAAATATCTGCCTGGGCACTGTTTGGTTTTGCCTCGATTACTGTCTTTCCATAAAGCTCAGATTGCTGAACATCAAGTGAACGATTTACATAGCCGGCAATGCTTGTGCCAGTCTTTGCCACAAAGTCATCAACTATCTCTCTGTGATAGCCTGGCTTCATGCTGTTTGCAATAACTCCACCAAGCTTTGCGCCACCTGTAGGAGCATATTTATTAATTGCCTTGAAAAGGTTATTTGCTGCATACAATGCCATAAAATCAGAAGAAGAAACAACATATGCTCTGTCAGTAATTCCATCTCTGATAGGAACTGCAAAACCACCGCAAACAACATCACCTAATACGTCGTATAAAACATAATCAGGCTTAAATTCCTCAAATAGATTTAGCTCCTGCAATAAATTTACAGCCGCATTGATACCACGCCCTGCGCAACCTACTCCTGGAACTGGTCCGCCTGATTCAATACAAAGCACTCCACCAAATCCTTTAACAGAAATATCATCAAGATGAATCTTATTTCCTTCTCTTAGACTATCCAGTACTGTTGGAAGATAGTTATTTCCTCTAAGTGTATTTGTAGAATCACTTTTCGGATCACATCCAATTTGGATTACTCTATAACCAGCTTCTGCAAGAGCTGCACTTATATTAGATGTAGTTGTTGATTTGCCAATTCCGCCTTTGCCATATATAGCTATATGCTTTCCTATTTTTCCAGCCATTATTTCATCTACCTTTCCTTAAATTGTTACAGCTTCCCTTGCTTCAGAAATATACTGAACAGCCAAGTCAACCTTTACGTCCTCTAAATACTGTCTAATCTCCTCCACTTTATCTAAATGCTCCCATGGAAGGTCCACATCGGTCCTGCCGAAATGTCCATAAGCAGCAGTCTGTTTGTAGATTGGCCTACGAAGATTAAGGGAGTCGATGATAGCTGCTGGTCTAAGATCGAAAACATTTTCAATAATTTCTGCAATTTTTTCATCACTGATTACCCCCGTATTAAAACTATCAACTGAAACTGATACAGGCTTTGCTACGCCAATAGCATAAGCAAGCTCAACCTCTACCTGCTTTGCAACACCTGCTGCCACAAGGTTTTTAGCCACCCATCTAGCTGCATATGCTGCGGAGCGGTCGACCTTAGTAGGATCTTTTCCTGAGAAAGCACCGCCACCATGTCGACCGGTGCCGCCGTATGTGTCAACAATAATCTTTCTGCCTGTAAGTCCTGCATCTCCCTGTGGTCCGCCGATTACAAATCGTCCTGTAGGATTTACATAATAAATTGTGTTCTCATCCAAAAGCTCCTCTGGAATAACTGGCTTAATAACATATTTAATTACATCTTCTCTAATCTTTTCTAAAGTTACATTTGCCGCGTGTTGAGTTGAAATTACAATAGTATGAATTCGTTTAACTGTTTTATTGTCATCATCGAATTCTACTGTCACCTGAGATTTTCCATCTGGTCTAAGGTATGGAAGTGTTCCATTCTTTCGAACCTTCGTAAGCTGACGTGTAAGGCGATGAGCAAACGAAATAGCAGGTGGTAAATATTCAGGTGTCTCATCTGTTGCGTATCCAAAAATGATTCCTTGATCTCCAGCTCCTGTTCCAAAATCTTCCTTTACTCCTTCCTGTTTTGATTCAAATGCCTTATCTACACCGAGTGCGATATCAGCTGACTGCTCATCGATTGATGTAAGAACTGCAATTGAATCTGCGTTGTACCCATCCACATTGTTTACATATCCGATTTCCCTGATTGTATCCTTTGCAATTTTTGCAATGTCCACATAAGCTTTTGTTGTAATCTCGCCTACAACAAGTGCCAGTCCTGTAGCAACTGTTGTTTCAGCGGCTACTCTTGAATATGGATCCTGAGCAAGTAGCCCGTCAAGGATTGCATCAGAAATTTGATCTGCAATTTTGTCTGGATGTCCTTCTGTTACTGATTCTGATGTGAATAACTTTCCCATATTTGTTTGTCTCCTTTTCTTAAAATATTTTTTTATATGAAAAAACAACTAGAGGCCAAAGCACAGCTAATGGAACCATGCTCTAAACCTCTAGTTGTCTAGTCAGTTTATTTAATATCTATATTAAATTCTTATTTTTTCACTTTTATCAATCTGTACTATTTTTCCATCCTGGATAATTATACTAACAGAACCAAATTTTATTGTTTCTATGAATTCTTTAATCTTTGCCAGTTCATCATTAGAAACACTCCTTACATTTGCCATATGCTTCTCTCCCTTTACAATTGCCTTCTGTTAAGTTGTTAGGAATTATATTAGAGAATCGTTGTAAATTCAATACTTCTAGCTCCTAAAGAAAATGAGAGCCCGTTATAAATCTGTTTTATAACGAGCTCTCATTTGGTATTTTTAGTACATATAAACCCATTACTGGTGATCTGCAACACAGTAATAATCGAAGGTTCCTTTGCTAACTAATTCTCCATTGTCATCTGTTACTTCTACATCAATAATGCAGAACTTGCGAGTACGCTTTACAACCTTTCCTTTGGCTGTAATACGTCCAGATTTGGCGCCTTTAAGGAAATAGTAGTTGGACTGCTGTGTAACGTACTGACGTCCATCTGCTCTTGCAGTGTAGCCAGCGCAGGTGTCTGCCAAAGTGAAATGTGCTCCGCCATGGGCAATTCCAAGAACATTAAGTGTTTCTGGAACAATATCAATATGTGCTGTAGCACCTGTTAACTCAATATCGTCCATAACGATATGATTATATTTTACAAATTCATTAGCATTAAGAGATTCTGCTAACATCTCCATTAATTCTTCACTCATAATATAACTTCCTTTCAATTAACTAGAGATATTATAGAATATTTAGAATAAAAAAACAGCCCACATCAAACCCTGATGTGAGCTGAAATATTATGTACTTTCTCTCTTTACAAGCGTAACTGGAAGTAATGTTCTCTTAGGAACTGTCTTGCCTTCAGACGCTGTAATTACCATATCAACAGCCGCCTCAGCCATTTCTTTTATAGGCTGATGAATGGTAGAGATTGGTGGATTTGTGATTTGTGAAATCATTACATCATCAAATCCAACTATTTTGATATCCTCTGGTACACGCTTGCCAAGCTTGGAACATACCTGCAAAATCTGAGAAGCAATCAAATCTGAACTGGCAAAGACTCCATCGATTTCTTCGTCGTATTCCAATGCACCTTCCAGCATATCATGATAATCAAGGCTGTTATATTGCCCCATATTAGTAGCAACAACCTTATAATATACTCCGTTCTTTTCACAGACTTCTATGAACCCTAGGGCTCTGTCATCAGCTGGCATGGAATTATTCAAAATACCACTGACGTGTAGAAGTCTCTTGCAACCACAGTCAATTAAGTGCTGTGCTGCAAGCTCTCCCCCTTGTTTATTGTCGCACTCTACAGCTGCTGTTCCATTTTCAACAAAACGCTCAACTGTAACAAGTGCTATATTGCTGTCAGTAAATTCCTGTACTGCCACACTTCCAGAGAAAAGAATGATTCCTGCAACCCTATTGCTCGTGCACATATCCAAATACTCTTTTTCCTTATTGTTTCTCCCCTTGGAGTTGCACAAAATAATCTTGTAACCATGCTTACTAGCAGCATTTTCGATGTTACTTATCATCTCTGCAAAGTATGGATGTCTAATATGAGGAACAATGACTCCGATAGTATTAGTTGTTTTTTTTGATAGAGATCTTGCTACCTCATTCGGTCTATAGTTAAGCTTAGCCATAGCTTCATAAACCTTTTTACGAGTTTCTTCGCTGATATAGCCTCTGTTATTTAATACTCTCGATACCGTGGTGACAGTCAGTCCGCATTCTGCTGCCACATCTTTTAATGTTGCCATTGTAACCCCCTTATACTTCTACAGGAAGACGTAGCATTATAATTGCCTATTTAACAGCCCCCGCTGTTATTCCCTCAACAATATATCTCTGTAAGAAAATATAAAGAATGAGGATAGGTAACATAGCAAGCAAAAGTGCTGCCATAATTAATCCTGTGTCTGTAGAAAACTGCCCATAGAATACCTTCGTAGCGATAGGAATAGTATATAATTCCTTTCTACCAAGTACAAGTGATGGAAGCAAATAATCGTTCCAAAATGCCATAGCATCAATGATTGCTACTGTAGCGATTGTTGGTTTTAATATCGGAAATACGATTTGTGAGAAAATCTGCCATTTGTTACATCCATCAATTGTAGCTGCTTCTTCCAACGAAATAGGTACATTGGTGTGAATACTTCCGTGGAACATAAATGTTGCCATAGAAAGTGAAAAACCAATATGCATAAATATTAATGTAACTCTATGATTTAAAATACCAAAAATTCCACCATATAGGGAAACAAGAGGTACCATGAGCACCTGGAAAGGAATAACCATTGATGCAATCATAAGTACAAATAAAATCTTGTTAGCATTCCAATTATTTCTAACAATAAGATAAGCAGTCATAGATGAAAGAATGATGGTTCCTATTGTAGAAAGAATTGTTACGAACAATGAGTTTCCAAATACTGTAAAGAAATTCATTTTCTTGATAGCATTTGGGAAGTTTTCAAGTGTAAATCCATGCTTACCTATAAGAGCAAGTGGACTTGCTGTAATATCAGCCTTAACCTTGAAAACGTTCAAGATAACCATTATGAAAGGGAATACGAATGCAATAAATAATAACGTAAGTACGATAATCATAATGGCATGTTTAATTTTTTTATTACGAGCTGCTACTTCATTTTCCATTATGCCTGCACCTCCCCTTTCTTACCAACGTATACTTGAATTCCACCGATTACTGCGCAAATAACAAACAAGATCAAAGCCTCAGCCTGGCCTGTACCATAGTTTTTGTTAACGAATGCCTGATTGTATACGTGCATAGCCGCAAGAGCTGAGCTACCGTATGGATCACCGTTTGTCAATGAAAGGTTTACATCATAAACCATGAAACATCTGGTGATTGTAAGGAACAGACACTGTACAAATGACGCTGTCATAAGTGGAATAGATATGTGAATGATTGACTGTGTTCCTGTACAGCCATCAATTTTAGCCGCCTCAATAACATCTTCTGAAACACTCATAAAACCTGCAACATAGATAAGCATCATATAGCCTGCATATTGCCATACAGAAACTATAATAAGTGCTGCTATCGCCCCATTTTCTGTTGCAAGGAGTGACTTAGCATTGCCTGATGAAATAAAGCTTCCCAATGCTACAAAAGCTTTATTGAAAACAAATTTCCAAACGTAACCAAGTACGATACCACCAATCAAGTTTGGTACGAAGAAACCTGCTCTGAAAAAATTCTGCCCTTTAATTCCGCTTGTTACCATATAGGCAATGATAAAAGCTACAGCATTTACAAGAATAACTGCAATTGCTGAATAAATAAATGTGCGTCCTAATGAAACCCAATAACCTGAATCCGCAAATGCGTTAACGTAATTTTGAATACCCACAAATGGTTTGTTACGAGAAACACCATCCCAGCTGGTAAGTGTTAAGTATAAACCATAAATGAAAGGTATGATTACCACGCAGGCAAATATAACTGTTGATATACCTGCAAAAAGCAAATACTGCTTTATTTTATAGCTCATTGTATTTGTTTTCATAATTCTATCCCTTTCAAAAGACATGGGGCCCGCTATAATGCTGGCCCCCTTTTAATAACTAGGAAGCTCGTCCATTTTTGATTGACTTCGTCAATAGGACTCGCTGTCATATGTTTTTCCTTCGCAAGCTAGGAAAAAAATATGATTTTAGTGTTCGATTGGTGTTGCTGTCTTGAAGTACTCTTCTACTGCTGTAACCAATTCGTCTCTTGTCATAGCCTCATCCAAATACTTCTGCATGATTTCCTGACCAACTACTGTCATGTGATCATCTGGTAAGTAGTTGTAGTTAGGAATAAGCTTTCCTGCATCTGCATAAGACTTAACTGATAATGAAAGTGGGTCAAGTGCTGAAGCATCGATGTTGTCGAATGCTGGAACAAGTGCACACTGCTCTGTAAGGAATGCATTTCCTTCAGGATCACTTACTAACCAGTTAAGGAAGTCAAGTGCTGCCTGTCTCTGCTCATCGCTTGTAGCATCTGAGCTATCTACGAAGAAGTACTTAGAACCGCCACCAACAAGCTTTGTGTTTGTGTCATCAGATGTGTTCTCAGGTACTGGCATGATTCCCATATTCTCTGTGTAATCGTACTGGTTGATTACTGACCAATCCCAGTTACCACCAAACATGAATGCGATGTCGCCCTGTGCAAGCATCATAGATGACTCTTCGCGGTCAGCGTTTGCTGCTGAACCCTTAGCATAGTTGTAAGCGATTAATGTATCGAATGTATCCATAAGCTCGTTGAACTTTTCGTTGCTTCCAAGATCAGCTTCGCCAGCTAATAATGAGTTAACGAATGCATCTGGATCTTCCTGCTGCTCATATACTTCTGCGAAGTAATGTGCACCAAGTGACCAGTACTCAGAAAGGACACCAACTGGAGTCTCCATTCCGCCAGCCTTAAGCTCATCTAAAAGAGCCTGGAAATCATCAAGTGTTGCAACTGATGATGGATCAAATGTCTCGCCTGTGATTGCCTCAATTGCATCTGCGTTGTAAATAACGCCTCTTGCCTCTACACAAACTGGAAAACCAGCAAGCTTGTCGTTTACTGTGATACCAAGTGTTGTGTGACTAGCCCAATCTTCATTTGAAAGATCATATGCATAATCATCAGCAAGTGAATAAATATCTTTTGCATCAACCATTGTAAGTGTGTATGGATCGTTTGATGCATACTTTGTTGCTACCTGAGATGCAACTGTTGTATCAGTATCAGCGTTGTATACCTCTACGTGTACGCCAGTAGCTTCCTCATAAGCTTCAGCCATTTCTTCGAACTGTGTCTGAATCTCAGTCTTTGAATTAAGTACTGTGATTGATACGCCTGAGCCTGAAGCACCATCAGATGAACCACCCTCTGAGCTACCACAAGCAACTAGTGAAGCTGACATTGCAGCTACCACCATAAGTGATAATAACCTCTTCTTCATTACAATTAACCCTCCTTCAAATAGGTTCGTGTGTTGTTTACAAATTGGATATTAGCATTCAACATATACTATGTCAATCGGTTGACATACGATTTAAGCCCTAAAGTGTTCATTTTGTAAAAATAGGTCAAATTATTAGAATTATTTTTGTGCACTATTCACTTAAATTAGGCATAAAAAAAGCTTTAACATATGTCAAACGTGTGATATATGTCAAAGCCATTATGTTAACTATTTTCTCTTTTTAATATCAAAAATTGCTGATATAGGTTTAACCGTAATGTTGTCTATGAAATAGGCAATTATAACAGAACCTATTAATGTAGCCAGCGAAAGGAACAAGAAGCCCATGCCCTTATGCATTAGTGAGCTTGTAAATGCATAACAATATTTTCTCACTGCAAAAACCAGCACCAACATGTGCCCTAAAATAATGCCATAGCTATACTGGCTAATCAATCTTATCAGATATACATTTTTTAGCTTATCCCCCAGTTTAAAGAAGATAGCCATTATACCAACAGATGCAACTATCATATATGGATAATGAGCCGCTAAATCATCTGACATTGGTGGGTTCAAATGAATCGCCACTTCAAATAATATAAGTGCAACCACACCAGCAATCATTGCAATGCTATCGTATTTACGTGACTCATCCAAGCTATACCAATACCCTATCAAGAAGATCAAAAGCCAGAATGTAAAATTCATAGGCATGGCATTTTCATTGATAATAACTTTTGTAAGAACAAAATATATGTATAAAACCATTATCAATGCTGTCAATTTTTTGTATGGCATCTCTTTAAGCATGTATCGTAAAAACGGTACCAACACATACAGCGAGATGATTACATATATAAGCCAAAAATGATGTACATTTGCCTTTGAATAATCAGCTGTTAAGATTTTATAAATGGCCGTTGTAAATGATGTATATCTCTGTGCATTGTATTCCCACAAATAATAAAAGTAATAAATTACAAGTGGCACTATTATCTTGGTAAATCTCCTTCCATAAAATGTAAGAAGATTTTCATCCTTAAACCTTAAAAGTAATGCACCTGATATCATTAAAAATAGGCAGTTGCCTCCTACCCCGGAAATACATCTAATTAGATTTAAAACCTCATATAAAGGTGTTCCTGCCATGCCTGATGCATATGGCCAATCCATAGCCAGCACATGAACAAACATAATAAATAAAACCGCAAGAGCACGAATGTAATCATACACCGGTTTATGATTGTTTTCTGGCAGTGCAAGGGTCTGTTTTATATAGCCTGTATCTTTAATAGATTTTACAATGCTAAAAACACTGCATAGCCCCACAATTAAAATGGCGATAAACCAATTAATAGGATGTGTAGTAAACACTCCTATAATGGCCAGAAAAAGGATATCTATTAATACCCAATAGGCCACTGCGAATAAACTTTTTTTCATCATTCCTCCACGTAGCATGACCATAAAAAAGCTGCATCGTATATACGATACAGCTTTGTGCTACGACATAAAAAATATTAAGGATTAAAGATCTACTGAACCAACGCGATCCTTGTTTGCTACATAATAAATCTTGCGCTCCTCTGGCTTGATGTAAATGTTGAGCTCTTCAAGAGTCTCTTTCTTGTAATCCTTCTTGAACTGAGCCTGTGCTTTCTTGATGCACTCAGCTTCTGTAAATTCACGATCCTGATACTGAACAACAGCTGTTGTTACTACTGCCTTCTTAGACTTAGCAGCTGCTTTCTTAACAGTCTTTGTAGCTGTCTTCTTAACTGCTGTAGCTTTCTTTGTTGCTGTTGCCTTAGCTTTTGTAGCTGTCTTCTTAGCTGCTGTAGCTTCCTTTTTAACTTCTGCAACTGCTTTCTTAGTTGCTTCACTAGCGCTTGCTGCTGCAGTCTTTACAGTTGTAGCAGCAGATGCAGCTGACTTCTTTACATCGTCAACTGTAACCTTTGCATTTGTTACCATTTTTTCACCCTCCTATATGAGCAAACAATTATTATTTTTTATATGCCCTATATTATAGTCATTTACTCACGCAATTGCTAGTACATTCAATTAATTTTCTACCAAATTACTAATAAAATATAAATTATCAATTCTTTTTAGTACAATTTGCAATTATATATAGAAAGTTGTTTATATTTTGAATTATCTAAAAATGGTCATTTAATGTTTTAAAAAAACTATCACTTGTTAATTCCGAAGAATCTTCTGGAAAATCTATAGACTCCCAAAGCTTTGTATTCATGTCAGAGAAATATCTATCTTCTAAATCAGAAACGATGTCTTCAAGCACTTGCTTACGGCGGTTCTCGATGATTACAGTTTTGTTTTCTTCTGATAACTCTTCGTTATACTTGTCCAAACACTGGAAGAAATAGTAACCACCATCAGCAGCAATTGCTGAAGAAACTTCATCTGTATCAAGATTGAAAACTACATCATCAACTTCCTCAGGATACTCTCCTCTTGCGAAGGTAACCTGATAAGAATCAAGCTCTGTGTATGTTGATGCAAGTCTCTCAAATGTGTAACCGTAATCTATCATTCCCTGGATAGTCTCTGCTGTAGATTCATCTGAAACATACAGTACAAAAGCTTCCATAACTCGGGCCTCATCTTCGGATACTTCCTCATCAACAGAGTTCATTAATTCTTCGTATACTTTAGAAGCTAAAGCATATCGCATATACATTTTTTCGATATCTTTTTTCTTTGCTTTTGTAAAACTTTTTTCTGTTGAATTTAATGATTTGTAGTACTCTTCTGCTGCGTCAGAGCAAGCCTTCTTTTCTGATTCTGTAAGCTCAATTTCCTGCTCACTTGCATATACATTTAGAATGTATACCCTTGTTAAATGCTCCATTGTTAAATCTTTTATTGAGCTTGTCATTGTATCAGTATCATAATCCTCTGACCAAAGATTTACCCCATCTACAGATCCGTAAATGTTTTTCTCGTTTAATAGATAAACAAGAGCTTCTTTTTTGGAGCATTTAAAATCTCCGATTTTAAATACAGTGTTGTATCCACTAGATGTGTCGAAATAAACTACTTTGTCTCCTACGGTACAACCAGTAAAATTAACCGCTAGACATATCGCAAAAGCGATAGGTAATAACTTCTTATAAAACTTCATATTAACCCTCTACAACAAGATATCTACCATCAGAAATAGAAAATACTTCTTCGGCTGATAAGATTTCTTCTTCACTCATGCCTGTGATATCCATTTCGTCTTCAAGATATTCAAGTACCTCTTTTTTATTCTTGCAGACTGTGGCACATACGTCCTCTAAAAACTCTACTGCCTCATCGTAAGACTCAGCTACCTTTTCAGGAAACAACTGTAACTGTTTCTCCAAAAATGTTTCAACTACTAATTTGTCGTACATATATTAATACTCCTTTCAAGTGCAAATGAATAAATGAGCACTTCCTTAACAGGAACATCGTAAGCATGCTCTATTGCATCTTTGTATAGCTTTAATTGCTTTTCATATCTTAGCACTAAGTCCTTGTCTTCGTCCACCTTATCAGTCTTATAGTCCATAAGAATTATTCCATCATCCTCTTCAAAGAAGACATCAATAATTCCCTGTACTAAAATCATCTCATCTGTAACATCTTCATCATCAAACAATTCTTTTGCATCGCTTCCAAAAACAAAAGGCTTTTCTTTGTAAAGCTTTCCATTCATAGCTGCCTTTGACATACGATTAGACAAGTCGTCGTTTAAGAATACCTGAAGCTTTCTATGATTGATTCTTGCAAATTCATCATCTGATAAGCTCTTAGTGGCCTCCATATATTTCAGTTGCTCATCAAAGCTTGACTGGTAATCATCTCTGGCAAAATCAAAGCATTCCATAAATCTATGCATGGCAGTTCCATATAAAGCGCCTGAAGGAACCTTGCTTTCTTTGTCATTTCCTTCCGTAGCCGTACGCATGAACTGAGGTATGTAGCTTTCCTCTTCATTTTGAATAAATGCAGGTGCTGCATCTTCATTGAACTTGAACGTATTTTCCATTGCCTGATGTTTGATTTCAGAAACAGAATACTTGCTTTTATATTTGCTATCTGCAAGGCCATTGTATTTAAATGATAACGTATTTGCGATAGTGTTATCCGCAGTACTACCTGACTGGACAATGCTTTCAATAGCTTTCTTTACCTGTTCCTTTACAATTCCCTTTTCAACCTGATCAATGAACAATTCCTGACAATCTATAATACGTCTGTTGTAATCTCTTCCCGATGCATTCAAAGCACGAATAATCAGTTCTATACTTGTGGATGCTCCTATCTTAGTAGGGAAGCTGAGCTTACTTCCATCCCCACTAAACTCTTCTAACTTATCAACAACGCTTTTATCTTTTGATGGTTTTATTGCACCAGTAATAATCAGTTTATCAACAGCTCTAGTAAGTGCTACGTAGAGAATTCGTAAGTATTCTCCTCTTTCCTCAGCTGCAGCTTTTGCATGAATCAGATTAAAAAATGGTGTCTTGTAGGTAATCCTTGTTTCAGGATTTCGATAATTCAATGCCACACCAAGTGTTGCATCATATGAATAATTGCTTGTGTCACTTCTAAATCCACGGCCACATCCACAAACAAATACTACAGGGAATTCCAAACCCTTACTTTTGTGAATAGTCATTATTTTGACAGCCTCATCATTTTCACCAACTGTCTTAGCAAGTCCTAAATCCTCATCATATGTTCTAAGGCTTTCAATATAGCTTACAAATCGAGACAATCCTTTGAAGCTAGTACTCTCAAAATTGACAGCCTCATCCACTAGTTTATCCAGGTTTGCAGAAGCCATCTTGCCGTTAGGAAGTGCCTTGCAGTACATTCCATATTTGGTATATTCCAGGATGTTTTCTATTATTTCATGTATAGGTGTATCTATAGCCTGCTCTCTGAAATAGTTTAATGTATCAAGGAACTCAGAAACATCCTTTGTGGACTTTGTCTTGTTCCACTCAAGGAGGCATCCATATAAAGATTCCTCAGTGTTAATTGTTCTAATTTGGGCAAGTCTTTCAGAAGAAAAACCAAACATCTGAGAATGTAATACTGCCGCAAGGGGAATATCGTTAAAAGGATTATCAATAATAGTAAGCATTGATAATACTGTCTCAATTTCCTCTCTATCAAAAAATCCAGTCTCCTCAGCAACATATGCTGGTATGCCATAATCTTTTAATGTGGAAATGTATTTGTCAGCATGGCCTTTTGTACCTCTCATGAGAATAACAACATCTGATAAACGCATATCTCTAAGATATCGTCCATCATCGTTTTTCCCACTGACCTGAAAGCCTGATGCCATCAACTCTTTAATGCGCTTTGCTACAACAAGTGCCTCAAGCTCATCTCCATTTTCGATATTGAGCTCTTGCATTGAATCAGAATTCTGAGTTGCAATTATAATCTCTGATTCATAATCCTTTCCTTCACCAGGAAAGCTTTTATCTCCAAGCTTTAAAGCCGCCTTCTCATCATAGGCAACCCCGCCAACGTCCATCTGCATAAGAGGCTCAAATACCTGATTACAAAAATCAAGAACTTGCCATCTACTTCTAAAGTTGTTATCCAAATCAATTCGGATATCATTGCCCGTATCATCAGTTGGATAAGTGTAAAGCTTATCAATAAACAACTGTGGGCTAGCTTGTCTAAAAGCATAGATAGACTGCTTAACATCACCTACTGTGAAATAGTTGCTTCCATTGCTGATAGCAGTAAGAATCTGTTCCTGTAACTCATTGGAATCCTGATACTCATCTACCATGACCTCTTTGAAATGCTGTGACAGCTCAACTGCTACAGGTCTTTTTTCATGTTCTTTAGAGTCCTTATTTCTAAGGATTTCAAGAGCCATGTGTTCAATATCATTAAAGTCGTATATATTTTTCTTTGCTTTTATTTTGTTTAAGCTTTTCGTGTATTCTTTTGTAAATCTGATTAATGCTGATGCCTGTTTTTTCACATACATCAAATCCGAAAACATATCTTCCAAGCTGGATGAATAGTATGATTCCTTTAATTTGCCTACCACATCTTTGTATTTTGCTCTAAGCGCTTTCGCTCTAGCTAAATCATCCTCATTTAAAGATGTGCCTTTGCTTCCAAATCTTTCTGAAAAATCAGCACCCATAACAGCACTATATTTGTCTTTGAAAGTGGAAGCTTCAGCTATACCTCTAAGCTGAGCCAACTCATTTGAAAAGATGTGTTTATCCTTAGAATCACAATCGGAATCATATAAATCCAGAAGCTTTGCAACTGAATCTATTAGTCCACTTACATACAAATCCGTATATGCGATAATCTGTTGTACCAACTGGGAATTTTCTAATTCTTCTACGCTACCAATATTGTAAAGATTTAACGCATTGTCGTACCATTCGTCTATCCAGGCAAAACTAGTAGCTTTATCATGTATTGCAAAGACCATTTCCTTTAGAGTGTCTGTTCTTCTGCCCGAAATATAAGCATCTGCCAAAAGTTTAAAATCTTCATCATCCGCTTCCAAATACTTTGACAAAAGATCACTGAACACCTCATCGCAAAGCATTTTGAGCTCTCCCGATGTTCCTATTCTAAAGGCTGGATCCATATCGATTTCATAGAAATAGTTTTTTACAACCCAGCTACAGAAGCTGTCTATGGTTCTAATATGGGCGTTATGTATAAGAGTGGCCTGTGCCCTGATTCTAGTATCCGCCCCATTATCTGCAATGGCTTTATCAATGGCACGTCGGATTCTATCTTTCATTTCCGCAGCAGCTGCAGTAGTGAATGTAACAACCAGAATTTCATCCACATCTATTCCATTTTTTTCATCAAGAATTTCAGATATTATTCGTTCAACTAATACGAAGGTTTTTCCACTACCTGCGGCAGCGCTAACAAGCATGTTCTTGCCTCTCGTATCCTTCACTAATAGCTGTTCTTTAGTTAGTGCCACTATCCTTGTCTCCTAATTCTTCCTTCATTAACTCCAATACATCAGACTTGCTTTTTCGCTTTTCCAAATTTCTAGCCTGATATCCTGGCTCGTTTTCATCAAAATGACAAACACTCTTGAAGCCACAGTATCTACAAGCATCTATCTGTGTTCCAAGCTTTGCAGGTGATGGTTCAAACTGGCCATTGATTATACCCTCAGCAGTCTTTGCTGCCGATAAAGCTGCATAATCTATAACTGTTTTCATATCATCTCGGCTGATTGCATTAGCAGAAGCTAAAAGCTCACCGTCCTTTTTTACGCCGAATGGAACAATAGATGATTCTTTTGTCTGCCAATCCTCTATTCCAACTGTGCTATCATTTGCAGCCAAATCCTCTGGCTCGGATGAAAGGATGCCTTCCATTCTGCTAAGCTTTAACTGTTTTTCCTTAAAGTTTTCTCCACTACTGCTAAGCTCCAGGAATTTATTAGCCATTTCATAATAGAGCATAGCTGATGGATGCATAGTAGAATTTGGATATTTGTCCTTAAGCTTATCTAAAACAACTCCCATATAAATAGGCAGCTGCATTGATAGGCCATAATAGCACTCATCCAAATCAAGCTTATGACCGCTTGATTTATAATCGATAATTCTTACCGCTCTGTCGTCACCATCCGTCATATCGATTCTGTCGACCTTACCATTTAAGTTTGCAACAACTTCGCCACTGACAGGATTGATTATTTCAGATTGAATCTTTTCCTCGAAAAGCTCAGGCTCAAATTCTCCTCTTGATACCTGTGTTGTAATTATCTCTACCACGTGTCTTAGAGTCGCTTTCATGGATTCTACTATGTATCTTTGAGTAGAATCCTCCAGAGTTGCAACCTTTGCCATAGACTGGAAGGTTTGTGAGATAGCTGTCTCAATATATGCTTCTCGCTCTTCCTCTGTTACTCCCTTAAAGGTTTTATTATCTGCCTTTAAGCTATCAGAATATCTTTGAATCGCTTCATGATAAAAGTTCCCCATATCGATGCTGGATAATTCAAACTTCTCTCTCTCCTGAAGCTTCATAATGTATGTCAGGAAATATTTATAACTGCATTCATTGTATAACTCAAATCTGGATACTGAACCTTTAATGGTCTCATCTGCATTTAAAGCCTCATTAACAGCTAGCATAATATCATCGGAAAAGTCTTCTCGCTTATGCTGGAAAAAGGCTCCGTTTAAGAGAATTTCCAGATCATCTGAACTATCTTCCTTTGCCCAGTTTAAAAGCTCTTCTAATACAGCTTTTTCCTGATTAGACAGCACCTCTAAACCAAAGGTAGCAGCTTTATTTACAAGCTCAATCATGTACTCCAATGAGCTTTTCTTTGACAACAGTCTATCCTCTATGTCAAAGCTCTCTATCTCCTTTAAGGACAAATCTTCGAACATATTTCTTAATAAATCCATTAGATAAGATGGATTTACAGCTTTACCAGCAGAATCTACTCTTGGCATTGTAATATAAAGCTTCTCATTTGGCTTTGTAAGCATCAGATATAGATAGAATCGCTGTCTAAAGGACTTTTGCCTATCTGATGGAGCCAGCTCAAAACCTTGGGCTAGAAGCTGTTCTCTTTCCAGCTGAGAAAGAATACCTCCATTCTCCACCTTCTTTGGAATAGCATCATCAGATGCTCCAATACAAAACAACACCTTGATATTTGACAAACGTGTACGCTCAATATCTCCTAAAATCACGCTATCATTGGCAGGAGGGATTACACCAATTGAGGCTGCCGATAGACCCGCTTCAAAAATATCATGGAATTCTTCCAAATCCATTTCTTCATCCCCAAGAATTCCCACCAACTTATCAAGGATATCCATTATAACCGGATAAATCTGGCTATACTCTTTCGCCTTAACTGGCTGATTGCCATCTTCGTATAATTTTTCTCTTGTTTTAATTTGTCCTTCAAAATCGAAGTAGCAAATAATCTCATATAAAGCAGTAGCAATTGTTCTTACTGAACATTTTTTGGAAATTTGATTATCAAATGCCTTGAAAGGGGCAATAAACTTTTCTCTAATTTCATTTACCCTAAGTAAATCCTCATCCTTGGAATATGAATTAGAACGAATTGCAAAAGGATGAAAATACTTTTTCTTGCCACGGATTCCTGTAGAAATAAGATAGTTCTCCAGGTAATCCATTTCCTCGAATGTTAAGTCTGTAAGATTGGTTCTTAAGAATCTAAATACATCTTCTCTTCTGAAGTCATTATCGAAAATATCAAACAAAGCATCTATTGCTTCTGTCATCGGATGGAATAAGATTTCTGTTTTGGCATCAACAAAGTAAGGGATATCATAATCGTTCCATATCCCCGAAACTAAATATCTATATTCCTCCAGGTTAGGTGCAACAACGGCAATATCCTTGTAATGCATTCCCTCTCTGATTAGTTTATTAATTTCTATAGCAACATACTGTAGTTCATCACGCTGACTTCTGAGACTAGTCAGTACTATATTACTGTTTGGCTGTTCCTTACCTGCGTATTTCTGTGGCTTCGCCCTGAAAATATTCTTTTCAAGATGGCTGAGTATCTCATTGCCTGAAAGCCAGCCATTTTTCCTGGAAATATAGGTAGGTTTATTTATTGTTACGCCAGCTCTCTTGGCGATTTTGTTCATTCTTATTGCAAATTCAGATGACATTGAAAACAACTCATCATCTGCAAGGTTTTCTAAAAGAGGTGTATCTTCGTCTGCTGTAATTGTAACTGCTACCTCATCGCATATTGCAAGCATATGTTCCACAAGCTGATACTGGATCGGGGTGAAGCCCGTAAATCCATCTAATACAACTGTTGAACCGTTTACTATTTCTGAGCTATCCAACATATCATTTAACGTAGATAAAATAGACTCAGTGGTAACGTATTTACCATTTATAAAATCTAAAAAAGCCTCGTACAATACTAACAAATCCGAGGCTTTTCTTTTGAAGCTTTCTGACATTGCAGGTGTATCAATCATCTCCTTAAGCTTATCTGGAGTGATATTGTACTGAGTAAGCTCTGAAATCAAAGACTTTACCTGAGTAATATAGCTAATTCTTGTTATATTATTCCTTAAAGTCTTTATGTCATTGATATTTGAGTTTATCAGCTTGCGAATTACAAGAGATTTTCCTGTATCATCCAAAACAGCGTTTACGCCAGCCCCTAGCTCTTCAAACACTCTGTATGCCAATCGATTAAAGGATAAAACATCGATGTTCATAATGCACTTGTTAGGGTGCATAGAAACAAGAAGTCTTTGGGTGGACATAGTATACTGCTCTGGAACTATAACAAGAAAATTCTTGTCTTTATTTGCCATAGCTTCTTTTATTATTCTTTTATAAAGGGTAGTGGATTTACCACTACCCGAGTTACCAATTATTAATGATAATGACATTATTACTCCTAGTGATTATTGAGGGAACATACCACGTAGCATGGTTG
The DNA here is from genome assembly GCF_900218035.1 of Pseudobutyrivibrio ruminis DSM 9787. Classification (GTDB taxonomy): domain Bacteria; phylum Bacillota; class Clostridia; order Lachnospirales; family Lachnospiraceae; genus Pseudobutyrivibrio; species Pseudobutyrivibrio ruminis. The sequence continues at coordinate 80,021 of NZ_OBMR01000007.1, forward strand.
CCATAGATCCCATTCTAGATCTCTGGTATGGCTTTCCCTTCAAATATAATTCTGCAACACTAATATTCTTTAATTCTTCCACTGGAACCTCGTATGGATTTGAATCAAGAATAACTATATCACAGCTTTTGCCCATCTCCAATGACCCTCTCTCTTTCTCGTCAAATAAAGAGTAGGCTCCATTATATGTAGCCATTCTAAGGGCATCAAAAACAGACACAGACTCTTCTGGATTTCTGTTGTTACAAGCATCGTGAATCCACATAATTGGATTTGGATCAGATGCTGGTGCGTCTGAATTGAAGCACACCTTTATTCCCAAATCATTGATTGTCTTAAGCGGATTAATTCTTGAAAATCTCTCATCCGACAGCATCTCTTTAACAAATTCATCAACTCCAGAGATATGCGACAACATAGAAGGCCTAGCTGAAATCATAATGTTGTATCTCTTGCAGGTCTTTAGGGCGCGCTCTGTTGGAAGTGAACCATGTAAAATGATGTGTCTGTGGTCGTATCGTGGATAATCCTCCAGTGCCAATGCAATGGCATTTACCGCCTGCTCAAAGGCAGCATCACCAACTGCATGTAAAGCTATTTGGTAGCCTGCTCTGTTGGCATTAATACAGAATTTTTGAACATCCACATCGTCATAATATGAAACGCCTTTATTTTTTACAGTAGCATAGTCATCAATTAAGGCTGCATCTAGATTAGCGAAAGTACCATCCAAATCTGCAAATACTACACGATTCACATCTTTTTTAGTAATCTTATCCACATTTGAACACTGATGTGCAACGCGCAATTGCATACCATTATCAAGGCCCTTTGCTACTGAACGCTCCATATCAAAATCATAGTCACGAATAAATCCTAATCCACTAGCTGAGCAAATCAATCCAACGCCTCTGCTTGCAAGGAAATCTGCTGTCTCCATCATAGAATCAATGACTTTTTTGGTAGATAGGCCATGAGTTATAAATTCGCAGGCGGCAGCAAAAGCTTCCTGTTTCAATTCTCCTGTAACAGGATTGAATCCTCTAAGATTTTCTGCCTTAGATCTAACAGCCTCAATAAAAAGACTATTAGCAACGCCTGAATGAGCATCATGTTTAATTATAAACGCTGCCTTTTCAGGACAAGCTGTATCCATCTGTTCTCTAAGAATTAAATATCCTTCTGAAACAGAAAACTCTGTTGCACCAAAACCTACGATAATACTTTCTCTTGATTCTTTTGCATATTTCTCCAACTGCTCCAATATCTTCGCATTGGAATCAGTATCGTTTATTGGAAACATCTTATGCAATACAGAAAAGCCGGAATAATGTGTATGGGTATCCACAAATGCAGGCAAAGCAACATTTTTGCCTAACTCGATAGGAGGAACCACCTCATACTGAGTTGGTAATGTATTGCCAATATATGCAATACGTCCTTCCCTTTCAACCAAGTAATTAGCAATTGTATTGTTTTCATCACAAGTGATTATAGTTCCATGAAATACCTGCATTTTTCTCCTCCATACCCCTCATTAACTATTTTTTAACCGGTCTGTAAATATGTCTTGGAATACCATCTACCATGATAGGTGATACATCCCCTTGTATCAGTGGTCTAACATATGTAATAAAGGCTTCTGTTACATATGTGCCATCATGTGTAATCCAATTTCTAGGTACAAGCTTTTCGTCATTAGCAATCTTGTGAACATCCTTAACCTCTGTACCACACTGATAAGGATCATCTGAATGACGTGTAAGTGTAACCATCTTGCCTGTGTCCCCCTCATCTGCAGCAAGAACGGCAGCACCACCAACCTGATATGCTTCAAGAATATCTACACGTGAAGCTAAATGTGAGCCAGCTCTCTGAAGTGTAGAAAGCTCAATAGCTCTAGTCTTGCAGCCAAGCTCCCTTCCAATAAAATTGCAAAGATAAGCAGCTGTTCCTGTAAGCTGTTTGTGATTAAATGCATCTACGAATTCAACATTATCACCTAGCTCACATACATATTTTCCTTCTTTTGTATGAATACCTTCTGAAATACATACAACAACTGATGACTGTGTTTTAAGAAGTTTTACAACTCTTTCTTTAAACTTATTAAGGTCAAAAGGTACTTCTGGTAAATAAATTAAATCTGGTCCCTCGCAATCCTCTCCTTTTGCAAGAATAGATGCGCCTGTAAGCCAACCAGCATTACGTCCCATGATTTCCACGATTGTAACAAGACCCTTGTCATATTCAAGGCAGTGGCCATCGCGGATAATCTCTTTAACTGATGTACCAATATATTTAGCAGCACTACCAAATCCAGGTGTATGGTCTGTAAGTGCTAAATCATTATCGATAGTCTTAGGACATCCTATAAATCTAATTTCGGAACCTGTAAGAATGGCGTAATCAGAGAGCTTCTTGATGGTATCCATAGAATCATTACCACCAATGTAAATTAACGCCTCAATTTCGAGCTTGTTAAGAATTGAAAATATTTTTTCATAGGTTGCCATGTCTTTGTGAATTTCAGGAAGTTTGAAGCGACATGAACCAAGATACGCAGCTGGAGTTCGCTTTAAAAGCTCAACATCCAAGTCGTTTTTGATGAAATCAGAAAGATCGATATAATCCTCTTCCATCAGACCTTTGATTCCGTGGAGCATGCCGTATACTTTGCCAGCACCACGGTCTTTTGCTGTTCTGAACACTCCTGCTAATGAAGAGTTGATTGCGGCGGTCGGTCCGCCTGATTGTCCCACAATTACGTTTCCAGTCATTACATTTTACCCCCAATCATTTAAGTTTCATGATTTATTATCAACAGCTAGCGCTGCAATAATCCCCAAAAATCAATCATCTCTAGGATCGTCCCTAAAATGCCCTGCAATAATATCACATACACACCAAATACCTCCTCCAATGGTGGATGCAATAAATATCTTGATAACGTTTATTATTAAATTGCCGGCTGTAAGGGTACCACCAGTAAAACCTGTAACTAGCCAATAAACTGGCCGAACAAATAGCCAATAGCCTCCAATATATAAGCCGAGGACTGTGCCAAGAACGCTAAATAGCACAGCTAAGGCTTTCTTTGCACTTTTTTTCATATAATATAATTGCTCCTACAATATAATCCTAATTAAAATGGTAGCATAATGAGGCCAAAAACGCCACATAAAATACCATAACAACTAACTGCAATTATGAGAGCAATCGCAAAACCTGCAATTACATCCTTGATGAAATGCACACCGCCAATAACTCTTATTACAGCAAGCGCTCCCCCAAGGATAATCACAAACACTGCTAATGCCACCGATGACTGCATGATTGTAAAAGCTACCATAAAAATAGAGAATACATGTCTACTTGGAAAGCTCTTTCCCTTTGTGTCTTTATTTAAGGCTGGGACAAAATCATATACTTCATATGGTCTTGGGGCACTAATGATTTTTCTAAAGAGAGAAACGATAACAAAAGAAACCCCAGGAATTAGAATACTTCTGTACAAAATATTGTAATCTCCTGAAGGTTCAAAGAACGCCCCGTAAACAAGATATCCTGCATACAGCAAGACTGTAATATAAGTAATGGCCTTGTCCAGCACATTAAGAGCTGTAACAAGACCATTATTATTTTTAATATGTTCTGTAATTGCTTTGTAAGCTATCATATATTATGCACCTATTAATACAGAATTTGCGGTGTGTGTTTTGACAGCTTCCTCAAAAAGATTCTGAGCAAATGTAATATCCTTGCCCATTGAAAAAGCCATTTCCTCGTAGAGCTTGCGACCTGCGACTGAAAGTGTCTTTTCATCAAGGGCCATTACCTTTTTGCCAGCAGCAATTCTCTGCCACTTTCTGATAAGTACTGTCTTTACAACCTGAGCCAAAGACTCTGGTGTAAACTCACCCATTACTTCTTTAAATTTTTCCTGAAGAGCTCTTTCGTTTGGCTCCTCAATGCACTCAATGTTGTCAATGTTTTCAAGAATTCTAGTAAAAGTCTCCTGCTTTGCTACTGGACGTAACCTAACTGTTGAGCCACTAATTGGAGTAAATACCTTTGCCCCTGCCTTAAATACAGGCGACATGCAGTAATAAGTTTTGCGAGAACCTTTGCCCATAAGTTCCATGTCATCAATATCTTCAATCTGACAAACACCACTGCCCTCATGAACTAAATAATCGCCTACTTGATATTCCATTTTACACCATCCTTCTAAACCATTACAACAAGTACCTCCATAACTCCTATTCCCCTAAGATATAGTTTCGATAGGTTTATTATAGCACGATTTGCCTTGTCTAGACACAAAAAATTCACATTCGTTAATTATTCCCACGAATATTTAAAATTGAAAGATGGATTTTGTAAAAAATGACAACATTCTGACAAATTAAAAGAAAAAAGAAAAGGGTTAGACTGTGAGCCGGGTTATGTCTTTTAAAGTAGTCATCTATCTAGGATTACTGTCGCCAATAACCTCAAGCGTTCAACCTAGTGCTGGCGGGCCGCGTACGCACTTTTTAGAACTTGCTTCGGATGGGGTTTACATGGCTTTCGTTGTTACCAACGAAACGGTGGTCTCTTACACCGCCTTTCCACCCTTACCCATAATAATATGGGCGGTTTATTTCTGTTGCACTATCCTTGGAGTTACCTCCACCAGCCGTTAGCTGGCATCCTTGCCCTGTGAAGCCCGGACTTTCCTCTCTCCTATCATTACAATAGAACAGCGACTACTCATCTAGCCCTTTATAAACATTATTAAAGAATACAACTTCCTCCAATAAACTCGCGAACCAGTGAATTGTTAGGAATAACATCTGGTGCCATTGGAAGGAAATAATCTAAAAGCTTTATGAGGCGCTTTGCCTCTGGATACATTGGATGGTCTGCCGGAATTGCGTATAGCTGTGGATCAACGTATAGCTTAAGCACTGCCATCTCGTATATTAAAGCTGTATTGAAAACATGATCTGCCTGCTCCTGGAATGGGAAAATGTATTTTTCCTCTCCTCTTCGAACAGAATCCCACATTGCTATGGTCTCTGCAGCAGATGTAGCTCTCGTTCTTGAATCTCGCACAATTCTGCGAATCAATCTACCATCAGCAGTAGAAAGTGGATTGTGTTCATCAATAGAAAGCTGAGTTAATGCAGAAAGATAAATCTTGTATTTGCTTTCAGCAGGAAGTGATGAACTCATTCGATCGTTAAGTCCATGAATTCCTTCGATAACAAGTATATCATTTTTTCCTAACTGCATATAGTGATCATTATACTCTCTTTTTCCAATTTTGAAATTAAAATTTGGAAGAAGAACTCTTTCGCCCTTCAAGAGCTTAACCATGCACTCGTTAAAATATGGGATATCAAGGCCTTCTATTGACTCAAAGTCCTTTTCTCCATATTCATCTATAGGCATTTGATCACGGTTTAAATAGAAATCGTCAAGTGGTACTGGATGAGGCACGCAGCCTAAAGCTCTAAGCTGTGCAGAAAGCTTGTGTGAAAATGTGGTCTTTCCTGATGATGAAGGACCAGCCATCATAACAAACTTAACATCATTATTTGAAGCAATTGTACGAGCAAGCTCGCCAATATTACGTTCCATGATAGCCTCTTGAGATAAGACAATATCTTTTATTCTGCCACTTGCTATAGCATCATTTAATGCACCAACAGTAGGAACTCCCATTGTTCGTCCAAACTCAGATGATGCCTGCTGAACTGAAAATAGCTTTATTGGACTAGTAAACTCTGCAACAGTCCTTGAGTCTCCCTTAAGCTTGTTTGCATTAGGGAATAATAACATAAAGCCATGCTCAAATTTCATCAAATCAAAATACTGCAGATACTTGGTAGATGGTACCATGTATCCGTAGAAATAATCAATACATCCATCCAAATCATACACATTTATATTGGAACTTGTACGATATTTAAGCAACTGCTCCTTATCCTTCATATTGAAGCTATGGAACAATTCCTTTGCCTGGCTAGTTTTAATTGAATATTTCTTAAGAGGAATATCCTGCTGAACTAAATCCAGCATAACTTTTTTAAGCTCTTCAAGCTTTTCCTCTGTAATTTCGCCAACACCATCAATAGTGCAGAAATCTCCCTGTCCCAGGGAATGCTCCACCCTAAGGTATGGATTTGCTGGCAATGGATATACATCCATAAGAGCGCGCTGAAGTAAAAATACTACACTTCTACGGTATGCTCTACGGCCGTCCTTATCTGCTGTAGTTAAGAATTCTAGCTCTGCGACACCAGATACAGCCATGTGTAGCTCGGTAAGACTGCCTTTGTACTTAGCAAGAACAATATCGTCCTTATAATCAGCCTGATGAGCTTCTGCAATGTCTAATAACTTTGTACCGTCTTCGTAAGTCTCTTCCTTACCGTTAATAATTACTTTAGCCATGACTCTTCCTCCGTTTCAGCTCTACTTGCTTTATAAGCTCAAGCTCATTTAGCAGTATCGCTTTTCTATGTTGTATTGGGTCAGTGACTTCTTCACCTTGAAGTGATTCAAGCTTATTGAGGATTGATGTATACTCCCTTTTATTCTTTTCTAAAAGAGTCTGTAGCAAATCCGGAGATTTTTCAATAATGATAGGACCATATTCAAGCTCAGCATCTGAAAGCTCAGTGTGCTCACCAGAAAATGCGACTTTCATTATTGGATAAATCTTACCTTCTTCTGTACATAAACTTTCATCGAGAAATTGAAAGCCGTTATCCACAAGATACTCACGAAGAGCTTTGTATTCCGACTGTGGTTCCAAAATAAGTGCCTTGGCACTTTTTGCAACCATGAGCCTAGCATCCAAAATCCTCTTTATTAAAGCACCACCCATACCACAAATACATATGACATCTGCCTCGGCCTCATCAAGCTTGGCCAATCCATCTGACAATCTGAATGAGACCTGGCCTAAAAGATTAGCCTGCCCAACATTAACCTTCGCTGATTCAAGTGGCCCTTTATTAACGTCCATAGCTATTGCTTTGTTTACGATATTATTCTCTAGAAGAGAAATTGTAAGATAGCCATGGTCACAACCAACATCGGCAACAGTTCCACAATTAGGCACCATGTCATATATAATTTGTAATCTTGGAGATAATTTTATCATTTATTTATGTATAAACCTTGTAATTAAATCATGATTTTACTGATCAAGGTAATCCTTAAGCTTTCTGCTTCGGCTTGGGTGACGAAGCTTTCTAAGGGCCTTTGCCTCAATCTGTCTAATACGCTCACGAGTAACGTTGAATTCCTTACCTACTTCCTCAAGTGTGCGAGCCTTTCCATCCTCAAGACCAAATCTAAGGATAAGAACTCTCTGCTCACGCTCTGTAAGCGTATCAAGAACTTCGTGAAGCTGTTCCTTTAAAAGAGTGAATGTTGCAGCCTCAGCAGGTACCGGAACATTTTCATCTGGAAGGAAATCACCAAGGTGGCTATCTTCCTCCTCACCGATAGGAGTCTCAAGTGAAACTGGCTCCTGAGAAATCTTTAAGATTTCGTGTACTCTATCTACTGTAATGCCCATTGCTGCTGCAATTTCCTCTGGAGTTGGTTCGCGGCCGTACTCCTGAAGTAACTGTCTAGAAACTCTGATGAGTTTGTTGATTGTTTCAACCATATGTACAGGGATACGGATTGTACGAGCCTGGTCTGCAATAGCACGAGTGATAGCCTGTCTAATCCACCATGTAGCATATGTAGAGAACTTGTAACCCTTGTGATAATCGAACTTTTCAACAGCCTTCATAAGACCAAGGTTACCCTCCTGAATAAGATCAAGGAAAAGCATTCCACGACCTACGTAACGCTTTGCAATAGAAACAACAAGACGAAGGTTTGCCTCAGCAAGCTTGTTCTTTGCTTCCTGATCTCCATCTTCCATTCTCTGAGCAAGCTCAACCTCTTCCTCTGCAGAAAGAAGTGGTACCTTACCGATTTCCTTAAGGTACATACGAACTGGATCTTCGATGCTTACTGAATCAGGAACAGACATATCGATATCTTCGATATCCTCATCATCACTAGCAAGAAGAAGTGCATCAGATGGACCTGAAGAGAAGTTTACATCGATACCTCTCTTATCAAGGTATGTAAGGATACGCTCCATCTGCTTTGCATCGATTTTGTAATCCTTTAAGAACTCTGAAATTTCATAGTCCTCGATAATGCTCTTCTGAGACTTTGCAATCTTTACAAGCTCAGTAACCTTTGCATCTAATTCATCGCTTCCGAATGAATCAAGATCATCATCGTCGTCATCATCGTCATCATCTCTATCAACTGATGTCTTTGCTCCTACAGATGCAAGGAACTCATCAACGTCCTCATCATCAGCTGTCTCGTCAATGTTGTCGAAATCATGCTCGTTAAATTCAAGATCCTCTGCTGAAATCTCTTCTAAGTCTGCGAAGTTTACATCTTTGTCATCAGACTCTGACTCTTCTGTTTCAGCTTCGTCTGCTTCTGCTAAAAATGCATCTGCAGCTGCTTCTAAATCCTGGTTTTCGATTAGTTCTTCAACTTTCTTTTTTGCCATTTTTATTCCTTTCTATAGTGAGAATTCTAAACGCTCAAGTCGTTGTAGCTTCTTCTTTCCTTCCACCAAGCTCTTTAAATCTGCTCCATTTTTCTGCGCAAGCTCCAGTGAATGCTTTTTTATTCTAAGCAAAGTTTCTTTTAGTGCTTTGCTAAGATCCATATTGTCTGTAAGTTCTCCAACAGTTGTATTGAAGAGAGCGGCAACTACTCGCCTGTCCTCGTCTTCCATAAATAAATCAACTATTCGAGCGGTATCAACAGCGCTTCCATCTGAAAGATATTTGAATACCTCTGTTGCTACCTGTTTGTATACACCTTCCTCGAAATCGTCAGGTGTTACATACTCCTGTATCTTTCCATAAATGCTTGTATCTTCTACAAGCCAGGTAAGAAGCAGGCGCTGGGACATCTTCATGCCGTCATCCTTTGGCTTTGGAGTGCTACGGCGTTCGGAATCACGGTTTTGATTTTGATTCTTTGATGTAATTCCAGATTGTCCAAGCTCGATAATATATTTGCCAAGAGCTTCGCGAGGTATGTTAAAACGAGCCGCCACTGATTCAGTGTAGTTCTCTCTTTCAAGCTGAGTCGGAAACTCTGTAACAATCATTCTTGCAACTTCTTTTTGGAAGTCGGACTTTTTCTCAGGATCGGTCAGATCGTAATTCTTTTCAAGCATTCTCACCTGATACATAAAGCTATTTTCCGCATTCTGAATACGTTTTTCGTATTCCTCTGCTCCTAAGGCTTTAATGAATTCATCAGGATCCTTGTAAGGTGACATATTTATGACCCTACATGAAATGCCTGCATTTTTGAGAATTGGGATTGCTCGAAGTGCAGCCTTCTGACCTGCCCCATCAGAATCATAGCTGAGATAAACGTCTTTGACGTATCGCTTCAGCATGCCGGCATGGCCTTCTGTAAGAGCCGTACCAAGTGAGGCAACTGCATTATCGAATCCTGCCTGATGCAAAGATATAACATCCATATAGCCTTCACACAGAATAAACTGCTGGCGCCTTGTCTTTCTGGCAAAATATAAACCAAACAAGGTCTTGGACTTATTGAATATCTCTGTCTCAGGAGAGTTAAGATATTTTGGCTCGCCGTCTCCCATAACTCGTCCACCAAAGGCAACAACCTTGCCGTTGGCATCGAAAATAGGAAACATAGCACGATTCCAAAATTTATCGTGACCACCGCGTTTTTCATCGATGGTTATAAGACCACAATCCTTTAAAATCTCATCCTCGTATCCCTTACCTCTAAGGTATTTATATAAGGAATCTGAATACTTGCTGGTGCACCCTAAACCAAATTTGTGAAGTGTATCAGCTGTAAGCTCTCTCTTGGTGAAGTAGGCCATGGCCTGCTCGCCTTCTTTGGAGCGAAGCATCTTGTAGTAATAGCCAGCAGCTTCTTTATTTATTTCAAATAAACGGCTGCGTCTATCCGCTCTCTGCCTCTCCTGGTATGTCATTTCCCTCTGCGGAAGGGTAACGCCACACTTAGGAGCAAGTTCTTCGATAGCTTCTTTGAAGGTCATATTTTCGTAATTCATAAGGAAGCTGAAAACATTTCCTCCGGCTCCACATCCAAAGCAATAATACATCTGCTTTTGTGGGCTTACCGAGAATGAGCCTGTTTTTTCATTATGAAAGGGACAAAGCCCAAAATACTGGCTGCCCTTTTTTTGAAGGTTGACATATTGAGAAATAACATCGACTATGTCAGTTCTGGTTCTGACTTCCTCGACGACTTCATCTGAATAATAAGGCATGTATTCTCCCTAAAATATAGTATTAGAATCCGTCAACGACCCATGCTTTTGGCATGAAGTATTCATTAAACTTTGTAATGCAATACTGATCGGTCATTCCGGAGATATAATCGCAAATAATTCTTTCCTGGCTTTCACCCTCATCCTCCATGGCGCGATAGCGAGTAGGCAATTCTTCGAAATGCTCTGTGTAATACTCATACAACTCACGAATCATTCGCTTTGCCTTAACTTCTTCTGTCTTTGCCACAGAATCCTTGTAAACATTTGCAAACATGAATTTACGAAGCTCTGCCATAGCCTGCTCGATTTCAGGAGACATCTTTATAACAGGACTGTCAGTGCTTTCGATAATAACGTCGTGAATAAGAGTATCCAATCTGACTGCTGAAGTCATACCAAGAGTCTTGCGAATCTCCATTGGAATACTTTCTTCTGTGAGGATATGTGCACGAATGGCATCATCTATATCGCTGTTTACATATGCAATCTTGTCTGAAAGGCGAACGATTTGGCCTTCAGGTGTAGCTGGATGTCCGCTGGTCTGATGATTGCGGATTCCGTCTCTGACTTCCCAGGTAAGGTTAAGTCCCTGACCGCCTTTTTCAAGCTTTTCAACAATGCGCACGCTCTGCTCTGAGTGCACAAAACCAGTAGAACACATTTCATTTAGCTGAGCCTCGCCAGCATGTCCAAATGGTGTGTGTCCTAAATCATGCCCTAACGCAATAGCTTCAACCAAATCCTCATTGAGACGTAAAGCCTTTGCAATAGTTCTGGCATTCTGTGAAACTTCTAGAGTGTGAGATAATCTTGTTCTGTAGTGATCACCCTGAGGAGTAAGAAAGACCTGTGTCTTATTCTTCAAACGGCGAAATGCCTTGCTGTGAAGAATTCGGTCTCTATCCCTCTGAAACAGAGGTCTGATATCACACTGTGGCTCGTCTTTTTCTCGGCCACGTGAATTTTCATTGAGTGTGGCATAAGGGCTAAGAGTTTCCCTCTCCATCTGCTCAATCATCTCTCGAATTGTGCCCATTTTGTCCCCCTTTTTATGCATAAAACGACACCTCTAAAATACATATTACACGCAAAAAAAGGATATCCTTTTTTTATTTTTACAAAATGGGATTATATCGTTATTTCTATCTGATTTCCTTCTATAGCAATAATGCAGCTTTCATAATAGCCATCTCCAGTTGTTCTTGGTCCGCTTACAACCTCATATCCATCAGCACTAAGGCTATGTGTCAGTTCATCAACTCGTTCTTTACTTCCCACAGAGAAGGCTATATGGATAAGTCCTGTACGATTCAGAGCTTTCTCGTCATCGACCATATCCGGTTTGTTCATTATTTCCAATCTTGCCCCATCATCGAAAGAAATAAAGTAAGAACGGAAATCCGTTTTTACATTGTGATAGCCATCATTAGATTTTCCATCAAGATATTTAACAAAGAAATCTCTGGCCTTCTCCATATCATTAACATATATTGCTACATGTTCAATTTTCATACATTTACCCCTTCCAAGGACGATTGCCTTCTGTCCAACCCTTTTGTTTCCAATAATCCATATCCTTAGGATTGTATCCATTCTTTTGAATCATTCGGCACAACATAAACCAGCCTTTTAATTTTATTCCTGGTTTCACTTTGCCATGATTGCTTTTTATATCTTCTGCAAGCCTATCCATATCCTTATGAATCTTGGCCAATTTCTTTTCAGAAATCTCAGCCCAACTTGTAGCAGCTACAGCCATCCCATATTTATATATCTTTGGAATTCCCCAATTGAAAAGACTGTCTGCCATATCCTTGTTGGTAGACTTCATCCCTGCTCCTGCTGCAGTACTTATGCAAATACCTTGCTTTTTAAACATCTTTTCCTCTGGTCTATGTACCATCCAGCGATAACCAAGGTGATCCAAGAAAGCTTTCATAGCCCCGGTTGTATGCATAACGTACACAGGACTTGTGAGAATGACAACATCAGCCTCATCAAGAGCCTCCACGATAGGCTTTAGCTTTTCATAATGCAAACAGTTCTCTTCGCCTTTCACAAAGCAATTTGTACATCCTAGGCAAAATTCCCCAAAATCTCTAGGCAGAAAAAACTCCTTTGTTTCACCGCCAATTTTGTCTGCCAACTCTTTGCCAATATGGTACGTCGAACCAAGATGATTCTGACCATTAATTATTAAAATTTTCATATCTCATACCTCCCAATCCTCTTTCTTGACTCGTCTTAATAATAAACGCTTTGTCTTAATCATTTGTTGCACCTATGAGCTAGAATATATCGATTTCTCCTCAGTAATTAGCCAAACATGCATCCCCAATAATATAACATCAGCATAAGGATGCAGCCCGTTTTCTATAAAAACTTAAATATATATAGGTATGCAGCCCATAGGATAAATAACAATATTCGGGATGCATGGCACGAAATACTTTTTCATCCCAAATACCAAAATCTTACCTACGGGATGCATTACTTTGAGATTGACTCAAAACCTATACATCCCAAAATCTCAAAAATCACCTATTGGATGCATCTCCGTATAATCTTCTCTAAAGCTATGCATCCCAAAATCAAAAAAAATAAGCTTGAGTTGCATAGGTTCAATATAGCCTTCATTAGCATTCGTCCTATATCTTTAAAATTCCTATCTAGGATGCATTTTTAGGAGTTCGAATGTTATTTGGAGTTTTCCAGAGTTCAACAGAATATAGGTTACTACAAAGCATACTATATTATCCCCAATATTCCAAATATGACTTGTATTTTTCAAGTCAAAAAATAGCAGCAGGACACATTAAGTGTCACTGCTGCAATCACCTGCAATTTATAACAGCTCTGCCTCTTTTTCTAATTCTGCTTTAGCTCGCTCTTCCTTAGCCGCCTCGGTTTCCTCTTTGACGCGTTCTACCATATCATCAATATCAGCATCAACTCTCGCCAAGAGTTTTTCCCATTCTTCATCAGTCATTTTGCGCCAGTCGCCATCTTCATCATCCTTCTCATGGATTTTCTTATAGCTCTCCATGAGCATTTCCAAAATATCTTTTGAACCAAGGATTTCCCCTGTTGATTCACGCTTATAATAGATATCCGATTCCGAAATTGCTTCAACCCAATTGAATTTTTTCGTAGCTGCCTGCTCAACAGAATCAAACTCAAACACTCCGCTTGGGTCCATATATCTATTCACTGTGTTCCAGCTTGGGAAATTACTCTTTGCTATGCCTTTTCCAATAGAATCTGCGTACTGGCAATATGCAAACATTTCAATAGCCGTTGCATTTCTTGGATCTACTTCTGAGATATTAACATCAAAAGTCTCGCCTCCACTTGCTTCCGACATCTTTACTCTAACAATAACATCATCTGAATCTGGATTAATTATTTGAGTTGCAGTCATGCCAAAAGCAGACCCTGGTGACAATACAAAGCCAAATCCTAAATCCTTTGTCTGAAGCTCAGCTGGTTCGTCCTCAATAGTTTCAAGACTTACGTTGAACTTCTCCATGGTTACGCCCATAAGTGTTTCCATCAACTTATTTATATGCGGCATGAAGTTTTCTAAGGAAAGATTTCCCATTCCAGCTTTTTCATACTTTCCCATTTCACTAGAGAAAACAGTAAGATAATCCATACTCTCGAAAATATCATTTACCTCAAAATCTCCCACAAACTTCATTGTCTCATCAGCAAGATTCTCAGTTTCACAAATATATGAGCATAAGGCTGCAAATTCAGTAAAATCTGCATCTGTTGGGTCAACATTATAAGGATCTATCTCTTTTTCAAATGGTTTTCCATCCTTATCTGTACCGATGGCTGTGTACTTTCTATCATCACCATTAACATCTATTCTGATTTCAAACTGTTGCATCACGCCCTGGTAAGAAAATGCTGTAATGCCACCTTCACCTGTAGTTGTTCGCAACTCACTATTCATCACTGTTGCAGATACAATGCGAGTGTAGCTATTTCCCTTATTTTTTCCTCCATCTGTTAGTTCCTGGGTATTCAATTGTTCATCTGACGTTGTTTTCAAAGCATTTTCGAAGCTTGTATCTTTATTTGCAAAATTAGAAAAATAAAGATAACTACTTGAAATGCTACTCTGAAATAGATAATTGTTTTCTGCTAAATATTCTGCCATAAAACTCCTTTCTGCAGCTCATCTGTCAGTCAAAGCTGCTCCGCTCTCCAGAAAGGTCCGAGCGGGTTGTAGATAACTAAAAAAAAGCGCCTATCTCAACTTCATTCCGTTGAAACAAGCGCTTCCCTAGCCTAGTAAAAATTCTTACACTTAGATATCGAGACTAATATCTTAATTATTAATGGACATATTTAACAAATATGTAGGATATTTATTCAATATAATGCTATAAATGTCTTGATTTCTAAGTTGTCTTTATTATTAATTCTAATACTCCTTATCAAATATCTTGTAAAATAAACGATCAAAATTTCCGTATTCTTTTTTCTGAAAACTTGCAAACGCAGTCATACACTCATCACAATAGTAACCTTCCGCCTGTAAAGAAAGAGCTACTGGTTCCTCATTAATAATCGATTTATTTTTATAATTCTCAGGATACCAAAAAACTTTATTATCTCGTAGTGGATTTGCCTTGACAATTCCCGGTCTCATTTCTTTACCACAATTAGGACAATTCATAACAATTCTTCCTCCGCTCTTTTATTTTGGAATACTCAGTAAACAGATTTTTAATAACTAAAAATCATCTGAACATTTTACTTCTAACATTACCATCACCAATAAACTAGATTTTTATAGAGGTTTGAAACAATCTAATTATAAAGTACATACCCACGTGCATCACTAGAATAAACATATAAATAATCAAAATCATATGTAAAAATATAGAAGGCTTCTATAAATCCATCTATTTCACGCAGAACATTATTTACTTCTTCTATGTATCCCTCATAAAGCCAGCCATCTTCTAATAACAAGAAGCATTTTGCATCACAGCGCAATGCTAAGCTTCTTCTCATTGTATCGAGCATATCGTACCACCCAATATCTTCTGATATAAAATCTGCCTTACTAAGGCTATGTCTTATATTATTCCATGCACCTTGAACTTTCACAGTAGAAGTAGAATTATAATTTACGAATGCATAATAGAAACGATTGATTATTGCTTGATACTCCGTTTTTGAATATTCTGCAAATCTAGCTCTATCTATGTGGTTTTCCTTTATTATTTCTTCAATTTCGACTCTACTCCAGGTTCGAGTCGGTCTTTTCTTAAGATTTTTTCTCCAGTCTTCCATATGCATCCTCAAAAAGCGGAATTTGTAAACTCCTCCAGATCCTTGCTGAATAAGTCGAAATCAAATTGTCCTTTTCCTTTTATCTTTTTTACAGATTTAAGAATCATATCTATATACATTAATTGTCTTTCAATAACATCAGCTTTTAGGTATTGCTCCAAATTCATTCTGATAAAAATAGTGGCAATGCTATTCGCTGAAATATAGGAAACTTGTTCTTTATATTCTCCATTTTTATATGACTCTTCTGGAGCTAGAATTGGAATGATTCCAATTGTTTTCAAAAGATTACTGTATTCTTTTGGCTTAAAGTATTGATATACATCTTGACAAAAACTATAGATGTCATCATCAATCCCATACTGATCTTTATAGTAAACTGGTGAATTAATATTTAAATCCAAAATGTCTCCTCTATAAACTGTGATTTATCTAATTAATTTCTTTGGTAGCTTAAAAGTATCTATATTGGCTGCAACTAGTTCATTATTCCAAGTATTATTTTCGATTATATTTAGCCAATATGTTTGACTATCAGACAATCGGCCACCATAATTCTCACGCTTTTTCTTTTCAGAAAGCAGCATTTCTTTAATAGCGTCTGCGTTGTCTTTTTCAGCGAACCAAGGTAATAAAAAACTATCTATAGCTTCGATGATATTATTGAAACTCTCTTCAGCAGCTAGTTCATTAGAGTAATCCCACCATATATCTTTACCACAAATAAGATTTCCTAATCTTTCACTTATATCAAAAGAGAAAAACGAGTGCGGTACATATAAAGATGTCAGAGCATAATTTACGGTAAAAGTTTTGGAACCATATCGTTCCTTTTGTATGTCAATATATTCTAGAACCTCTAGTTGATTTCTTCGTAAAAAAGAATTAGATTTAAACTTAACAAATCCTTTTTGTTTTAAGAACTCTGCAAAAGCCTTTATTTGAACTTTGAATGCGGTATCTGCAATATCTTTATCAATTAGGGCGAGTTCTTCATCTGAACGGATAGCGCTAGCCACGTTTCCTTTTAAGGTAAATTCTTTTGTCATAACAATCCATACAAACTCCGATTTATAGTTTTCTTCCCATTTCTATTCTCATATCATGATTTTCCGGATCATGGTTAGAATAAGCATATCGATCAAATCCGATTATCTCAAATCCATGTTTCTTATAAAATGTAATCGCTTTAGAATTGTAGCTTTGAGTCTCCAACACTACCATTCTAGCTCTACTTTTTATTGCCTCATCAATAATTACATCTAAAAGCTTACCGCCAATACCTTTTTCCCTCGCATCTAAGTCGAAAACGCAGATGTTAGTAATGCGATATCGATTATTCCATTTTTCTAAAAAGCCCTCAACAAAACCAATGAGTTTGCCATTTGAATCAAAAGCTCCATATGCCACTGGATTATCCAGCCATTCCGATAACATATCATCTTCTAACTCTTTAACAAGAGGTTCTTTTACCTTTATCCATTTAATGTCAAAGCTGTCGCCTTCAGGCTCTATAGTCAAATACTCATTAGATAGTATCTTGGCTTTGTACTTCTTGCCCTTACAATCATTGTATTCTAGTTGCTTTATTATCATCGATTCACCCCTAAATTTGAAGTTGTGCGATTAACTTCAGATAGAACTGACTATCGCATCATCCCAACAAACTTGAATTATCAACATGTTTTCTTATTATTTCTGTAATCTCCTTGGATAGCATAATTGTCTCTTCCTCAACGTCCTCTTTTACCGGAATAAAGTAATTACTATCTGGAATAACAAAATCAAATGCCTCCAAGAAATCTTCAGATGGAAGCTTGCCAGTAATTGTCTTTGTAAGGACAATTGAAACAAGGTAGTCGCCAACAGCTGAAGCATGTTCTCCGTCTCTAAAGTACAGATCTGATTCAAGGCATGCAAGGTCCTTCATAGTTTCACTCCACACTTCTCCGATTGGAGCAAGCAACACGTCCTGACTTTTTGCAAGATTCTGATATCTGCGGTTCATTTCAACTTGATTCTCTGGTTTTTTCTTCTCTGCCCAAGTTTCGAAGATGACTGGTTTAGTGCGTGCAATTTTACACAATTCTATGATCTTACTGGCGTTTGTTATAGTATCCTGCTCATCTCCCATTGGATGAGCCTGTTCCTGAATTACGCAATAGTCGTAACCGCCATGCAGTATATTAAATCGCTCAGAGAAGTACTCTTCTTCCATATGCCATTTTAGGGATCTCCCAGAATACGCCAACATAGTGACCAGGCAAGGCTGACCAGTGGCACTCTCAATCATCCGTCTTGTGAGCTCCGGCATGTCATTCATATATGTGTGGCTGTTTCCGATAAAAAGTACCTTCATTGTCTCCTCCAGTAAATTATTCTGTAATATTATTTGCATCTATAAATTTGAATTGTTAGACTCGATATATCATATCACCCGTATTCCATATTCTCATAATTCCAAATAATGGATTATTTTCTCCCTGCCATATCCACCCCTGAAATACCGTATCATATCCACTATATCCTTCTGTAACAATTTCGAACTCAGCATTCGGATATTGTGCACTAAACTCTTCAATAGACAATGATTTTCCAGAAAAAGATTTCTCTCCATCGTATCCATAAGGAGTGTTAAACACCATTATGTCACACTCATCTATAGCAACTCTTGTAAATTCAATTATTCCTTGATACCATTTTTCTTCATCTTCAGCATATTGATATATTCGATCTAACTTCAAAGACAAATTGTCTTTGCTTATTTCCATATTTAATATCCTGCAATCATGCAAACTAAGTGCAACATTACTTTTTCTGTCTCTAACATACTCCATGTTCGAACCCCACAAACTGCCGATTTGTTAATTTCACTGCCTTTAATTATACAGAATCCTTAGTCTTCACGAAATGTCAAATCTATATTAGTCCCGCAATTCTCTGTTTCAAACCCCAGGCCAAATCTTCCTTATCTTTATCACCCAACTGATCAAAGAGACGATATAACGAAATATACCTATTAAATAGAATCTGTTCTCCAGACTGCTCTACGTATTCAACCGGAAGAAATCCTCCGGTTTTGAAAAAATCGCCTTAATATTCATGTCCTATTTTTTTAAAAATAAAAGCCCTACTTCCTCTCGCATTTTATTACTGTAAAACTGTTCAAATCAAAACCCGCTTAAAATACGTAACGTAATTTATGGTTAGAGATAAAAGTGTATACCTCATCTGTATAATTGATTTACTCTAAAAAGATTACAATATTCCATCTGCCAATCATAAAACTCATGCTTTTCGTCAATAGGCCATTGTGCTTTTACTTCGTCATTTATCGTTTCATCTGCTTGTATTAATTCAGGATATGTTTCTGCATAAAATAGCGCTCGTTGTTCCCAAACATCACAAATGGAAGAAGGATATTTGAAATCATTACCGTTACCCTTAAAAAGTTTAGAAACATTAGATATACTCTCTTTTTTGAACCCTTCATTGAGCAAACGATTCATCTGTGGATATAAATGGCCAAATCCACAGACAACCAAGACTTTTTTATTATTGTAAGATTCCAGTTTTTCCATTATTTTTTGATGTATATGATCATCCCTATCGTCACTGGTTGTATTTCGCTTATAATTTTCATTATCAACTTTCCAATAATCGACCATTTCTACCGGGATACCATTATCCTGACAATAACAATATGTGATACACATATCAACCGGTCCATCCACAACCCCATAATTTTTATAGCTTTCTTCTCTTGCCTCTATGAAAATTACATCTGGATCTATGTTTTTTATCGCATTAAGCATTTCTTCAAAAGAATAATTTGACAAAGAATCAAAGTGATCAGTATGAAAAGTCCCCATCAAATAGACATCCTGTCCTGCAGTTGTTACTATTTTCTTAACTGTAAAACTTTTAAGATTAATATAACAAACTGTTACCAATGCAAATACAATGCAAAGTACTGTCACAGCGCCCGCAAGCACCTTTTTCCATTTTGAATGTTTTTTCATCCTTTTGCTCCTATTTCTAGCCCTATAAACTGCCGATTTGTTGTATTCTTTATAGAAAAGAATACAATATTATCCTCAAAAAACCAAACATGACTTATAATTATTTATTTTTCTTTTGCAGCTTACGGAAGGCGGGGTGAGGTGGAAAAAGAAAAAGATCCGGTGGATCTTTTTCCCACCGAACCGACCGACGAAGGCACTCGTGCCGAGGAGACCTTGAACCCCGGGTTCAAGGAACTCATCGGCACATTTAGAAAGAGTAACCAGTTGATTGGTTATATATGTATTAGAGAAGAATAAAAAAAGAGCAACCAATCAATTGGTTACTCTTTCTAAACATGCGGAAGGCGGGACTTGAACCCGCACGCTCGCAATGAGCACAAGATCCTTAGTCTTGCTCGTCTGCCAGTTCCGACACTTCCGCGCATCAGTACTTGTTCCTGACGACTTGATTATAATAGCATCGCATCCCTAAATAGTCAACGCTTTTTTGCAAATTAAAGTGTCTAACTTTAACATGCTAAATCTGAAAATTCTGCACATTTATTTTGTGTATTATTCCACACCGTGAGAAAGTAAATATTCATGCCATGGTTCGTAGCACGCTCCCTTTAAATGAACTCCATCAGATGTAGTTTCAGCATCAAGGTTTCCTTCCTCGTCATCTACTGCTTCATTGATATTTAGATAGAAAATGTTTTGCTTATCTTCCAATGTTTTAATAGCATCATTTCTGATATTGATATTGGTGTTGTTGTACAGCTCATCTGTTTCGTTTTTTTCTCCAGAAACATGCATGATACTGTTAATAAATATATAAGCATCTGGCTCAGCTGCCTGTATCTGATTAATTACATCCTGGTAGGCTTCTCTGAAGTCCACTTCATCTCCTCTTCCAAGCTCATTTATGCCAACCATAATATATATTTTTGAAAAATGATTAGTCTCTAAAGCCTCAGCTAAACTGATTTCCTCACCATCCTCAGTTTCTATCCATTTATCATCTCTTATGTTGTATATGGAGAGGGATTTCTTTGCATAGAAGGTAGCTCTGGCATCAATATCCTGGCAATACTGAGAAAGTCCTACCATTCTTGAATCGCCAATAAATAAAGCATCGTCAAAATAACTGTTATCTACAGAGACATATTTCTTTATTTTATTAATCTTTTTATTTGTTTTCTTAGTAACTGTGACTGTCTTCTTTTCTTCTACTTCTATTTTAGACCATGGGAAAATGTTATCTGACGCTGCTTGAAAAACAGCTCCAATAGAAGTAGTTTTATAAGGATTTGTATAGTACTTCGTATATACGGTAGTTCTAAAAACAATCCCAACTACCGTAATAGCAATAGCACTTATAATTGTAAGCAGTAACAATAAAATACTGTTTATTTTCATATCATCACCTAGAATCTTAAATACATAAATGGATTTCCCGCCGAATTAGCCAAACTAAAAATGCTTATCCAAAACATTGCAAAAATAACAAATATCGTAAATACGTTATTCTTATGCTTCTTATAGAAACCTGTTAATGCTGGAATAGTAAAAACAATTGCCATCACCAAATATAACCAGTAATCCTGAAGCATATATAGATAATCATTTTTATTTACTGCAACTGAAATATCTATCACAGGGAAAAGTCTTAACATATATACTCTGAGGGCCTTCATGGAATGAATAGCAAATACAACCCATGTAATAGGAATAATCACCATAACGTTAATACGCCCTACCACCATAAATAGCTTTTCAAATCTGCTCAGAATAAACTTCTCTATTGTAATAATCAAAAATATTGCTCCTGCCCATATCCAGAAATTAAATGTTTGACCATGCCAAAGGCCAGTCAAAGTCCAAACTACAAATAGATTGAAAACAGTTCGTAGCTTTCCCTTACGATTTCCTCCCAGAGGGAAATATACGTAATCTCTGAACCACGAGCCTAGTGTGCTATGCCAATTTCTATAAAACTCAGAGATAGACTTTGAAAAATATGGCTGGTCAAAGTTTCTAATAAAAGGGAATCCTAGCATCACACCTAGGCCTGCCGCCATCAGCGAATATCCCCAAAAATCAAAATATAATTCAAACGAATAGCTGTATGCTCCAAGCCAAGCCAAAGGAGTGGAAATACTTTCATAGCCAATGGTTTTGATATCATTCCAAAGTACTGAAAGATGATCAGCAATCATCACCTTCATAAACAACCCCATGGCAAAATACTTAAGCCCATCTTCCATTTGTAAAAGGATAGCACAAAAATTTTCTTTTTTAGACTTTTCATTCTTTGTCCAGGAAACATTGCTTTCTACGTAGTCGTATCGAGCAATCGGGCCTGAAATAATCTGTGGAAACATAAAGAAATAGTTAGCCATGTTTATTAGCTCAACTTTTTGAATCTTACCTTTATATAAATCAGCCAGGTAAGATATCATTTTGAAAATGTAATAGCTAACTCCAAGAGGAATAACTATATTTAAACCAAATGAAGATGCTCCTTTGAAAAAGCACAGACATGAACAGTTTATAATAACGCCGATTGCAAGTATAACCTTTGATTTTTTCTTGGATAGAAATTTAGCCAAAATATAATTAATCAGTGTAGCCGCTGAAATTACAGCAATATACACCGGCTCATTAATATAGTAAAATCCTATACTTGCAACCAATAAAAGCCATGCACGACAATTGCATGGCAAAATATAATATATAATCAAAAAGATTGGTACCAATCTAAAAATAAAAATCAAATCAAAAAAGGTCATTGTATTCTCCCAAAGTTTCCTTCGTATTTAGTATACAATAACCCTTTTATTATTTCTTCTATAAATTTAATTAAATGTTGCTTGATATTTATCGATTATTTTATATAGTTCGCTGTTAGGATCTTCTATCATCTTAATATCAGTATCAAGCTGTAGTAACTTTGTCTGATTCTCATCTCTCATCTCCCATGTAGGAAGTCCATCGCCATTAGGATTTCCGGTCTTGGCAAAATTCACCCAATACTGTTGCATGGTATCCGACAGAGCGTAATCCTCATCAGAATACAACCCTGGATGTCTCCAAAGATTGCCATAAGCATAAGGCAACTCGCCTGCATGATAATTAGATAAAGAATCATTTGTCTTTGTAAAGTAATACTCATAGGTAGGAACACCCTGCTCTACCAAATAGTTATTCCAAAGATAATGAGAGTAACTAAACCATATTGCAGAATAACTAATGTTTAATGCGCCTTTCGCATCTCCCATAGCATCAACAATAAAATGCTGATCTCGCTGCGGCGAATCTGCCGGAACGACCTTTGCCATATCTCCAGCATAAGAATACAAATCCTCTGCTAGCAACTTTTCGTAGTTTTCCTTGGTTGCCTTAGTAGTTAATAAGAATGCATCCGACTCTTTGGCATTAAAGCCATTCAATAATGCCTTTTCATGGTTTAGCCCCTTTTCATATGTAAGGTAAGGCTGCTCTGTAATAGCATAACCATCAACAGTCATAGCGGATTGATTCGATGCTGTTTTCACCAATTCCTCTGCTGGAATGTCCCTAAGCTCATCTGAAGAAATTACTCCAAATTCTTTTCGAACTGTATCTCCTTCTTTTACTGCCTCACTATAATCTCTGAATGTATGGAATGGCTTTCTTGCAAGAATACCGCTAGACTCTGCAATAGCATAATTAAACAATCCATCTGTCAAAGGTGATACGCACATTGCATTTACGCTAGATGAGCCTGCTGATTCTCCAGCAATTGTGATTTGATTTGGATCTCCACCAAAGGCTTCGATATTATCATAAACCCACTGAAGTGCAGCTATCTGATCCAACAATCCATAATTACCTGTAGTCCCGTTTACAGATTCATCTTTCAAATCATCAGCTGCATAGTATCCGAAAACATTTAATCTATAGGCAAAGTTTACAACTATAACACCTCTCTTCGCCAAGTCTTCGCCTCTATATTCTGTATAAGAAGACTGTCCTGTAGAGAGGCTTCCTCCGTGAACATAAAAGATGACAGGCAGTGGCTCATCTGATGCCTCCTCTGGTGCAAAGACATTAAGATACAAGCAATCTTCACTCATGGCCTCAAGATACTCATCTCCAAAAGTCACTCTATAATCATGCCATCCAAGGATATGAGACAAGCTGTCATAAAAAGGATTGGTACGGGCTTGCATGGCCATTGGGCCAAACTCATCGCACTCTCTTACTCCATCCCAGCTTTCTGCCGGCTGTGGTTCCTTGAAACGAAGCTCACCCACAGGTGCTTTCGCATAAGGAATACCAGCGTATACCTTTACGGAGTGGTCCTCATTATATACACCAGTTAAATCACCCTGCTCAACAGATACAACATCTGTTACGTCAGGATTTTTATTTGCTACAGCGGGAACATTTTTGTAAGGTGGTGCAGTTAGCACATAATTACATGCCAATATGGCCACAAATATAATCCACATAATGATTGTTGACTTAACATTATATGAATCTCTTTTTATAAGCATTGTCCTTGCTACTAACATTGCAATAGCTGCAAGTATGCCAATCGCCCAACCTAATATTATATTTTTAGACAGTTCCAAAACTGCAATATAAAGAACTGTCAGTATGATTACAATAATCGAAAATACCATTGTTGCCTCTCCTTAATTTTACCCAATTCAATTTATTCCAATTCATTATACTAGCTCTAAAAAAATCTTACAAGAAAAATGTGATTTTTTTGTTGACATGTTGGCCAGACTCTGATAGTATATCTCTTGTTCGCGGAAGTGTCGGAACTGGCAGACGAGCAAGACTAAGGATCTTGTGCTCATTGCGAGCGTGCGGGTTCAAGTCCCGCCTTCCGCATATTAATTAAGAACTAGGATGCATTCCTAGTTCTTTTTTTATAGAAAAATGTATAATGCATCCTTGTTCTTAATTAACAGGCCGATGAGATCCTTGAATCCGGGATTCAAGGTCTCCTCGCCCTGAATGGCTTCGTCGGTCGGTTCCGTGGGAAAAAGGTCCACTGGACCTTTTTCTTTTCCACTCCACCCCGCCTTCCGGGTTTTAACTTAGATTTCAAGATGTAATTTTTTTACAAATTCATAATCTTTTAATGTTTATTTCTGACAAATATATTATTAATTTGTATATTGTCTTGCAATTCATCCATCAGGATGTATAATAGAATTATCAAATAACAGAGAGAAAAAAGCAGAAAGGGAGGTATAGTCCACCAGAGAATTAATTTAGTAACTACAAAATCTAGTGATTGGAGGTATGGTCCACCAGAGAATTAATTTTTTAACCACGCGACATTTTTTACTTTTAAAATATATTAGATAGAGAGGTATAGTCCATTGGGATCGATGTTAAGGGGCGGCACCAGTTAGGAATCGGTTGATTTCGAATTGGTGTCGCTCGTTTTTTGTATTAAAAAAGCCTCAGTAAAAACTGAGGCTAAGCTGCAGGAAATGGGACTTGAACCCACACGATATTGCTACCACAGGCACCTGAAGCCTGCGCGTCTGCCAATTCCGCCATTCCTGCGAACATTTAGTATTCTATAGAATTTCAGATAGCAAGTCAAGGCCTTCTAGGCCTATAAATTACTAAAAATTTAGCAGATTTCTGCTGAATCTAAAATGATTGTAAATGGTCCATCATTTTGCAAAGACACCTTCATATCCGCGCCGAATTCTCCCGTCTCAACATGGAACTGTTCCTTGCATTTTTCAATAATATATTCATACATTTCGTTTGCCATATCTGGTGCGCCAGCATCTGTAAATGATGGGCGATACCCCTTCTTACAATTAGCATAGAGGGTAAACTGAGAAATTAAAAGAAGCTCTCCTCCTACATCTGAAAGAGAAAGATTAATCTTGTCATTTTCATCATCAAATATACGAAGCCCCAAAAGCTTCTTTACCATTTTGTCTGCAATTTCTTTTGTATCAGAATCTGCTACACCAATAAGAACTAAAAAGCCCTTTCCGATTTGTCCTATTACATTTCCATCTACTTTTACAGATGCTTCATTAACTCTTTGAACTACAAATTTCATCTTATTCTCCTACCCACCTTACTTTTCTTTTACTATAATTGTCATCATATATCTAGAATCATCTGGAATAGTCATGGCGCTGGTAAAGATTTGCTCTGTTTCCATACCACAATCTATTACCGCATATACGTTAACACTTCCGGCATTTTCCATCTCTACAAGTCTTTCCTTTATGGCTGCCACATTCTTTCCACTTTTCATTATTATTTTTGTGCCAGACATTTTCAGCTCATCCTCAAGATTGCCTTGGCCCGATAGGATATGCACATTTTCATCTGCCTCGCTTATAAGTATCCCTGCTGCAGCTGCTGTACCACAAAAAGAAGTGATGCCATTAACTATTTCTACTTCTATTCCATCCTTTTTAGCAAGCTTCATAATATAGCCAAAGGTTGAGTATATTGTAGGGTCACCTATGGTCAAAAAAGCCAGGCTATACCCCTCAAATAAAAGCTCCTTATACTTTCTATAAAAGCTTTCGTGCATTTCCTTAAGCTTAGCCTCATCCTTTGTCATTTCAAAATCAAGGCTAATAACTTTTTTATACGCCAGCTCTGGAACCACTGGAAGAGCGATTTGATATGCTCTGCATTTATCCTTTTCTGCCCTTGGCAAACAGATGACATCTGCATCCTTGATTGCCTTTACGGCCTTTATTGTAAGCAGTTCTGGATCACCAGGACCAACTCCTATTCCATATAAAACTCCAGCCATATCTCAAGTCTCCTGTAATCTATTAATCTCTTTTACATAACTCCCAAAATGTAACCGCACTAGCTGCTGCAACATTAAGTGAATCCACGCCATGATACATAGGAATAATTGTAACGAAATCTGATGCATCAATCGTTTCCTGCTTGATTCCGGTACTCTCCGTACCAAATACGATTGCAAGCTTCTCCTGCTCCTTCAGCACTGGCTCTGCAAGTGATATTGCATTATCCTTTAATGCCATCGATACGACTGAATAGCCCTCACCTTTAAGAGCTGATACATAATCGGAGCCCTTGTCAAAATATGTCCATGGTACCTGAAACACTGTTCCCATAGCAACGCGGGCCGCTCTTCTGTAAAATGGGTCTGCGCTGTCATGTGTCAGTATGATTCCATCAACCCCTAATGCGGCAGCTGATCTGAAAATAGCACCAACGTTTGTAGGATTCATAACATCCTCAAGGATTGCCACTCGCTTTGATGACTGAAGAATTTCGAAAACACTAGGCAAATCAGGCCTTTTGCAGGCTGCAAGGACGCCACGTGTAAGGTTAAATCCAGTGATTTTGTTGATGGCATTCAGCTCTGCCACAAACACATCCACATCCTCATCAAGGTCTGCTAAAAGCTCCTGCACAACCTGTGACTCATATGCCTTTTCCTCAACTAAAAAAGCAATAGGCTCCGCGCCTCTAGCCAGCGCCCTCTTTATTACCTCTGGAGTTTCTGCTATAAATACGCCTCCATTAGGCTCATAATAATGATATAGCTGAGCTTCATTGTACTTCGTAAATATATCTACTCTGCTATCATCTATACTTTCAATTTTTATCATATTTTTCACCGTTTATTCCAAATTTATAATATTCTACCATAACCACAGTGATACTAAAATAACATTGACATTTTCAAGTTTAAGCACATAATAAATTGTACAAAATCAATTTTCGGAGGTACATATGATTCAAGATATATTCCCAAGCAAACTTAACAATAGCTATAGACCTGACGCTATTCCTAAGTCAGATGATTTAATTATTCTTCATAGCGACGGAAAAATCCTGTTGAAAGTGGATGAGGATAGCAAAACTATTTCTTTCCCGCGTCTGAAAGACTTTTCAATAGATTTAAAGCCTTTATACTTCTTTGAAATTGATGGAGAAAATTTCTTTTACAATACAGATACAAACACTAATACTGCTCTTCCTGACGGTTTTCAGTTCTATACAATGAGACAAATCAGAAATGAGTATCTCTATCCAAAGCACTATGTTTTTGCTGCATACACTGCTATCCATTTGATTGACTGGTATGAAGCAAACAGATTCTGTGGAAAATGCGGTACAAAGAATGAGCATTCAAAATCCGAGCGCGCTTTAGTCTGCCCTAACTGCGGCCGCACACGATATCCTAGAATCAATCCTGCTGTAATAGTTGGTGTAAAAAATGGCGATAAGCTTTTGCTTACAAAGTATAAAACCGGATTTGCTCACAATGCCCTAGTTGCCGGCTTTACAGAAATCGGCGAAACTATGGAAGAAACTGTTGAACGTGAAGTAATGGAAGAAACAGGACTAAAAGTTAAAAATATCCGCTACTACAAATCTCAGCCTTGGGGAATTGCCAGCGATATTCTGCTTGGATATTACTGCGATGTGGATGGTGACGATACCATCACAATGGATGAATCAGAATTGAAATATGCTCAGTGGGTGAGCCGAGAGGACATTGAGTTACAGCCCCTCGACTACAGCCTCACAAATGAGATGATGAAAATGTTCAAAGAAAACAAGCTGGCAGATTAATTCTGCTGGCCTAATATGTGATATATAAACTGCTGGGCTGTTCTTCCTGAAAGACCACCCTGCTCCATTTCCCATACCTTTGCTTTCGCAATAAGCTCCTCCTGAGGCATGGTGATGCCTGCTCTTGAAGCCAATCCAAGAACAATATCTATATATTCTCTCTGCATTGGCTTTGAGTAGCTGATGGTTACGCCAAAGCGATGAACAAGTGAAAGCTTTTCCTCAACTGTATCTGAATGATGTCTGTCGTCCGTGTTGGTCTGATCATTTCTATCATTCCATGTTTCCTTTATTAAATGTCTACGGTTTGAAGTAGCATAAATCAAAATGTTATCTGGCTTTGTCTCAACGCCACCTTCAATAACAGCCTTTAAGAACTTGTACTCTATTTCATGCTCTTCAAATGACAAATCATCCATATAGATAATGTATTTGTAATTACGATTCTTAATGCTGGCTATAATCTTTGATAGATATCTAAACTGATGCTTATATATCTCAATCATACGAAGGCCATCATCATAGTACTGATTAACAATAGCCTTAATGCTTGTGGATTTTCCTGTACCACTATCACCAAACAAAAGCACATTATTCGCCTTTTTGCCTGCAACAAAGCTTTCTGTATTATCAATAAGCTGCTGCTTTTGATACTCGTATCCAATCAAATCATCAAGCACAACCTCATCCATATTGTTGATAGGAACAAACTTGATGTCGTTTAAGCCTATCTCCTCTATTCTGAAGGCCTTATTCAGGCCGAACATGCCTACACCGTAGGCTTTATAGAAATTCGTAATTACGTTAAAGAATTCCTTTTCATCCCCCGCTGCCTCTAGCTCCTTTGATAGCTTTCTAACCTTTTCGCTCACATTACGATTATACATCTGCTCATTTTTTCTAACAGAATTGTAGTTCGTAAATACGGAGAATGACTCAATGCCCAGCTCTTTTTCCAAAGATGAAAAATCGTAATCAAAAAGCTCTTTTAATATTCTAAAATCATTTTCTACCAAATGGTTAACAGAACCAGGTTTAACATCGGTCTTTTCTGTAACTAAAGAAAATGGATTTTCATTCATGATAATGTAGAAGGTTAAATAATTATGCCAAAGATTATCGTCAAACCCATAATCTGTTGCAAGCATAAGAAGTCTCTTTGAAATTGCGTTAATCTGGCGGGTAGCTTCCCTCTTGTTATAATCACCAGACTCCACCATATCGATAGCTTTTCCAAGTTGATAAAGAATTGTATCCTCTGTTAAATCCCCAAACATGAGTAATCGTGATATCTTGTCGTACATAATTTTATCCTCCTTAATTATCATATTTTATTATTTTGTGTTATTATGTTCAATTGTCGGAGGAACTTTTATGTTAGCAAATTATCATTCACATACACCAAGATGTAATCATGCCACTGGCAGTGAAAGAGAATATATTGAATCTGCCATCGCAAATGGCTTCAAAATTCTTGGCTTTTCAGATCACACACCACAGCCATATCCATCCAGTTATAAGTCACACATCAGAATGGGTATGGAGGAATTAGAAAACTATGTTGATACACTTGTAAAGCTTAGAGAAGAATACAAGGACGATATCACTATTTACATAGGATTCGAGGTAGAATACTTTAGAAAATACTTTGATGCTCTGATTAAAGAGCTCAGAAACTATCCCGTTGATTATATTATTCAGGGGCAGCATTTCATTCCTGACGAGATTGATGGATTCTATGCTGGAGCTCCTACCACTGATGATCAACACTTGATTGATTACGTAGATACTGCAATCGAGGGAATGCAAACAGGTATGTTTACATATTTGGCACATCCTGACTTGATTTACTACAATGGCGATGATAACACCTACAAAAAGCACATGGAACGCCTTGTTGCTGCATCCATTGATTTAAATATACCACTTGAAGTAAATCTTCTTGGCTTCACAGGAAAACGCAACTATCCTTGTGACAAGTTCTTTAACTTAGCCACAGAGATGGGGGCCAATTTTGTAATTGGCTGTGACGCTCACGATCCACAGTCAGTTTGTCAGCCAGAGCTTAACCCTGAGTTCATGGCGTTCTTGAATAAGCACAACATTACAATCGGGGACAATATTTGTACTCTTCGTTCTATTAAATAACAAAAACCATCAGGCCATTTGACCTGATGGTTCTTTTTATTAACCAAGAATATCTATGTACTCTCCTGCCAAAGCTTTATTCATGCTTCTAACGGCACAGAATTTACCGCACATAGAACATGTGTCATCAAATTCTGGTGAACGGTCAGCACGGATAGCCTGGGCAGTCTCTGGGTCAATTGAACATTCCCATTGCTTGTCCCAATCAAAGCACTGTCTGGCATCTGCCATGGCATTATCTCTATCCATTGCATGTGGTACATGCTTAGCAATATCTGCTGCATGTGCTGCAATCTTTGATGCAATGATTCCCTGTTTAACATCCTCAAGATTAGGCAAAGCCAAGTGTTCCGCAGGTGTAACATAACAAAGAAATGCTGCACCGTTTTGAGCCGCTATCGCCCCTCCGATTGCTGATGTGATATGGTCATATCCTGGAGCAATATCAGTAACAAGAGGTCCAAGTACGTAGAATGGGGCGCCCATACAAACCTTCTGCTGAATCTTCATATTCGCAGCAATTTCGTCCATTGGCATATGGCCTGGACCTTCCACCATAACCTGCACATCCTTGGCCCATGCACGCTTTGTTAGCTCTCCTAAGCGTACCAATTCTTCTATCTGACACACATCACTGGCATCAGCAAGACAGCCAGGTCTGCATGCATCACCAAGGGATATTGTCACATCATACTGGCGACAGATATCCAAAATCTCATCATAGTATTCATAAAATGGGTTCTCCTCCCCTGTCATAGACATCCAGGCAAATACAAGCGAACCACCTCTTGATACAATGTTCATCTTTCTTTTATGAAGCTTTATCTGATCGATTGTCTTACGTGTAATTCCGCAGTGAAGTGTAACAAAGTCTACTCCATTTTCAGCGTGAAGGCGAACAACATCTATAAAGTCCTTTGCTGTCAATGTAGCCAAATCTCTCTGATAATGGATTACGCTGTCGTAAATAGGCACTGTGCCTATCATTGCTGGACATTCATCTACCAGCTTCTTTCTAAATGGCTCTGTGTTTCCATGGCTGGATAAATCCATAATGGCCTCGGCCCCCATATCCACTGCAGCCATAACCTTTTGCATTTCGATATCGTAATCCTTACAGTCACGGGATACACCAAGATTGACATTTATTTTTGTACGAAGCATACTGCCTACACCTTCTGGATTAAGACACTTATGGTTTACATTTGCTGGAATAGCAACCTGTCCCTTGGCAACAAGCTCCATGATTTCCTCAGGTGTGCGATATTCCTTCAGCGCCACCTGCTTCATTTCTAGAGTAATAATCCCCTGTCTTGCTGCGTCCATCTGTGTTGTGTATTTTCTCATTATTCTTCTCCTTTAAACATATATGTAATCGTTGAAAACTGGTTGTAAACCTTCATCAGAAATGTCTACATACATTGTGCCTAAGCTTCTGCCATCAGATATTTCAAACTGCTCATCACCTGAAGGGTCCTGTGACTCCTCACCTGTATATTTCTCCTCATGGTCGCCAATACCTGTAGACACTCCTGCAGAAACCTTTGTCGCAGCTATCTTTACAATTCCATTTCTAAAAGCTGCAGTCTCTCTAGAAGAAACTGTAATGCCACAGAAAGGTAAAAATATACGATAAGCACAAATAATCTGGCACAACTGCTTTTCCCCTACATCAAGTGGATTGATTGTGTCATTATTGATAATTGGTCGAAGTCTAGGACATGATAATGACATCTCTGCATAAGGGTATTTGCGCTGTAAATAGTAGACATGCAAGGCTGATGCCAGGGCATCCTTTCTGAAATCTGAAAGCCCCAAAAGTGCAGAAAAAGCAACTCCACGCATTCCACCCATAAGTGCCCTTTCCTGAGCATCAAATCTGTATGGCCAGATTCTCTTGTTGCCCATCAAATGCAGTGTCTCATACTTATCAGAATCGTATGTTTCCTGAAAAACAGTAACATAATCAGCTCCACACTCATGCAAATATTTGTAATCCTTTACGTTTACCGGATATATTTCGATTCCAACCATTTTGAAATATTTTCTGGCAATCTTACATGCCTCGCCTATATATTCAACGTCTGATTTTGCAGGACTTTCTCCGGTAAGAATCAGTATTTCCTCCATTCCACTATCTGCAATAACCTGCATTTCATGCTCTATTTGCTCATATGAAAGCTTTAATCTTTTGATTTTGTTGTAACAGTTAAATCCGCAGTATACGCAGTAATTCTCGCAGTAGTTGGCTATATAGATTGGTGTGAAAAGATATACCGTATTTCCGAAGTGCTTACTTGTTTCCTGCTGTGCCTTCTTTGCCATCTGTTCCAAAAAAGGTTCCGCAGCTGGAGAAAGAAGTGCCTTAAAATCCTCTATTGTGCATTTATCGTTGGCTAGTGCTCTTCTGACATCTGCAGCTGTATATTTGTTGTAATCGTAGGAATCAAAATGTTCCATTACGTTTTTACGTACATCCGACTCAATAATATCCATACCTGGCAAGTATTCCATGTGATTGATTCTAGATGAAGGGTCAGTCTCAATCTGATGCTTGCGCTCTAGCCCTGTTGCAGATAATTCCTTTGAGTCAAATAAAAATGTGTTTTCCATGATGCCTCCTAATGTAAGAAACCTGTAAGTGGATCTGATGCTGCTGCGCCACGAGTAAGCACTCTTCCAAGGCCTGCCAAGTATGCTTTTCTTCCTGCTTCAATAGCATCCTTGAATGCTGAAGCCATAAGTGTCAAATCTCCTGCTGTTGCAAGCGCAGTATTTGCCATTATTGCCGCAGCCCCCATTTCCATTGCTTCACATGCCTGTGATGGCTTTCCAATTCCAGCATCTACTATAATAGGCAAATCTATTTCATCAATAAGAATCTGTATAAACTCTTTTGTAGCCAAGCCCTTATTTGAACCTATAGGTGATGCAAGTGGCATGATGGATGCAGCTCCAACATTTTGCAATTCTCTTGCAACATTCAAATCTGGATACATATAAGGCATAACTACAAAGCCTTCTTTTGCAAGGATTTCTGTTGCTTTTATTGTTTCGTAATTATCAGGAAGTAAATACTTTGTATCCCTCATAATCTCGATTTTTACGAAATCACCACAACCAAGCTCCCTTGCAAGCCTAGCTATTCTCACTGCTTCCTTTGCATCTCTTGCGCCACTCGTATTTGGAAGTAAAGTTACATTCTTTGGAATATAATCCAAAATATTTTCTTCATCCTTGGTATTCGTTCTTCGAACCGCAAGAGTGATTATTTCTGCTCCAGCATCTTTGGTTGCTGCCTCAATAAGCTTCATTGAATATTTTCCTGATCCCAAAATAAAACGAGAATCAAATTCTTTTCCACCGATTACCAGTTTGTCATTTTCCATTCCATTTTCCTCTTTCATTTTTATGCTTCTAATTCTCCAATGAGAATTTTAAGTACCATATGTGCTTCCTGGGCTCCGCAGACCATCACTCTAGATGAAACCAATCCAATACCAGCATTAACATCGCTAACACCATCGCCGGAAAGGTAGAATCTCTTTGATACTCTTCTAGTCTTTATATCATTTGCACTGCCAAATCCCGCCATTCCCGAGCTAGATAGAATATATTTATCTGACATTTGCTCTAGTACCAGATTAACAAGCATAGCCTTACTTTCAGGTGAGTCAAAAGCCTCACAGACAATATCTGCCTTTTCTATCAATGGCTTTGTGTTAGCCTCTGTCAGCTTTATGTTATGAGTCTCAATCTTTATGTATGGATTTATTTCATGTAGATTAGCCGCCATTGCATCAGTTTTTTTCATACCAACCTGATTGATTTTGTAATGCTGTCTATGGAGATTGCTTACATCTACAAAATCATAGTCAATCAAAATCAAGTGGCCTATGCCCGCCCTTGCAAGACATGTTGCTATATTGGATCCCAAGCCACCAAGCCCACATATTGCAACCACAGCCTCATCGAATTTTTTTTGATTTTCTGCACCATGTCTATCTACAAGTGCTTTATAGAACTCATCTTTTGTCGGTATCAATCAGCCGCCTCCTACAAAACTTACTACCTCAACAACATCCCCATCCTTTAAGATGGTCTCATTAAATGTTGTCTTAGAGATGATTTCTTCGTTAATCTCCACAGCAATAGTTCTGACGTCAAATTTAAAATCATCCAGTACAGTAGCAAGCGTCTTGTTTGCTAACTCATACTCTTTTCCATTTAAGAAAACCATTACTTCTCCTTTCCTTCTAGCTGGCCACACAATGATTAAGTGGCCCACTTCCTTTTCCCAAATCCAGATTTGCACCGATAGCTTTTTCAATATATGACTTCGCATTTACGATAGAATCTTTTAAGTCATACCCCAGCGCCAAATTCGATGCAATGGCACTTGATAATGTGCAGCCTGTTCCATGGGTGTTAGTGCTATGAATTCTTTCCCCTTCAAACCATGTAACACATCCATTGTCAAAAAGAACATCGCTAGCATCCTCCACGCAGTGACCGCCTTTTACAAGAACTCCACATCCATATTTTTCACCAAGCTTTTTGGCTGCCTGCTCCATATCTATCTTGTCTTCTATCTGCATCCCCGTTAGCACTTCGGCTTCAGGTATATTAGGTGTAATAACTCTAGCCAGAGGAAACAACATTTTTGCCATCACTTCTGGGGTGGAATTTTCCATCAATCTACTTCCGCTTGTAGCCACCATAACCGGATCCACCACAATATTCCTTGCACCAAACTCCTTAAGCTTTCTAGCTACCACTCGTACTTGCTCCACTGATGGAAGCATTCCAATTTTTACTGCATCTGCTGGTATATCAGAAAGACAAGCATCGATTTGCTCTTCCAAAAAATGTGGCGATGATTCCACAATCTCTGTAACCCCTGTGGTATTTTGTGCTGTAAGTGCAGTGATTGCTGTCATTCCATAGACTTTGTGAGCAGTCATAGTTTTTAAATCTGCCTGTATTCCAGCTCCACCGCTGCTATCACTTCCTGCAATTGATAAAACTACCTTCATCCTTTTATCTCCCTAAATTTCTTTTTCATACTTTCAGCAGCATTTCGTGGCGACTCTGCTTTCATAATGGCTGAAACAGCGCATACTCCAGCTATGTCAATTCCTTTTAATACGTCCATGTTTGACGCATTCAAGCCGCCAATAGCATTAACTGGTATAGGAACTGCCTTACATATTGCATCCAATGTCTCTGTTGATGTAATAATTGTTTTCACCTTCGTTGTAGTTGGATAAATAGCTCCAACTCCCAGATAATCCGCACCAGCCTCATAGGCTGCCTTCGCCACATCAACTTTCTTGGCAGTAGCTCCCAAAATCTTATCAGGACCGATAAGCCTTCTTGCCATCTCAAGTGGCATATCCTCTGCCCCTAAATGGACCCCCTCGCAATCCACAGCAAGCATTACATCCACACGATCATCAATAATCAGCGGAACATTGTACTTTCTGCAAATCTCATGGACAGCCTGTGCCAGTTCAATATATTCCTTTGTGGTACGATTTTTTTCTCGAAGCTGCATCAAAGTTACGCCGCCCTTTAAGGCATCCTCAACTCGCCACAGGAATTCATCTAGCTCATAAGGTGTACTGTCTGTAATAAAATAAAGCTCGCTATTAAATTCCATTATTCCTCCTTTTTTGCATAAAAAAACGGAAGCTACCTGATTTCTCAAATAGCTTCCGCATAATATCAATATCATTATTAATCGGCGTCCCTACGTTGGCATTATCCAAATCAGGTTCTCGGTCGAAGGTCACACCTTCCTCTCAGCCTGTCTACAAGCTCCCGTCTCATATTAAATTCCTTACATATAATGCTACAAGTGTGGCAAAAAATCAACACCTAATTGCATAATCCACTTGTTCCTCTATTATTAATGAGAGTAGGCATCCTACGCTTCCTTTAGGATTGCCTCCACTTGTTCCTTCTTTTCGAAGAGGACGCAACCGCCTACATGGTTATCCTTTAGGATGTCGCCTGCCTGGAGTACCTGGAAGAGACGTGACGAAATGGCTCCTCGAAGGCCCATGTCCATTACGTTTGTGTCGGAAAATGGCGAGAATGGGCATGGCTCAGCTCCACCATGGGAATTGATGTGGAAAAATCCTCTGCCTGCTGCAACACATCCGCCTGATGACTTTTCATCACCTGGGAAGGAAATGAATACCATGTCCTCATAATCCTCACGAAGAGTGGCAATTCTAGCTCTAAGCTGCTCTTCCTGCTCCTCGCTAAGGGCAAGGTGCTTGCTCTCATCTGATACAGGAACATACTCAACATAGATTACAGCCTTGCAACCATATCCCTGAAGCATAGATACAAAATCATCAGAAAGGACATCGTCAAAGTTTTCTGTAGTAACTGTAACTGAATTGCCGAATATTTGACCATTCTTTTTGAATGTTTCCATGTTTGAAATAAGCTTATCGTAAATTCCTTCGCCACGACGGCTGTCAGTTGCTTCCTTGTGGCCTTCAATACTCATGATTGGCACAAGGTTTCTGTTTTTATCAAATAATTCAAAGTACTCATCACTAATGAATACTCCATTTGTAAAGATTGGGAAAAGAATATTAGGCTTCTTTGCTGCTGCCTTGATAACACCTTTTCTAAGAAGAGGTTCTCCACCTGCCAAAAGAATAAAGCTGATTCCTAAATCCTCTGCTTCATCGAAGATGGTAAGCCACTGTTCATCACTAAGCTGATTTACAGGCTCGCAATCCTTTGTGGCGTCGTTCTGACGAGAATAACAGCCAGCACAATGTAAGTTGCAATTGCTAGTGATTGATGCAATTAGGAATGGAGGAACATGTAAGCCCTCTTCCTTGAATTTCTTTCTAACATCAGCAGCTTTCTTTGTTGCTAATGCAAACTTTGCCATAAAAATGCTTTCAGCTGGATCTTTCAGAGTAGCACGAATTGAATCCTTTACAACTCGCTCTACACCAGCTGTCATATACGCTTGAATATCAAATTCCTTTTCCATATATACACCTCTTAAATGATTTTATCATTCCGTCGCATCAATTGCGTGTGATTCGATTTTGTAAAATCATTATACTCCTGTTGATAATCATTTTCAATTATAAATACAAAGTAAAAAAAGCTGCCCGCCAGCAGCTTTTTTTGGGAGAATGATATATGAAAAAGTTTTATCGCTCTTGCGATGATTGTATATTACTCTCCCATTATGAACTTGTACTGTTACTTATCTGAAATCTATGTGAAGATTGTAAAAATCTATTTTATTCTTCACCAATTCCTTGCATAGCCTTATCCAGTAGCTTCTTTAACTGAGCCTTTTCCTCATCTGAAAGATTTAGGCACCCTTTCATTTGAGCAGGAACCTTTTTTGCTTTTTCTTTTAATGCCTGTCCCTCATCTGTAAGCTTAATAACAAGCTTTCGCTCATCCTTTTCAGATCTTCCTCTGGTAATCATGCCTTGCTTTTCTAATCGCTTTAAAAGTGGAGCCAAAGTGCCTGAATCCAAATGCACGCACTTTCCAATTTCTCCTTCAGTCAAATCGCCAGCCTGCCATAAAGCCATCATAACAATATACTGAGTGTAGGTAAGATTAAGTTCCTCAAGGGGCTTTCTATACTTACGTACAACCTCCTTAGCACATGCATACAATGGAAAACAAAGCTGATTCTCCAAACATAAAACCTTATCTGATGTTTTTGTCATTTTATACTCTCCTATAATTCGTTCACATTAGTATTGTGTACAATAATAATGTATCAACGATATTACAGAAAGTCGATATATAGCTAAACGCAAATATAAACTCATTTTGCATTGATTTAATTTTACAAAATCAAGCGCCGATAAATGGACGTATTTCACTAGGGGCGAATTCCTGTATAATGCCAGCCAGTTTATCGCATGGCATTGGATTTGGTTCCAATAACCAGCCACATACATACTGACAAATGCCACATACGTACATCTTGATCAACGCCATCATTTCATCAGATAACTCATCTTTTCCTGTTTTACTTTTCACTTCTTTCACAAGTAAATCACGGTTTGTATTGGCCATCTGAAAAACAAAAGAATCCATCCCCTTGGTATTCTTTAATGCATTGATTATAAAAGACTTGTTGTCCATAAAATACTGTAGATTACAATTAATTGTATCCTTCCATGTCCAGCCATCTTTCCCTACATCTTTAATATGCTTTTGTGCTTCCTGCAAATAAATCCAGGTAATCAAATCATATTTGTCCCTAAAATGATTGTAAAAAGTAGGCTGTGTCATTCCACAATTATCAGTGATATTTGTAATCGTAATTTTATTAATTGGTTTTTTCTCTGCCAACTCTTTGAAAGATTCCGCCAAAATTTCTTTTGTTGACATTCTGTGCATAGTCTCTCCCCCTTCCTACTATGCTTATTTTACCAATTTTTTTCTTGCAACTTCAATACCAACTTTATAAGGTGCAATTCACATAATTTAGCTATGACTTCTTGCTGACAGAAAAACAGAAATCTATACAATTCATCAATATTACGTGATATACTCTTTAATTGTATGATATGTGTTTGGGGAATAATCAAGATTTAGGAGACCCATTATGACTAAAAATAATAAACTCAAAGGAATAATATGTATCCTACTAGCCGCTGTTGGCTTTTCATTAATGACATTCTTTGTCCGTATCTCAGGCGATTTGCCAACTATGCAAAAAGCTTTCTTTAGAAACTTCGTGGCAATGTTTGTCGCCATTGCAGCTCTTCTAAAGGCCAACGTAGGAATTAAAGTTGAAAGACCAAGTATTCCACCTTTGTTTGCAAGATGCTTTTTCGGAACATCAGGACTTATTGCAAACTTCTACGCTATCGATAGATTAGGAATTGCCGACGCCAACATGCTAAACAAACTCTCACCATTCTTTGCTATTATTCTTTCTATTTTTATTTTGAAGGAATATCCAAAGCGTGTTGATATCGCAGCTACTATCATTGCTTTTATTGGCGCATTATTCATCATCAGACCAACAGGCCTTATAACAGAAACTGTTCCTGCACTCATCGGCCTATTTGGAGGCTTTGGCGCAGGAACAGCATATGTTTGTGTCCGCAAGCTTGGACAACAGGGTGTAAAAACTCCTGTTATTGTATTTTATTTTTCGTTCTTTTCATGTGTAGTGACTCTACCATTTTTAATTACAGATTTTGCACCAATGAGTCCATCGCAACTGCTATGCCTGCTTATGGCTGGCGTAAGCGCATCATTGGGACAGTTCTCAATCACCACAGCTTATAAATATGCACCTGCAAAAGAGATATCTGTATTTGACTATACACAGGTTGTATTTGCTGCAATCCTTGGAATCATCTTCCTTGGAGAGATTCCTTCAATCCTCAGTATTGCAGGATATGCCATCATTATCGGTGTTGCCGTATTCAGATGGTACATGAATCTTAAAACTGAATAAACCTAAGATTCAAGGAAAATAATCTTAGTATCATCCGGGCCCATCACAGTCAGCATTCTATGATTTGTGTATGGGTCCGTTCCACATTCACTTGTTATGTTAGCTTTATCAAGCCTTCGTTTAATACCATCGACATTGTGATGTGAAAGAACAATTGACTGAGATGGTATATCTACATTTCTATTTACACAATGAACCTCAAGAGAAGTCTTACCCATTGATAGTAATAGATTTGTCTGAGTAACATCCTTTGGGATAATAATTTTCTTAATCTGGAAGCCCAAATCCTTTACATAGAAATTCCAAATCTCATCCTCATCTGTAGCCTGGATAATAACTCGACTAATAGCAAGCCTTTTGGCAAATGGGAACAACACCCCATTCTTTGCCAGCTTTTTCCATCGGCGGTAATATTTTAGGTCCTTTTTCCACTCTGGATTTGTAAGAGTATATGCTCTATGCATGTAAAGAGCTATACCAACAAAACCTCCAAATGTATCTGCGATAACATCAGCAGTATCGTATGTACCGCGCTTTGTAATAAGCTGTAAATTCTCGATAACCAGCGATGACACAAAGCACATAAGAAGTGATCTGCTCCATGCATGATTTCTAAACCATCTGAAAATATATGGAAGTAAATATCCCATAGGAATAAATACCATAACATTAAGATAGAACTCGATAAACTCTTCTTCTGGGAGCTCAATATCCTGCCATGTCATAGTGAAAATACTAAATCCTGCATTACGAACAACATAATCAGGATTTGGTGTTCTGGCAAGGAGTACAAGATAAAATAGAAAGCAAAGATAAATTACAAAAGCGGCATTTAAGATAGTTCGTCTGATAAGAGAACTTTTTCCAGCATTTTTGCTGGAGCTGACACCGCCTTGTAAATTCAAGCCGATTTTACTACAGATTTTATTATCAAAAAAAGGCAATAAATAAGCAAGGAGCAAAGCTATGACAGTTGCTCCTACTACTATTATTGCATTTGTAATCCAATTATTCGCATAAAAGTCGTAAAAACTATTAAGTTCCAATTATTGTCTCCAATCTAAAAGCAGTACTTCTATTTTAAAAAGTATACTTAGTAATTGTCAACAATTTGTGTAGATATCTATTAATTATTTATTTAATCTATGTAAGTCTTTACGCTCAACAACTATAAGCAACAAATCGTCTGCGTTAAGCGCCTCTGCTGGATTCAAAATTTTCCAACTTGATCCGCGTTTTAAAGCAATAACGTTGGCATTATAATTTTTACGTACATTCAATTCCATCATGTTTTTGCCAACCCATTTTTGAAGAGGATTGATTTCAATCATACAAAGGTTGCCATCCACCTTGAAATAATCAAGGAATGTGTCTGAAGAAAGAATTCTAGCAGACTGCTCTCCGCCGTACTCCTCAGGAACGATTACTTTGTTGGCACCAATCTTTTTAAGAATAGATGTCATTCTGTCTGAAGAACTTTTGGCAACAATAAGTGGAACACCCTGTTCCTTGGCAACTGCAACAGCCATGATACTTGCAGCAAGATTACCTGCCATAGCTACCGCAACGATATCCATATTTTTAAGGCCTAGTGAAATAACCTCATCTTCGTTTGTAATGTCTGCACATACAGCAGCTGTACAGAAACCATTAAGCTCTTTGAGCTTATCCTGATCCTGGTCGACGATTAAAACATCAGCGCCCATTTCATACATATTTTTTGCCAAACTGGCACCATATTTTCCAAGTCCTAATACTGCAATTGATTTTTTCATAATGTCTCCTATCCTACAAAGAAGCTTCCTTCTAAATATTTACATTTATTATTTTTATGTCTTTTACCTGCAAAGAAAATTGCAAGGGATATAGGTCCTATTCTGCCTAAATACATTGCAAGAATAATGATTAACTGGCCTGCCAGATTGAGACTGCCGGTCAATCCTCTGGTAAGTCCCACTGTGGCAGATGCACTAATGATTTCATATAAACCGTCCTGCATATTAATAGGATTTGTTGAAATCAATGCAAGTGTAAGAACAACGATTGTAAAAGCAGCTACAGAAACAATAACTGTGGCCTTTCTCATGTTTTCTTCTGTCACTCGTCTGTTAAAAGTAATTGTTTGGTCATCATCTCTGATATATGAAACGATATTCAACAGCGCCAAATAAATTGTAACTGTCTTAACACCACCTGCTGTACCTATAGGCGAACCACCTATAAACATCCAAATATACGATATAACACAAGAAAAATCTGTCATGTTTTCCTGTGTAAATGAAGCAAAGCCTGCAGTTCTCAAGGTAACCGATTCAAAGAAGCTGTTGATAATCTTATCTATTAAAGAGAAATGACCAATAGTATATATATTATTGTACTCAGCTATAAAGATAAGGACAGCACCTATAATAATCAGTGAAAATGTTACGCTTAAGACTAGCTTCGTGTGCTCATTAAATCTTTTAAAAATTATAACTGGATTGTATTTCTGCTTGATTCCATATCTAATCTTTTCAGACATATCAAACCAGACTACATATCCTAAACCACCCATAACAATTAAAAACATTGTATTAATCATAATCAGCGGATTGTCATGATATTCTATTAAACTGCTATCTCCAAATATATCTATTCCCGCATTACAAAAGGCTGATATAGATGTGAATACCGAATACCAGATGCCTCTTGCCACGCCAAATCTAGGAATAAAATCTATAGCATATACAGCGGCTCCAAATGTTTCAACCTTTGCCACATCCTTAAAGATTCT
Source organism: Pseudobutyrivibrio ruminis DSM 9787 (assembly GCF_900218035.1). Taxonomy (GTDB): domain Bacteria; phylum Bacillota; class Clostridia; order Lachnospirales; family Lachnospiraceae; genus Pseudobutyrivibrio; species Pseudobutyrivibrio ruminis. The sequence continues at coordinate 122,728 of NZ_OBMR01000007.1, forward strand.
GATGAGCAGCTTCAATACTCCTACGTCTGTTTCCAGGTTAAGTGATTCTTGAAGCATTTTACGGTCGGCAATTGAAAACTTCTTTTGAGTAATAAGCATAATCATGGAAACAACTGTTATGATTCCAAGACCACCTGCCTGAATAAGCAAAAGAATGATTATTTTGCCTAATAGGCTATAGTGGGTAGCCACATTTACAACTGTAAGACCGGTAACACATGCTGATGTAGTTGCGGTGAATAGCGATGGGATAAACCCAGTCCAACTACCATCTGCCGATGCAAACGGTAACATTAAAATAAGCCCTCCTATTACAATGGTAATAAGAAAGCTTAATGGTATTAAATGAATAGATGTTAACTTTAGCGGTTTCATTTAAATCATATCTCCCAAAGATTTATAGATGCTCTTTTCGCATCATTAAAAACGCTAATAATAATAACATACTTGATATTAAAATACACCTATATCCTAAAAGTATAGATAAAATTCCACCGATACCTGCTCCTATCGCAAATACGATAATAATGCCATAGTAGTGCATTGCCTTTTTTAAAGCACCTTTTTCATGATTTCTAAGGTATACAGAAAGGCTCTCTGTACCGCTTCTAAGGTTGCCAATGCACATGGTGCTGGCATAAGGATATCCGTTTACCTTTCTAAATGACTGAACCTGCATGGCACATGCTAAGGATACTAAAACATTGGCCAGTACATTTAATGATGCTGGCAAAAAAGCCACTGCCGACAAAACTATGATTTCTATTAAAAGAACTATCTGACGCCAATGAATTTTTTTAGCGTTTCGATAATGAAAACTTACTTGCTCTGCTATAAGAATTCCTACTGCAAAAGAAAGAATTGGCAGTAAGTAACGCAATCCTTTAGTCCACTCTCTTTGCATTAAATGCTGAGACATAAGGACAATATTTCCTGTTTGAGCGTTTGCAAATACCTTATCCCTAAGATTGTAGGTATAGGCATCCTGAAAGCCCCCTGAAGCAGAAACTATAGCGCTTAGTAAGAATGATTCAGATGTTTGTCGTGATTTCATAGTTTATTACTTCCGTTTTAAAGATCTAAGATACTGCTTGTGTTCATCTGTGACTCTGTAGCTTTCAATAGATTTTTGAATAGCCTTATTATGAGTCCATTTATCAAGCATATTGTTTTCTATGTATGGTAAAGCCGCCTCGTACTGCTTAGCAAGAGCTGTGGCGAAATACCAAGCTATAGCCATATTTATGTAGTATTCATCAGATTTAACTGATGCAACTATTTTCAAATATTCTTCGTCAAAATCTTCATCCAAGAACTGGGACATATAAGAGACAATAGCAAACCTGATTGTATAAACGTCATTTGTACCAATCCATTTTAACAGCTGCCCAGGCAACAAATCATGATTCTTTTTAAAGCACTTTGGTGACATCTGGTCACATGTAGCCCAGTTGTCCACATATGGCAGAAACTGATTGAGCCTAGTTATACACTCATCATAATCCTTGATTTCACTAATCAAGAATGCATGAATCTGATTCTCATCAAAATACTGATGTGGCAAATCATCAAGAAAATCTGCCACATCCGCCCGCTTACTATACCCTTTTGCAAGTTTGCGAAGGATTGGAGTGCGTACTCCGATAGCTGAACCTTCTGCAATCGTTGGTGTAAGCTTGCTTTGAAAATCCCTATATTTAATATCCTGGTTTGCAAATAAATCTGCTCTGATTTCTTCTGTTATCATATGTTTTACATTGAAATAATCCCAAACACGTTAAGTATAGCACTAATCAAAATAATAACAACAAACAATGGGCAAAGGAATTTAATCATGAAAGAGAATACAGCCTTTCTCTTAAATGGATGATTCTCCTGCTCAACTTCTGCTTCCAGTCTTTCTACTGTCATAAACTTAGTAATAAGAATACATGTAGCAAAGGCTGCTATAGGCATCATTACTGAGTTTGTAAGGAAATCAAAGAAATCCAAAAACTGCATGCCAATGATTTTAACATTCGCAAGTGGTCCATTGCCAAGTGATGATAAGCTTCCAAGAACAACCATGATAACAGCCATAACGTTTGTTCCAAACTTTCTGCTCCACTTGAATTCATCTTCAAATGTGGAAACAGCACTTTCTGTAAGTGCAATCGCGCTTGTTACTGCAGCAAACAAAACTAACGCAAAGAAAAGAATTCCGATAATTCTTCCAAATCCCATGCTGGCAAAAATCTTTGGCATTGTGATAAACATAAGTGATGGGCCAGCATTTAATGTGCTTTCATCTCCACCTGAGAAAGCAAACACAGCTGGGATAATCATAAGGCTTGCCATAATAGCAATTGCAGTATCAAAAATCTCTACCTGCTTTGTAGATTCCTCGATGCTGACTTCTTTCTTTACATAAGAACCAAATGTAATAAGAATACCCATGGCAATTGATAATGAATAAAACATCTGCCCCATAGCAGTAACAATTGTCATGATTGAAAAATGGTTAAAATTAGGGATAAATAAATATTTTACTCCACTAAATGCCCCTGGTCTTGTAACTGAATAAATACAAATAATAATGGCAAGAACTACCAGGATTGGCATCACGAATTTTGAAACTCGCTCAATACCATTTTCTACACCCTTGTATATAACAAATAAAACTAATATCGTAAATACGATAAACCAAAATTCTGCATCATAGCCATTTGTAATAAAATCTACAAAGAAACTATCTGTAGCGATTTCATTAACATCTGCTGTGATATATTCAAATAAGTACTTACATACCCAGCCACCAATAACAGAATAATAAGGAACGATAAGAATTGGAATAATTGCATTAATCCATCCTCCTAATCCCATTATTTTGTTGTGACTTAAATCCTTGAATGCCCCTACTGGGCTTTTGCTTGTAGCGCGTCCTATTGCAGTCTCTGCAACGATCATTGTGTATCCAAATGTTAAAGCAAGAACTATATAAACAATTAAAAAGATTCCTCCTCCATATTTAGCACATAAGTAAGGGAATCTCCAAATATTTCCTAATCCTACTGATGCTCCAGCTGCTGAAAGCACAAAACCAATCTTTCCCGAGAAACTACCTCGATTACCTTTCTTCAATTAATTACTCCTCCATGTTACTTTAATACTTTAAGCTGTTAAACTTGTACAGTAACATAGTATATCAAAAAAAATTGCTTCAAGGAAGAGCCTTGAAGCAATTATTTAAACTTATATTATATTTCTTATTCTAATCATTCTTTCATCCAATTCATGGTACACAGGCGTAAGTGGCCAAGGCATAAGCTCTATGTATTCTCTATCACCTGGATTTAATTTTTCTAGCTGCTTTATAAAGGCTTCATCCCGTTTATATAGCAGCCTTCCGAAATCACATTGGACGTATTTCTTATATGAATTATCAATGTTTTCAGTTACTCTCCTAAAGCTAATTCGTCCAAAACTATCCTGCTCTTTGATGAAGGACGCTTTCTCATGGGACGCCTTTGGTTCCTCTAATGAGATTTTACCAATATTAAGAAAATGCTCCCACATATAGCCTGCAATCTTTTCTTTGGAGATAGGATAATCAAGCTCATCTGCTATCTGTGATATAGAATATCCCAGGTCAGCCAGATGCCTCACTGCTCCACCTGCCGCAGCATCATTTATGAAATTCGATAAAGCCTTATTAAACTCTTTCATGACCTTTTCTGTTCTTTATAATACAAAGCTTCTCTTTACAATTTGCACACTGCAGATGTTTATTACTTCCAAACCAAAATGTCTCTGGATGTTTCGCATAGCCCACTTCCCATTTAATAAGGACGATAAGTGCCGTAAAAAAAAGACTCCATGAAAAGAAATTCTTTATAAACAGCATTGGGGTAAACATCATGAAATATCCCCAGTCATAGATTCTGCAGTTAATACAGCATTTGTTATGCATGATAAATGACTGAAACGGACAGAAAATAAGAATGCATATATAATCGCACAAATAGAAAAATACAGTCAGCATCAACATGTCCGCCGCACCTATTACCTTAAAGAGATACAATACTGCAAACACAGCATTAAATGTCAACCAGACTAGCATTACAATCCAAGCTCTTACATTCATCTGCTGGACAAATTCTAAAAGATCCAGCCTTGAGTATCCCTCAACCTCATTAAAGGTTTTAACATCACCTTTAAAATAGGCCATAGAAAGATACTTATGGGGAATGATATGCTGTAGCATCATCACCATAAATATCCCCCACAGAACATGCAATGGGCTGATACCATACTCTGAAATTCCAAAGGTAAACTCATGGGTCATAAAACCTACCAAAATCTCTTTATGAAAGATGTATGCCCCCAATATAAATAGGAATACAAAAACTCTGAACCCTAGATTGATTAAAGCTCTTTTCATCATCTTGGTCATGTAATAATACCTCTCACAAAACATAAACCAATAAATAGCTAATGATTCTTTTTACTAGCAATCTCCTGAAGCTCAAATCTATATTTCTGAGTAACCTCTGGATACTTTTCATGATCCACTTCCGATAAAAACATTTCCTTTGGTCTTACCCACAAAGAACCATCATCGTACAGCTTGCGATATACTACCATTTCTTCCTGTGTCTCAGAATCCCTAGCTATATCCTCAACCAAATAATAATCCCCTTTGAAGTGTTTGTATACTCTGTGTAAAACTAATTCTTGCATTGTGTACTCCTTGTAAATAGTATCTATATTTATTTTATTACGAGATAAATATTACTGCAAATAAAAAAGCTCCAAGGAAGCAAGCTTCCTGGAGCATTTTTGTAGTTGCACAATTTGCAACAATAATTATCTCTTTGAGAACTGAGGTGCGCGACGTGCAGCCTTTAAGCCGTACTTCTTACGCTCTTTCATTCTAGGATCTCTTGTAAGGAATCCAGCAGCCTTAAGTGTAGGTCTGTACTCAGCATCTACCTCAAGGAGTGCACGTGAGATACCGTGTCTGATAGCACCAGCCTGGCCAGTGTATCCGCCACCCTTTACGTTAACGATAACGTCGAACTTGTCAGCTGTGTTTGTAGCTACAAGTGGCTGACGAACAACTACCTTTAATGTCTCAAGACCAAGGTACTCGTCAATATCTCTCTTATTTATAGTGATCTTACCTGTGCCAGGTACAAGATATACTCTAGCAACTGAAGACTTTCTTCTACCAGTTCCATAATACTTTGTTGTATTCTTAGCCATGATCTACCTCCTATTAAAATGTAAGCACTTCTGGCTTCTGTGCCTGCTGCTTGTGCTCTGGTCCAGCGTATACGAAAAGCTTTGTGTACATCTGACGACCAAGTGGTCCCTTTGGAAGCATGCCCTTAACAGCGTGCTCGATAACTCTCTCTGGATGTGTGTTAAGCATATCGCGAAGAGAAGTCTCCTTCATACCACCAACATAATCTGAGTGATGATAGTAAATCTTCTGATCAAGCTTCTTACCTGTAACCTTAATCTTCTCTGCATTAACTACGATTACATAGTCACCACAATCTGCGTGTGGAGTGAAGACTGGCTTATTCTTACCTCTTAAAACCTTTGCAACTTCTGCTGAAAGACGTCCAAGTGTCTGGCCCTCAGCGTCAACTACATACCATTTTCTCTCAATCTGAGATGGGTTTGGCATATAAGTATTCATGAGAATTCCTCCTTAAATAAATCTAAAAAAGCTCCCAAGCCGGTGATGTCCGGGCACCTGCAAGGAATGTTATAGTAAAACCTGCCTCCGGGCTAATGGACGCAAGTCTCCTTACTACATCAACCGTTACATTGTACAATAGGAATCCGTATCCGTCAACATAATTTTTACTCGTACTCAATTCCAATCATAGTAAGTCCGTGAGCTGGAGCGGTTGGGCCAGCAAGCTCGCGGTTGCGGCCACGGAATATTTCAAGCATGTACATTGGCTCCATCTCTCCTGCACCTACTTTGATAAGGGTGCCGGCGATGATACGAACCATGTTGTATAGGAATCCATCTCCTGTAAGGCGGATATGGATGACATCGTCTTCTTTGTAGACTTTTGCGGTGTAGATGGTGCGGACACGGGATTTAACCTGTGCCTTTACTGATGAGAATGAAGTGAAATCGTGCTGACCGATAAGGTAAGCTGCTGCTTCATTCATTTTATCTACATCCAAATCGTAATAATAGTGGAATGTATCTTTGCGCTTTGTAGGGTCTGGCATCTTGCGATTTAAAATCTTATATTCGTATGTCTTGTGGCAAGCAGCATAACGTGGATGGAAATCGTCCTCCACCTGGCAAGAATACTGAACTACGATATCGTCAGGCAAACGCTGATTCAGAGCAAAGCTGATTTTGTCAGCTGGCATTCTTGAATTAGTATCAAAGACAGCTACATTTCCAAGGGAATGAACACCTGCATCTGTACGGCTTGCTCCCATAATCGAAATTGGCTCCTGAAGAAGATCCGTGAGGGCCTCGTTCAATTTCTGTTCGATTGTTACTCCGTTTGGCTGAATCTGCCAGCCACTATAGTTACTGCCATCATAGGCAACTACTATCATTACTCTCATATTATAAAATAACCTTTACTGCAAAAAATAGGATGATGTAAAGGGCTACACAAATATATGCTCGCTGATCAAGTGAATTATACTTGAGGGGATGCATCTTTGTACGTCCTTCGCCACCATTATAACATCTTGCCTCCATGGCAAGTGATAAATCGTTAGCTCTTCTGAAAGCTGAAACAAAAAGTGGCACTAAAAGTGGCACCATGTTTTTAGCCTTTGTAATAAGACCGCCTGATTCAAAATCAGCGCCTCTAGCCATTTGTGCCTTCATGATTTTGTCTGTCTCCTCAATAAGGATTGGAATGAATCTGAGGGCAATTGACATCATCATTGAAATCTCATGTACTGGCACATTGAACTTTTTCATGAAGCCAAGTGATTTCTCCAAACCATCAGTAAGCTGATTTGGTGTGGTTGTAAGTGTCATGATTGATGTGCCAACAATAAGAAGAATCATTCTGCTTGTCATAAGCACTGCATTTTTAAGTCCCACATCTGAAATAGAAAGAATCCAAAATGATACTAAAGTCTTTCCTGGTGTAAGGAACAAATTGAAAAGGCCGGCAATGATAAGCAATACAACAATTGCCTTTAGCCCCTTTACCATAAATGAAAATGGCACATGACTAAGCCTGATAATGCCTATCATTGACAACAAAACTATTGCAAACAACACTGCATTGTCTGCTGAAAATAATGTGATGATAAAAACCAGAGTAGAAAACAGCTTCACTCTTGGATCCAATGAATGAAGAACTGATTCTGCTGGATAATATTGTCCTAATGTAATTTCTCGTAGCATATTTATAATCCTTTTTTAGTCCAAGCCAATAAGGTCTCGGCTATTATTTACAAGCTTTCAAAATGGATTCTGTTGCTTCTGAAACTGTTGTTGCAGAGGCATCAACATCATAACCCATTTCTTTTAAATCATTCATAACATATGTTACCTGTGGAGCGGCAAGTCCCATCTTTTCAAGCTCCTTGTAGTGAGCAAAGACTTCCTTTGGTGTGCCATCGAAAGCTGGGCGACCTGCATCCATTACGATGATTCTATCAACGTAGTTGGCCACATCCTCCATGGAATGAGAAACCAAAATAACTGTATCTTTTCGTTTTTCATGCATATCGGAAATAAGACCAAGTATATCATCTCTTCCCTTTGGGTCAAGGCCTGCTGTTGGCTCGTCCAAAATAAGCACTGCCGGCTTCATTGCAATTACACCTGCGATAGCAGCTCTACGCTTCTGACCACCTGAAAGCTCAAATGGTGATGCAAGATATAATTCTTCTGGAAGCTTAACCAAGCCAAGCGCCTCGTATGCTCTCTTGATTTGCTCCTTTTCATCGAGCCCCTGATTCTTAGGGCCGTACTGAACATCTTTGAATACAGTTGTTTCAAAAAGCTGATGTTCAGGATACTGGAACACCATTCCTACCTGTGTACGTAAGTCTCTGATATCAAAATCCTTGTCGTAGATATCCTGACCATTGTAGTAGATTGTACCCTCGGTAGCCTTTTCCAATCCATTCAAATGCTGCACTAGAGTAGATTTACCACTACCTGTATGGCCTATGATACCGATAAACTCTCCCTCTTTTATAGAGAGATTAACATCATCAAGAGCCTTTACTTCATATGCTGTATTTGGAGAATACTTGTATGAAACATGATCAAGTATTAACACGTTCTTTTTATCGACATCTGCTTCTGCTGCTGGCTTTTCTGTAGTCTGTGCAGCCGCTGCCTTTTTCATCCCAAGCTGTGTGAGAGCATCTACAAGTTCCTTTCTTGTAAGGACGCATTCTGGTAGATCAAGACCTGCTTTTCTAAGCTCATGAGCAAGAAGTGTAACCTGAGGAACATCAAGGCTGTGCTCCTTGAGAAGCTCAACATCCTTGAAAATCTCCCTTGGCTTGCCTTCCATAAAGACCTTGCCCTTTTCCATTACGTAGACATAGTCAGAATCAACAACCTCTTCCATGTAGTGAGTAATCAGGATAACAGTGATTCCCTTTTCACGGTTGAGAGTGTGAACTGCACGAAGCACATCTGCTCGTCCATCAGGATCAAGCATGGCTGTTGGCTCATCCAAAATGATGCATTTTGGCTCCATTGCCATAACACCAGCTATTGCTACTCTTTGCTTTTGTCCACCTGATAATTTGTTTGGAGAATGAGCCTTATACTTTGTCATTCCAACCATCTTTAAAGACTTATCAACTCGTTCCACAATCTGTTCTGTAGGAACGCCGATGTTTTCTGGTCCGAAAGCCACGTCCTCTTCTACAACACTGGCTATTATTTGATTATCAGGATTTTGGAAAACCATACCTGCAGTCTGACGTACTGCAAATGTGTACTCATCATCAGATGTGTTCATCTCGTCTACCCAGATTGTACCTTCTGATGGAGTAAGAAGCGCATTAATGTGCTTTGCGAATGTAGATTTGCCTGAACCATTGTGTCCTAAAATAGATATGAACTGTCCTGGTTCAACGTTGAGATTAACGTGGTCGAGGGCAAGCTGAATGCTCTCCACGTTGCCCTCTTCGTCACGTCTAATATATTCATGTACTAATTCTTTTGACCTTATTATTGCCATGGTACCCACTATTCCTTCCAGTTGAGTCTATGCAAATTGCCCTCAGTTTCAAGTCCGAGGAAATCATTCTGTCTCAGTGCTTCGTATAAAACAACAGCAACTGAATTTGATAAATTAAGTGATCTAATATCGTGTCCCATTGGAATACGAACGCAATTCTCCTCATTTTCAACAAGGATTTCTTCAGGGATGCCCGCTGATTCCTTGCCAAACATAATGTAGCAGTCTGGTTCATAATTCACCTGGGTGTGTGTCTTTTTGGCTTTTGTAGTAGCCATATAAACCTTTGCATCAGGATTCTTTGCCTTGAAGTCCTCCCAATCATCATATCGGAATACTTCTAGCTTATCCCAATAGTCCATGCCGGCTCTTTTCACAGTCTTGTCTGTGAGCACAAATCCAAGTGGCTCAATCAGATGAAGACGTGTGCCTGTGGCACAGCATGTACGCCCTATATTTCCAGTGTTTGCTGGAATTTCGGGTTCATGTAAAACTATATTTAACATTTTAACTCCTTAATTCCTCCACGAACTCTTCGATGCGGTCCATGGCGCGTTTAAGATTTTCAAGAGAATATGCATAAGAGATACGCACATTTCCTTCGCCACTAGCTCCAAAGGCTGTGCCTGGAACTACCGCAACTTCCTTTTCGCGAAGAAGCTTTGTACAAAATTCTTCTGAACTCATTCCGAATTCTGCAATCGATGGGAAAATGTAGAATGCGCCGTATGGCTCAAAACATTTAATTCCCATTTTCTTGAAACGATTCACAAGATATCTACGTCTGTCATTGTACTCTTCGCGCATGTTTGCAACGTCCTCGTCGCAATCGCGAATAGCTGTAACAGCTGCATACTGACTTGTTGTAGGTGCACACATAATAGCAAACTGATGAATCTTTGTCATCTGCTTTACAAGGATTTCTGGTGCACATACATATCCCAATCTCCATCCAGTCATAGCATGGCTCTTTGAAAAGCCATTGATGTAAATTGTTCTTTCCTTCATTCCTGGGAAGCTAGCAATTGAAACATGTCCTTCACCAGTGTATGTAAGCTCTCCGTAGATTTCGTCTGTGAGAACAAACAAATCATATTTTTTGACAAGCTCTACGATTGGCTCCAAATCTTCTTTTTCCATAACAGCACCTGTAGGGTTGTTTGGGAAAGGCATGATAAGAAGCTTTGTCTTGTCTGTGATGGCTGCCTCAAGCTCATCAGGCTTAAGTCTGAATTCGTTTTCTTCCTTAAGGTTGATAGGCACTGGCTTGCCACCTGCCAAAATGGTACAAGGCTCATAAGAAACATAGCTAGGCTGTGGAATAAGAACCTCGTCACCTGGATCAAGCATAGCTCGAAGCGCTATGTCGATACCCTCTGACCCACCAACTGTCATAAGCATTTCAGTAAGTGGATTGTATTCTAGATTATAATGGCGCTTTAAAAAATCAGCGATTTCAATACGAAGCTCCTTTAAACCTGAGTTTGAGGTATAGAATGTACGTCCTCTCTCAAGAGAATAGATTGCTTCGTCTCTAACCTTCCATGGTGTATCAAAGTCTGGCTCGCCAACACCAAGTGAGATAGCATCTGGCATCTCAGCAACAATATCGAAAAACTTACGGATACCAGATGGTTTAATTTCTGTAATAGTTTGATTTAAAGGATTTCTCATAAGCTCACCTTCTCCCTCTCATCAACATGCTTTTCCGCCATAATTATGCCGTGGTCCTTGTATTTCTTAAGGACAAAGTTAGTCTGTGTACTAAGCACTGAATCAAGTGGAGAAAGCTTCGCAGAAACAAAATCTGCAACCTCTCTAAGTGTGTGTCCCTCAATTGAAACCATGAAATCATAGCTTCCTGAGATTAAATAAACTGCATCAACTTCAGGATAGTTGTAGATGCGCTCAGCTACCTTATCAAAACCCATACCTCTCTGAGGTGTGACACGTACCTCGATAAGAGCTGAAACCTTTTCTACGCTTGCCTTATCCCAGTTGATAAGAGTAGGATAGCCGCAAATAATGTGCTCGTTTTCCATTGCCTCAAGCTCGTTCATGATTGTAGCCTCGTCTGTGCCAAGCATCATGGCTAAATCTGCTAAATCAATCCTACTGTTATGCTCAATATAAGTTAAAATCTTTTCTCTCATTATAATCACCCCTAAACTTTCTTAGCTAATGTACGTTATACAATGCGTCTGTCTTTGGTGGCTCAAGGAATCGTTCCTCGTCACCATTTACTACACGCTTATCATTCGAAGAGTTGGACTTCCCGATAATGGCGGATGCTACCCCCGCATCACGAAGCTTTCTAACAAGCCCATTGCCATCCTCGGTTGCGATTAGCATCGCTCCTGAAGAAATTAACTCGTATGGATTAATTCCGAAAAACTCGCAGACTTCGATAGTCTCCTGTTTTACTGGAATGGCTTTTAAATCAACATCAAGGCCAACGCCTGAGGCCTCTCCCATCTCCCAAAGTGCACCAAATATGCCGCCTTCAGTAACATCGTGCATAGCTGCCACGCCATGCTCCACAGCGATGCGGCTTTCTGGAAGAACGCTAAGATACTGATCAAAGCTCTTTGCTGTGTCAATCAACGACTGTGGAAGGCGCTCTAACAGTTCCTTTTCGTGGTCCTTTGCGATGATGGATGTTCCTTCAAGGCCAATCCACTTTGTGAGAACGATATCCATGCCTGGCTTTGCCCCACCTGTAGAAATCATCTGGCCTTTCTTAACCTTGCCAACTGCTGTCACAGAAATGAGTGGCTGATTGACAGCCTCTGTAACCTCTGTATGGCCGCCGATAACCTGTACATTGTAGCGTTTGCATGCTGCATCCACCTGTTCCATGATGGCCTTTAGCTTTGCTTCTCTCATACGTGGTGTGAGAAGCACTGTAAGAAGGATGCCGATAGGCTCTGCACCTGCACTTGCCAAATCATTTACAGAAATGGTAACTGCAAGCTCACCAATATCGGATGCTGTGCCGGTGATTGGGTCAGTGGAAAGAACGATTTCTTCGTCTGGACCAACACTAAGTGTGGCGCAATCCTCACCAATTCCTGGACCATTGCCAACCTCTGGTCGTTTTACATGTAATTGTTTAATGACGGAGCGCTTAAGAACGCTCTCTGGTAATTTTCCAATTTCCATAATTATATTTCTGAGTTGTCTGTAACTGTTGTGTCTGTTGTTGTATCTGTTGTCGAATTTGTAGTGTTATCTGTTGTTGTGTCCGTTGTTGGATTTGTAACAGAATACTTTGGAGTGATTTCAAACGGTGTTGAATTAACTACTCCTGGTGCATAAATAGAAATAGCCGCTGCTATTGTAGCTGCATCTTGGGTGTTCACCGCCTGAAGCATAGCATATGAAAGATTTGGGTCTGCCGATGCTATACCTACAGTAACTGTTCTGTTGGATGGATTATAACGGCTGTTGTTATAAACATCACGGCTTACTTCCTCACCATTTTCATAAACAATCTTCCAAAGGCGAGCTGTGTATCCTGTGTGGCCACTAACTGTAGTAGTCATTTTACCGAGTGGTACATTTGGATCTGCAACCCATGTGGTAGCCTGGACATTAACACCTGTAATTTCTGTTTCGTATTCAACGCTGTGTCCAGCATCATCCTCTTCCTTACCGTAGATACTGAAGTAAGCATTGCTGCCATCGCAATATCCTTCGATATAGATAGGATAGTTTTTATTGTTTCGAATCTGGAAGTCCTTTCCACCAGACTCTGCAATAGCTGCATCCTGTGAAGGTGGTACGTATGTGACAATCATAGAGTGGCATGAACGAGTGATTACCTCTAATTCAGCCTCTCTAACTGCACCATATAAAGTAGTAGAAACCTGGCAAATACCTCCACCGTAAGTCTCTACAGTAGTTCCATTTTCGTATGAACCTGCAAGCATATAGCCATTCTCTGCTGAAAATGGGGTGATAGTATTAAGCACTGAGAATTCATCTCCTGGATAAAGGATTGTGCCATTAATAAATCCAACGCCATTTGCAACGTTATTTTTACGAGCTGCAGATGATGAACTGTAGTCTGTGCTGTAGCTTCCAAGTAAATCTGTGATTTCCGCAAGCTCTTCCTTGCTTCCTCTAGGCTCTTTGACCTCTGTCGCAAGTGCTATTGTAGCTGCGCTTCCATCCCAGCTATTTTCAATATAATCAACAATGATAGCTGCTGATTCTTCAATCTGAACGACTACACCAGATGTTCCTTCATGGAATACGAATTCTCCGTTTTCTCTGGTAAGATAGTCATCACTGGCTTCGTCATTTACCTGTGTAGATGCTGAATTAAGATAGAGGATAACTCCATCCTTATCAACTCCAAGTGATAAAGCAAAATCCTTTGTACGGCCTTCTGCTAAATCCTGTGATGCTTTGAATCTCTCACCGAAATTACCATATGAGCCGTATGTAGCAGCCTTTACTGTAACGTCGTTATTTTTAGCCCCGATGCAAAGGTCTGCACCAGTAGCAGAAATAGTTTGATCATTTGCTGATAACGTGAATTCAACGTCGTCATACTGTGAAAAATAATCAGCTACTACTGCATCTGCCTCAGTAACAGTCATTCCACCAACTGATATTCCCTCAATAGTGATTCCATCAGGAATAATTCTGTCATCAGTTTCATCTGCAACTGCTGATTCAGCCTCTTCGTTGGCAAGCTCTTCATCAGATACGGATGCTTCAGATTCTTCTATTTCATCTGCTTGAACAAAGGTAGTATTTGCAAAAAGACCACTAACCATGCTTGCTGCCAATAATATAGGTAATATGTTCTTTCTATTCATAACAAAATCCTCTTTACATTAGATTGTGCGCAAAGTAAACTTAGATTATAGCAGCAGCGAATGTGGTAAATACCATGCAAACAAGCACTACTACAAGGATTGCTCCTGCGATTATTTGATGCTTCTTAGAACGCTTCATATAAATACCTCACTTAATATGTAAAGGAGAAACCATGGGCTTCCCGATTTTACCATTTTTCTTATTATTCTTAATTTGGCTGACCTTTAGAATAAAGAGTCTTGATGCTAAACAAGAAAAAACGCAGAAAGATTTTTGGGACCGCGAAAGGGCCGCAAATATAACCCCTGCAAAAGATATATCTAATCTAAGATATATTACCATTCCAATAGAGAAATTTCCATTAAATTTTACTGATGACCCAAAAGTTCTTGAAATCGAAAATGAACTTCAAGAATTGTCTACACACAAGCTTTTAAACCTCACAGGTAAGACAAATACAGATTTAAAATTGGAGTATGGAGTACCTAATTTTGAAACAATGACCAAAATCGGCGAGGATTTCGACAGGGTATGTGTTTTACTTAATTCGTACGCAAAGATCCTGAAAGAGGCAGGCCTACATAAGGATGCTCTTGAAACACTGGAATTTGCTGTTGGTATTGGTTCAGATATAAGCGAAACATACACTCTTCTAGCAGATTATTATCGCGAGAACGGTCAAGACCAAAAGCTCGAATTCCTAAAAAGTAAAGTATCGAGCAGTGATATGCTTTTAAAAGATTCGATCCTTAAGAAAATAGATCCATACAATTCACTTGCATAGAAAAAGTGCTTACAGATTTCTGTAAGCACTCTTTTTATATAATCTCTATGACTCTGTGTAGTAATATTTCTGCGCCAACGCCCCATAAAAGCGCTGCTCCAGCTACATACGCAACTGTTTTCATTTCAAATCCGAAGTGAAGACCTGTGTAAAGGCCTGCCAATACCATCAACACTGAAATAATAAGAATGATGGTGATAATCTGCCAGATTGTTGTTCCGACCAGGCCACATGCACATCCTGCAGCTGCTGTATAGATGCATGAGACAACAACAATTTTGATGTAATCCCAAACTCTAAGAACGTCCTTGCGCTTTTCCTGAATGAATTCTCTCTTGATAGCCTTTGCAATAAGTCGAATTCCAAGAAATGCTAATACTATAACTGCTACTATCTCGCCGTAATTCATAGGATCTGACACATATCCGTTTAGAGCAAGAAGTCTGCAAATAACAAAACCAATAAAGTAAAAAATCAATTCCAACCCTGCCACAACGGTACATGCGATAACTATGGTGCGCTTTCTAATGCGAGCAATCATAGCTCCTTGTATTTCCATAGCGGCAAATACATCTAATAAAATACCTGCTATCATCAGCAGGTTTTCCAACCAGCTCATATATTTCCTAACTCCGTTCCTAATATATCTCTTAATATATTTATAATATATCTAAATTTTATTTACTAAAATATTCAACCACCAAACCATGTTTGTTAGCAAGATACAATGTAATATATTTGTATTCTACTTGTTTGAAACTATTTCAATCAGCGAATTATGGAACATTTTAACGTAAACATCTGTTAATTCTTCAACTGGTACTGTCATGCCTCGTTTAATCCACTGGATTGTAATCCAGCTAATAGAGTGGCCTAAAAACTCTGCCACAAGCTCTTTGGAGAGCCATTTATAATCGGCCATCTGTACAAGGCTTTCAACATCAATATACTTTTGGACAGCATTTGCAACACATCTGTTGTATATTTCGTTGAAAGAATTCTGCCCCTCCAACTGTGCTGCACGCTTATAGAAATCCTTTTCCTTTTCCATAGTAGTATGCACAAAAGTGATTGCCTCTTTTAACATTCCATTGGACAATAGCGGATCTATAGGTCTAAACAATTCATTGACGGTAATCCATTCAAGCAGTTCGTATTTATCCTGAAAGTGATTGTAGAATGTTGGACGAATTACTCCCGCCTTATCAGTAATCTCTTTAATTGTAATTTTCTCAATAGGTTTTGTTTTAGCAAGCTCTTTTAAACTTTCAGCAAGAACAATATCTATTGCATTCTGCGATTGATTATTCATATATCTCCTTAAGAATCCTGGTATTCAACTGTAACATAGAAGCCCTTAGGGGTCTCTTTTACATCTACCACTTTTCCCTCTTTGGCCTTAATACGCTCCAAAGTTGTGTAATTTGCCGACATAGCAAAAGACCTGCCTAACACATAATAATATGAATTAGGCAGCTCGTACTCTGTGATGGAAAGCACGTCTCCTATATTAAGGAGACCTGTGCGTTCCATTTTAAATTCCATTTGACCCATTATATATCTTCCTCTCGGGTAATTGTTCCATCTACAACAGAACCTGTCGCTTTTCTAACCTTGTGAACAATACCAAAATCTGTAAGTCCATCATAGATAAGCATGATACCGATAATCTGAACTGTCACCTCAACAACCTTAAATGCAGCTGCAATGCAAACAACACCAAGGATGATATTTAGAACAGCGATAAGAAATGCTAGCCATGTGCGAGGAGCATGGGCTTTTGTTGCTTCAATCGCCATTCCTAAATCCTGCACACCGTGCACCGCAAGGATAACACCGATAGCGATAGGAATGATAGAAACAATCGAGCCTGGCGCTCTAAAAATCCAAACACCAATTATTGCAAGAATTGCTCCAATAACTATTCCCAGTGCATTCATTCCAAATTCGTAAATTTGGCTGATTATCACTGAAACACCAGCTAAAATAATAATACATGCAATAACTCGGCTAATTGTTATTAAGCTTTTTTCTGGAAATATCAAAAGCATAATACCAATAATAACGCTGATTAATGCTGAAATTGTAATATTTAGTCTTAAGCTTTTAATTTTCTCTTTCATAATTTATCTCTCTTTTTCTTTGCCCCAGAAACCAATTGCAACTGTACCTGGGCCAGTATGTGCTCCAATAGTAGGTCCAATATCGAAAATACGGATTTTCTCTTTCATCTTAGGAAAAGCTTCCTCAAGCATATCGGCCATCTCTCTAGCATCATCGTAGCAAACAGAATGAGTAATGAAAATGTTCTGATCATAATCATCTCCATTTTCAATACGCTCTTTTACTGCTGCAAGAGCTGCCTTCTTAACCATCTTTTTACCACGACACTTCTGTCTTGGAATAAGCTTTCCTTCATCGTTGACATTTAAAAGTGGACAAATATTGAGTGCTGTACCAAACCATCCAGAAATCTTTGATACACGACCACCTCTGATAAAGAATGTAAGGTCTGTAGTGAAGAACCATGTGTTCTGATTCTGAATGTGATCAGCTGTCCACTTAACTAATTCATCAAAGCTGTATCCTTCATCACGAAGTGTAGCAAGCTTATCCATGAATAAACCATAACCAGCTGAAGCTGTAAGGCTATCAAAAACTACAAGCTTTCTATCAGGGAACTCTTCTCTAAGCTCCTCTGCAGCGATTCTAGCTGAATTGATAACACCTGAAATACCGCTAGCAAGTGTTAAATGGATAACATCCTTTCCCTGCTCTAAAAACTGTCTAAAGTATGCTGTAAATTCATCTGCATTAACCTGAGATGTCTTTGTCATTGCACCGTCAACCATAGCGCCATAAAAATCCTGTGGAGACATTGATTTGAATAAATCGTCTACATATGGCTTGTCATCTAAATAATAGTGAAAGCAGATATGCTCAATGTTCTTCTCCGTTAAAAACTCTTCTGTAACGTCCGCTGTAGAACAGCAGCTAATAATAAAATCTCCCATAAACCATCCTATTCCATAAAAAAATTTCAACCTGTTTGAGTATAACGCAACACATTATTGAATTGCAACACGCTCAATTATTTTAACTGAAGATATTCCTCCAAAATCTGAGTACCTTCTTCGTATTCCAGGTTGTCGTAGGCCTCCCGCAAAGTGCCATAAAGCGCCATTAATTCCTGATTCTTCTCACATTTTTCTAACTTATCAAGAGCTTCTTCAATGGCGTTTAAATCATATTTATCAAAAGCATCAAGCAGTTCATTTAGAATATCTGTTACATCTTCATTAGAACTGTCAATTATTTCAATTTGCTCTTCCATGCCGTTTGGTGCAAGCTGGGTCAGCTCCTTTGTAGCATCCTCAACCACTTCGCAAAGCGCATTAAGGAACTCATCCATATGTGCATCAACATAGCTCCATGTTTCTGACTTTGCTGCCATCTCCATTATCTGAGCCTGCTCGGCAAAAGTTTCTCTGCCAATTTGTTTGCTAACTCCACCTATACCGTGTACCTTTACCTTAAACATTTCCTTATCGTTTTTACGATAATTAGGCAAATTCAAAAGAAGTGGCTGCATTTCCTTTACAAATGTATCCAGTGTCTTTTGATATACACTACTGTTTTGACGATTTCTCTTAACAACCGAAACCACTGTTTCGCTGTCATTCTTTTCTGCCAAATCTTTTGGCATATACTTTTCCATGATTTCTTGAAGCTTAACACCAAGTATAGGCTTTGCCAGGAAATCGCTGAATCCATATTCAACAACCACATGTCTTGCATTTTCTTCAGAATTAGCTGTAACAAGAACTATTGGCACACTTGAAAACTCACGGATTTTCTTACATGCCTCTGAGCCGCTGACTGGCATCATCATCTGGTCTAAAAATACTAAATCATAATGATTTTCACGAACTGCCTCAATTGCTGAAGCACCATCAGGCATAGTTATGACTTCGCATTTCCAAGGCATTAGGAATTGCTGCATGATTTCAAGATTGATACGCATATCATCAGCCACAAGAACTCTGGCTCTAGGATAAACATAGTCAACCTTCTCTGGCAATCCGTGGAATCCCTGATTTGGATTAAGAAGTGTTCTTCGGTTGAGAACACGTTCCATCATATGCTCACCACCACACTGCTTCTGATAAAAATATCCTTTGAATACAGAGCCTGATATACCATCACTTTCTGCAGTGATAGAGCCACCAAGCTTTGCAATAAGCTGCCGGGTAATAGCAAGACCAAGACCTGTTCCTTCTGTTTCTTCCCCATCTGCAGATGAAACGTATTCATTGAAAACCTCTTCAAGCTGTTCAGGTGACATTCCCTGTCCTGTATCTGCAATTGAAAAATCAACTCGCACCCTGCCATCATCCAATTCATCAAACGAAAGCTCTGCATGGATAGTTCCTTTTTCCGTGAATTTAACAGCATTGGATAAAATGTTTTGGAAAATCTCTCGAACACGAATTGCATCTCCAAACAAATATCTAGGGTAAGATGATGTGATAGCCAAATTAAAATCTATAGGCTTTGATTGTATATTTAATAGAGTAGAATAAGCCATGTCTTCAATATTAGCATTCACATCATATTGTTTTTCTGTAAACTCAAACTTTCCAGCTTCAAGCTTACTGTAATCAAGAATAGCATTTACAAGCTCCAGCAAGTTCTCTGAAGCCCTCTTAATATTTGAAATAAGGCTTTTATTCTTTTCAGAAATATCCTTCTTTGTAGCCAAAATATCACTTACACCCATAATGGCATGAAGTGGACTTCTAAGCTCGTGAGACATCTGAGCCAAAAACTGACTTTTTCTGGCAGTTTCTTTTTTGGCATTTGTTGCCTCTTTGTGTTCCTGGGTAATATCCACTGCTGAAATGATATAGCCCTTTACTTCCGTTCCTTCCTGAACTGGTGCGTAATGTACCCTATACCATCTTTCGCAGGCATAATACTCACTGTCATTTCTTTCTCTTTTTACCATGTTTTCTGCAAGAACAAACTTGCTTTCTGTAGTTCCATCTTCGAAAGCAAATCCTATTCCCTGACCATCAGCAAAAAGTTCCAATGCCTTTTGATTGGCATCGATAATGTAAAACTCCGAATTCACAAGGGCTATTGGGCGA
The DNA here is from genome assembly GCF_900218035.1 of Pseudobutyrivibrio ruminis DSM 9787. Lineage (GTDB taxonomy): Bacteria > Bacillota > Clostridia > Lachnospirales > Lachnospiraceae > Pseudobutyrivibrio > Pseudobutyrivibrio ruminis. Next base: position 142,686 of record NZ_OBMR01000007.1, read on the forward strand.
TCGGTTCTGTTAAACATAGTAGATTTGAGGATTGTTGCTGTATCCTCAATTCTGTTAGACATAGCAAGCCAAAAGAATATAACACAATCAATAGCAAAGGCTACAGATCTAATCTCATCCATTCCAAGGAAGTAATCATGTAAAACATAACCTGTAATAGCAACTATAAACGCCAGCAGCATATATCTACCAACAATAATATCAATCCTGTCGAAATATGCCTTTGATGGCGTTTTCAACTCAACTATTATTGATGACATAAATACAAATATTACTGCCACCATATCTCCATCAACTTGTTTAGGGATTCCAAAATAATACTCTATAAAATCGTATACACATAGAGATATCATAATGGCTATAGCAATTGTTATTATCACGGCTACATTTTTAGGTGTTTTAATAAACAAGAAATAGAAAAACATCATAAACATGATAACCAATGCACACATGTCGCATAGCAGTTGTAAAAAGTCCACTGTATCTTGACTATGAACAAAAGGAATAATGCACAGATAGAAATCATACACAGTAATAATTCCCGCTATAGTAGGCAATATTCTGTGTCTGCTAAGATAAACATCATTTGATACTAGCTTTATAAATGTAAAAAAACCAATTGCCACACATACTACATTAAGTAAGTATGATAAAGTAAACACCCCGTTCATTATTCAGCATCTCCTCGTCCTGTAATAATTCTCTTTAACTCGGATTTGATAAATGTAGGCTGAAACGGTCTAACTATATAACCGCTAGCTCCCACTTCTCTACACCTTTTTACTGTCTCACTGTCATTTAAAGCAGTAACAAACAGAATAGGTATTTCCAAGTGTAACTGTTCCCTGATTCTTCTGGCTGTTTCTACCCCATCAAGTCCTGGCATATCCACATCCATAACAATGGCATCCACTGGCTCATTCTTTTCCAAATACTTCAAAGCCTGATTGCCGTTTTTTAAAAGAGTCAGGTCGTAGAAATACTCCAAAATTCCCCTCGCCATTTGGAGATTAGTCATCATATCATCCACTACCATGACTTTGTATCGTTCATAAGCTTGAATCATAACATTGCGCTCTTCCTCTGACTCTCTAGAGAAAGAATCCGCGCTAGCTGCCGCAACCAATGTGATATTTAAATAATCTTTGTCGGTCAGGTCTATTGTAGTGCCATCCATTAGCCTGATGATTGGTCGTAAATTGTGGAAGTCACTGTTTTCAACAATGATACAATGTCTACCGTCTGACATAATCATTTCAGTTCCCTTTGGATACAGCGGAACATGCTTAAGAAGTGCCATAACCACATCCCTGTCAAACATAATTCCACAAGCGCCCATCATATATTCAGAAACCTCATATGCAGAATAAGGATTCTTATATGGCCTTTTGGATAAAAGCGCATCAAATACATCCGCCACGTGGATGATTTTAGTGTAGTCTGTCATGTCCTCAGCTGTAATTCCTCTCGGATAACCACTACCATCCACATTTTCATGATGAAAAAGAACCGCCACCTTAACATTTGGAGTAACATCCCATCGTTCTTTTAGAATGTCGTAACTCATCTGAGCATGGCTTTTCATTATCTGATACTCTTCTTGGGTTAGGCGTCCTTCTTTATTTAGTATCTCACTAGGAATAGACATTTTACCAAGGTCGTGAAGAAGTCCTGCTAAAGCAAGTTCCTCAAGGGCCTTTTCATCATAGTGCAAAGATAGACCAATAATGGCACAATACAATGCCACATTGACTGAATGAGAATAGGTATAATCATCTGTCTCACGCAAGTCATTCATATCAATGGTGATAGATGCCTTTGAAAGTATCTCCTCAACCATTTCCTTGGCAACTATCATACATCCATCAATATCCTGCCTACGGACACAATCTATACCTTTACCTCGCAAGACTGGCGAGATGATTGGTTCTACTTCTATATCCTTTGAAAGCTCATCTGATATGTATAATCCGTCAAATCCAAGTGATGTCAACCTATCTATGTATTCTTGTGTTAGTTCTGCTTTTCCTCCCAGCAAAACTCGCCCATAAGAATCAAATACTTCCGAACCAAGCTTCATTCCTGGTTCTATTTGGGACATGTTTATATATCTCATAAGACCGCCTTAAAATATTTTATATAATATTATATTATACTATCTTTTGCGTAACAAAAAAACCTCAGATTTAAAACCTGAGGTTTCTACGTAACCTTTCCACAATCATTGCCGCTAAAACTCCGATTACTACACCGGAAATAGTTCCAATGATTACTAAAAATGGTAAATAATAAATTAATCCAGCTGTTTCAAGAACAAGCATAGCTACTATGATTTGGCCTACGTTGTGAAATACACCACCAAGCACGCTAACGCCTGTGATTGAAAGCTTTTTTGTTTTCATGCCAATAAGCATCATTAAATATGACAGAGCTGCTCCTGCTATTGAGTACATTGTCATAGCAAGATTTCCAAATGTAAGACCTACTAATAAAACTCTTATTATAGATAAGACTAAAGCGTCCTTTTTCCCAATAATAAAAAGAGCAACTACCACAGCAAGATTTGCCAGGCCAATTTTAGCACCTGGTATACCAATGCTAAATGGAAGTAAAAACTCTATATAAGAAAGAACAAAAGCGAGAGCTATAAATAAGCCAAGCAGCGCCACTTTATTTGTTTTCATAATTTGTACCTTCAAGACTATTAATGGGTAGAACCATCAATATCTCTTTCCTCACCATTAACAATTTCTGCTATCAATCCGTTTGGAAGACAAACTATCATCTCTTTTGAGTAGTGAATATGCATATGGTTTACACAGATTTGATCTGGACAGCTTGCCTCGGAAATCTGGGCCTCCCCATCCTTAATCTCAAGAACATTGTAAGAACCATCTTCGAATTCTATTCTTTCGGTAATATCCTTATTAAGAGGATACTTGCCGTACTCTACTCCATCTATAGTAACTAATACATAAGCCTGATTTGCTGTGTTGTATTTCTGATACAAGCTCATGCCAAGCCAGAATACGACAGCTACTACTAAAACAGTTACTATTAATTTTAAATCATTTTTCTTCATAATTACTCTACAATACTTTCTTCAAAATTGTCGGAATAATAGATATTCCCTTCATGGTCCACCCACATAGCCTCAACTCCATCGTGGCTATTTACAAAATCCATACCTTCCTCCAAAGTCATGTTGTATACAGCAGTAGAAAAAGCATCTGCTTTTCCTGAATCGTCTGTAAGTATAGAAACCTGACCAAATGTATCAGATGGGAAAAGTGTATCTGGATTGATAATGTGGCAATAAACCTTTCCATCAACCTCATAGAATCGTTGATAATCACCGCTCGAAACTACACACTGTCCATCTTGGATTTCTACAGTTTTCAGGTATTCCTGCTCACCATCCATATCTGGATTCTGGATGCCAAGCTTGAAATTGGTACCATCGATTCTACCACCAATGCCCTGAACATTTCCACCTAAGCTAAGAAGAACGTTGTTCATTCCCTGCTCCCTGGCATATTCCAAAGTCTTCTGAACTGCATATCCCTTGGCAGTACTTCCAACATCAAGTGACATTTCTGGATCTGAAAGATATACAGTATTGTTTTCATCATCAATTATAAGATTGTTTATATCTGTATGCTCTGCTGCTGCCTCAAGCTCTTCCATTGTAGGAAGTGTAGCACGCTCTGGATCATCCATGCCGATTTCTCTGTGGCGATGCCAAATTGAAAGAACCGAACCCATTGCAACATTAACACGACCATCAGTTTCATAGTACATTTCCTGGCTAAACTTGAGCATATCGATAATAGCCTGGTCCACCTCTACAGGCGCAACTCCTGCATTATCGTTGATTGTCTTTATATTATTTACACCATCATAATCGTTATAAATATCATATAGATTGTTGTAAATGATAAGCTGATCCTTAAGTTGCTGAGCCATCTCTGCGAATTCTTCTTCTGAATCAGCGTAACCAACAATCTCTGTTCTTGTATCAAATATATCTAAGAATGTGGCATTGTACTTGGTCTTTTCTGTGAGGGCCTCACTCTGACCATCTCCACTAAATTTCTTTATAAATACTATAAAAGCAATCAATGCGACTACTGCTAAGCATCCAAATATCTTTTTCTTATCCATAATCTACTCACTCACAAAAAAATAGAGGGAGTGTAGTAAATACACTCCCTACATTACAAATTGTAAATTAATTACTGTGCACTTGCAACAGCCTTTGTAATAGCTGTGTTGAAGTCAGTAATATGAACTGATACAGAAGCTGCTAAATCAGCATCTGTTGCACGTCCTTCTTCTACTGCTGTGCCGTTTACTTCGTCAACAGTCTTTCCAACTGTGTACTCAGCGTAAGCAGCAGCCTGCTCATTCCACTCCTTACCGATTGAAGAAGCAGCCTTCATGCCGTAAGCATCACCAAGCTCGTTCTTGCTTGGTACATCAGCTGATGTATCAGCTGTGATTGCGCCCTTAGCATCGAAAGAAACCTTAGCCTGAACAGCATCAATAAGTGAGCTTGTGATTACGCCATCACCATTTACTGTAAGAACAGAGATTGTTGTGTAAGCCTCAGCTACACCATCAGCATCTGCAGTAGCATCTGTTGACTTTGCAATGTTTGTTGTAAGACCAAGACCAAGCTTGTCACCTGCAACTGCCCCACCAGCTACAGCTGTATCCATAGCCTCAAGAACTGCAGCCTGGAAGCCTGTTACATGGATAGATACAGAAGCTGCAAGATCCTCATCACCAGCTTTTCCTTCTGTAATTGCCATGTTGCTAATATCAGATGCTGTCTTACCTACTGCCCATGCAGCAAAAGCATCTGCCTGCTCATACCACTCTTTACCGATTGCAGAAGCAACCTTCATTCCGTAATCATCGCCGAGCTCTCTCTTTGAAGGATACTCTGCGTTAAGATCAGATGTAATCTTTCCATCAGCGCTGATACCAATCTTTGTCTGAGCGATATCGATTACGCACTCAACGATTGCACCGTTTGAATCAACTGTAACAGCAGCGATTGTTGCATCAACCTGTGCTGTACCATCAGCGTCTGCAGTAGCATCTGCTGAGCTATCGATTGCTACGCTTGTACCAATACCTGTGAGAAGCTCACCTTCTGCAGCAACAGCAGCTGGAGCTGCCTCTTCTGTTGTTGATTCTGTTGTCTCAGTTGCCTGAGTTTGCTCTGTAGCAGCCTCATCTGTAGAACCACAGCCTACAAATAATGATGCTGAAAGAGCACCTGCGCACATAAGTGCTACTAAACTCTTTTTCATCGTTTCATTCCTTTCCTTAAATAACTTTTGATGAAATATATATTTGGTAGTGAAACCACCCAAATATCATTTTTTTAGGCCTACATATGCCTTTGTGATAAGCCCTTCCAAAATCTCTCTCTTTTTACCAGAGAGCTGAAGTGCTTCTATGGCGTCAACGCCTTTTTTATAGTATCTTTCAGCAGTCTTGTGAGTAAATTCTACTCCACCGTGCTTTGATACCTCTTTCAAAATTTCTTCTTTAGAAATGAGACCCTTTTCTGCTCTTTCAGCAAGAGAAGCATTCTCTTCAAACGTATGAATAAGTGGAAGTGTAACTACTCCATTTTCAAAATCAGACTGAACTGGCTTCAGCGCTGTATCTTCACTCACTTCATAATCGATGCAATCATCTGTAAGCTGAAATGCAATTCCTGTATATCGACCAAGCCTACGATAAAGCTTTATTTCTTTTTCTGTGGCATTTCCAGCCATGGCACCAGCATGGAATGATGCTTCAAAAAGTGCTGCTGTCTTGCCATCTATGATAGATAGATATCTAAAAGTTCCAAGTCTAAAATTTCTGTTATTGATATTCTGACGAAGCTCCCCTAAAGCAATTGCCTCTACATATTTTGAAAAATCAAAATCCTTGTATTTATCTGTGTCATCTACACTGGCAATTTCTCTAATAGCTGAAGCCAAAAGATAATCTCCACAAATCACAGCATTTCGCTTGCCTGATTTCTTTTGAAGAGTTATCTGACCTCTTCTGGTATCAGCATCGTCCATGATATCGTCATGAACCAGTGTAGCCAGATGGAGAGTTTCAACTGCCGCTGCAAAAATAATTGCATCCGCAGGTACCATATCGTTTTCATCCATGGCACAGGCCAAAACAGCCTTTGCTCTCATCATCTTGCCTGTAGCCTCTGTCAGATAGGATGTATATCCGCTGATAAGGCTTGGTCCTTTAGTTAAAAGCTTTGCTACTTCTTTTTTTACTTGTTCAAATGCAGTCTCAAAATCTACTACATTATTAGTCATTATATAGATACCACTTTCTTACCCACTTAACGTTCTTCCAATGCTTCTTTAAGAATGGCATTAAGTAGTAATCAATACCGATTGTGTAACCACCGCCGATAAGTACTGCAATTCCTGCAAATATCATCCAGAATGTATTTAAGTATAAGCCTGTTGTTGTAACAAACATTGCCTGAAGTACAAGTGAAACACCTGCTGATAGGAATGTGAAGCATCCACCCATAAGTCCAAGACCAATGAGAATCTGCATAATTACAATAACAATCTGCATAAACATCTGCATACCATCTGAAGCTAATACTGCATTGTTTACGAACCAGTCTACAAATGGAACCTGAATCTTAAATGCAATATCTGAAATAGTTGATGATGCTAAATCAGTTCCAGAAACAAGGATAAGCTCAAATATCTTTAGGTTGAAATCAAATAGAACTGTTCCTGTGCTAACTGCTGCATCTGCTACTGCTGTAGATGCTGAAGCTACTGTATCAACTACTTCTGTTGAAGCTGAAGCAACTGCGTCTGTTGCTGCAGGATCAATACGTCCAAGAAGTGAATCAAACCATGAGTTTGCTCCACCGAAGAAGCCTGCAAGCATTGGTGTTGTTAACCAACCCTCAACAATCTTCATTACACCTTCGAATACCCAAACACATCCAAGCCAGAATCTAAGTGGAACTAATAAAAAGCTTGGTGTCTTGTTAGAAAAATGTCCGCCGAGGAAGCTTCGATTATTTCTGATTGTAAAGAACTCATGCTTTAAGTAGCTGATAATCTTTGTCCATCCCATAACCTGGATGAAATAAATAATATTGATAAAATGCTTTGCAAACATAGCAAAGAATGAAGCAAAGTTAATCTGGTGCTTTGCTAATCCACCTCTTGCAACACCGTAACGTCCACCTACGCAAACCATTACACCGTGGAACTTAGGATTGTAAGATTCCTTCTCGCCAGACTTTGTAATCTCAGCCACAATGTTCTTTGAAACTGTAGCTGCTGAGTGTTCTGCATTCTCTACCATCTGAGGAACTGGACGCTCCTCTCCAGGAGCTGTAAAGAGCATATTATCACCGATTACATATACGTTTTCGTAATCTACTGAACGAAGGTATTCATCTACCTGAATACGTCCTCTTCCGCCGCTCTGTACTCTAGATGCGATTTCTGATGTAAGGTCCGAACTTTCGATACCTGCTGTCCAGATAACTGTTCCAGCTACGTGCTCAGTAACATTGTCGTTTTGCTTGAGCTTGATAGAGCCTTGGCCAACGCCAACAACGCTTGTATTCATAACAACTTCGACACCCATCTTCTTGAGACGTCTGTCTACTTTGTTAGAAAGCTTTTCTGGCAAGATAGGTACTGGACGAGATAATCCGTCAACATCAACGATAGTAACTTCTTCTCTATCGATACCAAATCTCTTGCAAAGGATAGGTGTATACTCAGCAAGCTCGCCTACCATTTCAACACCTGTAAATCCTGCACCTACAACATAGAAGCTAAGAAGCTCTTTTCTTTTTGCAGGATCAACTTCATCAGCTGCCATTCTGAAGCAGTTGTGAATTCTATCTCTGAGGGCTACAGCGTCGTCATATGACCAAAGTGGCCAGCTGTTTTCTTTTGCGCCTTCAACACCAAAGTATGTTGGCTTTGAACCAGCTGCAACTACTAAATAGTCGTAATCATACTCTTCTGTTCTACCCTTAACCTTCTGTTCTTTAAAGTCTACATTTGTAACTTCATCTAAAACTACATTTACCTTTCTTCCGGCAAATATCTGCTTTAGGTTCATTTTGATACTTTCTTCACCAACACGGCAAGCCGCTACCTCGTGAAGTTCGGTAAGCATTGTATGATATGGATGCTTATCGATGATAGTGATTTCTGTAAGATCAGCAAGCTTCTTCTTACGAAGCTTCTTTTCAAGTTTCTTTGTGGCAAGAACGCCTGCGTAACCTGCTCCGATTACAACAATCTTAATCATGATTCATTCCTTCCTAGTAATTTCTTTTCTTTAATATTCTCCAACGCATTGCTGCGGAACCAAATTGTACCATATTCCATTGTGCGCTACAAGATGGAACTTGTTTAAATTTTCACAAATAGCATTTTGCACTATCTTTAGCTTATTTTTTGTGTTATTATTACCAACATAAACAAATTTGAAATTCACAGTTTTTTTATAACTTTTTCACAAATTGGAGATTAATATGATTAAGAAGTTTTTAAAGTTTGTAGAGATTCAAACAAAGATTACCAGCACATTTGCTTTTGCAAATACTCTTATGTATATGCTCTTTTTGAAACAGCCTATCAATATTCCTTTGATGATTATCTTCTGCATTGCGGCATTTATATTTGATTTAGCCACCACTGCAATCAACAACTATATTGATAGTAAGGATTATCCTGAAATGCTTCCATTCCGCCGGGATGTATCATTATTTCTTATAATATGTATGCTTGCTGTTAGCACAGTGATGGGACTTTATCTTGCATTTAAAACAGGTATTGTAGTTCTTTTACTTGGTGCACTCTGCTTTGGCCTTGGGATTTTTTACACCTTTGGTCCTATGCCAATTTCGAGAATTCCTCTAGGGGAAGTATTTTCAGGTATTGCTTATGGCATGTTTATTCCATTTCTGATGGTTTATATCAATAATCCTGATGAATACATTATTTTAGACTATAAAAATGGTGTATTATCTGTACACTTCATGCTTTGGCCATTGATAAGCTTTTTATTTTTCTCATTGGTAAATACATTTACCACTTCCAATATCATGGTTGCTAACAACACTTGTGATTTAGAAAAAGATGTTGCTGTAAATAGACATACTCTGATTTTTTACATAGGACAGAAAAATGGCGTACGTGTTTTTGCTACTCTTTACTACTTATGCTACGCCGCAGTGATAGCAATGGTTGCATTAAAAATTCTTCCTATTATCGCCCTCATCTTTTTACTTTCATTTCCTCTAGTAGAAAGTAATATAAGGGTATTTCGTAAAGAACAGATAAAGTCAAAAACTTTTATTACAGCAATTAAGAACTTTATCATTGTTAATACTTCATACTTCATTGCTCTTACACTGTCATTTTTAATGTACAGATAAAATAAAAACCAGCATCAAGCCCCGCTAAGCCTGATTGCTGGTTTTTTATTTATGGAAGGATATGAAAAAGAAGATTATTATTATTTCTTTAATCTTATGCTGACTACTGAGCAAGCTGGCAGTGTAACCTTCAGTCCATCTGAAGTCTTGCTGTAGTCCTTAAACTCTAGTTCCTTTACAACCTCTGGATTATCAAAGGTGTTGTGATCAGCCATCTTACCTGTTACATAAACAGCCTCGCATACGTTGTAAGCGCCGCCATCCTTTGTGAGCTGAACATCAACATCCTCTGATGATTCAAGAGAGTTGTTTGTTAGGGTAATAGTAATAACGCCATCTGCATCCTCTGATACAGACTCGAAAATCTTTGGAAGTTCATTCTTGCCCGAGCCTACTGTTCCGCCGTTAAGTAAATCTGAGCCAAGAAGTGTTGCTCCCTGGTGATGACGATACATCTTGAATACATAGTATGTAGGAGTCTTGATCATCTTTTCACCTTCTGTGAGCATTACTGACTGAAGCACGTTAATCATTTGGGCGATACATGCCATCTTTACTCTGTCTGAATGCTTGTTAAAGATGTTCAAATTCATACCTGCAACAAGAGCGTCACGCATTGTGTTCTGCTGATATAAGAATCCTGGATTTGTACCTGGCTCAACATCTGTCCAAATACCCCACTCATCAATCATAAGACCGATTTTCTTTTCAGGGTCATATTGATCCATGATTGCACCATGATTGTTAATCAGCTCTTCCATAAAGTAGCTACGCTTCAAAGTCTGATAGAACACTTTCTCAGTGAAGTCTGTAGCGCTTCCTTTGACATTCCAATCGTCCTCTGTCTCTGGAAGAGTGTAATAATGAAGAGAAAGACCATCCATGAATCCATGGAATTGTTCTGGTGTGTGGTCAAAGCATGTATCAAGAACTCCCTTTGTCCAATGATAATCATCCACGTTAGGACCACAGCAAATCTTTGCTATTGGCTTGTTTCCATTGTAGTTTCTAACGTATGTCTGATAACGTCTATACTCATCTGCATAGTGCTGAGGTCTCATGTTTCCGCCGCAACCCCAGTTTTCATTACCAACACCAAGATAGTCAACTACCCATGGCTCCTCATGACCGTTCTCTTTTCTGAGATCAGCCATTGGAGAAACACCGTTGAATGTCATATATTCCACCCATTCGCTCATTTCGCGAACAGTTCCAGAACCTAAATTTGCATTGACGTAAGTCTTACAGCCAAGCTGTCTACAAAGCTCGAAGAACTCATGAGTACCGAAGCTGTTGTCCTCAACTACTCCACCCCAGTGAGTGTTAATCATCTTCTTACGCTTTTCCTTTGGACCAATTCCGTCCATCCAGTGATACTCATCAGCAAAGCATCCGCCTGGCCAGCGAAGTACTGGAACCTTCATTTCTTTAAGTGCTTCTACAACGTCAGTACGCATTCCGTTTACATTAGGAATGTCGCTATTTTCGCCTACGTATAAGCCTTCATAAATACAGCGTCCCAAGTGCTCAGAAAAATGTCCGTAGATTTCTGGAGCAATGGTGCTCTTCTTGTTTTCGTTATTGATAACTAGTTTTGCCATTTTGTCCCCCTTAGTTTTTGTTGGCTAGCCTTTTACCGCTCCTGCTGTCATTCCATCAATAATGTACTTCTGGAAAATAAGGAAGATTACGAATATAGGTAAGATTCCAAACATTGATCCAGCAATAAGTACATCGTAGTTGTTGCCGTATGGTGTAAGCAATGTATTAAGTCCGATTGGAAGTGTGAACTTCTCTGCTCCCTTAAGTACTAAGAGTGGCCAAAGAATTGCATTCCATGAACCCATTGCACAAAGGATACCCATTGATGCAAATGCAGGCTTTGCAAGAGGAAGGATGATTCTTACTGAAATACCATATTCTGAACATCCATCAATTCTTGCTGCATCAAGCAAATCCTTTGGCAGTCCTGATAAGTACTGCTTGAAGAAGAAGATTGTTGATGCGCCGCAGATACCTATGATGATTACACCTGTGTAAGTATCAATAAGCTTTAATGCAATAATTTCCTTGTAAAGTGGAAGCATTAAGATTTCGAATGGTACCATCATTGTTGCAAGTACGATTGTGAAAAGTAGATTTTTGAATCTGAACTCATACATTGTTAGTCCATATGCAACAAAGTAACAAACTATCAAAGTAAGTGCTACCGAAATAATGGTAATTAATAACGAATTCTTGTACCACATGAAGTATTTAATACTGTCAGCATTGCCGCTGAATAAGTATTTGTAGTTATCAAGGTTCATTGTAGAAGGGTTCAAATCAATTGAAAGGCCTCTACGAATAAGCTCTGTACCAGGTCTAAATGAAGCAAGTAAACCTGCAAATACAGGGAAAATAATGATTAAACATAGGATTACAAAAAATCCTGTTCCAAGTATTGTGCCTACCGTTCTCTTAGGAGTGCCAGACATTGTCTTTTGCTTTGACATATTAATCCTCTCCCTTCTTGAATGTTCCGTTGAATATAAGCTGAGCAAAGTTGATGATAAGAGCAACGATAAGAAGTACTACACCTACTGCACATGCATAACCCATATCATTCTTTTCAATACCACGCTTGTACAAATATCCAACTATTGTAAGTCCAATATTGTTTGGTGATGAATTTCCTGCCCATAACATGTATGACTCCAGGAACATTGCAAGACCGGCATATACTGAAATTGTAAGTACGTAAACTGTTGTTGGCTTAAGAAGAGGAAGTGTTACGAACTTGAACTTCTGCCAACCTGTAGCTCCATCAATATCAGCTGCTTCATATAAAGAGCTGTCGATTGATTTGAGACCTGACAAAAAGTAAAGCATATTTACACCTGTCCATCTCCAGCAAGCTACGATTAAGAGGGCGAGCATACCTGACCAGCCCATCTTTAACCATTTATATGTTCCAAGGCCTAAAGCCGCTGTAATCATATTCATCTGACCTGTTGTATACTCAGTAAACATCAGGCGGAAAAGTGTACCAGAAATAACAACTGATGTTAGTGCTGGCATGTATAAAATAGCCTTCCATACACCCTTTGCCTTTACCAAATGACTATCAAGCAAAACTGCAAAAAGCATAGGAAATGGAATTAATAATACTAATGTAAAGAACATGTATTTCACACTGTTCCATACAGCAATATGAAATACCTTATCCTGTAATAGCTTTGAATAGTTAGCAAACCCAACCCATTCTGATTTAATTGCCCCAATATCCTGAAAGCTCATTGTGAAAGCTGTGATAAGAGGATAAACCCAAAAGAAGAAAAAACTTAATACAAAAGGTAAAACAAAAACGTATGGTGCCACCTTCTGAGAATATAAAAAGTTCTTGATTTTCATAATGCACCTTTCTCCATCTTTTAAAAAATGGGATGCCGGCCTAAGCAGGCACCCCTAAAATTCTACGGGAAAATTTCCTATTGTTCCATATCTATAGCATCCTGTGCCTCTTGCAAAGCATCATCAATTGAGTAATCTGGATCTTCAAGTACTTCGTTAAGTGTTGTTGTGCAGAAGTACTCATTGATTGTTGGGCTGATAGAAACTACTGAAATCTTTCCAATGTTGTCCATTCCGATATCAGCTAATACATCATATGGATAGTTGATGAAGAACTGGTTGTACTGGTTGTTCTCATCATGTGCGAATGCATCATCTGTCCAAAGAGCTGCGTTACATACGTCAAATCCAAGTGTATCCCAGATGTGCTGCTCGCCTTCTTCTGACATCTTTGCCCAGCAAAGGAACTCTGCTGCAAGATCAATATTCTCAGACTGCTGTGTAACAACTGTACCTGTACCACCAATACCTACAGAACAAATCTGGCCTTCCTCGAATACAGGGCACTTAGCAATGTACCAGTTGCCTGCTTCATCTGGCATGTAGTTTGTGAAACGTGACATATACCACATTGCCTTAGGGAATGAAACGATGTTTCTATCCATAATGTTCTGGAAGCCCGCCTCAAGGTCAACATGTCCGTCTGGAGAAACCTCTGCAAGACCTGACTTTAACCAATCCTGCTGCATTGAAAGCATGTTCTTAACTGAATCAAGCTGAACGTTTGCTGGATCATCGAAACCGCCTGTCCAGTCATCACCATACTCAGCCATTGCAATCCAGAGCCAATCAACACCGCCTGTATCAACTGATGTCCAGTACTTACCTTCCTCAGAAACAGTTCCTAAGTACTCTTCACCAAGTGCTGCATAATCATCCCAAGTCTTAACTGCATCAATCTTAGCAATTACTTCATCCTGTGTAAGTCCCATAGCTTCTGACATTGCAGCTACGTTGTAGTACATTACTGTAGCACCTACATGGTAAGGAGCTCCGTAGTAGTTACCATCTTCACCCTGATATGTTTCCATACGAGCTGTAACCATTGTATCAAGGTAATCAGCAGCGTAATCATTTAAAGGTACAAGCCACTGATCAAGACCTTCAACTACGTTAGGGAACTGACCTACTTCTACGTCACAGATATCTGGAGCACCTGTGCCAGCTTCAAGAGCTGTAAGAAGCTTTGTGTGCATATCGCCATATGGATATGTTGTACATGTAATTTCGATTGTGTTGTCTGGATGCTGCTTGTTCCACTCCTCAGCCATAACACCGTAGTGCTGACCGTGAAGCTCAACGAATGTCCACATCTCTAAGTGTGTACCATTTGGATCACCAAATGTGTTTGTTACGACCTCAGATTCTGCTGTTTCCTCAGCAGCTTCTTCTGTAGCAGCATCAGGATCTACCCCACCCTCTGAAGCGCCACCGCAACCAGCAAATAAACTAGCTGCCATTGATGTGCAAAGAAGTGCACTAATCAATTTCTTCTTCATTCTTCTCCTCCTTTTGTAAAAAAGAAATGTTGTAATTGTTTCGAGCTTTTATAAATAGTACAATTAACTGAGGCTTGGTAGTTAATCAACATATTTTTCTTAAAGCTCATTAACTATTATGGTTTAATTATAACCTGCCACTTCAGCAAGTCAATAATTATTTTAGATTTTTCTAAAGTAATTTGGATGTTCTTTTAATATTCACAAAAAAGCCACGGATGATTTAGCAATTATTAACAAGTTGTTTGTCAATTCGAGCTTTAAAGTGTATATTTTCATTAATAAATTTATCTTTTGCTAAAATAATAGAATTCTAATGCTCAACTATATTGACACCCATTTTGTTAAATTTTATAATTAAGGGTAATATTTTAAGAAATCATAAAAAGGAGAAACGTTATGATACACATAACTTCCCTGGATGATGGAGTCGAGCTTTTTAAAGCTTTAGGTTCTGATGTTCGTATTCAGATTCTAAACATACTATTAGAAAACGACCGCATGAGCATGAATCAGCTTGCTACTCAGCTAAATCTTAGCAACGGCGCTCTCACTGGTCACATTAAAAAGCTTGAAGAATGCGGACTCATCTCCACTTCTAACGAATCTGCCAGTCACGGCAATTCAAAGCTATGCTCAGTAATTCAAGACAAAATAGTCATAGAAATAGAAAAACCACTTGATTTAGCAAACGTATCTACTACAGATATTAAAGTGGGACAGTTTTCAAAATACGATATTTGCCCAACTTGTGGCCTTGCCAACAGCGCATCTGTTATTGGTGAAATCGATGATGCAAGATACTTTGCTCATCCAGATCACTTCAACGCAGATATTCTGTGGTTCACAAAGGGCTACGTAGAGTATGCTTTGCCAAATCTTGTTCCTAGCAACAACAATATCACTCAGATTTCCATTTCATTTGAGATTTCATCTGAAGCTCCTGGTATTGATAACAATTGGCCAAGTGATATCTCTTTCTCTATCAACGATCAAAAGGTTGGTATGTGGACTAGCCCTGGGGATTTCGGTGGTGAAATACTTGGAATGTTTACACCTGACTGGTGGCCACCAAACTGGAATCAGTATGGTCTCTTAAAGCTTCTTGTTGTAAATAAATTTGGAACTTATATTGATGGTCTTCAGATTTCAGATATTACAATAGACGATTTGAACCTCAAACCTGGACAGCCACTTGATTTCCGCATCGCCGTTGAAGACGACGCAGAGCACATTGGTGGTGTCACACTGTTTGGTAAGACATTTGGTAACTATGGTCAGGATATTAGAGTATCCATCAACTATAGCCCAATCAATTAAATATCTACCATGATTTACGTGGACAATGGGCAGCCTTCATGGCTGCCCTTAATTCTACATAGCATCCACAAGACATGCATGTTCCTGCATTTAGCTGGACGCAATTTTTACAGAGGGCCAGGCGGCGCTCGTATTCATCTGCATCCACCTGGTCCTGTGCTTTAAGTTCATTTTTGTATTTTTCAATCATTTCAGCATCTGCTCTTGTCATATCTCTAAGCAGACATCTTGCACAAACTCTTTTTTCAATCATAATTAAACACTGGTCTTCCATCCTGCCAACCAAACTTCATAAGCATTGCATGGCGATTTGGATTGTAAAGTGGATCCCCCACAATCTCTGTTTCTGTTCTAGCGTGATAAACAAGGATATCATTGCCCTCTTCATCTACTGTAAATGAATTGTGGCCTGGGCCGTACACTACATGCTCTGGCGATGAAGCAAGAACTGGATAACGCTCCTTTTTCCAAGATAATGGATCAAGCAAATCGCTATCTGCATCTGCTGTAAGCATTCCCATGCAATAGTTAATTCCTGTATCACTTGCAGAGTAAGTAACGAAAATCTTGCCGTTGCGCTGAAGTACAGCAGGACCTTCATTTACCCAATAGCCATGACGTTCCCAGTCATAATCAGGTGTAGTGAGAAGTACCTGTTCTGTTTCTAACGTATATCCGTTTTTCATTCTGGCAATATAAAGGTTAGAGATTTGCTTGCCTACGCTAACTTTCTCTGCCCAAATATAATACCATTTTCCATCATTTTCGAACACTGTTGCATCGAGAGAAAATGCCTCAAATGAAAACTCATCACTATCAGCTCTTGTCATTTTGCCCTTTTCAATCCACTCATCATGAATAGGATCATCTCCCTGGCATTCAAGAACATATGGACGAATCTTCCAAATATCCTCTACCTCTCCACCTGCATAGTAAATGTACCATTTACCAAAAAGATAATGTAGTTCAGGAGCCCAAATGTGCTTAGACATTGGGCCACTTTCATGCTTATGCCAAATTTCCACTTCCCCAGCGGCCGCAAGGCCCTCCAATGTGTCGCTTACACGCAACACAATTTTATCGTATTCAGGCACAGAGGCAGTAAAGTAATACTTGCCATCTGTGTGTCTGTATATATATGGATCTGCGCGCTGCAAAATCCATGGTTTATTGTATTCAAAATTCTTGTCCATTTTCACTCTCCATATATATCCTTATTAATATTTTACTCCCCATACACTCTCGTTACTTCCAACAGCTGAGAATGTCATGCATTCTGTGCCGGCTTCATCCTGCATCTTGCAGAATACGCCACTATAATCTGTGCCATCAACTGTGATGTTCATATAGTATGTGCCATCAGTCATAGTCCATGTACCAGATACTTCATTTCCCTCACATGTGCCATCTGCATTCAGATATATGATTATCGGATTTGCGATATCACTTGAAATATCTGTGCCCTGATTGATGAAATAGTATCTTCCCTCTACCTCATCCATGCTATAACCGGTTTCAGAAACAGTCTCCCCCTGAGTCTGATAAGGTAAATTGCATGGCCATCCTTCGGCATTCATAAGCATCTGATGCACTCTTGGGGAATGATTCTCTCCTCCATCGTTGAAACGAGTGTGATAAACCAAATACTCTTTTCCATCGCTATCTACAAAAGCAGAGTTGTGGCCTGTGGCCATGTATGCTCTGTCCAAGCTAGGCAGCTTATAGTTACCTGAAAGCTTAAGTCCGTAGTTTTCATGCATTGCACTCTTCTGTGGATATTCGCCATTCATATCTACATATTCACCGTCCACTGTTTTAGAACGGAACACACGAATCTGATATCCACCATTGCTTGTCAAAGTACCATAAGATACAAACAGATAGTAATAATCTGTGTTAGCATCATACATAATATATGGTCCTTCAATGGAAATGTGTCCACCACCAAGAAGCTTCTTGCCATAGTATGGATCCACATTGTTTGCCTCATCAGCTTCTGGGTGAATCACAAGACCTGTCTTAGGATTAAGCTCCAGTAAGAATATACCACCAGACCATGAGCCATAAACCATCCACATTCTTCCATCAGCATCGTAAAATACTGTAGGGTCGATTGCATTTGGATAATCTTCGTAATTGTAACCACCGCTTTTAATGTAGTTTTTCTTTACATAGTCCTTATCAACATAATCAAGTACATCTGTAGAATCCACATTGCTAAGGTTAAAGCCTGAATAAATTAGTGGTGCCTGCCATTCAAATGGGCCCTCTGGCGATTCGCTGGTACCAAAGCAAAGATTTGACGCATTAAATGTACTGGTTGTGCAGTAGTACATGTAGTAAAGGTTTGTAGTTTCGTTGTAAATAACATCCGGCGCCCACACATGTGTGCCGCCATCGTCTGTTTTGATAACACTATCCTTTGATCCTGAATAAGCAAAGGCTTCATCTGCCACATCATAAATCTGGCCATAAACAGGGTTGGATTTCATATAACCATCGCCAATCATTTCCCAATTCAATAAATCGGTACTTTTTGCAGCGGTCATATGACTGCCGTAAATGTAGTATGTTCCATCAACTTCTAAAATGGATGGGTCATGGACTGAAGCGCCCGAAGAAACGTCGCCTGTGGCAATGCCATCATAGCTGACGGTATAATTTTTCTCTTTAGATTCAGAGCTTGAGCAAGCCACTAGACCTCCAACCATAGAAACTGCTAGAACACATGAAATCAATTTTTTCATGCGTTATCCTCCATTAATAAGTCGAAAATCTTCAGACATCAAGCCCCTTATAAAAATGTTTGAAGATAAAAATAACTGCCCAGAACACTAATGTTTTGGACAGTTCTAATATATCAAATCTATTTTAAGAACACAATATTTATTTTAAATATTTCTAAAGTAATTTGATAACTTCTTTAACTATAAGTGAATCATTTTCAGATTCAAACACTATATCGTACCCATGATAAGCTAATCTGAAATCACGATTCTTGCCTCTATCATAACCTGCTCGAGGATCCTGGCTGAGGACATCTATTGCAGACTGACGCAGATTTTCAGGAAGCTTGGCTAAAAGTTCTTCTGGAAACTCCACCTTAACCTGAGCTCCCTTTGAAAGGGAATCGGTAAAGCCGCCCCTGGCATCAGGATGAGCATCTGCATAAGGGATGTATGGCTTTATATCGTAAATAGGTGTGCCATCCAGCATGTCTACTCCGCTGACCACAAGCACTGTGCCCTCTTTTTCAGTTTGCTTTACCTCTATCAGCTTTACAGATGAAAGGCCGATGTTGTTTGGACGATATGGCGCACGGGTAGCAAACACTCCCATGTGCTTTTCTCCGCCTAGCCTAGGTGGGCGAACAGTGCCCCCTTCCAAAGGCTTGTTTTTAGAAAAGCCCCACAGCAGCCACAGATAATCATAGTCTGTGATACCATCGATAAAGGTAGGATTTCTAAACTCCTCCGTAAATACGATATAGCCTATTTCATCTGAAACAAGACCGCTCTGCCTTGGTATTCCAAACTTTTGCGTAAAGCCTGTATGTATAAATGCTATTTCTTTTAATTCCATCAATACCTCTTAATAATAAAAGGCAGTACAAAATGTACTGCCCAAAAATCGTATATTACTTTCCTTCGTATGTAACAACTGACTCTACGTCGTACTTTGCAAGCTTCTCACGTCCGTTAAGACCTGCGAGCTCCATAAGGAAGATGATTTTAACAACTTCGCCGCCAAGCTCCTCAACAAGCTGAGCTGCTGCTTCGATTGTACCACCTGTAGCGATAAGATCATCTACGATAACAACCTTCTGACCTGGCTTAACTGCATCCTTATGCATCTCGATTGTAGCTGTGCCGTACTCAAGATCATATGTCTTTTCGATAGTTTCACATGGAAGCTTACCCTTTTTACGAATGAGAACAAATGGCTTGCCAAGTGCGTATGCAAGTGGTGCACCAAAGATGAATCCGCGGCTCTCTGCGCCTGCGATAACATCACAATCAACATTCTCAATAAGCTTCTTCATTTCGTCTATAGCAAGTCGGAACCCTTCCGCATCCTGCAAGATGCTAGTAACATCTCTAAACATGATACCTGGCTCTGGGAAATCTGGAATAGTTCTGATGTAATCTTCTACTTTTTTCATATGACTCCTTCTATTAATGGCCGCATAATTTCCAATGGAGCGGCAAATTAAAGTCGGATAAGAATTTTATCCTAATAAATTATAAGTTTTTTAGGCACTTTTTTCAAGCATATTCCAATGCATTTAAAAAGGGGCCCCGAAGGACCCCAATTTGTGGATAGTACTCGAAAGTACCTATGCGTTTGGCCACGCTAATTATCCTAAGAGTGAAAGAACACCCTGAGTTGCCTGATTTGCCTGAGCGAGCATTGATTGGCCTGCCTGAGCAAGAATATTGTTCTTGCTGTATGTAACCATCTCGTCAGCCATATCTGTATCACGGATACGTGATTCAGCGGCTTCTGTGTTCTCTACGACGTTGTCTAAGTTAGCAATTGAGTGCTCAAGTCTGTTTTGTACGGCACCAAGTGCTGAGCGCTGTGCAGATACCTTTGCAAGGGCATCGGCAATGCAATCAATTGAGTAAGTTGCCTGCTTTCCAGTCGCATCTGATACGTTAACACCATCAAGACCAAGAGCCTTCGCTGTTAATGATTCAATTCTAACTCCAATCTTATTTGTCATATCAGCATCTGCACCGACATGTAGATTGAACATCAAATCATTCTTTGTATCAACAGCACCCTTAGTAATGACAAATACCTTTTTGCCGTTAGCTACAGCAACATCACCTGCAGCATCAATTGTTGCTGGTGTCTTTGTAGCACCGATTGAAGACGCTGCTATAAGCTCTGTCTTAACCTTGTTGTATGCACCTGTTGCTGTGATAAGAGTCTTATTATTTGGATCTGTTTCCTCAACAAGATCAGCATTTGCAACAGAGAACCTTGTTGCAGATTTTCCATTGTACTCTGCCTTTGTTCCATCGCTAATCTTGGATGCTAAGTCATCATATTTAATTGTAAATAACTCCTCATCAGTTGTACCTGTTGTATTATCTACAAATGTCCATGACTTTCCGGCAATCTGAATTGTCGTACCAACAATAGCCTTTGAAGAATCCTCCAATCCAATCGCTTCTAAAACTTCATCTGCTGTTTCTGCGCCAATCTCATACTCTGTGCCACCTATTGTGTATGTATCACCAACTCCTAGAGCAGTCATTGTAAATGTAGCCTTAATTGAGTTCTGTGAAAAAGTACCTAATAGGCCTGCATCATGAGCACTGATTTTGATTTCCTTGGTGCCATTATCCCCCTTGAGAAGATAGGTCTCGTTGAACTTTGTTGTCTCTGCGACACGATCAATCTCAGTTGTAAGCTGATTAATCTCGTCCTGAATAGATGAACGATCAGATTCTGAGTTTGTACCGTTTGCTGCTTGAACTGCCAACTCATTCATTCTCTGTAACATAGAATGTACCTCTGTAAGGGCACCCTCGGCGGTCTGTACTGCTGAGATACCATCAGATGCATTTGTTGAAGCCTGATCAAGACCTCGAATCTGCTTACGCATTTTCTCAGAAATTGAAAGACCAGCTGCATCATCTGCGGCTCTATTAATTCTAAAACCACTTGAAAGTTTCTCAGTAGACTTAGACTGAGCATTTGTTGTAATTCCTAACATTCTTGAAGCATTAGCTGCCTGCATATTGTGTTGTACTACCATAATTTCTACCTCCTTGTAGATACTCCCACGATTCCATTCATGAGAGATGCTTATTGCATAACATTAACTAAAAATCATAAGTTTCATGACATGGAAACATACATACTTTAGGCTTATTTCCAGTATCTATATAACAAGGGAGTGACCAACCTCCACATGCTATCAAGGTAAGAAATAAAGTAGTATAACAAGCTTTATTCAATTGTAAAGCTGCTATTATGGCAATCTCCTTTTCCGCGCGATAATGAAAAGATAAACTGCCCAGATGGACAACAAAAACAATTTGTTTACTGTTTCCATCTATAACAATTATCGGAAAACTTCCTTCAAACTTTAGAAAAATTACAAAAAATAATTTACGCACCAAAAAGAGGCCTCTTTCGAAGCCTCTAATTTATAACCGTAATGTAATTTATTAACCCAATTAGCTATTAGCCAAGGATTGAAAGAACACCCTGTGTTGACTGGTTAGCCTGTGCAAGCATTGACTGGCCTGCCTGAGCAAGAATGTTGTTCTTGCTGTAGTTAACCATTTCCTCAGCCATATCTGTATCACGGATACGTGACTCAGCTGCATTTGTGTTCTCAACTACGTTATCTACGTTTGCAATTGTGTGCTCAAGTCTGTTCTGAACAGCACCAAGTGATGATCTCTGTGCAGATACCTTTGATACAGCATCAGCGATTGCATCGATAGCATATGTAGCAGCCTTACCTGTTGAATCAGATACATTGATACCATCAAGACCAAGGCTCTTAGCTGACATAGACTGAACCTTAACGTTAATCTTGTTTGTCATATCAGCGTCAGCACCAACGTGAAGGCTAAAGCTAAGGTCATTCTTTGTCTCAACATAACCCTTTTCGATTGTAAATGACTTCTTACCTGCTGGTGAAGTTGTAGCTTCATCAACTGTTGGAGCCTTACCTGTTGCACCAATTGAAGAAGCTGCTGTAAGCTCTGTCTTAACCTTTGTATATGCACCTTCTGCAGTAATAAGTGTCTTATTGTTAGGGTCAGTTCCATCTGAACCTGCGTTTTCAGAGAAAATTGTAGCTGACTTACCGTTATACTTAACAGTTGTGCCTGCACTTAACTTCTTGCTTAAATCCTCATACTTAATTGTATGTAATTCTTCGTCAGTCTTATCTCCAAATGTCCATGTCTTTCCAGCGATTTCCACTGTCTGGCCCTTTACCTTTGCACCATCTGAACCTGCATTTGTTGAATCAAGCTTAACAGCTGCCATAGCTTTATCTGCATCTGCAGCACCGATTTCGTACTCTGTGCCACCGATTGTATACTTATCACCAACCTTAAGCTCATTCATTGTGAATGTAGCTTTTACAGAGTTCTGTGAGAATGTACCAACAAGACCTGCATCATGAGCTGAAATCTGAACCTTCTTTGTACCGTTATCGCCCTTAAGAAGGTATGTCTCGTTGAACTTTGTTGTCTCAGCAACACGATCGATTTCTGTTGTAAGCTGATTGATTTCGTCCTGAATTGAAGAACGGTCAGACTCAGAGTTTGTACCGTTTGAAGCCTGTACTGCAAGCTCGTTCATTCTCTGAAGCATTGAGTGAACTTCTGTAAGAGCACCTTCAGCTGTCTGAACTGCAGATACACCATCCTGTGCGTTTGTAGAAGCCTGATCAAGTCCTCTGATCTGCTTTCTCATCTTTTCTGAAATTGAAAGACCAGCTGCATCATCTGCTGCACGATTAATCTTGTAACCAGAAGAAAGCTTCTCTGTTGACTTTGCCTGATTTCCTGATGTGATGTTAAGCATTCTTGAGGCATTCATTGCCTGCATATTGTGTTGTACTACCATTTTTTCTACCTCCATGTAGTTGCTTCCTCGAATCCTTTCGAAGAAGAAGTGCGTCCTGCACTTAAAATAAAATTTAGTCTATAATCAAAACAGACGCGCGCCACCTGTTCGACTATCAAATATAAAAATGAATAAAATATGGGTATTAATTAATTGAAATTATTGTTCCGATTAATAACATCCTTGTCCCAAATCGAAAAGAAATAGAATTTAGAAATAAAACCTATTCTGTCTCGTTATTTAAGTATGCTGTGAACTCCTTTTCATCAGCTAATACTATTATCTCCATTTCAGAGAAAAAATCAAGACCTATTTCACATTTTAAACACACTTTTTTCACAAAAAAGAGGACCTCCCGAAGGAAGTCCCCTAATTTACTAGCTATTCAACTAGTCTGCGCGAAACGAATAATAGTAAGTTCAAAAAATTAACTATCTTTTGAAAAATTAACCTAAGATTGAAAGTACACCCTGTGTAGACTGGTTAGCCTGTGCAAGCATTGCCTGACCTGCCTGAGCAAGAATGTTATTCTTGCTGTAGTTAACCATCTCTTCAGCCATGTCTGTATCACGGATACGAGACTCAGCAGCGTTGGTGTTCTCAACTACGTTATCAACGTTTGCGATTGTATGCTCAAGTCTGTTCTGAACAGCACCAAGTGCAGATCTCTGTGCAGATACCTTAGAAACAGCATCAGCGATTGCATCGATTGCATATGTAGCAGCTCTACCTGTTCCATCAGATACATTGATACCATCAAGACCAAGGCTCTTAGAAGACATTGACTCAACTGTAACACCAATCTTGTTTGTCATATCAGCGTCAGCACCAACGTGAAGATTGAAGTTCAAGTCGTTCTTTGCATTTACATAACCCTTTGTGATAACAAACTTCTGATGGTCATCTCCATCTGCTGTTGCAGCTGCTACTGTAGCTGGTGAATCAGTTGCACCAATTGAAGAAGCTGCTGTAAGCTCTGTCTGAACCTTTGTATATGCTGCTGCTGCAGTAATAAGAGTTTTATTATTCTGGTCAATACCATCTGTTACAGTATCAGAAAATCTTGTTGCAGATTTACCATTGTACTCTACCTGTGTGCCCTGGCTAATCTTAGCTGCTAAATCATCATAAGCAATAGTATAGAGTTCTTCATCTGTTGTAGCCGCAAATGTCCAAGACTTTCCAGCAATCTGTACTGATGTACCTAATACAGCGTTATCTTCATCGTCGAGTTTAATTGCTGCTAATACGCCAGCTGCATCACTTGCACCGATTTCATACTCTGTACCACCAATTGTGTACTTATCGCCAACTCCAAGGTTATTCATTCTAAATGTAGCTGTAACAGAGTTCTGTGAGAATGTTCCTACAAGACCTGCATCATGTGCCTGAATCATAACCTTCTTTGTACCATTGTCGCCTTTAAGTAAGTATGTCTCGTTGAACTTTGTTGTCTCAGCAACACGGTCGATTTCTGTTGTAAGCTGATTAATTTCGTCCTGGATTGAAGAACGATCAGACTCACTGTTTGTTCCGTTTGAAGCCTGTACTGCAAGCTCGTTCATTCTCTGAAGCATTGAGTGAACTTCTGTTAAAGCACCTTCAGCTGTCTGCACTGCAGATACACCATCCTGTGCGTTTGTAGAAGCCTGATCAAGACCTCTGATCTGCTTACGCATCTTTTCTGAAATTGAAAGACCAGCTGCATCATCTGCTGCACGGTTAATCTTGTAACCAGAAGAAAGCTTCTCAGTTGACTTTGCCTGATTGCCTGATGTGATGTTAAGCATTCTTGAAGCATTGCTTGCCTGCATGTTGTGTTGTACTACCATAAAATTCTACCTCCTTGTAGATACTCCCTAGATTCCTTTCCTGGGAGAAGTGCCTTTGCACTCACTTGTTAATAAATTACATCTATAATAACTACAGCACTCGCGCGACATGCCATAAATTATTATTAAAGGTTGTACATTCCAAGTCCTTAAATCTAGTATTTAGTTTTCAATTCTCTTTGCATGAAAAAATCCTATTGCGATTACAATAGATAAATAGAAAAAGATTATTGATTATCCGATCCTTAACATCCTTGTCCTGGTCCGAAAAAATTAGTTATGTATTATGATGTGTTAACCTGGATAAACGAAATCCGTTTCATTTATCTCTTGCCTTACACAGAGTATATCGGAAGCTTATTCTGAAACTTAACCCCTTTTTGAAAATTTTTTTAAAAAATTTTTTTGTTACAAAAAATAGTGATACAGCAAGCTTTCCCGCTATCTGTATCACCATTATAACATCATTTTTCAGTTGTAACCGTTTTTCACCGAAAAGTCATAAAGAAATTATCTATCTTTTCCATATATGTATGTTGCAAAGTAAATCACACTGGCGATAATCACAATCATTGGTCCTGTGGCCATGTCTGTGAAGTATGAAACAAACAAGCCTGCCACACCAGAGAAAATACTAAATATCATTGAAAGGTATGTGTACTCTCTGAAGTTTTCAGAGATATTGCGACTGCTAGCTGCTGGAAGTATCAAAAGTGCATTAATAAGAAGAATACCTACCCACTTGATAGAAAGCATTACTAGAAGTGCTATAAGTACTGCAAAAGCATCTTCCATTACTCGCACTGAAATGCTACGGCTCTTTGCGAGGGTAGCATGAATACTGATTGCAGTAAGTCTGTTGATGCTAATACACCAAAATACCAGGATAACTACAAACAGTACAATCAGCTGGATGATTTCAGCTGAGGTAATGGATAAGATATCTCCTACCAATATTGCTGAATAATTTGCAAAGCTTCCGCCTCTGGATAAAATAGCAAGACCAAGGGCTGTGGCACAGCTTGCAAATACTGAAATCAGGGTATCCGATGAGCTAAGGCCCTTTCTACTGATGTAATTAAGAAGCAATGCAAAGCAGATTCCAAATATAATCATGGAAACTGTAGTGTTGGCTATGCCCATGATAACACCTGCAGCAATACCGGTAAGTGCTGAATGGCCAAGTGCATCACTGAAATATGCCATACGCTTTTGCACTATCATTGTGCCTACCATTCCAAACAGTGGAGAAATCAATAGGATTGCAATTGTAGCCCTTACCATGAAGGCGTATGAAAACATTTCATTAAACATTTGCATTCACCTCCACTTCTCCTACAGCACCCTTACCAAAAACATGCTTAAAAGCATCAGTCTCAAACACCTGCTTTGGCTTGCCTGCTGCTGTAACTGTCTTGTCTATAAGAATGACATTGTCCGCATATTTATATACGTAGTCCAAATCATGACTTACAAGGATGATTGCCAAATCGTGAGTCTCTTTTAAATATTTCATCTTTTCATAGAAGGCATCCATACCGTTTTTATCAATTCCTGATACAGGCTCATCCAATAATAGTAAGTTTGGAGTATCATGCACAGCCATTGCCAAAAGCACACGCTGAAGCTGTCCACCTGAAAGTGTGCCTACAGGCTGGTCGATAAGCTCTGCCACATCAAACTCTGCCAAAGCTTCCTTAACGTGATCGTGTTCCTTTTTATTTCTAAACAATATAGGTAGCTTACCAGTGAAGGACTGGAACAAATCATATACCGAAAGTGGAGTTGTTCTGTCGATATTTACACTTTGTGGTACATAGCCAATCTTCAAGCCTTGCATGGTTCCGTTCATCTTGTTTTTGAACTGAATCTCTCCAGTGTATGGAACTTCCCCAAGAATTGCTCGTACTAATGTGGACTTACCTGCTCCATTTCTTCCAATAATCGCAGTCATGTTTCCACAGTGTACATGCAAATTGATGTTGCTAAGGACCTGCTGGTCACCAAATGACACGCCCAAATTATTAAATTTTATACAGTGGAAACCACATGGAATAATTTTCTTCATATTTTTCCTTATATACTACAAACTATTCTTAATTACAGCGTAGTTTTTATTTAATACAGTGATATAATCCAAGCCACTATAATCACCATGAACTAATGTTTCAAGATAAACTACCTTGGCATCTGTCTGCTCTGTAATAAGCTCACCCATGGCATGGCCATAATCATATTCTGCAAAAACAACCTGCACATTGTTTTCATTGATTGCATTGATGAAGTCACTGACCTCACCTGCACTAACCTGACGTTCTTCATCTAGGTCCATAGTTGCCACAATATTAGCTCCAAGAGACTGAGCCGTATAAGCAAAAGCTTCGTGAAGCACTGCAACATTAGCACCAGAAAGACTCTCATCCAGTCCCTGGTTGTCAATTTGCGAATCCATAACGCTTACAAATGTATCAGCATTTGAAGCATAGACGCTGGCATTGCTTGAGTCCAAAGCTGCTAATCCATCTGCAATAGCCTGCACCTGACCAGCGTAGATTTCTTCGCTCATCCAAATGTGGCTATTAGTACCTTCATCATGATGATGTTCTTCTGAAGTTCCATGGCTATGGTCTTCTTCCTCTTCTTCGTCTTCCTCCTCGATGATAACAGGATAATCTTCCTCTACTGCCTCGAATGTATCGATAATAGGAAGATTAGGATATGCCTCAACAACATCCTCCAAATATCCTTCCATGCCACCGCCATTTACAATAAGAACATCTGCCTTTGAAAGATTCTTCATATCCTCTGTGGTGAGGGTGTAATCGTGAAGGCATCCTGTAGTAGGCTGAGAAAGATTCTGAACTGTAACTCCTTCTGCATCACCAACTACATTGATAGTGGCAAGATATACAGGATTGCAACTAGTCATTACAAGAAGCCCAGAATCATCACTTTGCTTGTTATTTAGTTTTACATAAAAAAATGTGCCACCCAGCAGCACCACACTAATAGAGATGAGCAGTAGTAGCACAAATAAATATTTGCTTTTCTTCATTAATCGAGATCCTCTACATCAGTGAGACTTGCTTCGTTTTCAATGACCTGATCCAGAAAATCCTGGATTGTATCAAGTCCTTGCTTTGTCTGTGATGAAAATGGAACAATTATTGTATCTTTGTCAGCTCCAAGCCCCTCTCTAAGAATTTTAATCTGCTTATCTAGCTGACTACGTTTGATTTTATCTACCTTTGTGGCGATGACGATTGGATCGTAGCCTACGTAGGCCATCCATTCGAACATCTGCCTATCGTTTGCCGATGGTGTATGTCTGATATCTACCAACAGGAACACAGCACGAATCATATCGGATGTGTTCAGATAGGTCTCTATCATCTCGCCCCATCTCTCACGCTCCTTTTCAGAAGCCTTAGCAAAACCATAGCCCGGCAAGTCCACTACATAAATTTCGTCATTGATATTGTAGAAATTTATGGTCTGTGTCTTTCCAGGCTGAGCTGACACTCTGGCAAGTGATTTGCGGTTCATTACCGCATTTATAAGTGACGACTTCCCTACATTTGACTTGCCAGCGAACGCTACCTCAGGTAAATCATTCTTTGGAAGTGTGGATGTAGGGCCGCACACTGTTTCAAGATTGCATGATCTGATAACCATTATGCACTCTTTTCCTTTTTATCCTCGATTGAAACAACGCTTGCTTCTGAATCTTTGTCGATAAGGAGAAGGTTATTATCAACCATTTCTTTATTTACTGTGATTTCTGTGATTGACTCATCAGATGGCACATGATACATGTAGTCCATCATAACGCTTTCAACGATAGCGCGAAGTCCTCTAGCACCAGTCTTTCTTTCGATTGACTTCTTTGCGATTTCGCGAAGTGCCTCGTCCTCGAATTCAAGCTTAACGCCGTCCATCTTGAACAATGCCTGGTACTGCTTTGTAAGAGAGTTCTTTGGCTCTCTAAGGATACGAACCATATCGTCCTCTGTAAGCTCATTTAAGGATACATTAATTGGCACACGTCCGATGAACTCAGGAATAAGACCAAACTTAATGAAATCCTGTGGAAGAGCCTGCTGAAGAAGCTCGTCTACCTTCTGATTGTTTTTATCCTTAACATCTGCACCAAAACCAATCTGGCTAACATCTGTACGCTGAGAAATAATTTTATCTAAGCCTTCAAATGCACCACCGCAGATGAAGAGGATGTTCTTTGTATCGATAGCAATTGTCTCCTGCTGAGGATGCTTACGTCCACCCTGAGGAGGAACATTTGCAACAGTACCCTCGATAATCTTAAGAAGTGCCTGCTGAACACCTTCACCAGAAACATCACGTGTGATTGAAACATTTTCTGATTTCTTTGTAATCTTATCAATCTCATCAATATAAACGATACCGATTTCTGCCTTCTTAACATCAAAATCAGCAGCCTGAATAAGCTTTAAAAGAATGTTTTCAACATCCTCACCAACATATCCAGCCTCTGTAAGTGTTGTTGCATCTGCGATTGCAAATGGAACACCAAGTACACGTGCTAATGTCTGCGCCAAAAGAGTCTTTCCTGAACCTGTTGGGCCAAGCATAAGAACGTTACTCTTCTGAAGCTCAACATCGATGTCATCTGGATTAGCCATGATGCGCTTGTAATGATTATATACCGCTACAGAAAGAACCTTCTTTGCCTCGTCCTGACCAATAACATACTGATCAAGAAAAGCCTTCATGTCCTCTGGCTTCTGAAGATTGATTTCAATTGAATCAGTCTCAGAGGCTGGACTGAAGTCGTCTAACTCTTCTACGATAATTTCCTGGCAGATATCTACGCACTCGTCACAGATAAATGCACCATTTGGTCCTGCAATAAGCTTGCGAACCTGATTTTGTGTCTTTCCGCAGAAAGAACAACGAACTCTTTCATCGTTTCTTGCCATAATTACCTCTTTAAACTCTAACTACCCCTACTAACTATATATCGGTATATTAGTTCTTCTTTGTAATAATCTCATCAATAAGACCATAATCAAGTGCTTCCTGAGCATCAAGCCAATGATCACGCTCTGTATCAGCACAAACCTGCTCGTATGGCTTTCCTGTGTTTTCAGCAAGCATACGGTTGAGCTTTTCTCTAGTCTTTAAGATGTTCTTTGCAGCGATTTCGATTTCAGTAGCCTGTCCTTTAGCTCCGCCAAGTGGCTGGTGAATCATAACCTCTGAATTTGGAAGTGCAAAACGCTTGCCCTTCTGTCCACCTGCAAGAAGGAATGCGCCCATAGAAGCTGCCATACCGATGCAGATTGTAGATACATCACACTTGATGTACTGCATTGTGTCGTAAATAGCCATACCAGCTGTAACGCTACCGCCTGGGCTATTGATGTAAAGATGAATATCCTTGCTAGGATCCTCTGACTCAAGGAAAAGAAGCTGAGCAACTGTAAGAGATGCTGTAGTTTCGTTAACCTCCTCACCTAAAAATACGATACGATCCTTTAAAAGACGTGAATAAATATCATAAGAACGCTCTCCACGAGAATTCTGTTCAATGACATAAGGAATTGTAGCCATTTTTGTCCTCCTTCGAATATAAACCTAGCCCGAGCGTATGCTCAGGCTAGTGTATTAACTTCCTAGATGTTTTTCAACACAAGGATATTATATATGTTTTTAAATCTAATGTCTTTGATTTTACAAAATTTTAATACTTTTATAAGATGTCAGACACTAATTATTCTGCGTCATCAGCCTTCTTTGTTGTCTTCTTTGTAGTAGTCTTCTTAGCTGTTGTCTTCTTTGCTGGCTTCTCCTCAGCTGCATCTGCCTCAGCATCATCAGCCTTCTTTGTAGCCTTCTTTCTAGCAGATTCCTTAACGTTGTCCATGATAAGCTCGATTGCCTTTTCGATAGCAATATCCTTCTTCATAGACTCCTTCTCAGACTCACCAACAAGATTCTTGATCTGATCAAGCTCCATGCCGTACTGCTTAGACATTTCCTCAAGCTTAGCATCAACATCAGCGTCAGCTACTTCGATCTTTTCTGCCTTTGCAATTGCCTCAAGTACAAGTGAAGACTGTGTACGTGAAAGTGCATCTGGGCGAACCTGCTCACGGAATGAATCCATTGTCATACCTGTGAACTGCATGTACTGCTGAAGTGAAAGACCCTGCTGTGCCATGTTGTTAGCGAAGTCGTTGATCATGTTTTCTACCTGATAGTCAAGCATTGCATCAGGAATTTCCATCTCTGAATCCTCAACGATCTTTGCGATAGCTTCATCTTCCTGTGCACGACGGCCTTCTGCCTTCTTATTGTTCTCAAGACGTTCCTTAACAGAAGCCTTGTACTCTTCTACTGTTTCGAACTCTGTAGTATCTGCTACATACTCGTCATCAAGCTTAGGGATATCCTTGCCCTTTACTTCGTGGATGTGGCACTTGAATACTGCTGGCTTACCTGCAAGATCCTCTGCCTGATAGTTCTCAGGGAATGTAACCTCAACGTCAACATCCTCACCAGCCTTGTGGCCGATAAGCTGATCTTCGAAACCAGGAATGAATGAACCAGAACCAAGCTCAAGGTCATAGTTCTCGCCCTTACCACCTTCGAATGCAACACCATCGATGAAGCCTTCGAAATCGATAACAGTTGTATCACCCTTAGCAGCCTTGCCTGTCTTTGTAACTGTACGAGCAGCTCTCTCAAGCTCTGCCTTAATTGTGTTGTTAACTTCTGTAGCTGTAACCTTTGAATCGATCTTTGTTACAGATACACCCTTGTACTTACCAAGCTTAACTTCTGGCTTAACAGCAACTTCTGCGGTGTAGATGAAGTCCTTGCCCTTTTCGAGCTGAGTAATATCAATCTTTGGCTGAGATACGATATCAAGCTTTGACTCGTCATAAGCCTGTGGATATGTATCCTGCATAATAATATTAGCAGCGTCCTCATAGAAAATCTCTGCACCATACATCTTTTCAACCATGTTCTGTGGTACCTTTCCCTTACGGAAACCAGGAACAGAGATGCTGTTTTTCTGCTTATTATATGCCTTTGTAATAGCCTTTTCTAACTCAGCTGCATCAACTGTGATAGTGAGCTTTGCCATGTTCTTTTCAAGATTTTCTACCTGTACGTTCATTTATTAATATTCCTCCTCTAACATATATATAGGTAGACTATAAAGTCTTTTATGTACGTTATACTACGCAGACTGACAAATTATATCAGACTTAAGCCTCATTTTCAATAGCTGTTATCATATCAATTCTTGTCTGATGTCTTCCGCCGCCTTCGAATTCTGCCTCTAAGAAGCTTTTAACGATATCCTTTGCAAGCTCGTTTCCAACGATTCTTGCACCGAAAGCAATCATGTTTGCATTGTTGTGCTGACGGATAAGGCGAGCTGTTGTGGTCTCTGAACAAACTCCACAACGAATGCCTTTGATTTTGTTTGCTGCAAGTGAAATACCAACACCTGTACCACAAATGAGAACACCTAAATCAACCTCTCCTGAAGCAACCATACGAGCAGCCTTTGCTCCGTATTCTGGATAATGACAGCTTTCGTTTGAATCTGTTCCTATATTAATAACCTCATGTCCAAGGCTTTCAATATATTCCTTTACCTCTTTTTTTAAATCTACAGCTGCATGATCATTTGCAATTACGATTTTCATTTTTATTCTCCTTTTGAACTTTTAGTAGGTACTTTATTTATGTCTGTTCCATATAATTTGTAAATTCTGTAACCAAGAAGAATGATGGCTTCCAAGAATCTTTTAAAGATAATTTGGATTTCTTCGTGCCATTTTTTAACTGGCTGAACCATTACTGAGCGAATGCCAGCTCTATTAGCGCCCCACACATCTGTGAGAATCTGATCTCCCACGAAGATTGTGCTTGTAACATCTGTGCCCATCTGCTCCATGGCCTTTTTGTAGCCAGCTGTGCCAGGCTTTCCAGCCTTATAAATGTATGTGCAGTATTCAACTGCCTCTTTAAAGGTCTTTACTCTTGGTTCTTTATTATTAGATAGAAGCAATGCCTGAAAACCAATTTCATGAAGTTCTCTAAATAAGGCTTTTGCTCTATCATCCGCTGGTGCGTTGTGTGGTACAAGTGTATTGTCCACATCAAAAATAACTCCACGATATCCTTCTTCGTATAATTTAGCAAAGTCGATATCGTATGTGCTTTTAATATAATCATTTGGATATAAATTTCTTTTACTCATAGGCTCGATTTTAGCACAATAAAAAGAGCACATCAATTGATGTGCTCATAAAATGCTATTATAATGAGAAATTTTCCGTTCCTCTGACTGGTGTAGTCTCTGTAGTAGCTGTAGCTTTATTAGCTACGAAATACTGATAACGATGAATTGCTGAGTCCTTTTCCATATCACTAACTGCTTTTTCAACATCAAGTGATTTGATATCACTATCGGATCCCTTCATATCGTATACAGTGCCTGGCTTGTACTGAGTAGCAAAGTCGTAAGAACCAAATGTCTGATTGCTTCTAGCGGCTGCAATATCCTCTTCAGTAACTGAAGCTGATGAAGACTCCTCAGGAATGTCCGTAACAGTTTCTTCAACAGACATTGAACTAAGTTCAGGCCTTATTCTTATGGAATTTTGATCATAAAACCCAATCGATGGGCGAATTCCTGAAATGTTCATTAAAAATAACTCTCCATATTTGCTTACTTATCTTATATCGACCAGATAAGCAAATACTTAACCCCTTCCACAAAACGAGTTTATTTATCCAATACCCTCTTCAACTCATCCATAAATGTATCAACATCCTTAAACTCACGGTAAACTGATGCGAAACGCACATAAGCAACAGGATCCACTGCTTCAAGATGTTCCATTACAATCTCTCCGATTTTGGTGCTAGGAATCTCTTTTTCTTCTAATGAAAAGATTTCTGTTTCGATTTCGTCTACTACTTTTGAAATCTGAGCTGCAGCAACAGGACGCTTACGGCAAGCAATAAGCACGCCTTTTTCAATCTTTGTTCTGTCGTATGGCTCGCGGTTATTATCCTTTTTAATAACGATCAAAGGAATTGTTTCTACCTTTTCGTATGTTGTAAAACGCTTGCCGCACTCCGGACATGAACGTCTACGTCTGATTGATGTGTTGTCATCTGCAGGTCTTGAGTCAATTACGCTAGTATCATTACTACCACAAAAAGGACACTTCATAAAACCCTCCCTAAAAATCCTAGTCTACGGCTCGCACAGTTACACTCACAAGCATAATTATACTCCGCTCGACAACACGTCTCGCTTGAGTATAACAATAGCTTGTTAGTTACTGTGCTACCTCTACACAATATATAGTTATATTTTATCAAACACCGTTAAAGAACGCAACAAAAAACCCCGCACATTTCTGTGCGGGGTAAAAAGTTAAATCTTATGAGTAAAGATCTACTAACTTCTTAAGGTGAGCGTAACGCTCCTTAGCTGTCTCCTCGTTGAGTGCGAAGAGCTTCTCAGCACGCTCTGGGAATGCCTTTGTAAGACGAGAGTAACGTGTCTCGTTTGCAAGGAAGTCCTGATACTTGCTGTAGTCACCTTCCTTAGAAGTAAGAGTGAATGGATTCTTTCCTTCCTTCTTAAGGTCTGGGTTGAATGAGAAGAGGTTCCAGTAACCAGCCTCTACAGCCTTCTTCATCTCATCCTGGCAGTGGTTCATACCACCCTTAACACCGTGAAGCTCACATGGAGCGTATCCGATGATAAGTGAAGGTCCGTTGTAAGCTTCTGCCTCAGCAAGAACCTTAACAGCCTGAGCCATGTTAGCACCAAGAGCGATCTGTGCTACATATACATAACCGTATGACATAGCGATCTCAGAAAGAGACTTCTTAGACATCTCCTTACCTGATGCAGCGAACTGGCAAACTTCACCGATGTTAGAAGCCTTAGAAGCCTGTCCACCTGTGTTAGAGTACATCTCTGTATCGAATACCATAACGTTAACGTTCTCACCAGAAGCAAGTACGTGATCAAGACCGCCGAATCCGATATCGTATGCCCAACCGTCACCACCGAAGATCCATACAGACTTCTTAGCGAGGTAATCCTTAAGAGCAAGTGCTGCCTTAGCGTCCTCAGAACCGTTCTTCTCGAGCTCAGCTACGAGTACGTCTGTTGCTGCACCGTTCTCACGTGTGCTGTTGATTGTCTCTTCAAACTTAGCAAATGCTGCCTTAAGCTCTGCAGAACCAGCCTCAGCTGCCTTCTTAGCAGACTCGATAGCGCGCTCGCGGAGGTACTTCTGTCCAACTTCCATACCTAAACCGTGCTGTGCGTTGTCCTCGAAGAGTGAGTTACACCATGCTGGACCCTTCTTAGAATCCTTGTTAACTGTGAATGGTGATGTAGCTGCAGGACCACCCCAAATTGAAGAACATCCTGTAGCGTTTGAAATATACATATGCTCACCAAAGAGCTGTGTGATAAGTCTTGCGTATGAAGTCTCTGCACAACCTGCACATGATCCTGAGAACTCAAGGAGTGGCTGGTTGAACTGAGAACCCTTAACTGTAAGGTCAGAACCTGCTGCTTCCTTACGTCCAACATTAGCTACTAAGTAGTTGAATACTGGCTGCTCGTCTGCTTCTTCTGCCTGTGGAACCATTGTGATAGCACCAACTGGACATACAGTTGTACACTCACCACATCCCATACAGTCAAGTGGAGATACAGACATTGTGTACTTGTACTCAGAAGCCTTTGGCTTTGTATCAGCAAGCTTAATGTTTGCTGGAGCTGCCTTAACCTCATCCTCAGAAAGAAGGAATGGGCGGATTGTAGCGTGTGAACATACGAATGCACACTGGTTACACTGGATACACTTTGTCTCATCCCATGTAGGAACTGTTACGGCTGTACCACGCTTCTCGTAAGCTGCAGCACCAAGCTCGAACTGTCCGTTTGGATTCTCAGAGAATGCAGATACTGGAAGTGAATCTCCATCCATCTTTGAAATAGGCTCGAGGAGGTTCTTAACCATCTTAACAACCTCTGGACGACCCTCAAGTGCTGGCTTAGCAGGATCTGCTGCTGGGTTCTTCCATGAATCTGGAACGTTAACCTTATGTACAGCATCTACACCAGCGTCGATAGCGTTGTAGTTCATCTGAACAACATCGTCACCCTTCTTACCGTATGACTTCTTAGCAGCTGCCTTCATGTACTCAACAGCCTCGTCGATAGGCATTACATCAGCAAGCTTGAAGAAAGCTGACTGAAGGATTGTGTTTGTACGCTTACCCATACCGATTTCGATAGCCTTGTCGATAGCGTTGATTGTGTAAAGCTGGATGTTGTTGTCAGCGATGTACTTCTTTGCCTCAGCGTTAAGGTGCTTCTCGAGCTCCTCATCTGACCACTGGCAGTTAATCATGAATACTCCGCCTGGCTTAACATCCTGTACCATCTTCATACCCTGTGTAACGTATGCTGGGTTGTGGCAAGCTACGAAGTCAGCCTGGTTAATATAGTATGGAGACTTGATTGGGTTGTCACCAAATCTCAAGTGAGAAATTGTAACACCACCAGTCTTCTTTGAATCATACTGGAAGTATGCCTGGATGTACTTATCTGTGTGGTCACCGATGATCTTTGTAGAGTTCTTGTTAGCACCTACAGTACCGTCACCACCAAGACCCCAGAACTTGCACTCCTTTGTACCAGGAGCTGATGTAATAGGAGCTGGCTTAACCTCTGGAAGTGAAAGGTTAGTAACATCATCTACGATACCGATTGTAAATCTAGCCTTTGGAGCATCCTTCTCGAGTTCCTTGTATACAGCGAATACTGATGAAGGTGGAGTATCCTTTGATCCAAGACCATATCTACCACCACAAATTGTAATGTCGTTAAGACCTGCTTCACGAAGTGTTGTAGCAACATCAAGGTAAAGTGGATCTGCAAGAGCACCTGGCTCCTTTGTTCTATCAAGGATAGCAATCTTCTTAACTGTCTTTGGAAGAGCAGCAAGGAATGCCTCTGATGACCAAGGTCTGTAAAGACGAACCTTAAGTACACCAACCTTCTCGCCGTGTGCGTTGAGGTAATCAATAACCTCTTCTGCAACGTCGTTGATAGAACCCATAGCGATGATAATTCTATCTGCATCAGCAGCACCATAGTAGTTGAAAAGCTTGTAATCTGTACCGAGCTTTGCATTTACCTTGTCCATGTACTTCTGAACAACTGCTGGGAAGTTATCATAGTATGTGTTGCATGCTTCTCTATGCTGGAAGAAAACGTCTCCGTTTTCGTGAGAACCACGCATTGTTGGGTGCTCTGGGTTAAGAGCGCGTGCTCTGAACTCGTTGATAGCATCCATGTTAACCATCTCTTTGAGATCTGCATAATCCCACTTCTCGATCTTCTGGATTTCGTGTGATGTACGGAAACCATCGAAGAAGTTAAGTACAGGTACCTTACCCTCGATAGCTGCAAGGTGAGCTACTGGAGCAAGATCCATTACTTCCTGTGGATTTGTCTCAGCGAGCATAGCGAAACCTGTCTGACGACAAGCGTAAACATCGGAATGATCACCAAAGATGTTAAGTGACTGAGTAGCAACTGTACGAGCTGATACATCAAATACACAAGGAAGCTGCTCTGCAGCGATCTTGTACATATTAGGGATCATAAGAAGAAGACCCTGTGAAGCTGTGAATGTAGTTGTGAGTGCACCTGCACCAAGTGAACCGTGAACGGCACCTGCGGCACCTGCCTCAGACTCCATCTCTACAACCTTTACTTGAT
The DNA here is from genome assembly GCF_900218035.1 of Pseudobutyrivibrio ruminis DSM 9787. Classification (GTDB taxonomy): domain Bacteria; phylum Bacillota; class Clostridia; order Lachnospirales; family Lachnospiraceae; genus Pseudobutyrivibrio; species Pseudobutyrivibrio ruminis. The sequence continues at coordinate 180,633 of NZ_OBMR01000007.1, forward strand.
TTCCAAAAATGTTTTCAAGGCCTGCTGCTGACCACTGATCAACAAAGTCGGCCATTGGGCTGGATGGTGTGATAGGGTAAATAGCAGCGACGTCTGTAAACGCATAAGCAACGTGTGCTGCAGCCTGGTTACCATCCATAGACTGTTTTGCTCTTGGCATTTTTAAATCCTCCTTATTATATAGGACATTTTATAGTTACTAGGATTGGAGAATATAACACCGGCCCCAACCCCACAATGTCGTAATTTTATGATAGAACTAATGAAAAATTTTTTCAACAGAACAAGGTATCATTTCTGTTTATTTTAGAGTACAAAATTGTAAAATCTTTTTGTTTTTATCCTCACAGGCGGACATTTGTCTTTCATAGAGTTACATGTCAAAAAAACTTTCTTCCAATAACAAAAAATCAGCATATTTATTCAAATAATTTTATTGACTAACGGAACTTTGTTAAATATAATTTTAAAAAATTTATGTTCATTAAAGAAAGAGAGGTTGTTTTATGGCATCGATTATTGGTGATGGCATTACTTTCGACGACGTCTTACTGGTTCCTCAGTATTCGGAAGTAACTCCAAATCTTATTGATCTTCACACTAACTTAACTAAAAAAATTAAACTCAACATTCCTATGATGAGTGCTGCTATGGATACTGTTACAGAATCCCGCATGGCAATCGCTATGGCACGTCAGGGTGGTATCGGTATCATCCATAAGAATATGTCTATCGAAGCTCAGGCTGAAGAAGTAGACAGAGTTAAGCGTTCTGAGAACGGCGTTATCACTGACCCATTCTTCTTAGGACCAGACAACACACTTGCTGAAGCAAACGAACTTATGGGTAAGTTCAGAATCTCAGGTGTACCTATCACAAAGGAAGACGGCACACTTATCGGTATCATCACCAATCGTGACCTTAAATTCGAAACTGACTTTTCTAAAAAAATTAGCGAATCAATGACCTCAGAAGGTCTTATCACTGCAAAGGAAGGCATCTCTTTAGAAGAGGCAAAGGAAATTCTTGCAAAGTCTCGTAAAGAAAAGCTTCCTATCGTAGACGAAAACTTCAAGCTCAAGGGACTTATCACAATTAAAGATATTGAGAAGCAGATTAAATATCCAAACGCTGCAAAGGATGACCAGGGTCGTCTTCTCTGTGGTGCTGGTGTTGGAATCACTGGAAATATGATGGAACGTGTTGAAGCCTTAGTTAACGCTCAGGTTGACGTTATCGTTATGGATTCAGCTCACGGTCACTCAAAGAACATTATCGATGCTGTAAAGAAAGTTAAGGCTGCTTACCCTGATCTTCAGGTTATCGCAGGAAATATTGCTACCGGCGATGCTACTCGTGCTCTTATCGAAGCTGGCGCAGATGCTGTTAAGGTTGGTATTGGACCTGGTTCTATCTGTACAACACGTGTCGTTGCAGGTATTGGTGTTCCACAGATTTCTGCAATCATGGAATGCTACGAAGTTGCTAAGGAATACGGTATTCCACTTATCGCTGATGGTGGTATCAAGTACTCAGGTGATATGACAAAGGCTCTTGCAGCTGGTGGTTCAGTATGTATGATGGGTTCAATGTTTGCTGGATGTGATGAAGCTCCTGGTTCATTCGAGCTCTTCCAGGGTCGTAAGTACAAGGTATACCGTGGTATGGGTTCTCTTGCAGCTATGGAAAACGGTTCAAAGGATCGTTACTTCCAGGAAGGTGCAAAGAAGCTTGTTCCTGAAGGAGTTGAAGGACGTGTTGCTTACAAGGGAAGCCTTGAGGACGTTATCTTCCAGCTCATCGGTGGTATCCGTTCAGGTATGGGTTACTGTGGTTGCCCTACTATCCCAGAGCTTCAGGAGCGTGGAAAATTCGTTAAGATTTCTGCTGCTTCACTTAAGGAATCTCACCCTCATGATATTCACATCACAAAGGAAGCTCCTAACTACTCAGTAGAAGGCTAATTAAAGTATTACGAAAGCCCCTAGTTACGGCTACAAGCCTGATGAATTCTACGCTCGGCGACATGCCTCGCTTTAGAATTATCAGAGCTTGATGCCTACTAGGGGCTTTCTTAATTTTTGTACGATTTTCTACTTCGTATTTAGTCGTGCATTACGATACGGAATTAAACTCATCCACTATTTCCTGCTCTGGAGCTGGTGTAAGTAAACTTACCACTACGCAAAGCACAAGGGCTACGATGAAACCTGGAAGCAATTCATAAATTCCAAATACACCGCCAAGTGGCTTAATAAGGAATTTCCAAACAAATATCATCACACCGCCGCCAATCATACCTGCGATGGCGCCATATCTATTTGCTCTCTTCCAAAACAGCGCTAAAAGCATTATTGGTCCAAAAGCTGCGCCAAATCCTGCCCATGCAAATGAAACAATTCCAAATACAGAGCTGTTAGGGTCTCTAGCAATTACAACGCCGATGGCTGCAATGATGATAAGTACTACTCTAGCCATTACCATCTGCATGTGCTCGGAAAGCTCGATTCCAAAAGTCTCATGCAAAATGTTTTCTGAAACTGATGAAGATGCTGCAAGCATCTGAGAATCACAGGTAGACATTGTACATGCCAGAATACCTGCAAGAATAACACCTGCTAAAAGGGATGCTAAGAATCCATGCTCTGCCAATGTCTGAGCAATGATAACAATAGCTCTCTCTGAATCTTCAAGCTCTGGAAGTGCACCTGCGTGCACCATTGTTCTTGTCATAACACCGATAAAAATTGCTACGCCCATTGCGATAAATACCCAAACGGTAGAAATGCGACGGCTAAGCTTAATCTTTTCTGGATCTTCGATTGCCATAAATCTAAGAAGGATATGTGGCATTCCAAAATATCCCAATCCCCATGCCATTGTAGAAATGATTGTAATCAATCCACCGTATGATACTCTGCTGCTCGCTTCAAAATCATGTGTAGCAAGAAGGCTAATATAACCATCAAGTGAAAGTGAATAATCCTGAACAGTAGCTACTCCTCCTACAGTTGATAAGCCAAAGCAAACAACTGCAATAAGAGCTACCGTCATAATAATTGACTGGATAAAGTCTGTAACTGATGCTGCTGTAAATCCGCCAGTAGCTGTGTATCCAATAATTACTGCTGCTGATACAAGCATTGCGATTGTGTAATCAAGCCCAAACAATGATGAGAAAAGCTTGCCGCATGCAGCAAATCCCGAACCTACATAAGGTACAAAGAATACTACAATGATAAGTGACGATGCCACCATCAAGATGTGACTTTTATCTCTGAATCTGTGTTCAAAGAAATCCGGTATTGTAACCGAATTGTTTTTCTCAGAATATTTGCGAAGTCTTTTTGCAACAATTAACCAGTTAACATATGTTCCAATTCCAAGGCCAAGCGCTGTCCAGAACACATCACAAATACCTGATGCATAAGCGATTCCAGGAAGACCCATCAAAAGCCATGAGGACATATCTGATGCTTCAGCACTCATTGCTGTAACAAATGGTCCAAGCTTTCTACCACCTAAATAATAATCGCCAATAGTTTGATTGTCCTTTGCAAAAGTGGCACCCATAATAAGCAATGCCGCAAGGTACACTACAATTGCAATAACTATTCCTAGTGTTGCCATTCTATTCTCCTCTACTTAAGATAATTTGATAAGAACTGTCTAGTTCGTTCCTCCCCTGGATTGTCGATAACCTGAGCCGGAGTTCCCTGCTCAGCTATCACTCCGCCATCCATGAAAATGATTTCATCTGATACTTCTCTGGCAAAACCGATTTCATGTGTAACGATAATCATGGTTGTGTGATTGTCTGCAAGCTCTCTGATAACCTTTAAAACCTCACCTGTAAGCTCTGGGTCAAGAGCTGATGTAGGTTCGTCAAAACAAAGGATATCCGGTTTGAGTGCAAGGGCACGTGCTATTGCCACTCTTTGCTGCTGACCGCCAGATAACTGGTGCGGATAGTTATCCATTCTATCCGAAAGTCCCATTTTATTCAAAAGAATTTTTCCCTCTTCCAAAATTTCAGCCTGACTTTTGCCATTGTTTTCAAGCTTTGGAGCCAAAATAACATTTTCTAAAGCTGTATACTGAGGGAACAGATTGAACTGCTGGAATACCATTCCGAAGTGCAATCTCTTTTCTCTTAAATTTTCATTTTTTCCTGGTTTATTGTTGCCATCAAAAAGAAGATTTCCATTAACAGTAATTGTTCCTGAATCTGGAGTTTCAAGGAAGTTTAAGCATCTAAGTAAGGTTGTCTTACCACTTCCAGAGCTTCCAAGAATAGAAAGAGTCTGCCCCTTTTCCATATCAAAGCTAATGCCCTTTAGAATTTCTTCTCTATCAAAGCTTTTTCTAATATCTTTAACTTCTAATATCGCCATAGTTCACATCCATTATTTAAAGTAATCTAATTTCTTTTCTATATAGCCAAAAAGTAATGTAAGCAATCCGCTGAATATCAAATAGAATACGCCAGTATAGAAAAGTGGCCAAATGATTCCAGCACTCTTTATAAATCTCTCGCCTTCCCAAATGATTTCGTAAAATGCTATAACTCTGGCAAGAGATGTATCCTTTACAAGGGTGATAACTTCGTTTGAGATAGGTGGAACAATTCTCTTTACAACCTGAAGAAGAATAATTCTAAAGAAAGTTTGCTGTCTTGTAAGGCCAAGCACCGCAGCAGCTTCATACTGTCCCTTTGGAATAGATTGTATTCCTCCACGGAAGATTTCACTGAAGTAGCAAGCATAATTGATTACGAAAGCTACAAGAGCTGCCGTAAATCTGCCTGAATCTCCTGAACCCCACAAATTTACGCCAAAGAATATGCCAGGGCCGTAAAAAATAATCAGCAGCTGTAACATAAGCGGAGTACCTCGAACCACCCATATGATAAATCTTATAGGCATTCTCACTACAGAGGTCCTGCTCATGGAACCAAAGCTAATTATCAGTCCTAGTGGTAAAGAGAATAATAAAGTTAGTGAAAAAAGCTTTAGGGTTCCGAAGAACCCCTCTAAAAGCGATATTGTAACCGTTGAAAACATGTTGTTAATAATCCTTTTTATAATTTTCGATTACTGCTCTACAACGGCATCCTGTACACCGTATGTTTCAGCAATTTCTGTCATTGTGCCATCTGCATAGAGAGCCTTGAACTGATCGTTAATATATGCAGCTAAATCAGAACCCTTTCTGCAGCCAACACCATACTCCTCTGTTGTAAGCTCTACAGTGTGTGTAAGGTCAGGATAGCTTGTTCCCTCTCCAACCATAGCACCTGCCATAAGAAGATCGATGATGCAGGCATCAGATGTGCCAGCAGCAACTTCCATAACTGCATCTGCCTGAGATTTTACAGCTACATAATCGAAGCCATTGTCTGTAGCAGCTGCCTCTCCAGCAGAACCTGACTCAACAGCAAAGCTAAGTTCCTTTGCTTCATCTACAGATGTTACAGCATCAGCCTTGTCAGCATTTACAACTATAACCTGAGCGTTATTGCAGTATGCATTTGTTGTCTCCATTGCGTTTGTAACCTCAGGAGTCAATGTCATACCATTCCATACAACATCAATTGATTTGTTCTCAAGCTCAAGGATTTTGTTGTCCCAATCGATTTCTACAAACTCTACATCTACACCAAGGCTATCGGCTACCGCCTTTGCCATATCAGCATCAAAGCCAATCCAATCACCATTATCGTCCTTGTAGTCCATAGGAGCAAAATCTGTGATACCAACGATAAGCTTACCCTTCTCCTGAATGTAAGCTACATCGCTTTCAGCTGACTCAGTTGATTCAGTTGCTTCTGCTGTATCAGATGTATTCTCTGTTTGGCTTGTCTGGTCCGCTCCGCATGCAACAAACCCCATAGCCATTGTTAAAGTCATAATAGTAGCTAATAATCTCTTCTTCATATAATCCGCCTCCTAAAATATGTCCAACGCACTTTAGTGTGATAAATCACTAAACTATCTTATACTTTAGTACATTACCATACTAAACTATTTTTGTAAACTATCATTTAATTTCTGGATGGCGTTATTAATATTTTCAGACTCAATTTTACTGCAGGAAATTAATATAGTTGCAGCATTCTCGGCGGTTTCCAGGACATTTACTGCGACTGGCGAATTCTCAATTTTTTCACAAACCTTCTCCCCTTTTAGTTTCACCGCCATTTCCATTCCACTTTCACCCATAATAATTTCTGCATTATCAGAGAAGTGTTTTTGAAGCGCTTCATACATTAGATTTCTTTTATCATCGTATAGACGTTTTATCTTTTTAATATGTCTATCCAGATGCCCATCTCTTAGAAACTGAGCCAATGCAATCTGCTCAGCTTTAGAAGCCGTCTGGTTATACAAGCCTCTAAGCTGCAAGTATTCTTTTCTGGCTTTTTTAGGAAGTATCAAAAAACTTATTCTTACGCTAGGCAGCAAAACTCTTGAAAAAGATCCTAAGAAAGCAACATTCTCACCACCGGTCATAGCATAAAGACTAGGTGTAGGTTTGCTGGAATAAACGAATTCATTTTGATAATCATCCTCTATAAGAAGGTGGTTGTTTTTTGTCACATGCTCTGCCAGCTCTCTACGTCGTTTCATAGGCATAACATCACCCCATTTTGTCATATAGGATGGAGTTACATAAATGACATGACTTTCCTTATCTCTAAAATTAACAGTAAAACCTGCACTCTTAAACAGAATAGCTCCGTCCATAAAATCCTTTGTAGGAAAAGATATAGTTTTTTCTCCCGGAATCAATGGAATTAGAATCTGCAAAAGATTTTGGAAGCCCGCTCCAATTACAACATCATCTGCACTACAAATAATATTTCTATTTTTCCTAACATAGGCAGCTATTTCCTGTCGCAAGTCATACTCGCCTTGATTATTAGCATAGGACAGAAGCCTGTCTTCCTGCCTTAGAGCAGATTTCATATATCTCCTCCATAAATTCAGGCATGATACAGTTTTGTCCTCTCCTATAGTAGCTAAATTGTATTCATAAGGCTTAGTGCCAGAACTTGTGATATGAGTCAGCTGCTCCTCTGACTCATTATTGTTTTCCAACATATCAGAAACAAAATAGCCCACCTTTTCAACAGAATAAATATATCCATCGGCTGCCAGCTGTAAAAACCCGGTCTCAATAGAAGTACGACTAACCCCAAGAATCTTTTCAGAAGTCCTTATAGATGGCATTTTATCACCAGGTTTTAAGGCCCCCTCTTTCATTTGATTAATGTAATATTCACATACCTTTTCGTATACTTTCATATCTGTCCCCTAAAAAATAGTTAGTTTTGCGTATTTTTGTAATGTCAGTTTGGTGATATTATAGCTCCAACATAACAAATGAGGAAGTACTTTTTCGCAGAATTTATTTAATGGGAGGACAAACATGAGTAACACAGCAACAAAATCAACTGTAAACACTTCAGATCATACACGCACCTTGATAACAGCCGCATTATTTTCCGCTCTCACCTGTGTAGGTACAATGATTATAAAAATCCCAACGCCTACCATGGGATACATTCATCCAGGCGATGGATTCGTATTGCTATCAGGTCTTCTGTTGGGACCAATATGGGGAACTCTTGCAGCCGGAATCGGCTCTGCATTATCAGATTTAATTGGAGGCTATTTTGTTTATGTACCAGCCACCTTTATTATAAAAGCTTTAACAGCCTTGACTGCCTATCTGGTTTTTAAATTGCTCAAGAAGGTGATTTCTACAAAAACAGAATTGCCCCAATTAATTGTGAGTGGAATAATCGGGGAACTTGTTATGGTATTTGGTTATTTTATATTTGAAATTTTTATGCTTGCAATAGCAAACGGAACGGATTTGCAAGCTGGTGTAATCGCCTCACTGGCTGGCATCATACCAAACCTTATCCAAGCCACATTTGGCGTGGTAATCTGCACAGTATTCTATCCAGTAATACAAAAAATAAATAAATAATTCAAAAACTAAGAAAGCCCCCAGTAGGACACAAGCTCTATCATTTCTCAAATGAGACATTCCGTCGAATTGAGAAATCGATAGGCTTGTAGCCGTAACTGGGGGCTTTTGTATTGTATAGATTAATCTTCTTTAGGCATTACGATTGCGATGTGTACATCGTCAAGCTGCTTCTGATCTACAGTAGCAGGTGCATCCATCATAATATCCTGTGCATTCTTATTCATTGGGAATGGAATGATTTCACGAATAGATTCCTCACCAGCGATAAGCATAATCATACGGTCAACACCTGGAGCAATTCCTCCGTGTGGTGGTGCACCATAAGTAAATGCGTTGTACATAGCAGGGAACTTAGCCTTAACATCTTCCTCACCAAGCCCAACAAGCTTGAATGCTTCAATCATGATTTCTGGATCATGGTTTCTGATAGCACCAGATGAAAGCTCAACACCGTTACATACTAAGTCGTACTGGTATGCAAGGATATCAAGTGGCTCCTGTGTCTGAAGAGCTTCCTTGCCGCCCTGTGGCATTGAGAATGGGTTGTGGCAGAACTCAAGCTCTCCTGACTCCTCGCCGATTTCATACATTGGAAAATCAACGATCCAGCAGAACTCGTATGTATCCTTCTTCATGTGGCCCTCAGCAGCTGCGCCGAGAAGCTTTCTGAATACACCAGCTGTCTTCTGAGCTGTAAGAAGGTTTCCTGCAGCAAGACCAACGAAATCACCAGGCTTAAGACCAAGCTTATCAATAACAGCCTGCTTTCTCTCCTGAAGGAACTTTGCGATACCACCAACAAGCTCTCCGTTTTCATCGAGCTTGAACCAGTATGTCTTCTGAGCTGTAGCAACCTCTACCTCAGCGATCATAGCATCAATCTGCTTACGTGTAGCTGAAAGGTTATCAACAACAATAGCCTTAACAACATTGCCCTCGAATGGGCCAAATCCACAATCTGCCATAACATCTGTAGCATCCTGAAGAACAAGGTCGATACGAAGATCTGGCTTATCAGAACCGTACTTGTCCATAGCCTCAAGATATGGGATACGAACGAATGGAGCTGTTGAAGCGCTCTTGTATACACCGTACTTAGCAAAGATTGGAGGAAGTACATCCTCTACTACTGCGAATACGTCTTCCTGAGAAGCAAATGCCATCTCCATATCGAGCTGGTAGAACTCTCCTGGAGAACGGTCTGCACGAGCATCCTCATCACGGAAACATGGTGCAATCTGGAAATATCTATCGAAACCAGATGCCATAAGGATCTGCTTAAACTGCTGTGGTGCCTGTGGAAGTGCATAGAACTTGCCAGGGTGATTACGTGCTGGAACAAGGTAATCACGTGCTCCCTCAGGTGATGAGCATGTAAGGATTGGAGTTGTAATCTCCATGAAATCGTGAGCAATCATTGCGCTACGAAGCTCTGCAACGATTTTGCTACGAAGAATAATCTTGCTCTTAACCTCTGGGTTACGAAGATCAAGATAACGATACTTAAGACGTGTATTTTCATCAGCTTCCTTTGAACGGTTAATCTCGAATGGAAGCTCATTGTGGTCACACTTACCAAGAATTTTTATATCTGTAGGAACAACCTCAATCTCGCCAGTAGGGAGCTCTGTGTTCTTTGAAGAACGCTCACGAACAGTACCTGTTACAGAGATTGTAGACTCCTTGTTTACAGAATCGATGATAGCCATCATGTCTTCTGTCTCTACTACTACCTGTGTAGTGCCGTAAAAATCACGAAGAATAAGGAAACCAAGATTCTTCGAAACCTTTCTAATGTTTTCAAACCAACCAACTAAAGTAACTTCTTTTCCTGCATCTGCAAGGCGAAGCTCGTTACAGTTGTGTGTACGTGACTGAGTCATTGTGTATCTCCTCTTCTAAATTTGACATAACTAAAGGCCGTCAGTACACTGACAGCCTTTTAATAATACATCAGAATAACTATAAATTCAACTATTTGAGGGTATCAACTACATGGCCAAACGAGAAATTTTCTGGCCACTGATACGGCCCTTAGCCTTGAGCCCTTCGTAGAGTAAATCCTTAAGTTCTTCTCTTCCAATAACGATTTTAGAATCATCATCCAATGTAACTACAACATTGGTTTCACATGCAGGACAACTACCACCTGGACATGAGTCATCACAATCTGCATCCTCGCAAAGATGTCCACAGTTGCTGCAATCGACCTGATACATGTTTTTACGATTGATTACGCCGATTTCCTCAAGGGTATTTACCATACGATAAACAGTGGCGCTACCGATATTTTTATCCTTTTTAACTGCTTCCCTATATATTTCCTTAACACATGATGGATCACCATTTAAAATGATGTCCAAGATTGTTAATCTCTGTTTTGTAATTCGACAACCAGATTCTCTAAGCTGCTGAATAATAAGCTCTCTCTGGCCTGCTTCCATAATATCCATACTTCAGTACCCCTTGATAAAACTAAGAAAAACCCAGCCCTGTTTTAGGGCTGGAGTATTATTTTAAAATATTTTTTTCTGCGTAATCCTTGATTGCTTTAAAGCTTTCCTTGCTGAGAACATGCTCAATTCTGCATGCGTCCTCTGATGCGATTTCTTCGTCTACACCAAGCTTTACAAGGACATCTGTAAAGAACTCGTGACGTTCAAGAATCATCTCTGCAATAGCCTTGCCCTCATCTGTAAGGTATATATAACCTGCATCTGTAACAGTGATGTGATTCTTTTCACGAAGATTCTTCATAGCAATGCTGACTGATGATTTTTTGAAGTTCAATTCATTAGCAACATCTACCGAGCGAACAACTGGTAATTTCTTGCTGAGCATAAGTATAGTCTCAAGATAATTTTCTGCTGATTCGTTAACAAAAGTTCTCAAAACAACTCCTCCTAAACTAAATGGATTTTGAAATAAAATTTCAGTTGCACACAATCCACTTCACATAAACCTTATCATAAAACTTACCTCAGTGCAACTTATTAAACTAAAGTTAGTTTACACTAACCATTATATTATTTCAAGTATTCTAAATCAAATCTTAAACTTTTATTAAATACTTTTCCAAACTGTTGACGAACCCTATTTTAACAGTTAAAGTGCAACTAAACAACAACGGATTTACGTCCGATATGAGGAGGCCACAATGAACGATTTCAGATATAAAATGGCACAATTTTTCTCAGGTAGAACAGGTGTAGATGCACTTGGCAGAACAGTCACATGGATTGCTCTCATACTTATGCTTCTCACAATGATTACAGGTTCTAATATTTTCTATCTGATTGCAATGGCCTGCCTCGTATACAGTGTTTGGCGCATGCTTTCAAAGAACTATCAAAAGCGTTATTACGAAAATCAAAAGTTCCTTGAAAAGACAGCAGGAATCCGAAGAAAGTTTTCCAGCTTTCCTTATAAAGCAAAAACATTCTTCTCTCGCACAAAGGCAAACTATGAGCAGCGTAAGGTATATGCAATTTTCAAATGCCCAAACTGCAAACAAAAGCTTCGTGCCCCAAGAGGCAGAGGCAAAATACAAGTAACATGTAGTAAATGTCACGCTCAATTTATTAAAAGGGTATAGATAAGGTATCGATTTTGTTTGGATATATAAATGCTGATATAAAGCAGCTTTCAGAGGATGACAAAAAAATATATCAACAATTCTACTGTGGATTGTGTCATCAGCTTGGCAAGGAAGCCGGTTTCAAGGGACAACTCTTGCTTAATTACGACCTTTGCTTTTTAGCTATACTTCTGCAAAGTCTGTACGAGCCTGAGCTCAGTCAGGACACACATCGTTGCCTAATACATCCATTCAAAGTCAGAGATTTCTATAATAGTGACGCCATAAGATATGCTACAGACATGGACATTATCCTCTCATATCACAGTCTTATGGATAATTATAAAGATGATAATTCTAAAATTTCAAAGCTGGCTGCTGATAGTCTAAATAAAGACTACAATCGCATAAAGGATAAATATCCAAAGCAGACTGCGGCTGTTGAAAAATATATAGCGCAGCTTTCGGCTGCTGAAAAAGCCCGCGAAACCAACATTGATAAGGTTTCCAGCTATACCGGCGAAATGCTTGGTACTCTCATGAATTGGAAGGATGACGATTGGAGTTGTACCCTTCACTGTATGGGCTTTCATATGGGCAAGTTCATTTATATCATTGATGCCTATGAAGATTTAAAGAAGGATGAAAAAAATGGTAACTACAACCCTCTTTCATTTATGAAGAAGGAGTCGCCAAAGGAATTCGAAACCTTCGTGAGAATCAATCTCACATCTCTCATGGCAGAATGTGCAAAATCCTTTGAACGATTGCCAATAGTGGAGAATGCAGATATTCTTAGAAACATTATCTACACAGGTGTATGGACCAAATACGAGTACCTGCAGATAAAGAAAAACACTCCAAAGGAGAAACCATAAATGCTCAATCCTTACAGCGTTTTAGGTGTCGAAAGAGGCGCCTCAGATGAGGAAATAAAAAAAGCATACAGAAATCTCAGTAGAAAATATCATCCTGATGCCAATATCAATAATCCTAACAAGGCTCAGGCAGAAGAAAAATTCAAAGAGATTCAGGCAGCTTACAACCAGATAATGGATGAGCGCCAAAATGGCAGCTACTCTAACAGCTACAGTGACAACTACTCTTACGGATATAACTCCTACGGTAGTCAGGGCGCTGGCTCAGTAGAGATGCAGGCAGCTGCCAACTATATCAACGCCAGACAGTTTGCCGCCGCAATGAATGTGCTTTACAGCATTCCTGACAGCGGCCGAAATGGGCAGTGGTATTTCTTCGCTTCAGTAGCATCTCAGGGACTTGGCAATTTAAATGACGCCAGGGAATTCATTTCCAGGGCTATTGCATTAGAGCCAAGCAACTTTAGATATAGACAGTTTGAGCAAAGCATCAACTTTGCCAGTGGTTGGTATGAAAACAGAAGTGCCAGCTACGGCTACTACAGACCATATTCTGGTGTAGCCAGATGGTGTATTAGCATGGCTTTCTTAAACTTAATTTGCAACCTATGTTGCTTCTTTTAATTAGTTAATTACTTGGTCATTCGGACCGTTCATATATTTTCTCCCTTCAAATGCATGTCGGTTGATGTGCAAAAGAAAAGAACCTTGGGCTTCAGCCACCCAAAGGTTCTTTTTTCGTTTTAAATATTATTTATAATTCATCAGTTACTTTCTGAATTAGACTTGTAAAATCATTTGTAGTGGTAGTGAAAATCTGATCCTTTTTACCTGCTCCAAATGCATTTTTAAAATCGTTCTTTAATCCAACTTGACCACTCTGATTTGGATGAATATCTGCTATTCCTCCTGCCTCATTATATTGGAAATAATAAATGTTGGCCAAATCTGAATTATCTACATAGTATACCTTGTCATTATAAGCAGCTGCATCCTTAAAGTAGTTTTGAACCTCATTAGCTGCCACGCCATACTGCTCAGCTAACAATGCGCTTTCGTCTGTTGTAAAAGCAAACATATCCTGGAACATTCTTGTAAATGTTTCCTGCTCAAAATATACTGTTGCTATGTAGATATCTGCATCTGCGTTGTACTCTCGGATAGTAGAAATAATCTGATCTAAATCATCTTTTACACCAGTAATGTATGTTTGATGATAGTAGTTGTCTTTGTCTGCAAGTACGTCAGTAGCCTGTGTAATACATGTAGGGATATCTGTTTCTGGTGGGAAATAATAATAAAATGGAAGTGAAATCAATCCACTATCTGCCAAACTATAAATCATGGCATATGTAATATTATTTGCACCAACCTGTAATGTAATTACATTTGAATTCTTGATGTCGTTAATGACAGTCTCATCTGTCTTAATCTGCTCAAGCACATCCCCTGTCTTGTAACCTCCAATACCGTGATTACAAAGTGTCATATACACATCATACTGAAGCATATCTGTACACAAGTATTCTGGATATGTGGTCCAATCCTTTCCAGCGTATGTGTTTGGGTCTGTCAAACTATCCCCCAATGCTGTATAAACAAGACTAAGCGTAGTGGCATTTGCCTGAGTGGATAAAACAAAAACACTAAGCACCACTGATGCTAATGATATTAGTTTTTTCTTCATAATAAGTCGCCTACTTTTCTGTTTTCTCTTTAATGTTTTAACTGTATTATATTCTTTCATACAGTTTAAATATTGTCAAGCAAGGCTTATTTGAAGAACTGCATCTCTTTTAGTCAGCTATAACCTCTTTGAGGATAACCTCGTTTCCTGTAACAAGATAAGTGTTGCCACTGCCACAATGTGGACATGTTTTGCCGTAAGCAACTGTCTCGTACTCCTGTTTACAATCCTCGCAGAAAGTCACTGCCTTAATAGTTTCGCAAGTAAGCTTGCTGCCATCAAGTCTTGGATACTTTTTAGCATTCCAAGCCCAGCAATCAATAAGATAGTCCGGAATAACTGTAGATACCTCACCAATCGAAAGAACTACTTCACTGATGTGATCTGCATTATTCTCCTGAGCTACCTCTTCTACCTGTTTCGCCACATGAAACACAATACCTAATTCATGCATATTACTTATTACCCTTCTTATACTCCTTGTGGGCCTTTTCTGCAGCCTTCTCCGCGTCAGTCTTACGCGAGAATGCAATCTTAGCCGCACGTTTTACTGCATAAGCACCGATATACTTGAATTTATCCTCAGACTTAACCATGTGTGTGCACTCTGGATGAGTTCTGTGGAGGGTGATAGCGTCGAAGGCACACTTAGTTGTGCAGACACCACATCCGATACACTTATTCTCATCAACAACTGATGCGCCACACTTTAAGCAACGGCTAGCCTCAGCCTTTACCTGCTCTTCTGTAAGTGTAAGGTGAGCATCACGGAATGAATGCTTCATATCAATGCTTGTATCTATAGCTGGCTCATTTCTGCCCGCTGTGTCATATTCTTCCACAAGAATGTTGTCTTTGTCAAGCTCAATAAAGTCACGACGATTCTTACCGATTGTCATAGAGCAGCCTGGCTGTACGAATCTGTGAAGAGAATCTGCTGCACACTTACCAGCTTCGATAGCGTCGATAGCAAACTTAGGACCAGAATATACATCACCACCAACAAAAATGTCTGGCTGTGCTGTCTGGTATGTAAGTTTGTCCGCTACTGGATAATTACCGTGCCAGAATTCTACCTTTTCTTTTCCATCACCAAGGAGTCCGCCCCACTCGATGCCCTGACCGATAGCAAAGATGATGTGCTTGCACTCTACTGTCATTGTGTCATTCTCATCGTACTGAGGATTGAACTTGTGGTCAGCATCAAATACAGATGTACACTTCTTGAATACGATACCAGATACATTGCCATCAGCATCCTTGAGAACTTCCTTTGGACCCCAACCATTGTTGATTGCGATGTCTTCTTCAAGAGTCTCTGTAATTTCTGAGTTATTAGCTGGCATCTCGTCTCTAGACTCAAGACAGAACATCTGTGGGTTGCCAGCACCAAATCTAGCAGCTGTACGTACGCAGTCGATAGCTACGTTACCACCACCGACAACAACTACGTTGCCTTCCATCTTCTGGCTCTGGTCTTCAAGTGCCTTGTGAAGGAATGTAACAGCGATATCAATACCATCCTTTGCGTCTGTTCCAGGGATTGGTGGAATCTTACCACCCTGACATCCGATTGCTATATAGAATGCCTTGTAGCCCTGAGCACGAAGCTCATCAAGTGTGATATCCTTACCAACTTCAACGTTGCACTTAATCGTGGCGCCAAGCTGACGGATAACATCGATTTCAGCTTCAACAACATCCTTCTCAAGCTTCCATGTTGGAATACCCCATGTGAGCATACCACCTGGACGGCTGTTCTTTTCGAATACTGTTGGCTTGTAACCCTTTGTTGCAAGATAGTAAGCACATGAAAGACCTGCAGGGCCTGAACCGATGATTGCAATCTTGTCATCCCACTGTGTTAAACGGTTTGAAGGGATGTCGATTGGTGGAATATATCTTGTCTCAGCATGAAGATCACGCTCAGCAATAAACTTCTTGATATCATCGATAGCAACTGGTGCATCGATAGTGCCACGTGTACAAGCAGCCTCACATCTCTTGTTACATACACGACCGCAGATAGCTGGGAATGGGTTATCCTTCTTGATGAGTGCAAGAGCATCATCATAGCGGCCATTCTTTGCCATGTTTACATAACCCTGAACAGATACGTGTGCAGGACATGCTACCTTACATGGAGCTGTACCTGTGTCATAGCAGTTCTTTCTATTGTCATCACGATAATTCTCGTTGTATTTATCCTTGCCCCAGTGAACTCTGTCTGGAAGAACTACCTTTGGATATTCAACCTCGCTACCATCCTTCTTGCAAAGCTTCTGACCAAGCTTAACAGCGCCTGCTGGGCAGTACTCAACACACTTACCACAAGCCACACACTTCTCAGCTTCAACGTGAGCTGTGTATGCTGAACGTGACATATTAGGTGTGTTGAAAAGCTGTGATGTACGAAGGGCATTACAAATGTTTACGTTACAGTTGCAAAGACCGAAGATTTTGTTTTCACCATCGATGTTTGTAATCTGGTGAACGAAGCCAAGTGTCTCAGCACGCTCAACGATGCGCATAGCCTCTTCGTATGTGATATCGTGGCCCTTGCCTGTCTCACGACAGTAGTCAGCGAAATCACCAAGACCGATACACCAGTTCATCTCGTCATCACCGCAACCTTCTTCTAGGCAGGCACGTGATACACGGCATGAACATTGGCCTACACCGATATGGCCTTCGTATTTCTTGAGCCAATATGAAATCTGCTCAAGGTCTACCTTTTCGTTTTCGAACTCGATAGCCTTCTCAACAGGAATTACGTGCATACCTACACCAGCGCCGCCTGGTGGGATGAGGTGTGTCAAACCATCAAGTGGAATGTATGTCATTCTCTCGAAGAATGATGCTACAGCTGGATGCTGCTTAATTCTATTGTTTGAACGCTCACCTGGAACTGACTCTTCCATGTTGAAAAGCTCAGCAGAACCTGGAACAAAGATAGGAAGCACATATCTTCTCTCAGACTGTGGTGCTGTACGTCCATTGTGGTCATAGTGGTTACCATAATCGTACTCTAAAAGTCCGATGTATGACATATCATCAAGTAACTTCTGGAAAGCCTCTTTATCCTTTGCTTTCTCAGGATTCATTTTGCAGAGATCCTCAAATGTGTAGTGATGACGAACCTTCATTGTAAGGCCAACCTCAGCCATCTCCTCTGTTACGATTTCTGCAAGACCCCAGTACTCTGGGTCCTCTACCTTAACGCCAAACATCTTGTGTGGCATTACATCTGTTATTTTTCTTCCAAGCTCAATAATCTTCTTGCTTGGCTCTTTATCGTTCATATGTGGTGGAACGATTACTTTGCTCATTTCTGGCATATCCTATACTCCCTTTCTTAACTATAATCCGGCAGTTACGCCTACTGCCTCATTTAAATATTTAATGAACTGAGAAATGGAGTTCACGCAAGCCCTCCACTTCATCACAAACCTTCTGCAATGAGCAGCTTCCGCAGTCCATCATTACATTCTTGAAGATATGATCTATTGCGCCAGTGATATCTTCAAGATGCTTTGCCTGCTCAGCTAATGACCTGTAGTCAAAAGCTGGGTCAGTTATAAATATGAGCTTTACAGCTTCAATATTTTTGTTTTCATGGTAGGTATCAAGGAACAGCTTTCCGACCTTGGCAAAATCTAATCCCTCATTGAGAGCTTCCTTGCCAACTCGTACCGGCTCTCTGTTGTTTGATGCAGAGATGCGTGTCATGTACCCCTTAGGATTAATGTGATACCTAACGTATTCTATTTTTCTAATTGCATTATAAAGTGCATTGCCATCCCCAAGGCTTTCCTCAGCCACCTTCACAATGGCTATTCTTGCGTATGGCGTGTCGTTTTTGATTTCATTTAAATCTGGACCAATCAAAATAACTTCATCCGCATTTACGAATTCGTCATTACAGGTAACAGCCATAGCTGATACTGCAGGATTAGTACCTCCTCCCAATTCATAAGCCATATCAGCTCTAAGAATTAGATTATGGTCTCCCACATCAGTCCAATTCGCATTTACGATATCAAGACTCTTGGCCTTAGAAATATCTAATCCAGCAAGCAACTCTTTAATGCTTTCATCATATAGCTTCATTAAATCTTTCTATCTTTCTTAATCTTATCGTAATGCTTTGCAAGCAGTGGCTGTAATGCGCTTGTGAGCTTCATATCCAGGTTGAAAAAGTAAACTATCATGGATAAAATCCAAAGGCATATCAACACTATTGCGATAATTCCTAAAACTTTCAACATTATCTATTTCCTTTCTTGCGAGCAAACTCAGCTGCACCAAGTGCACCCATGAGCTGTGGGTCAATTGGAAGGTCTATAACCTTCAGCTTAAGAACCTGCTCGATGGCAGCCTTGAGTCCTGCATTCTTTGCGCATCCACCTGTAAGTGTAATCTTATCTGTGGCACCAGCCTTCTTAGACATTACAAAGCATCTCTTTGCAACTGAAAGCTCAATACCTGCTGCAATTTCATCCATTGGCTTTCCCTCTCCAACAAGAGAGATTACCTCTGACTCCGCAAATACGGTACACTGAGCTGTAATTGGAATGACATTCTTGGCCTTGAGAGAAAGATTTGAGAACTCATCCAAATCCATCTCAAATGCTCTAGCCATGGCCTCAAAGAAACGACCTGTTCCTGCTGCACACTTATCATTCATGGCAAAATTAAGAACTGTTCCATCAGTATCAACTGCTATTCCCTTTACATCCTGACCACCGATATCAATGATAGCCTTTACTGTTGGGTCAGCCACATGGACACCCATAGCATGGCAGCTAATCTCTGAGATATTTTCATCTGCAAAAGGAACCTTGTTACGGCCATATCCTGTACCTACAAGATAAGTCAAATCCTCTGCACTATTTAAATCTGGCACCTGTGCCACTGCCTGATCAAGGGCATCCTGACAAGATAGCACAGCATTTATCCTACTCTTTAAGGTGACGTCCGCCACCATTTTTCCATTCTCATCTATAATGACACATTTAGTATATGTACTACCTGAGTCACATCCACCAAAATATTTCATATATTTATTCTCCTTTCGGGAAGACGCAGCCATTATAATTGCTTCGCAAGGCTGCGTCGTGGGAAACGATTTTACAAATCAAGTTTGTAAAATCATTTCCGTTTACCATAAATTAGTATCGTCGTAGTCCTCCAACGTTGGGTCCAGTGGCTCTTCGCGAAGGACTGAGCGCATGTAGCGGTTTACGTCCTGTCGAAGATTCTTTCTTGGAATGACACGTGGATCATAAAGGTCATGGTTTACCCAAACTAATTTGATACCGTGTTCTCTTGCCTGCTCTTCGAACATACCATGCATACCATCAAGTGCCTTGCAGGCGATGTGCTCCCAAAGAATAACCATGTCTGCACGGAATTCCTCACAGTATCTCCAAAGGTCATCAAGAAGCACCTCATAGCCACCATGAGTACGATTTCTCATAATCATGTTTTCATACTGATGTGCCATGTCGTAGATGGCCTGTTCCTTGTCGTCCTCTGAAATAGGATCCAGAGATACCATTGTGAGCATGTCGAACATTGGAAGAATTCCCCAGCAGTTCAAAAGCCATGCAACAAAGTCTGTGTAGAATTGTGACTGAACGCCCCAAATAACTGCACGATGACGATACTCTTTTGCAAGCATTGTCTTTTTCTGGTATGCCTCTGTTGCCATCTTGGTAATCTTTTTATCAAGCTTGGCAAATGCAGGAACCTTTCCAGCGATGGCCATATATTCTGTCTCGCGATAAAGCAGGATGTTGTTTCCGATAACCTGTGGATAATCTGTCTTTGTGATTTCAAGCCACTCAGTACATTCGCGGGCACCTATGTTGATTCGCTTAGCGCATTCAAAGTAATAATCCCAATCGAACTTTTCACCTGTCTGCTCTTCGATGAAGGCTATGGCATTTCTAACCTCCTGGGCTGCATACTCCTGAACACCAGGCTCTGTGTGACGAAGTGGTGTGGCAAGCTGATGAACTGGAATGCCATTTCGCTCCAGTGCTCTTGAAATAACACCATTTCCCATAAGCGAACCATCGCAAGTAGTGTTACATTGAACTGCACACTTACCAAAAACAGGCATATCCCCATCAATACATATGCCAGCCTCAGATGCAGGCATAGGACAAACATCACCTGGCATACCACATTCCTGAACAACATCCAAATAATGTGTCATGGCATCTCCCTGAAGAAGAACGCATACATAACAGCTTGCTGTCTCCCAGCTAAGTCCCTCAAGATTTGGGAAACCACACATGATGTTGGTCATTTCGTTTTCATCCATAAGAACTACATGCTTTGACTTTTCTGGGCTTGCGCCAAGGTTTCTATCCATTGAAAAAATCTTTGTCAAAAGCTTTGCAACGTCCGATGCAACTAAATCGTATTCCTCTCGACAAATACGAAGCTGCGCTCCGCGAAGTCCCATGGAATGTTTATCAATCATCATTGGAACTGCCAAATAGTTGAGCATCCAACGATATCTGAAAAATCCCTTTACATTCTTTGGGTGGAGCATAAACTTTCCAAGCATAGCTATGATTCCAAGCCATCTGGTGTAGTCGTACCAGGTATCCCTGATTCCTCTCCACTCGCGGTGTTTAAAAACCTTTTTATCACCGCTATAAAGCTCTCCTAATTTTGAGCTGCCTACTGCTTTTCCCATTAGTGTCTACCTCCTTGTATCTTTTTGATTTCGATACTTTCCACGAAGGCCTGGACACGGGTACGAATCTGTCCCGATGAACCCACCGCATATGGTCTATCGATTGTAAGCACTGGATAACCATATTCATCGCGAAGAACATGGCTTCCTACCATTCTTTCATAAGCCCATGGATCACAGAATTTCATCTGCTCATAGATGATTCCGTCTGCCTTGTACTCCCTTGCAATTTCATCAACGTATTCACGGCGTCGATTCATCTTTGGAGTATCCATGTGACGTGGGCACATGCAGCTCATCATGTAATGACGGCAAATCTGAGTAAGCACATCCTCCTCATCATTGAGAATGATTTCCTCACGGCCAGGCAACGAGCCAAAGCAGAATCTATCTGCGCATACATATGCCCCTGATTCCTCGATGAGCTTAATCATATCGATATCGTCTACCTCTGAACCGACAACCGCTACTCTGGCGCGATATGGCCATTTTTCATCTGGCACACGATTCTTTACTTCTTCAAGTGTTTCCTCAAGCTTTTCAAGGAGCAAATCCTGTGGACACACATAGGTGCACATTGTGATGATATGGAATTCGTATCCAGTGATACGAGGTTTTTCTTCTTTTCTGAAATTGCCCAGCTCGGTAATGATTCGGCAAATCTTGTTGTAATTTTCTACGGATTTACGAAGTGCCTCATCGGAAATATCCACTCCGAACTTTTCATGCAGCGGCTCCAAAATCTTTGAACGGCACTGACCTACATAGAGGTTTAATCCATTATCATCAGCCTTCATTGGAACCTCTAGATACTTGTAGAAAAAGTGCTCCTTGTCGTTCATTTTAAGAAGCTCCATATTCTCAACACATCTGTTGATCATGGTGCAACCATCTGGCGCGATGAGGCAATCCAAAAACTGATATCCCCCTTCAATTGCACGCTCAAGCAATGCTCTTGAATACTCGCACAAAAAACTGGTCAAATAGTAAGTTCCCATCTCCATAGAACCAGTTCTTGGCGCGCGAAGTCTCACGGTAAAGCAATTACCTAGATTCATGAGAACCTCTGGTATCTGATAACACACACTACCTACGCATACACGGCCCTCAGCCTGAGCCGCTCTCACCAGGTCATTATCAGCATCCATTAAAAGATTCTCAAAATATATAAGATGCTTTAAATCCTTCATATATTTTCTCCCTTTAGTCTAAGAGCTTGATAGTTACCTGCTCACTTAATAATTCCAATATTTGCTAATGCTTTTCTTAATTCAACCACAATAGGTGATTCCCCTGGAATTCCTAGCACCGATTTCCCCTTAAGATCACATTCGGTAAGGTTGGCATCTGCAGGTATCCATCCGAGAAGTGGAATATTTCCTAAATCCATATATTCCAAAACTTCCTCTGATGGGACACGATTAACAACTACTCCGATTTGGTCGTACATAACAAGATTGTCAGCCACATTCTTGATTGTCTTAACTACATCGCAGCCCTTCTTACTAGAATCTGTAATAAGGATAAGGTGTGTCACCTTCTCCATAACGCGACGGTTAATCTGCTCGATCCCGGCTTCTCCGTCTATTACTATGTAATCAAAATTGTCTGAAACTGAAGAGATTACTTCCTTGAGATAAGTATTGATCTTGCAATAGCAACCAGCAGCCTCCGGTCTTCCTATTGCAATAAAAGAAAAGCCCTCCATTTCCACCATAGCATCGAAAATACGATATCTTGCTTCCCCAAGCACTTCTACAGTTGCCTTGGTATCACCATTTTCCGCAGCTTCCACTGCCTCTTTCCTGATATCATCAAGAGTAAGAGTTGGTTCTACTCCAAGCGCTGTCGAAAGCCCCACCGCTGGATCAGCGTCGATTGCTAAAATGCGTTTGTCTGGATAAGCTTCCACTAACAACTTGACCATCACCGAAGCTAACGAAGTTTTGCCTACTCCGCCCTTACCGGCAACAGCCAACACTATTGGTTTGTTTCCCATTATTAATTATTTCTCCCTTATAAATACTCCATAATTGATAATTTTTTATCAATTACTATTCAATTTTAGCATAGGGATATTCCAAATTAAAGAAATTAAAAGTGCCACAGCGATTTTCGTCCTTATCAACAAAAACCACTGTGGCACAAGTCGCACATTGCATAAATGTCTATTTAGTTTTCTTCCTCATGAAGCTTTTTGTTCATGTATGTGATGAGCATATCAAGACCTGCAGCGTTCTCTCCTCCACGTGGAATGATGATGTCTGCATGCTTCTTTGAAGGCTCAACAAACTCTTCGTGCATTGGCTTTACAGTTTCGCTGTACTGACCAATGATTGATTCGATGCTACGTCCACGCTCAATCATATCGCGCTGGATACGACGCATTAAACGCTCATCAGCATCTGTATCAACAAAGATTTTTATGTCCATCAAATCTCTAAGCTCTTTGTTCTCAAGAATAAGGATACCCTCCATGACAATAACTGTCTTTGGCTCAATTCGGATTGTCTCCTCTGAACGATTATGATTTACGTAATCGTAAACTGGCATATCGATAGCATATCCTTTGATAAGCTTTCTAACATCCTCTGCCATTCTATCTGATTCAAATGAATCTGGATGATCGTAGTTTAATTTGCTACGCTCCTCAAATGACATATCAGGATGTGCCTTGTAGTATGCATCATGGCTGATAACCGCAATGTCCTCTCCAAAATAATCCTGAAGCTTTTTGATAATTGTAGTCTTGCCTGAAGCAGATCCTCCTGCTACACCAAGAACGCAAATCTTTTCTGACATTTCTATACTCCTTAAGGTTTAAATCTCTTGAACCCCTCACCATATACTGCCTTTGATTCCATTATGACAATAAATGCGTCCACGTCAATCTTTTTTGCAACACGATTGACCTGATACATCTGCTTGTCTGAGCAGGCGCACATCAATACCTGGCGCTCATCGCCTTTGTATCCGCCCTTTGCAGTGAAGATTGTAGTACCTCTCTCAACTGCTTTATCAATAGCATCTGCAATTGCTTCTGCTTTGTTGGTAACAATCATACACATCATACCTGAATCGGCATTAATCATTACCTTATCCACAACAAGTGAACCTACATAGCTGATCACAAAACCATAGCACAGCGCTTCAAATGAATGAGCATATGCGATTGTGTCGATTACAATGATAACCACATCAACTATGAAAAAGATTCGACCAAGTGACATGTGTGGATTCTTTGCCTTGATAAGCATCATGATAAAATCAGCACCACCTGTAGATGAGTTGCGCATATAAACAAGAGCGTAACCCAATCCAGTAAACACACCTACCACCAGAGCATTCAAAAGAATATTTGAAATCTCTATTTTAGGTATAAGGGGTGCCACAAAATCCATCATGACAGTGCCTATGGCCATAGTCTTGAAAGTTTTAAGAAGAAACTTTCGCCCCAAAACTTTATATGAAACCACTATCAGTGGAATGTTCATTATGATTGTCATAAGACCGATTTTCCATCCCCAGTACTGATAGAAAATCATTGCAATACCAGTAAGCCCGGTCAATGGAAACTTGGCATCTGCAGCAAAGTTATAAATTGCGATACCAATACACAAGCCTGATAGTGCATCCATCAGAATATCCACAAATAGTTCTTTTCTCTTCTCTGAAGACATGTTTTATTCCCCCGCGAATTTGCTTGTAATACCATGTAGTACCTTGACTACGGTATCCATGCCCTCCGCTGTAATGTGCTCCATTGGGCCATGGAAGTTGTAGCCACCTGTTCCAAGGTTTGGACAAGGTAATCCCATAAATGAAAGACGTGCGCCATCTGTACCGCCTCGGATAGCAACAGCCTTTGGATTCTCTCCAGCATCCTTTAATGCCTCGAAAGCGTAATCGATAAGGAACATGTGAGGCTTGATCATCTCGAGCATGTTCTGATACTGGTCTCTGATGTTAAGCTCGCATGTGCCCTCACCATATTTCTGATTGATGATATTAGCAGCATGCTCCATAACCTTTTTCTTCTCTTCGAATTTATCTGCATCGTGGTCACGAATAATGTACCAAAGCTTTGCCTCTGCAACATCTCCAGACATATCAAGAAGATGGAAGAATCCTTCGTATCCCTCTGTCTGGCTAGGTGTCTGTGTTGGTGGAAGCATAGAATTAAACTCCATAGCAACAAGTGCTGCATTTACCATGATGTCCTTTGCATCACCTGGGTGAATGTTTACACCGTTGAATTTAATCTTTGCTTCAGCTGCATTAAAGTTCTCGTACTCTACTGCGTTTTCTTCGCCACCGTCTACCGTATATGCGAAGTCAGCGCCAAAATACTCAACATCAAAATGATCTGCACCAGCACCAATCTCCTCATCAGGAGTGAAAGCAATGCAAATCTTACCATGTGGCTCATCACTTGCAAGAAGCTCCTCTGCAAATGTCATGATTTCGGCAATACCTGATTTATCATCAGCGCCTAAAAGTGTTGTTCCATCTGTGTGGATCAAAGTACGTCCCTTTAATTCCTTAAGATGTGGGAAATCTGATACTTTGATTGTTCTACCAGATGTGCCAAGAACGATATCCTCACCGTTGTAGTTTTCCTCGATTATCGGATTTACGTTTTCACCGCAGAAATCTGGTGCAGTATCCATATGTGCAATAAATCCAATTGCCTTTTTGTCTTCGTATCCCTTTGTAGCTGGGATGCTTGCATAAACGTAGCACTTGTCGTCTACCTTTGCCTCCTCGATGCCAAGGCCTTTAAGCTCCTCTACTAGCTTGTGTGCCAAATCGAACTGTCTGGCAGTTGAAGGAACAGTAGTGCTCTCTTCATCACTGGTTGTGTAAACCTTTACATAATTTAGTAGTCTTTCATAAGCTCGCATAACTAATCTCCAATATTATTTATAAACTTTAAGAAAGGTTCTCAGCGTACACTGAGAACCTTTTTCTTTCTAATTCGGAATGTTCATTCCTCTTTTCAATGTGATTATTGGTTAATCATAAACTCCAATAATTTCTTTGCATCGTCTGGCTCGTATGCAATAAGCTCAAGCTCAGGAATGCTCTCATCAGCCTGGAAGATATTTGCAAGTGAAACAAACTGAGAAAGCTTTGACTTAAGATTAAGTCTGTCACCTTCACCTGTAACAAGCTCTACCTTTCCCTGGCAGCTATCGATAACCTTAAAAAATGCTTCTGTGTCCTTAATATTAGTAAGTTTCATAAATACCTCCTTATGGGTAAAAACAAACTGTTAACTATCTTTATCAATATAATATCAAACAAAATCTATTTATCAACAGCTATGCTGATAAATCAAGGATTTTTCCCACATAATTCACAATTTGTTATACATTAAATCTAAATGTGATTACATCACCATCGGCAACTACGTATTCCTTACCTTCCATACGTACAAGGCCTTTTTCCTTTGCAGCTGTCATAGATCCGTTTGCCATAAGGTCGTCATAGCTAACAACCTCTGCCTTGATGAATCCACGCTCGAAATCTGTGTGAATCTTTCCAGCAGCCTGTGGAGCCTTTGTGCCCTTCTTGATTGTCCAAGCACGTGTCTCATCCTCTCCTGATGTAAGATAAGAGATAAGACCAAGAAGTCTGTAAGAAGCAGTGATAAGCTTATCAAGACCTGACTCTTCAAGTCCCATAGCCTCAAGGAACTCCTGCTTTTCTTCCTCTGACTCAAGCTCAGAAATCTCCTGCTCAATCTGAGCTGAGATAACGAATACCTCTGAACCTTCCTTAGCAGCGTACTCGCGAACAGCCTGAACGTTTTTATTGTTTGCGCCGTCATCTGCAAGATCCTCATCCTCTACGTTAGCAGCGTAAATAACTGGCTTTGCAGTAAGAAGGTTGTACTCTTTGAAGTATGCTTCTTCATCCTCATCGTTAAGCTCGAATGTCTTTGCCATGTTGCCAGCTTCCATATGATCAAGAAGACGCTTCTGCATAGCAGCTTCCTTCTGAAGTGTCTTGTCCATACGAGCGCTGCGCTCAGTCTTTGAGTAACGACGCTCCATAACTTCCATATCTGAGAAAAGAAGCTCAAGGTTGATTGTCTCGATATCACGAAGAGAATCGATGCTGCCATCAACGTGAACAACATTTGCATCCTCGAAGCAACGAACAACGTGAACAATTGCATCTACCTCACGGATGTTTGCAAGGAACTGGTTTCCAAGTCCCTCACCCTTTGATGCACCCTTTACAAGACCAGCGATATCAACGAATTCGATTGTAGCTGGAACTGTCTTCTTAGAGTTGTACATCTTTGTAAGCTCATCAAGGCGCTTATCTGGAACTGATACGACACCAACATTAGGGTCGATTGTAGCGAATGGATAGTTTGCTGCAAGTGCTCCTGCCTTTGTAAGTGAATTAAATAAAGTTGATTTGCCAACATTTGGTAAACCTACGATTCCCAATTTCATGGTAATTTATCTCCTTCTATATATAAATATTCTTGCGTATTTAAAATTTAGTCTAAATCCTATGTATCTTACCACATTTCTATTTATTTCTCTACCCTTTGTACTACTACCTCATCTCCTTGATTTTGCTATTAATCAAGTTCGCTGTTTTCATATCATATAAGAATTCAACGAAATGATTTCCGAAGGCGATGACAAGTATTATCAACATCACCACAAGCATTCCCACCAGGCTTTTCCACAAGCCTGCGTAGAAAGTCAACGGCAATGTAATGGCCATATTTATCAGTATGCAGATAATCTCTCTGCACCACCAAGCTGCCCCGTGCAACTCCTGCTTTGATATAAACACCAAACTAGAAAATGCCGCTGCAGCTGCACAGATTATCAACACTGCAAACTGCACATTATTTATACCATCCACAATTCCAAGCACTGGCCCTAAAATCACCATAATAAACAGCATGCCAGCGCACACATTTATAAATCTTCTAAGAACATTTAATATCTCTTGTTTCATCTGTCATACTCCTATAATCCCATCTTTTCCTTTAAATCAGCTACGTATTTTCGGGAAACAATCAGCTTCTCCTTATTTATCATGGTAATCTCAAATCGCCCTGAAAGAGATGGCTTCATGTTTTCAATCTTTTTAATGTTGATTAGCATAGACTTTGATGCCTTGAAAAAATCAGCGCCGCTGCACAGCTGCTCTGCTTCATAAAGACGCATCCTGTTTTCATAAACATCATCCTCACAATAAATGAACAATCTCTCATCAACTGTCTCTATATAAAAGACCTCATCCAGACGAATCTGATATGTCTTATCATCTTTCTTACAAGTGATTTTCTGATTGCCCTCCACTAGCTCCTTTGCAATCTCCTGCAGCCTCTCCTTATTGGCCTCATGACAGAAGATATCCAGTATCTCCTCCATGGAGTCTTCAATGATGTGGATATTGATGTTCATCAACCTTTTATTCCCCCGCTTGTTATGCCGCTGATTATCAGACGCGACAAAAATAGATAGATTATGATAGATGGCAGGATTGAAAAGGCAATTACCATGTAAATCAGACCGTTATCGTAATTTGCAAAGTTTGCACTTCGTAAAAGCGATATTACAATTGGCATTGTTTTCTTATTATCCTCATGTAAAATCAGTGCCGGAATAAAATAATTATTCCAAGATTCCACAAATTTGAAAATCATCTGCACCGCAAATGCCGGTCTCATCAATGGCAACACGATTTTATTGAAAACAAAAATCTCTGAAGCACCATCAATCCTTGCCGCTTCCACTAGTGACATTGGAAGCGTACTCTCCATGTATTTTATCATATAGTAGAAAACGATTGGAGATGCTATTTCCGGTATAATCAGCGGAATAAATGTATCCATCAGATGCATATCATCCACCAAGCTTATAAATCCAAGGGCCGTCACCTGTCTTGGAATCATCATAAAACCAATCATAATGGTATAAAAAAGCTTCCTGCCCTTGAAGCAATATGCATGAATTCCATAGGCTGTCATAATGGAAAAGTAGCTGCAGAGTAGTGACGAAGAAAGCGCTATCACCATGCTGTTTTTCATGCTATTCATTACAGGCAAGGCGCAGTGTCTCATGCTATTCCAGTTTTTCACAAGGGCCGTTCCAGGTATCAGTGAAAATCCACTTGATAGCTCGCTGTTAGATCTGGTGGCGTTTATAAATAAGGCATAAAACCAAAACAGGCACAGGAAAGATACGATGATCAATATCGTATATGCGAAGATTCTTTGCACACGTCTACTCATCTTACGCCCCTCCCTTCTTCTGTCTTAGAGTTAAGGCTAAAGACGATGATAGAAAGCACCGCTGTCACCATAAACAATATAAAGGACAACGCTCCTGACACACCATAATTCTTGCTAAACATGTGCTTGTTCATATACATCAGCACAGTCATGGTGGAACGATTTGGATCTCCCGTTCCCTTGGTGAGAATCTGTGGAACATCAAACATCTGGATTCCACCTATAAGAGATGTAATTATCACATACAAAAGGATTGGTCGAATAAGTGGCAGCGTGATCCTTGTAAATACCTGCCAGGTGCTGGCTCCATCCACTTCAGCTGCTTCCTTTAGAGACTTATCAATCCCCAACATTCCCGCCAACAAAAGCAAAGTGGTATTACCAAACCACATGGTGCAATTCATGAATGCCACCAAGGCTCTTGTGGACCAGGTATTTGAGAAAAATTGAAATGGCTCATCAATGATTCCCAGCTCCATCAGCAGTGCATTTACAGGACCGCAGTCTGCAAAAAAAGAGAAAAACAAAGATGCGAATGACGCGGCGATAATCAGATTTGGAAAATATATAACTGTCTTGAAAAACTGGATTCCCATTAGACCCAATCTATGATCCGAAAACCATGCCGCCAGCGTAATCGATAAAACTAACTGTGGCACAAATCCAAGAATCCACATGATGGCCGTATTACCAAGGTAAGTGTATATGCTCTTGTCAGTAAGCAACGTCACATAATTTTCGAGACCACAAAAGAACGGGCCCACTTCCACTAGTCCCTTCCAATAATTTACAAATAAAGATTTATACAAGGAAATAACGATCGGCAAAGCCGTGAATAATAGATAAACGATGATATATGGAGATATAAAAAGAATCCCCCATTTGCTCTTTTTCATTTAAAGTTCCCCCTACACATATCAGTGTAGGGAAGAACTAATTCCTCTTCAACAAATGGACGGTGAAATGCATATTATGTGGGGTGAAATGCAGTGTAATGTTCATCCTCTTCTATATTTCTGAATCCAGTCAACAGCAAAATCCACAAGTATTTTTTGATCCATTAAGCGTAGTTCAGCATTTCCAATCATGGCTTTGTTAACAGCATTGCTCTGTTCAAAGGCTTCTCCTATCCGGTCAAAATCCTCACCATCAACAAAAAGCGTCTCGTACTCTTTCCAGACGCGCTTACCGCTTTCCACGATTGCACTATGCTCTATGCAATTATGCTTGCCGGGATAATCAGCGCGGACATCTGCAAGATGCAAAGACGTGTTCTTATCATAATCAACACCGATAAGCAAAACTTTCCCATCCAGTTCATACAGTTTTCCTATTGGTGAGCCTTCTCCAAAAATATTGGAAAGGTCATGATCATTAACAAGATATTCTGCGTGTTTGCCCCATGCCGCAACGGATCTTGCCGGATGATTGCTTCGCAGGGTTCCCGGCCATTGACGGAACGCTTCAGCTACAGCTCCCATGGTATTTGTTGGCGTAATTCTCTTATCATAAGCCGGCCAGTTATCGCGGATAATCTGCCAGTATTCTTCCGGAACGGTCCAATGGACTCCATCCTCAGGATCAAGATTCTTCCAGGATTGTGCAGGCATCATGATCGTACCGTCTTCTCCAACCACTTCAATCAATGCCTCAATAACGGCCTGCGCCCCACCACAGACATAACCCATTTTAGACAATGCTGTATGAACCATCACAGTATGGCCTTTCGCCAAACCAACAGAATACAGTGCATTTACAATTTCTTCCTTTGTAATTGGTTTCCCCATCATGTCCCCCCTTGCCGTTTATATAATATTCTTACGTATTAAAAAATTAGTCTAAATCTAAAGCACATTGCCATATTTCATAGAATATCTCTACTATAGAATGATATAGTTTATGCCATCGGATACTTCTGTTCATCCTTCTCTTCACTCTGAATTCGCTGAATTTCCTGCCATGCTTCTTCGTCTATCTCCCTGCCAGCAAAATATTTGTTGCGGTCATCTTCTGTTATCTTTCTTATCACACGGCATGGGTTGCCTGCTGCAATGGACCAAGCAGGAACGTCTTTAGTAACTACAGAACCAGCACCAATCACAGTGTTATCCCCTATTGTTACTCCAGGACATATCACCACATTGCCTCCTATCCACACATTGTTACCTATGGTTACATCTATTCCATATTCATACAAAGTGTTTCTTGTAGCAGGATGAACTGGATGCCCCGCAGTATATATAGATACATTTGGAGCTATCTGCACATTATCGCCTATTCTGATTCTTCCAACATCCAACATGGTGCAATTGTAGTTTGCGAAGAAATTCTTACCAACTTCTATATGACTTCCGTAATCGCAATAAAACGGCGGATTAATAAACGTATCATTATCAGATTTTCCTAGAAGCTTATTAACTATCTTCTTGATAGCATCAAATTCAGCCCTATCTACAGTGTTAAGTTCCTGTGTAAGGCGTCTTGCTATCTTTTGCTCTTCAAATACTTCATCATCTGATATATATACTAGTTCCTTGTCTCTTCTTTCTATGTTGTTCATTGTAACCCCCTATATGCTTAAATATTAGACTTTTACCACTAGCATTGGCTGTATTCCTGCCTGCTAGAGGTACATTTTTTGAGTTTTACCTCTAGCATCCCCCGGATTTACATTTGCTAGTGGTAATCTTTCATTTCCTTACCACTAGCATTCCTTGAAATCTCTATCGCTAGTGGTAAAGCTATCTTTTTTTACCTCTAGCGCAGGCTTGCTTTGTAATCGCTAGTGGTAATAATATCTTTTTCTTACCACTAGCAGTGGTCTAGTTTACAGTCGCTAGTGGTAAACCTCTCCCCACATCATTAATTATTGCCATTTTTATCTTCTTCAATTAATTTTTTAAGCCAATTTCTTCTAAATTCATTCTGCTCAGGTGTATGAAACCAATGCTCCCCATTAAGCATGACTGTCACTTTTGCACCTACCGATTCAGCAAACCTATTAATTGTATCTATTGTTTGGAAGTTATCATTTTCACCATATAAAATAAAAGTAGGTACTCTCCAAACAATTGGATGTTGTTTTACCCAAGTATAATATTCCCATGATAAAGTTTCATATGTAGATAATTGAATTATCTTTTTATTCTCCAACTCCTCATTGGACACATGTCCACGTTTCATCATGTCTTGAATTAATCTTTCCATGTTTACAATTGGAGAAACAAAATATGCTCTATGAATATGTGCTTGAACACCTGATATCATTAAAAAGTAAGCACCTAGACTTGTAGCAATAACGGTAATAATTGAATATTTCTTGGCTAAGTCAGTAAAATACTGTTTAAACTCTATCTCCGCTTCCCATGGATTTTCCGATTTATAGTCAAAACCATATATATCATATTCCGGAAATAATGATTTAAACTCCTTAGCAGAGTCAGCTGTTCCCCCTTTTCCATGTATATATACTAAAGCTTTATCATACATCATATATCCCCCACCTACTTAACATTACGTTGAATATAGCATATCCCACTCACTTCAACAACATGACAATTGTCATGTGCCTTTATGACGCAGTTCACTACAGATGTGACAAAAGTTTCGGTATTATAATCTCAGAACAACAAAAGAAACACACGGCCGACGGCTGTAACACAAATAAAAAAGGAGAAATGAAATGGGTAACACAGTAGTGTCAATCGACAATTTAGTAAAGCGATATGGTGAGAATGTAGCTGTAGATCACTTCTCACTAAACATTGAAGAAGGGGAAATCCTTGGACTACTTGGTCCAAACGGTTCAGGAAAGACAACCACAATCAACTGTCTCCTTTCTCTTCTTACTTTTGATAAAGGGGATATCAAAATCTGGGGCAAGGAAATGAGTCCAGATGCATACGATATCAAATCACAGATTGGTGTGGTAATGCAGAATGTGGCAGTTATCGATACCTTGAACGTATATGAAAACGTAGATTTCTTCTGCGGGCTATATATAAAGGATAAGGCAACAAGAAAACAGTATGTTGAAGAAGCACTTGAGTTTACAGGCCTTACAGAATTCAAAAAGCAAAAACCTAAAAAGCTTTCAGGCGGACTTCTTCGAAGACTTAACATCGCCTGCGGAATTGCTCACAAGCCAAAGCTAGTCATCTTTGATGAGCCAACAGTTGCTGTTGATCCACAAAGTAGAAATGCAATTCTCGAGGGAATCAAAAAGATGAACAAGGCCGGTGCAACAATCATCTACACCTCACATTATATGGAAGAGGTTGAGGAACTTTGTTCAAGAGTTGTCATCATGGATCACGGTAAAAACATTGCCAATGGAACTACAAACGAGCTTAAGTCTTCTCTTATCAGCCGTGAAAAAATCCGCATTGGATTGCCTGACAAATCACCTGAGATTCTTGCAGGGCTCATGGAAATCAACCACGTGTACAAGGTTAAGGAAGATGGTGATGACGTGGTAATCAAATGCGACGGCGGTGAGCACAATCTCGTTCACGTGCTCAGCTACCTTACAGACAACAATGTTCCATTTGGCCGCGTAACTACCGAACTTCCTACTCTTAACGATGTGTTCTTGGAGATTACAGGAAAGGAGCTTAGAGACTAATGTTTATTAGAATCTTTATTTATAAAATCAAGGAGCTTTCCAGAAAATACTGGTTGGTAGGTTGGAACTTTATTTTCCCTCTGGTCCTTGCCACAGCATTCTTTTTAGGATTTGGAAATCTTATAAAGGAAGATCCTGATACCTTCCAGACTTTGGAGGTTGGATATGTAAATGAACTTGATGAGTCAGCTGGCTTTGATCAGGTTCTCGAGGAACTATCTGAAGAAAATGATGAAGGCACCACAGTGCTTAATCTTCACACATACTCTTCAAAGAAAGATGCTATAAAAGCAATGAATAATGGAGATATCAAGGGCTTCTACTTAGAGTCAGAAGATGGTATTGAAACAATCATTGTTTCAAATGGCTATGATTCCACAATCATGAACGAGATAGTTCGTGAATACGATAATTACACTGATGTTATAACTCAAATTGCCAAGGATCATCCTGAAAAGGTGGCTGATGCCATTGATGCAATCACTTCCGAAAACAGCTTCATCAGCGAACACAACTTTGGAAATAACACTAGTCAATATATCCAGTACTTCTACGCATTACTTGCCATGACTTCTCTTTTTAGCTCTTGGATAAGTACTAACATGTTAGAAGGAATATGTGCAAATATGTCTGAACAAGGCAAGCGTGTTGAATGCGCACCAACACCAAAATTTATGAGCATTACAGCAGGCCTACTTGCAGGAGTTCTTTTACAGATTGTTTCGAATATTATAGTTGTGATTTATATTCAATATATTTTAGGCATCAACCTAGGCGTGCCAATGGGAACTATGATTCTTCTTTGCACTATCGGCAGTGCTCTTGGTATTTCAACAGGAACTCTAATGGGCTCTGTTATTAGAAATCCACGATTACTTGTAACAGTACCACTGTTTTTCACAATGACATGTTCATTTTTCAGTGGATTGATGTGGGGACAAATCAAACAAATCATTCAGTATAACTGCCCTATCATCAACAAAATCAATCCTGCTGCACTACTTACAAACGCTATGTACGTTCGCTCAACCTACGGTGCCACAGCTGAATTCCATCAGGATATCACAATCATGTGCCTTATGATTGCAGGTTGTATCATCGTTGCATCCATATTCCTAAGGAGGAGAAAATATGTCAGTCTTTAATGCAATACTAAAATCAACCAAGGCTTGCCTTGTTACTATAATCGTATATTTCTCAGTCTTCGCATTATTTGGAAACATTTCTGCAAAGGCCACTGCCACCACAAAAGACACTATGTTTGAAGACTCTGTAGTAAAGGTTGCCATTACAGATAATGATAATTCTGCATTAAGCCAGGGATTGGTAGATTACCTTAAGGAAACTCAGAATGTAGTTGACCCACAGACCACATCTTTGGTTGAAATGAATGATAATGTTCGATTCCTTATCTACGACTACGCACTGATTATTCCAGAGGATTTCTCAGAGCGCGCAAAGGCTGGAGAGACGGAAGATTTACTTGAATTCGTTGCGCCTGGCGCTACAGCTCCACAGTTTTTATTAACCGAGAAAATACGTACCTATATGCAGGATGTTATGGTATATTTAAATAGTGGTTATTCAGAGGAAGAGGCAATTGCCCTGACCAAAGAAAACATGATCAAGCTTTCTGATACAAAGGCCACTGTCATGGATACCTCTGATGAAAATCACCGCTCATTCTATACTGGAATGTTTACATTTAACGGATATACGTTACTTATGATTCTTTGTATTTCAATTAGCTCAGTACTGGGCTTTACAAAGGATAAAGACGTAAAAAATCGTATAAGCGTTAGTGGAATGCATTTTAAAACACGAAACGCTGCAACAATTGGCGCTGTGTTCTGCTTAGGCTTCGTTATCACAGCTGCAGTAGTATTGTTTGTTGCCATTATGGGTATTTCATACACAAATGAAAAGCTTCCATTCTACTGCATAGACGTATTTGCATTAATGCTAGTTGGAATAGGCATGGCATACATGATTAGCGCCATCACAACCAATGAAAACATTATCAACATGGTTACCAACATGTTTGTACTTTCAATGAGTTTCTTCTGTGGTGTGTTTATCGACCTACAGTTTTTATCACCAGCCATTGTAAAGTTTGCGCACTTCCTGCCACTTTATTGGTACACTGCTACAATAAGACTCATTAATGACACTCCTATAGATAAAATTTTAGGAAAAACATTCTTTGAATACTTGCTTATAGAGTTGCTTTTCGCTGGACTCTTCTTTGCAGCCGGCCTAATCATCTCTAAGAAAAAGGAGCAATATGCTGTATGATATAATCATTAGGCTTCTAGGAGCCATTGGTTTAACATTGATAATAAACACAAATGGCATTACCACTATTTCGGTGGTAATGTCTGTTTGTGTTTTTTTATTAATGGAGATTAGCGTTATCGTAAATACGAAGATCATATATTCAATCCTTACAGCTATTCCATTTCTTTTAACTGCTGGCTATCTAGTGGGCATCGGTGCTGACAGTCTTTTAATACAGCTTGCACTGATTCTAATTCTGGCAGGCTTCACCATCATGTCTCTCCTGCTTTTCAACAAAATGACTTTCTATCAGCATGATTTGCACCGCACTAGGGATGACAGTATCGAGCTTGAAGAAATGCTAAAAAGCAAAAACAAAGCCCTGCTAATGGAGCAAGATCAACAGGTACATCTTGCTACTCTCGCAGAGAGAAACCGCATTGCCAGAGAAATCCACGATAATGTAGGACATCTGCTTTCCCGTGGAATCCTACTGCTTGGAGCCATTGTCACAGTAAATAAAGATGAAAATATCGCTCCTCAGTTAAAGATGCTTTCGGACACCCTGGATGAGTCTATGGAAAAGATGCGAAGCTCCGTACATGATTTACATGACGATTCAATCGACTTAAAGAAAAATATAGATGAAATTCTTGGAGAACTAAAAAGCTTTACCGTAAATACAGAATTAGATTTAGACGAAGCACTTCCAACAGAAGTTAAGCTGTCAATCATTGGTATTCTCAAGGAATCTGTTACAAACATCCTTAAGCATTCCAATGGCGATTCAGTAGCTGTCATACTTCATCAAAACAACAGCTTCTGCACTATTTCCATTACCGACAATGGAACCCTGACTCCAGAGCAGAAAACCCGAATTTCCACCGAAGGCTACGATGGAATCGGACTTACCAACATAAAAAACAGAGCAAGCTCCCTAGGCGGAGAAGCTTATTTCTATTTAAACGATGGCTTTACAGTATTTGCCAGATTACCTTTTGACAACAAGCGAGGATAGATTATGGAAAAGAAAAGAATTTTACTTGTAGACGATGATGAACTTATCACAATGTCGCTAGAGATGATTATCTCTGCTGAGGCTGATTTTGAAATAGTTGGAAAAGGCGGTAGCGGTCGCGAGGCTGTAGCTCTCTATGATGAGCTCAATCCTGATTTACTTCTTATGGACATCCGTATGGCCGATATGAATGGATTGGAAGCTGCCGAAGAGATTCTTACAAATCATCGTGATGCCACTATACTCTTCCTAACTACATTCTCAGATGATGAATATATCGTAAAAGCGTTGAAACTTGGGGTAAAAGGCTACTTACTTAAACAGGACTACAAATCTCTTCCTGCTGCACTTCACGCTGCAATCAACGGTCAAAGCGTATTTGGAGGCGCTGTTATCGACAAACTTCCTACTCTCATGAATCAGACCAACACTGATGATGAAAGCTTCGATTATCGCAAATACGATATTTCTGAAAAAGAATTCGAAGTAATTCAGCTTGTAGCTGAAGGCTTTTCAAACAAAGAAATCTCCCAGAAGCTTTTCCTTTCAGAAGGCACAGTCAGAAACTACCTATCCACCATCCTAGAAAAGCTAAATCTGAGAGATCGTACTCAACTTGCAATATTCTATTTGAAGCATGAATAAAAAAGCTGGCAGCAATGCCAGCTTTTTCTTATTCCACAACCTTTATATAACTGCTTACGCAGTAAAGTACTTGTCCATTGTATTCCACCCTAGACCAACCGTATTCGTTGTTGATACCTGTTCGAATGGCTGTCTGGCCTGCGCTAAGTGTAGCTACTACCTGAGAATCAGCATCTGTAACGCTTGGCTTTGAGCGAAGGTTTACAACTTCCTTTGCAGTAACTGTTTCATTGACATCTGTAAATTTAGTTTTAAAACCAGGTGCCTGAGCTGGTGCTTCCTCTGCTGCCGGAGCTTGCTCAGCTGGCGCTGCAGATTGTGCAGGTGCACTTAAATCTGTGGTCAAATAACTTGATACAGCGTAGTATGTGGCGCCGTTATAAACAACTCTAGACCAACCGCTTGTGCTTGTGCCAGTTCTTGTGGCTGTCTGGCCATTTTCAAGGGTAACCATTACCTTGCTATCCGCGCCCTGGCTAGGCTTATCACGAAGGTTTGTCTTGCTCTTTGCGGTAACAGTCTCATTGACTTCTGTAAACTTCATCAATGCCTCAACATCTGCTGATGCTGTTGCTCTTTCTGAAGTATCCTTGGCAGTTTCTGTGCCGTTGTACCCAAAGTATGCTACATCCACATCCACCTTTTTAGTAATACCAGGGATTGTTCCCTGATTGGTGTACTGCCACATATCATATTTGAATCCTGCCGATGGACCTGCGGCCAAATTTGAAGAATCCTGATTGTACCAAGCCATCCAGATTTTGTACTTGGCACCAATTGTGGATGTGTTCCATTTTGCATCTGATGCCATTTCATTCTTAGAAGCATAAAAGATTGGAGTATATCCTTTGTTATAAACTTCTCCAAGAAACGCTATAGCAATATTGCTTCTGTCATCCTTTGTAAGATTGTACTGGCGGCTAGTGCTATTTTCAAAGCCCTCACAGTTGTATCCTACTGGATATGTGATAGGATACTGAGCTACATAGCTTGCAACCCAATCGGCCTCTTCTATGGCTTCATCCTTTGTAACTGCAGTTGAGAAGAAATAGGCTCCGATTTTTATACCATTTTTCTCTGCTTCCTGCATGTTGTATTTTGCATTTGTATCTGGCTTAATCTCTCCTGTTGTAGAGTCTCTATAGCCCACACGAATCATTGCAAAATTAATCCCTGAGCTGGCAACCTGTGCCCAATCGATAGTGCCCTGGAATTTTGATACGTCGATTCCGTATGTGGTGGTGCTGTTTTCTTCAACATTGCTGGCATTAACAATATCCTCCACATTTACCGAAGCTCCCTGCTCTGACTGAGTTGAAGCCCCTGGGTCTTCTGCATCAGTCTCATCTGTTGTCTCTTCTGTCTCCTCAGGCTCTACCACTTCAACCGTAGTTCCATCCTCAGGCTCCTCATTTGCAACATCTACTTCTGCCGCAACCTCAACAGGCTCATCGTCCGTACCTTTTACCTTTTTGACGATGAGAACTGTACCCAATACCAATACTACAAGTCCTAGACAGCAAGCAGCCATCATCAACTGTCTTCTACGTCTCAATCTTCTGCGACGTCTGCTACTTCCACGATGTCCGTTATTCATTTTTATTCTCCCAATTATTTAATAGCCGCTAAAAACTTCTTGGCTAAATCTTTGTCCGCA
Organism: Pseudobutyrivibrio ruminis DSM 9787; assembly: GCF_900218035.1. GTDB lineage: Bacteria > Bacillota > Clostridia > Lachnospirales > Lachnospiraceae > Pseudobutyrivibrio > Pseudobutyrivibrio ruminis. The sequence goes on from NZ_OBMR01000007.1 coordinate 219,981, forward strand.
GAGTCTTCTCTATAGATTCCATACACATTCCAGGTGTATGAGTCCTTAATGACTAGTGGTTTAATTTCATCTGTTTCTGGGAAGAACTTTGGAGAGATTCCAAGGCCAGCTCTATTCTTTGATAATAGATACAGCGACTCTCCTTCATCTACCTTGGCAACAATATTTGGTGCAAAACCATTGAGATGGCATGCATTCACAATATCATGATATACACGATATTTTTCATTCATTGAAATGATTTTCTCATCCCTCAGATCTTTTAGCTCAATTTGACTTTCATTCCAAAATCTATGTCCTTTATAGACATAGACCACCAAATCAATTGCTTTTACGTGTTCGCAGACTACGCCCGGTAAAGATTGCTTTCCTACTACAAATCCAAAGCTTATTTCATCATTTACCACCTGCTGAATTACATTTTCATTTTCATACTCATACCAGCTAGCGAGAATCTCAGGATTATCCGTCATAAAAGATGCAACACTAGGAACGTCGATTGCTCTAATTGTTCCTGCTGCAAAGCCCACCTTGAAGCGTTTTTCCTTTTCATTTAACGCCTCGATTGATGAAAACAAATCGTTTAATTCTCGGCTAATTGTTTTGGATTTTTCGTAGAATAATCTTCCACTTTCGGTTGGAATGAAACCTTCCTTTGATCTAATGAACAAACTAGTTCCAAATTCATCCTCAATGCCCTTGATAATTTTACTAAGGCCCTGTGGTGACAGAAACAGTTTGTTGGCTGCCGCCTGTAGATTTCTTTCCTCATATACAGCTTGAAAACATTTAAAATTTCTTGTATTCATAAAATTAATTATAGAATAAATGACCTTGATAGACAATATGTCCATCAAGGCCATTCACGGGGGAGTAAAAAATTATACGAAAAAAGTGGTTATTAAACTAATTTATATTAAATGTGGTTTGCTACTTCAAAGGCATCCCAAATACCATACATGATATTTGAAACCTGTCTAGCATCACCAAGGAGATAAACTTCGTCAAGCTCGTTCTTGTACTGGTTGTAAAGAGTGTTCTCGCTAGCATAACCAACACAAAGAACTACGCTATCAGCATTAAGTTCCTTTGTCTCTTCTCCAACAGTAGCTGTAAGTACGCCATTGTTGAATCCAGTAACACGAGCTCCTGTAACAACATCGATGCCATTGAAAGGAATAAGCTTTTCAAGCATTTCTTTGTTTGCTGAACAAAGTGGTCCGTTCACTGCCATAAGCTTATCAAGCGCCTCAACGATTGTTACCTTCTTGCCCTTCTGAGCAAGATCAAGTGCAAGCTCGCAACCTACAAGTCCACCACCAACAACGATAACATTGTTGCCAGCTTCCTTCTGTCCAAGAAGTACCTGCTCTGCTGAGTAAACCTTCTCATCATCACCAAGTGAGAACATCTTTGGACGAGAACCTGTAGCCATGATAACTGCATCAAAGCTCTTATCGAGAATTTCCTTCTCTGTAGCCTTTGTGTTAAGGTGAACCTCCACACCAAGACGTGTCATTTCATCCTCATACCACTTAGCAAGGGCGATATCGTCCTCCTTGAATGCTGGAGCACCACCTGGGATAAGGTTTCCACCAAGGCGTCCTGCTGCCTCGTAAAGAACTGGCTCATGTCCTCTTTCTGCAAGTACACGTGCAGCCTCGCAACCTGCTACACCACCACCTACAACAAGAACTCTCTTCTTCTTTACGATTGGGTTGTATGTGTTAAGTCTTTCCTTACCAGCCTGTGGGTTAACAGCACAGTTGATAAGTGAGTATGTCTGGATACGTCCCATACAGCCTTCCTGACAGCTTATACATGGACGAATCTGGCTAAGCTTGTTTGTACGAATCTTGTTTACGATATCTGGATCTGCAAGTGTTGGACGACCAAGTGAAATCATGTCGCAGATATCATTGTTTAAGCAATCAAGTGCTGTATCTGGATTGTCAACACGGCCTGCCATAATAACAGGGATGTTTACATGCTCCTTTGTAATCTTTGCAAATTCCTTGTAAGGAGCCTTCTCCATATACATTGGTGGGTGATTCCACCACCATGCATCGTATGTTCCTGCATCTACATCAAGGGCATCATAACCATACTTCTCAAGAAGCTTTGCAGCCTCTATACCTTCCTCGATGTCACGTCCCTTCTCTTCGAATTTCTCGCCTGGAAGAGCACCTTCTCTGAAGTCTTTAATCATAGACTTAAGTGAGAATCTCATTGCAACTGGGAAATCCCATCCACAAGTCTTTGCGATTTCCTCACGGATTTCCTTAGCAAAACGAAGTCTGTTCTCTAAGCTTCCGCCGTACTCATCATTTCTCTGGTTGAAGAATGAAATAGCAAACTGATCAATAAGGTATCCTTCGTGAACAGCATGGATTTCAACACCATCGAAACCTGCACGTTTTGCATTGTATGCACCTTTACCAAAGCTTTCTACAATACCATGAATCTCCTCTACAGTAAGTGGACGACATGTTTTGTCTAACCATCTGTGAGGTACTGCTGATGCAGAAACAGGTGGGAACTCACCTAAGTTTGTAGGGATAGTAACACGTCCGAATCCACCTGACATCTGTAAGAAAATCTTTGAGCCATAAGCATGTACACGCTCTGTCATCTCACGGCTAGTTCTTACAAACTGAACTGGGTTGTATGTTGAGTTTGGTGTGTTAGGGAATGAAGGCTTCTCTACCTCTGTATCAGAGAAAGTTACACCTGTAATGATAAGACCGATGCCACCCTGTGCACGTCTTGTGTAGTAATCAATACCTCTGTCATTCCATCCACCTTCGCAATCTCCAAGACCAAGTGGTCCCATTGGAGCCATTGCGTAACGGTTCTTAATTTCGAGCTTGCCAATTTTAATAGGCTCGAAAAGTCCTTGATACTTCAATTTATTTCCTCCTTTTACATTTAACAATTAATTCGCCGGCACATTGTTAAATTTTTATCATCTATGTCTATATTTTAACCATTAAATGTAACAAAGGCCATCAACATACAGTTGATGGCCTTTATCAAAAAGGATACTATTAATTTTCGTCTTCAATTTCCTCAAGGAAATCTTCTACATTGTAGAGCTCTCCCTCTACCTTATCTACGTAGATATTACCGTCTAAGTGATCTATTTCATGAAGAAGTGCTCTTGCCATAAGCTCCTCACCTTCCACGATAATCTCTTCCATATCTTCGTTTAATGCCTTTACTTTTGCATAATTTGGACGAGTTACGATACCAGTCTTTCCTGGTACTGAAAGGCATCCCTCGCTGCCAGTCTGCTCGCCAGATGTTTCAAGAACCTCTGGGTTGATAAGAACAACTGGGCCCTCACCTATATCGATAACGCAAATGCGACGAAGAACGCCAACCTGTGGTGCAGCAAGACCTACACCGTCTGCATCATACATTGTATCAAGCATGTCCTCGATAAGTGTCTTAAGACGTGGTGTAAGCTCCTTTACTGGCTTACATTTCTTAAGTAAAACATCGTCTTTACCATATTCTCTAATCTCTAAAAGTGCCATAATAATTCCTTTCTAAAATCCTGTTATATTGTAGATATCGGATCAAAATCAAACCATGTAGAGGTATTTCTGTATTGCTTTTGCTGCAATAAGAATGCCTCGATAGTATCTTTTACATTAACAAGCCTATCATATTCGTCGGCCTTTACGTAGATTACCCTACGGTAAACGTCCTTTAGCTTGCCTATATAGGCATCCTCCGGACCCATGATAATGATGTTTGAATCCGCCTGTCTGATGATATCTGCTATAATATCTGCTTGTTTAATAGCATCCTGCTGCTTGTCGCAGCTAATTTGTATGCCCAAAATATGTGAGCATGGTGGGTATGAAAGCAAGCGTCTGTATGCATACTCCTGACTATAGAAGCTGTCATAATCCTGGTTTGCAGAGGCAACTACTGAATAGTTATCCGGCTGATATGTCTGTATAACAGCTATGCCTGGCTCCGAGCCTCTGCCAGCTCGTCCTACTGCCTGAGTCAGCAGCTGGAATGTACGCTCCCCACTATGATAATCGCTTTCGTTTAGTGATATATCTGCTGCTATTATACCAACTAAAGTGACGTTTGCAAAATCGTGACCTTTGACAATCATCTGTGTACCAATCAAAACATCTGCCTCATGTGCTGCAAATGCTGAAAGGATTTCCTCGTGACCATCCTTGCCTTTTGTGGTGTCGGCATCCATTCGAAGTACCCTGGCTGTTGGAAATAGTTCCTTTACTATTTCTTCCAGGCGCTGAGTACCAGCCTTGAAACTGCCGATATATTTGCTGCCGCAGCTTGGACAAGTCTTTGCTGCCACTGTTGTGTAACCGCAATAGTGACATTTCATCTTGCCACCAGCATGTAAATGAAGGGCAACATCGCAATGTGGACATTTTAACACATGGCCGCAGGCCCTACAAGAAACAAAGCCCATAAGCCCACGTCTATTTAGAAACAGCATAATCTGCTGATGCTTGTTCAATCTATCTGCCATCAGCTCCTGCAATCTGCGACTAAGCATAGAACGATTGCCAGACTGAAGCTCCGCCCTAAGGTCCACTATCTCGCAAGAGGCCATATCCTGCCCCATCGCTCTGGAATGAAGAGTAATAAGCTGATATTCTCCAGTCTGTGTGCGACTGTATGCCTCAAGACTAGGGGTAGCCGAGCCAAGGATTACAGTAGCGCCAGCAAGCTTTGCACGGTACACTGCGGTTTCTCTAGCGTGATATCTAGGGATAACTTCGGATTTGTAGCTTGGCTCATGCTCCTCGTCAATTATAATCAATCCAAGATTAGCAAATGGTGTGAATAGCGCAGAACGAGGTCCTACCATAATGCTGATTTCCCCTGATTTAGCTCTCTCGAACTGATCGAAACGCTCTCCAGGAGACATCCTACTATTCAAAATACTTACTTTATCACCAAACCTGGTGTAGAAACGCATAACAGTCTGGTATGTAAGGGCTATTTCCGGAATAAGGACAATTACCTGCTGTCCCATGGAAATCACATGCTCCATAACATCCATGTATACTTCTGTTTTGCCTGAGCCTGTAACACCATGGATAAGGTATGTCTTTCTGCGGCCTGTATCTATATCTGCCTTGATTGTTTCTGCAGCGGCTTCCTGCTCCTCATTTAAAACGATGTGCTTTTGATTTGCGTCCTTGTTGATATGAGGGTTTCTGAATGTTCTAACGGACTCAACCTTAACAATTCCCTTAGATTCTAAATCCCTGATATTTGACGATGGAATCTGAAGCTTTTTTGTAGCAAGCTCCCAGTCAAGAACATCCACCTCAAGAAGCTCTCTCAAAAGGCGTTCTTTTCCCACTGCATGATTCTTTTTAGTAAGAATCTGTGTCAACTCAATCTGGGCCTGTTCAAGTGAAATATTCAGGCTGATTTCTTTCTTTAGCTTTTCGTTTTCCTTTTTCTTAATAGGAATAACTGTCTTTAACGCCTGATTCATAGTAGAACCATAATTCTTTTTAAGAAATGCAGCCAAAGAAATAAGCTGAGACTCTATGGCAATGCTATCTTTTAGCACTCTTGCAATAGGCTTCAGCTTTGTAACATCAAACCCCGGCTTGTTGTGCAATCCCACCACATATCCTGTGATGGCGCGATTGCCCTGTCCAAATGGAATTACTACCTGAACACCCTCAGTTACTTGATTTTCAAGCTCTGTAGGCACTATATATTCAAATGTCTTATCCAATCTCTCGTGAGAGATATCAATAATTATATCCGCATATTTCATGAAAACAATTTTAGCATAACTAGTTTATTTTTGAAACGAGTGTGATATAATTAGACGATTTAGTTATCAGGAAATTAATTTAAATAGGGAGGATTTCCAATGCGTCATCTAATGAGCCCTCTAGATTTTTCTAGAGAGGAACTAGAGCAGCTAATGGACCTGGCGGAGGATATTAAAAATCATCCAGACTCGTATTCCGAGAAATGCCACGGCAAAAAGCTTGCTACATGTTTCTACGAACCAAGCACACGTACACGACTATCTTTTGAGGCTGCCATGCTTAATCTTGGTGGTTCAGTCCTTGGTTTCTCTTCAGCTGATTCTTCTTCAGCAGCCAAAGGCGAAAGTGTTTCCGACACCATTCGCGTCATTTCTTCTTACGCAGATATCTGCGCTATGCGTCATCCTAAAGAAGGCGCTCCACTCGTTGCTTCTCAGCGATCACTTATTCCAGTTATTAACGCAGGAGACGGCGGTCATCAGCATCCCACACAAACACTTACAGATTTATTTACTATCCGCTCTTTACGTGGAGAAATCAAAGATCTTACTATCGGACTTTGCGGTGATTTAAAATTTGGCCGTACTGTTCATTCTCTTATCAATGCGTTAGTACGTTATCCTGGAATCAAATTCGTACTAATTTCACCTGAAGAACTCAAAGTTCCTGAGTATATTCGCGAAGATGTTTTAGAAAAAAATGGATATGAGTACAAAGAAGTTGATTCTTTAGACGATGTTATGGGAGAGCTGGATATTCTCTACATGACACGTGTACAGAAGGAACGTTTCTTCAACGAAGAAGACTACATCCGCTTGAAGGATTTCTTCATCCTTACTCCAGAGAAGATGAAACTTGCAAAAGAAAATATGATGGTTCTTCATCCACTTCCACGAGTTAATGAAATCTCTGTAGACGTTGACGATGATCCACGAGCTATGTATTTCACTCAAGCTAAATACGGAGTATTCATCCGAATGGCTTTAATACTTACTCTTTTGGAATTAGTATAGGAGGATAATATGCTAAATATAAGTGGAATTCACCAGGGATTCGTGCTTGATCATATCAAGGCCGGCGAATCCATGACAATTTACCGCGACCTTCATTTGGATAACCTTGGCAGCGATTGCACTATCGCCATGATTATGAATGCTAAGTCCAACAAAATGGGCCGCAAGGACATTATAAAAATAGAATGTCCAATCGAACGTGTCGATTTAGACATTCTTGGATTCATTGATCACAATATCACCTGCAACATTATTAAAGATGACGTTATTGTAGAAAAGAGACAGCTAACGCTACCTCACGAAATAAAAAATGTAATCTCTTGCAAGAACCCACGTTGCATCAGCACCGTAGAGCAAGAGCTAGACCAAATCTTCATCCTCACTGATGAGGAACGTGAAATCTATCGCTGCAAATACTGCGAAGAGAAATACGTAGGTCTTAAATAACCAAAATAATATAAATAATACGAAGACCCCTAGTTACAACTACAAGCCTGATAAGTTCTACGCTCAACAACATGTTTCGCTTTAGAACTATCAGAGCTTGATGTCTACTAGGGGTCTTCTTACTCTTTTTCTAACCTATATTAATTATTTAGTAGGTGCGGCAGCTGCAGCTGGAGCTGAAGCTACTACTACACCACTTGCATCTGTCTGATACAAAGTTGTTCCAATCTGGATTGTCTGATTGATTACAAGCTTTCCATCAAGTCCGAAGAGGTAATCACTTCCACCGATCTTTACTGTCTGACCAGCGATAAGCTTTCCATCTGAACCTGCATAGTAAACACTACCATCAGCTGCATTTACAAGACCTGTTGCCATCTTTCCGTCAGCTCCAAAGTAGTAAGCTGATGTTCCGATTGTCTGTAATCCTGTAAGCATCTTTCCGTCTGCACCGAAGTAGTATGTTGCACCACCGATAGTGATGAGACCTACCTGCATCTGTCCTGCTTCGTTGAAGTAGTACATAGAACCATCAACTGCTACAAGACCTGATACTCTGTGAGCATCTGAAGGATCGCAGTAGTATGTGCCTGTTGCATCTGTCCACCATCCCTTGTACATCTTTCCGTTGTCGTTAGGATTGAACATGTATGTAAGACCATTAACTGTTACCCAGCCTACCTGCTGTAAGCCCTGCTCGTTAAAGTAGTACATATCCTTACCGATTACAGCAAGACCAACAAGCATGTGTCCGTCTGTTGTGTCTAAGTAACGTGTACCAACTGTAGGATCTGTCCACCATCCTGTGTAGAGCGCACCGTTTGCAAGTGGATCAAAGAAGAATGTGCTTCCACCAAGCTCTAACCAACCTGTCTGAAGCTGTGAAGCCTCGTTGAAGTAATAAATTGCTTTGTCAATTGTTGTAAGACCAATAGCAGCATTAGCTGTTCCTGGTGTGAAATAATATGTACCTGTGCCTGCTGGATCAACATACCATCCTGTTGTAACAATACCTGTTGCCTCGTCTGTGTGATACTTGATACCTGCAACATCTACCCAACCAAACTGCTTACGGTAGTTGTTGAAGAAGTAAACATTTCCTGCACCTAAATCAAGAAGACCTACTGCTGGGATGAAAGCTGTGTAGTCCTTCTGTGCTACGTTCATATCTACACGACCGCTGATACCTGCAACTGCTCCACTTGAAGAATACTGCCAGATAGCCCATCCAGCGATATCATTGTGATCTGAGTACTGAGCAATCCACTTGTCATAAGCAAGTGCTGATGTAAAGTGTGCTTTGTAGAAGTTTGTGTATGTGTAAAGCATTGGTGTGTAACCAGCCTGAGCGATTACACTACAAAATGCATTTGCCATTGCTGTACATGTATTAGCATCGATACCCTTCTGGATTCCATCCTCGAAATCGAATGCTACTGGGAAGTTAATGTTGTATGGCTCAATCCACTGAAGAACAAGATTTGCTTCCTGGATAGCAGCCTCAACTGTTGTTGCATATGAATAAATATATACACCTGTACGAATACCTACAGCCTGTGCTCCTGCTACATTAGCTGCGAAATAAGGATCAACACCACTCTTTGTGCTTCCTACCTTAATGAATGTATATGTAACTCCTGACTGAGCAACTGCAGCCCAGTTAATTGCCCCCTGATACTTTGAAACATCGATACCCTGTGCACCAGCTGCATTTGCAGTGATTGGTGTGGATACAGTCATCACTACAGCAAGCATCAATGCTGCAAGTGACTTAAATACTTTTGAAGCTTTAAATTTTCTCACTTCACTGACCTCCTAAATATAACTAGAACTATAATATCATATTAATTTGTATTATTTAACTGATAAATACAAATATTTTACATCTGATGACGTACTACCTTGTACTCATCTCCGTTAACAAAATATGGACATTCACTGTAATGACCAGTTACCAGCCTAACATAGTCATCCTCGTCCATATCCATTTCGCAATAATATTGCTCGTCTTCCTCGTCCCAGACGAAGTTATTACAATATTCGCAGGCAGTACTACCAGATTTTTTTACCTTACTATTACTAGCCATCTAATAAAACCTCCTACTAGAACAGCTACAAGTATTGTTCCTAGCATTATTGCATACATATATTCCTGATGTTTCTTGCCCCAGGCAGAATTCATCACAGCCATATAAAGCCCAAGGCCAACAAGAATAGCTACAACATTTATCAACATATTAACTGTTTCCATTAAGCTGTCACTCCTATAAATGCACCAAGACCAAGTGTACATAAAACACCGATGATGATTCCTGCTAAAGCTACACCGCAAATTACTGCAAGGATTGAAGACTTAAAGTCCATATCAAGAATTGATGCTGCAAGTGTACCTGTCCATGCACCTGTTCCTGGAAGTGGAATACCAACAAACAGTAACAATGCTACAAAAAGTCCTCTACCGGCTTTTTCCTGAAGCTTCTTACCACCCTTTTCGCCTTTTTCAAGGCAGAATGTAAAGAAACCACCGATAACTGGTTTATCCTTGCCCCACTCAAGTACCTTTCTTGCGAAGAAGTAAATGATTGGTACCGGAATCATGTTTCCAATTGCAATAAGAATATAAGCTAAAAGTAAATTGAAGCTTGGATCTGCTGCCTTAAATCCATAAGCAAATGGAATAGCCCCTCTAAGCTCAATAAGTGGAACCATTGATACAAAAAATACTGTTAAATACTTAATCATTAAATCTAAACTCCTTTTAATATCTTTTCTAATTCATCTATAAATACTTGCATCTCCTCATCTGTTCCAATAGAAATACGCAAGTAATTTGATATACGCTGTGGTTTTGAGAAATAGCGCACATAAATGCCACGCTTTTTAAGCTCTTCAAAAATGAATGAAGCCTCCATAGATTCATGCTTCGCAAAAATAAAATTGCTTTTTGAATCTGGGAATGTAAATCCAAGCTTCTTTAACTGAACCTTTGTCCATTCTCTTGTGGATATAACAGCATCAAGCTTTTCCTTGAAATAACTGTCATCCTCGATTGAAGCAACACCTGCTTGTAGCGTGATTGTATCCATGGTGTATGAGTTAAACGAAAACTTGCAATCAGATAGATACTTAATAAGCTCCTTGGAACCAATAGCATAGCCAATACGGTTTCCTGCCATAGCTCTTGATTTAGAGAATGTACGAACTACCAAAACATTATCGTATTTACGAACCAAGTCTATAGCAGACTTCGAACCAAAATCCACATAAGCCTCATCTATAATCACTACACACTCAGGATGAGCCTTAACAATGTCCTCGAAAAATGAAACAGGCTCTGCTATTCCTGTAGGTGCATTAGGATTAGGAATAACTATTCCTCCGCATGGCGTGTCATAATCGCTTTTTATAATTTTAAAATCCTCATCAAGTGCTTTAGTCTCAAATGGAATTCTAAAAAGTGATGCCCAAACATCATAAAACGAATAGGTAATGTCTGGGAAAAAGATTGGTTTATCCGAATTGAAAAATGTAAGAAAGCTCATTGCAAGAACATCGTCTGAGCCTACTCCTACAAAAACATTTTCCTCATCAACCCCATGATATTTAGCCAACGCCGAAATCAGTGATTGACATCCTGGGTCTGGATATTTTCTAAGAGAATCCAATTCTATATTAGAAATAGCTTTACCCACCAAAGGACTTGGTGGGTATGGATTTTCATTTGTGTTTAGCTTTATTACCTTAGTTTTAGGCTGCTCGCCTGGGGTGTAAGGTACTACCTCCCTAACATTACTCTTCCAATTAGCCATATTTTGCCTCGCTATCGTGCACTATTGAACAACGCCTGTATCTGTACCGCCAGCCTGAGCTGCTGCAGCCGCTTCTGCGGCAGCCTGTAACTTCAATGTCTGAAGTGTAAGCTCTGCGTTAACAAGATCCTGATAATTTGAAACCTGTGCCTTCTGCTCTTCTGTTAAAGCTTCGTACTGTGCTCTAGCTTCAGCAATCTGAGGTTCAGACTCAAGTGTAACTGTCTCAATTTCTGCGATAAGCTCTGAAACCTTAACCTGAGGATTCTGGATAAGGTAGTTTTCTTCCTCTGTGTCGCCAGTATAGAAAACAATAACAGGCCAACCAGCTTCTACTATATTGTAGATTTGCTCTGCAGCGGAAAGTGGAAGGTTAACACATCCGTGGCTTCCGCCTGTTTTATAAATTGTGCCACCAAAGCTTGAGCGCCATGTTGCATCGTGAAGCCCCTCGCCCATGTTGAATGGCATCCAGTAATTAACATGTGATTCGTAGTTGTCACCCTTAAGTGTGGCATCTGTCTGCTTGTAAGCAATTGGGTATACACCTGTGTGTGTACCGTGATTTGCTGAAATCTTACCTGATACACAATCTGTATCAAATACCATTTCACCATCCTTATAAACATACACATGCTGTTCTGTAAGGTTAACTTCTACATAGGAATTGCCATAATCGTGTCCGCTATGGCTTGTTCCGTAGTAAAGATAAGTGAAGTCACGAGTAACATCCTCGCCCCCTTCAAGATCAGCAATGATTGCATCTATTTCGCCATCATATGCTATTCTCCAACCGAATGAACCTGCTGGAACTTCTATTGTCTCACCTGAAGTGGTTGTGAATTCCTTTTTCTTGCCATAAGTGTTGTACTTATCTCCCATTGAGTTAACGTACTCACCAATAGCATCTCTGTCGAAGGAAACATTAAAGCTGTCATCCCATGTGAACCATGTTGCTTTTGTATCAGTAGGAATTTCTTCTGTAATGCCCTCGCCTAAATCATAATGGATATCTGTATCCATGTAATTGTTTAAAACATCAACTGCCTTTTGAATATTAGCATCCGATGCTAAAACACTAGGCTTTTCATAGCATGTGCCATCTGCAAGATTAATCTCAGTTTGAAGATTCTCAACTGCATAGATGATTGCTTCCTCTACGCCCTCTTCTGTGATTTTATCTCCGTATACTTCATCTACAATCGCAAACTTCTCTCCATCGAACTGGATAGTGGCATCCTGCGATTCTGTTGTAGATGATTGATTGCTGAAGTCCAAACTGCTAGCTACTGCTGTGACCTTTGCAGAATCGTATGAGTTGCCTGTAGCTGTGTAGTACTCAGCTGGAACGAACAAACGAAGTACCCAGTTAAAACCTGACTGAGAATCAAGAAGTGTCTGAACCTCTGATTCGTCGTAGTTAACTCCTACGCCTAATTCACTTGAGCTGACTTCGTTGATAACATTTCCATCAGCATCGATAAATGAAATAGTATATTTATCTGCGCTGTTGATGATTTTGTCGTATGTGCTTTGAGCTGTTCTGAATGAAGCACCAACTCCATTAACCTTACTTCTGATATAGAAGTGATTTCCAAAGAACAAACTTCCTACCAAATATATTATTAAAATAATACCAAGAATTATTCCAAGTCTGAGTCTTTTAGCTCTGTAATAGCTTGGTGGATAAATCTTTTTGCGACCTTTTGCTTTCATTGTGCATAATCCTCTAAAAATGATAATAAATCTCCGTGTGTTAGTTTACAGGAAATCAGCAAATAAAAACAACTAAACTTTTATCTAATAGTGCGCAATTATTTGACTAATTCCTCCTAAAGCTCTTGAGCTCGTCAATTGTAAACTCATATGCCTCATTACAGAACTGACACTTAACCTCTACTGGCTTGCCATCTGCAATGATTTCGTCCATATCCTCCTTGCCAAGTGATGCAAGACTTTTTACAACTCTATCTCTTGAGCAATCACACTTGTATGCTGCTGGATATGTTTCCTTAATCTCAACATCTAATCCTGCAAGAACAATCTGGAGCATCTCCTCTGGTGTCTTACCACTTGAAAGCATATCTGTAACTGAAGGAAGAGTCTTTAAATTCTCCTCAAGCTGAGTAATAACTTCCTCTGGAGTAAAAGGCATAAGCTGAACAATAAATCCACCTGCACAATTTACTGTATTGTCCTTATTCATAAGAACGCCAAGTCCTACTGATGATGGAATCTGCTCTGAAACTGCATAATAGTAGGTAAGGTCCTCTGCAATTTCACCAGTCTGAAGCTCAACAGTACCAACATATGGCTCCTTGAGGCCCATATCCTTGATAACCCTCATAATACCAAGGTCAATTGCTCCGCCTACATCAAGCTTTCCATTCTTTGGTGGCAAATCAACTACTGATACATTAGGAAATCCCTTAACCTCACCCTTGCTGTTGGATGTAACTGTGATTCCCTTCATTGAACCACTTCCTTGAATCTGAAGTGTAACCAAATCATCCTCGCCTTTAAGCATAACACCCATCATAGAGCCTGCTGAAAGCATTCTTCCAAGGGCTGCTGTAACGATTGGAGATGTATTGTGACGAGTTCTGGCCTCTTCAACTAAATCCTTACTTGTAATTGCAAATGCTCTAACTGCGTCATTTGCTGCTGTTGCTCTAACTATATAGTCCTTCATTTTGTAACCTCTCTTGCTATAAAATACAATCTATCACTATCTTCTGTAGGTGCTTTCATTGTGGATACATCAAGCACCTGAAGAAGTTCTAAGCCACTTTCTTTAATGGCAGCTTTCACTTCATCGACGGTAAATGAATGCTGCATATGTTCTTCCTCGAATCTGTCAAAAGTGCCCTCTTCATTTTCTTCATAAATGGTCAGGTAATAATAATTGTCTCTGGTGTCAGGATTGTATTCATTTTCCCAAATGAAGCTTCCTTCTTCACGGTTTTCCGCAATCGTACCAGTTCCTAGCTTTTTATAGTAGCTGTCTGTTTTCATATCAAATATGAAAAGACCTTTAGGATCAAGATAATTATTTGCCAGTTTGCAAACCTGAAGCAGCTCATCTGTGTCCGCAAGATAATTCATGCTATCACAAAGGCTGATTACTGCTCCTACCGTTCCGTATAATTCGAAGGAACGCATATCCTGACATAGATAAAGGATTCCATCGGAATCCTCCTGACTCATAGCCTCCATAAGCATATCGTAGGAGACGTCGATACCAATCATATCGTAGCCCATTTCCTTAAGGCGTCTGGTCATCTGTCCTGTACCACAACCCAAATCGCATACGATTTCCATTGGCATATTATATTTTTCAAATAGTACTTTTATATTTTGTGCCCAATCATCATATGGAATATTGTCCATATATCTATCGTAGACTGTGGCAAAGCCTGTATAAGCTTCCATCCTGCTATACCCTCTTAGATAAAAAGCTTGTTATCTTTCTGATAACATCAAAATCATTTTGAATTTCTTCAACCTTGAGACGATTCTCCTCCGAGAATCCCACAAGTATATCATGGTTGGCCTCAGCCAAATAATCCATAATACCGTCAATATCACTTTTGATATTCTTTGGACACTTGATATAGTGTCTCTTTCCTGCAGTAATGTGCAATGTATAAGTAATAGAGAAATGATGCCATAAAAACTTATGCATTGTTGAATACTTGTAAATCCAAATTATAGCATCAATTGGAACAATGGCAACACCATAGCTACTTGTTTCAATAAAATAATGCTCTGTAATAAACATATCCTCTGTTGCAAGCTGTGGTAATGTAGCAAGCTCCTCCTCAGCTTCCTCAAGTATTTCTGCTGGCTTGCCGTAAGCTCTTGTTTTCTGAACTGGCAAAGACAACACCGGAAATGCAATATACAAACTGTATACTATGATTGATGCAACACTGTATAGACCAAAAATCGTGTAGAAAAACTGGAAGGCCTCTGCCGAAGGTCCTGTAGCATCTGGCTCTGAAATAGTGTATGTAGAAACTGTAGAAAGAATGCCCTCCTCGCTCCAATTCAAATCACTAGCCAAATTTGCTAAAAGGTTTCTGGCTGCCTCAGAATCATAAAGGATTTCTCCTTTTATGGTAAGTTCTTCAATAGTAGGTGAGCCCTGCTCACAAGTATCAGGATCCAGAAGCACTATAACACACTCAGAATTAATCATAGTGTAATAATAGTAGCCTCTGGTTCTATCCAACCATTTGCTGGTATAGCCTGTAAAATATAAGTTCTTTAAATCAAATTTGGCGTAGTTTTCACCATCGTTATACATTTCGTATAAGCTGATTGAATCCTCGCTGTATGTCCTTGGAAAAAGCAAATGTCCTATTGGGAAAATAAATGTTACCGCAATAAGAATCACCAAAAAGACAATAGGAGCATATAGCTTACTTTTATAATATGTCTTTATTGACCTTGTTATTAAATGCTCCAAAGAATCCATAACTACTCCATTTTACCTTTATTTGTGTGCTTCAAGCCACTGATAGATATCTTCGTAAACCTGCTCTCTATCAAGCTCGTTTAATATTTCGTGTCTGTCACCCCTGTATAATTTCAGAGTAACATCCTTTATGCCTGCAGCTTTAAAAGCATCTGCTGCAGCTGTTGTACCTTTGCCCATATTTCCAACTGGATCCTCGTCTCCGGATACAACTAAAAGTGGTAAAGTCTTGCGCATCTTTTCTACACAAGCCTTTGTTCCAGCATATTTTGTAGCTTCTACTAAGCCCTTATATGCATTCAAAGAGAATGTGAATGTACAGTATTTGTCATGGTAGTACTTTTCAACGCTCTGAATATTTTTAGAAAGCCATGAATTAGCATAATCATTTCCGTAACAATCATACTGCTTGTAAGGTGCAGAATATGTCATATCTCTTACAAATGTGCTTCGGTAATTTTTGCCTTTTAAAAGTGAAAGAACAGCAATAACAGCAAGACCGCCATTACATGTGCCTGCAGATTCCTGACCTGTACCCATAATAACAGCACCAGTAAGCTCTTCCAAATAAGCAGTCTTATCTGATAAGAACTTACGAAGCATATATGACCCCATAGAATGTCCTAAAATGAAATAAGGAAGATTAGGATATTCCTTTTTTGTCTTTGCATAATGAGTATAGATATCCTCTACCATATCGTCAGCAGGATGCTTGCCTGTCATGATACCAAGCTCTTCATCCTTTGTAACAGACTGACCATGGCCAATGTGATCATGACCTACAACGATATATCCCTTTGATGCAAGGAATGTAGCGAATTCGTCATATCTTTCAATATATTCAACCATGCCGTGAACAAGCTGCAAAACAGCTACTGGCTCTCTGTCTGGAAGCCACTTTCTACAATGTATTACAGAATGTCCATCCTTTGAAACAAATGTATAAGTCTCCTGGTTTCCCATAAATATATCCCCCTTATATTTGCATTTATATTGATTCTAAATGATTTAACAGCGAGATTCAATAAATCACACGCAATCTATTGAAACTGTTCAATCATAATTTGTACACTGCGCTGGCCTCTAAATTCATTAATAGATGGCTCGTATACAATATCCATTTTAACGCCTGTATTTCTTCCTGAAAAGAGTCCTTGCCAGCTGGAATCTCCATATTTTCGGATAACAGCGTTTTCGAATTCAGGAACATTTCTAAACATAAGAGCTGTTATATTTTGGCCTTTTTCTGTAAGTAATGATAAGCGTAAATACTGACCTTCCTTACCAATATAAGCCGCCTTGGTTATAGGTATATTTTTCAAAGCAAACAATGGCTTTGTATTACCTGTACCAAATGGAGCAAGTAAGTCTATTGAATCTACAAGCTCCTCAGTGATGTACCCTAGAGGCATATCGCAATCAATATTAATAATTTCCTGCATATCATCATCTGTCAATTTGCAGTTTGCATTAAGCCTTTGGCGAAGCTCATCTATTTTTTCTGTTGGAAGGCTGACACCTGCTGCCATTGGATGTCCACCGAATTTTGTAAACACATCCTTAACTGCTGTAAGCTCCTCAAACATATTGTAAGCCGGAATTGAACGGCCACTTCCCTTTGCTCCATCCTCAGCATCTGTAATCACAAGTACAGGTTTGCTGTAGCTTTCTCTAATACGTCCTGCCACGATACCAGCCAGGCTTTCGTGAAGCTCAGGAATGTACACTACTAGAACTCTATCATTTACAATGTCGGTAGTTTCGATAAGCTCTCTTGCTTTATCAATACCGGTTTGTGTCATTGCCTTTCGCTCCGCATTAAGTTCCACCAACTCATTTGCCATTGCAAGTGCCTTTGCCTGATTTTCTTCCATCAAAAGCTCTATTGCTTTAGCTGCAGTATCCAGACGGCCACTGGCGTTAAGGCATGGCCCAATTACAAACCCAAGATGATAGCAGCTCAATGGTTTTCCTGAAAGCTCCGTTCTAGCAATAAGAGCGCTTAAGCCGATGTTGTCAGTAGTTTCAATTGCCTTGATTCCGTGATATACAGTGGAGCGATTTTCACCCTTTAATTCCATAACATCGCAAACCGTAGCAATGCTGGCAAACTGAAGAAATTTATCAGATTCTTCTTTTTCAATTCCAATGAACTCGTAAAGAACTTCCACAAGCTTCCATGCTACCTGTGCTCCACAGATTCCTTTAAATGGATACTGGCAATCCTCTCGCTTAGGATCGACCACAGCATCTGCATTAGGAAGAATTTGTTTTCTAGTAACTCCATCATCTGCCAATTCGAATGGCACCTCATGATGATCCGTTACAACAACTGTCATACCTAGTTCTTTCGCCAAATTGACTGCTGGAGCTGCTGCAATACCATTATCACAAGTAATGATGAATCTAACACCTTCATCATATGCTTTTTGAACCATATCTGGATTTATGCCATATCCATCAATCATTCGGTCAGGTACTGCATAGTCTACATCTCCCCCTGCCTCCTGGATTGCCCTGGTAAGAATGTATGTAGACATGATGCCATCTACGTCATAATCACCTACAACGCGAATCTTTAATCCTTCATCAATAGCTTCCAGCAACAATTCACAAGCATTATCCATATCAGCAAAAAGATGAGGGTCTGGGAAATTATTTAAAGTAGGATGAAGATACTCATTCATCTCCTCATATGTTTTAAGACCGCGATTTACCATAAGGCGCACAATAACAGGGTCCACATTTAATTTCAGACTTAAGCCTGCATAGTCTGCAGCTTTTCTTTGTAGAATCCATCTACTCATAACAATTTCTCTCCGTTAAAAAAATTCCGCGACTTCCGTCGCGGAATTTAGTCGTTCTATAAATATTAAGCAAGAGCGGCAGTAATAATAGCCATTGAATATACTTCCTGTGCATTGCATCCACGAGATAAGTCGTTGATTGGTGCGTTAAGTCCAAGAAGGATTGGGCCATAAGCATCGAAACCACCAAGACGCTGTGCAATCTTGTATCCGATGTTACCAGCATTGATATCTGGGAAGATAAATGTGTTTGCATGACCAGCTACTGTAGAGCCTGGGCACTTTGTCTTTGCAACACGTGGTGAAACTGCTGCATCAAACTGAAGCTCGCCTTCGATGTCAAGCTCAGGATACTTCTCCTTAGCCTTTGCTGTAGCTTCACGCATCTTATCAACATCCTCGCCCTTTCCAGAACCAAGTGTTGAGTATGAAAGCATAGCAATCTTTGGATCAATACCGAAGATCTTTGCACATGCTGCTGTCTCGCCAGCGATTTCTGCAAGCTCATCAGCGTTTGGCTTGATGTTGATTGCGCAATCACCCATAGCAAGAACTTCTCTATCACCTGTAGCAGAGTTACGTACCATGATGAAGCATGATGATACGATGCTGTTACCTGGCTTTGTCTTAATAACCTGAAGTGCTGGACGTACTGTATCAGCTGTTGAGTATGTAGCGCCACCAAGAAGTGCATCTGCAACGCCCATCTTTACAAGCATAGTACCGAAGTAGTTTGCCTGCTTACATGTAGCAGCTGCCTGCTCCATTGTAACGCCCTTGCTCTTTCTAAGCTCACAGAAAAGCTCGCACATCTCATCAAATCTGTCATAGTTATCTGGATCAATGATAACTGCTCCACGGATGTTGAAACCAGCATCTTCTGCAGCTGCTGCAACCTCTGCTTCCTTACCAATAAGAATTGGCTGAAGGAAATCAGAACCAAGAAGACGGCTAGAAGCCTCAATAATACGTGGGTCTGTACCTTCTGTAAATACGATTTTCTTAGGATCCTTTTTAAGGATGTCAATTAATGCTCCAAATCCTGCCATTTTTAATTCCTCTTCTTTCTTTAACTATTTATTTAAAATTTAATTAGTTACTACAAACCATAGCTAGTTTACACCTTTTTTGTGAAAAATGGATGGCTTTTTTTATTGTTCTCGATTTTGTACTTTATTGTATTTTTTCTGATATAAAACCATTCTCATCAACAGCTACATTGCTAGAAATACTTTCAACATATGAATAGCCTGATTCGTCTATTGAAGTCACTGCATTTGAGGCGCTGATTGGTACTATTCTGTAGCTAATAGCATCATTCTCATCAATTGTAAATTGAACTGCACCACCTCCACCTGACTTGATTGTCTGGTTAAAAATGAAGTTGCCCAAGCTATAGAAAATAGGCTTACCATTGTAGTATTCAACTGGCTGTAAGCAGTGACTGTGCATTCCGATTACAGCATCTGCGCCAGCATCAATCATTTTGTGGCCATCATTAGCCTGGTAATCCTCAAGCTCAGTTGTGTGCTCCACGCCCCAATGAACCATTACGAATAAATAATCCACCTGACTGTCTGCCTCTGAAATAGCATTCAATAAATCTGTCTCATCATAGAAACAAAATTCTCCTGGCTGTGAGTTTAGCACATTCCAGCTTCCAACTGGTATCACATGGCTGGCTGCTAAAAAGCCGTAAGTTCTGCCTTTCGCATCTGTTTTAACAATAAGTTTACTAGCCTCTTCAAGACTGTTTCCAGCACCTGTATATTCAATACCGGCATCCGAAAGTGTTGTAAAGGTGTCTGTCAATGCATCCTGACCATAATCAAGTACATGATTATTTGCAAGCCCTGCTATATCTACACCTAAGTCATTAAGAATTGTCACATAAGTAGGATTTACTCTAAATGTGTATTGCTTATCTGGAGCCTGCTGTCCTCGTTCCGAATAGCAAAATTCATTGTTAATCATTGTATATGTGGCATCGTTTAATAAGGACTGTATTTCGGCAGATGCCACGCCATCAATTCCCTGACTATCATAATTTGACTGAACATATTCGCTAAGCTCAACATCTCCAGTAAAGACAATTGATGTTGTTAAATCCTCTGTTGTAGGTTCAGCCTCTGATGTTTCCTCAGTATCTTCTGCCTCCGTGGCAATAGGCTCATCCTCAGTGGTTTCCGTCTCACCTATTAGCCACTGAAGCTCTTCTTCCATTCCCTGTTCTTTAGCAAAAGCTTTTGCCTGCTCGTTAAATGGGCCATTTTCTCCGAAGGCATACCACATACCAGCACCGATTATTACCAGTACTAGTACTGTTTTAATTAATCCTGCAAAAAATTTTTTCATAAGCTTATTCTCTCTATTATCTGAATTTGTTCTTTTCAGCGTCATAGTGATAATCAATCATTGCAAGCTTTGCAATTATTTCATCACCATCAATTTCATTATCCTCCACCAATGCATCAAAGCTTGAATAATAATCTCTTAATGCAGTATTTACTACAGAAAGAAGCATCACTGGATCTTTTGGAAAATTCATTTTGCGTCTCCTCTAAACTGTTATTCTGTAGTATTCTACCACATTAAATAGGGACCAGCAAAAAGCCGGTCCCACTCGTGATAAATCTTTTCAATTATAGTTCCGTAAGAGGTGCAATCTGCTCAAGAACATTATTCATATCCTCAAACATGAATCCCTTCTTAGTAATCTTAACCTTGATATCTTCGATGTCGTCTGAAACTGTATCGAAGTATCTCTGAGAGTCGTCAATGTTGTCAGAGATTTCATTGATTGATGATTCGCAGTTCTTAAATACATCTGCCATCTGAGCACTCTGGCCTGTTACCTCATCTGCAACGTCCTTAATCTTTCCAACAACTTCCTGAGTTTCAACTACTCTCTCATGAGAAGCACTGATAGCATCCTTTGTATGATCAACCGATTCAACCAAGCGGTTATTATTCTCATCAAGTTCTTTCATACTATCAAAGATAGATGTTACAACGCTTTGGATTTCAGTAGAAAGATTTGTTACTTCATCAGCAACAACGGCAAATCCTCGGCCTGCCTCACCTGCACGTGCAGCTTCGATTGAAGCGTTAAGGGCCAAAAGGTTTGTCTGCTTTGCAAAGCCACCAATCTGTTCAACCTTTTCACGAATGTCATCAAAGCTCTTCTGGAATGCTTCAAACACTTCCTCAACCTCTGCGATTGTATCTGAAACTGCACTAGAGCTTCTATCTACATTTTCCATACCTTCATGAGAATCGTCAGCTGTAATTTCAAGCTTCTTTACGATTTCATCAAAGGCTTGTGTAATCTCCTCAATTGTTTTGAATTGATCCTGGAATCTGGCAACTGAATCAGAAATGTTACCATACTTTTCCTCAACAACTGAGAAAGAATCTCTGATTGTCTCAATACCCTGAATAGTATTTGCCTCTTCTCTCTGAAGCATATTCTTTTGCTCAATCGAGAACCTACCAACCTCTTTTAAGGCAATCATTTTATCTTTTAAATTAACAGCTTTCTCACTTGCTGGCGTAGTTGTTGCAACTTCCTGCTCAACTACTTTCTTCTTACCAAAAAGTCCCATATCGTCCTCCTATCTGCCCTACTCAAATACTGCACATACCATTGTCTGATTAACATGTTGTTTCTTGTACTGCTCACCACCGCCGATGATTCCAACATGTGGGCCTACTCCCTTCATGGCTGTCAAATATTCGGTTAGATAATTCCTCTGAGTGTAGAGTAGATGACGATAGATACAATTTACAGAGAATACAAATGAGATTTTCTTATTCTCTTCTTTGATTTGTCGTCTTGTTTCTGCACCAATCTCGTCGTAATCCATCAGTTCCATTATCTGAATGGTATCATTTTCATTGATTTTTTTGTAATTAATCAATGAACCGTTCTCACCAATCGCATAAGGGCTACTGATGAAGATTTCATCACCGATTACACGACCAAGCGGACTAACCAAAACATTGTCTACTAACTCGCTTCTACTAACGCCAGCATCCTCACAATACACATCAGCTGCAGGTCTACCGTCCAAAGAAATAAGTTCCTTCTTCGCCAGGTTAACCTTTGTTGCAATATGTGTATTTGCCCCTTCTATAGGTCTGAAAATTAGCTCAGAATATGTTCTAATCTTTCCTGTTTTATTTTTAATTAAAGCATAACAACATGCATCTGGATAAAGAACACCATTAAGCATTGCATATCCTGTTGCATCTGCTGGGTATCCAAAAATTGTACCACCAACAATAGGAATATTGGCTTTCTCTAAAGCCACATTCATAGATGAAACCAGTCGTTCCTCATCATTAGTACAGAACTCAATGCAAACTGTGTTGCCATCTCCTGCCCCAATCTTAGAAACTTTTTGTTCCATTGATGCAATATCCTGAAGAGGTGCCTTCGATAGATTTCGCAAGATTCCTACTTCAACCTCTGCATCTGCACCAAATGAAATCAAAATCATTCGTTTATCTGATGATTCTGATTCATAATAAGACGTTGTACTTGTGCCGATTAAATCAACACCAGGGAACTTATTAGCGATCTGTTCCGAAGCGTCCTTCAAGTGTTCATATGCGCATAATAAAATTAATAATTTAGGATTATTAGCCTTTCCAATTACTTCGGCTACGGCTGAATTGACATCAGCCTTCATTGATGTACCAATTGATATTTGCATAATTACCCCTTTCTGACAATATATTCCCCAGCAACCTAACTGTATCACAAATATTTTCTATTATCGAGTATGTTCACACAATTTCCATGAAATGTTGTTTTTTTTTCAATATACTAATACTGTCACGTTATGTACCAAAGTGACAATATTGACATATCGTTTTAGGAGGCAATATGAAGCAAAAAACTATTGTATTTGACAAAGCTGACGAAATGAACACTGTTGCCCTTCAGCTTCTAAATTTTATTGAAAAAAATCCACATAAAAAAGTGCTTTTTCAAGCCGTGGAACCTAGTGGCGATATTGATTATATAAAAACAGGACTGGAGTATGCACATATTGCACTTCCAAAAATAACAATCATCGGTATGACTTCTCACTGCGCAATGACCCATGATACTCATGCCGCAAAATTTCCTGTTGTATCCGTTCTTTTATTTGAAGAAAACGATTATACAGCCTTCTCGTATGACTGTAATATACTTACACCTAAGGATGTAGGTCTTGAATTATGTAAAGAACTGGAAAATATCAAAGATGTAAAAGGCATTCTAGTGATGGGCTCCGATATTACACTGACTCCTCAGGATTTTATTGATGTGGTGACTGCTAAATATCCTAATGTTCCATTATTTGGTGCATTAGCAGGTACTTCAACTTTAAAATCAGACGAGTCTTTGGTTTTCCATAACAACAACGTATATGAAAGAGGTATGGTAATTGTGGTATTTCACGGACCTACTCTGGAGATAACCACCCACTATAATCTTGGCTGGAAACCTTTAGGAAACACCTTTACTGTTACAGAAAGCTCTAACGATGGAAAGGTCTACAAAATAAATGATAAGCCTGCTGTCACTGTATATAATAAGTATCTAGGGGTTCCTATTAATGAATACTTTTTTGAAAATACAGCAGCATTTCCTTTTATTTTCAAACATAACAATAAGCTGGTTGCCCGTGTTGCATTAAAGCACACAGTAACCTCTCTTCAGTTTGGAATTGAAATCCCAGAAGGAACAAAGTTCAGCTTAGCCTATGCAAAAGCGAATTATCTTTTGGATGAATCCTTGACCTGCGCTAACAAAATGAAGGAATTCAATCCTGATGCAATACTCATTTATGCATGCATGAGCCGCAGAACACTTATGGGGGATGAACTAGCTGAAAGAGAATTTTCATACTTTAAACAGGTTAATCCTAATGTAACTTGGTCATGTGGATACGGAGAGCTTCTTTATGATGATCAAGGGGATGGCTTGTTAAACGGTTCGCTGGTTGCTGTAGGTATTAAGGAAGGGAATAAACCAGTCACAGATTCTTCCCCTATCACCGATCCACGTTTACAAGCTGAGCCTGAGGTTATAGATTTAAGAGATCGACTTATTTCATTCCTGGAATCAACAACGGAAGATTTAAATGAGAATATAAACCTTCTTGCAAATATGGCTAGTCATGATCAGCTTACAAAAATCTATAATCGAGCAGCTCTTGACTATTATTATGATGAACTAGTCCACAATATTTCTGCCTTTGACACCATCGCTATGATTATGTTTGATATTGATCACTTCAAGCGTGTGAATGATACATATGGTCATGACGTAGGAGATCAAGTAATTACAGGAGTTGTAAATACAATAAAGGAAAGACTTCCAGACAATGCATTTTTTGCCCGTTGGGGTGGAGAAGAATTTATGTGTCTTCTTCCAAATTGCGATAAAGAAACTGCTATTAATGTGGCAGAGCGTATCCGCATAAGAGTGTCTGTAACCGATTTTACGCCTGTTGATCAGGTAACTATAAGTATCGGTGTTTGCCTAATAAACAAGGATATCGATAAAATTGAATCCTTTGCCAAAGTTGACAAAGCCTTGTATGAGGCCAAAGAAACAGGCCGCAACAAGGTTGTCTACTCTGAATAATACTATTATCAATTACCAGTTTTTCTCAAATCCATCTGAGATGAACTGGTAATTGTCTTCTGTGCCATCTTCACTTATAAACAATTCTGCTATGGCGCAGTTGTTGAAATCCACATCCCAATACTGGCTTCGTGGAGTCTTTTTAATAGTCTCAAAAATAGCATGGCTAAGTGCTCCATGGCTAACTAGCATAACGATATCATTTTCTTTAAACTGACCAGTCTTTACAGCACTTCTAATCTTTTCTACCACACGTTCCGCTCTCGCTACAACCTCGTCATAGCTTTCACCACCCTCAGGAGGATTATAAGTTTCAGGTTTATCGAAACATTCAACAAGAAATTCCGGATTTTCCTGTTCCATATTTTTCTGTTCATATATTCCAAAAGACATTTCCATTAAATCTGGCTCAATTACCACATCATCAGGCTTATTGTCCTTAGTTATTTCATTTTCCTGATAGTCACTAATATCAATTCCAGCTACTATACAGCCTGTCTCAATTGCTCTTCCAAGTGGACTGGTTATTAGTTTTGTTGGAATAAGGCCAAGACTTTTCACTAGTTCATGTGTCTCTCTCGCCTGCTGACGCCCTCTTTCATTAAGGGGGATTTCAGAACTTCCCTGCAATCTTTTTTGTGCATTTAAATCTGTCTGTCCATGTCGTACTAATAATATTCTCAAAATATTGTCCTCTTTTATCTGCTATTTTGTTCTCATGACATAATAGTCCATGTTACAGATTGATGCAATGACTAGCAACTCATTCCTATACGTGATACCATGGTAAAGATTTATATTAGAGGTATTTTTATGATTTACAGAAAACAAAAAGATTTTGATAAGTTCAAATGTATTGCAGATAAATGTCCCAAAAGCTGCTGTATCGGTTGGCAAATCATGATTGATGAGGATAGTCTTGATAAATACGCTACCACATCTGGAGACTTTGGACATAGATTAAAATCTTCTATCAATTATGAAGAAGGCTCTTTTCTTCAAAACAATGCACGTTGTAGCATGCTTAATAAAACAGGCCTTTGTGATTTGCAGTCCACTTTAGGGGAAAGCTATCTTTGCAACACTTGTCGCAAGTATCCCCGCCATGTAGAAGAATTCCAGGACATCAGGGAATACTCATTATCTCTTTCATGCCCCGAGGCAGTTAGAATGCTTCTGGCCCCTGACTATTCTTTTTCATTTGATGAAGCTGAGGATGATATTTTCGACGACCCAGAAGAATTTGAAGACTTTGACTTCCTGCTCTTTGACAAGTTGGAATATGCTAGAGATAAAATGATTGAGCTTGCAAAAGATAGCTCTATTTCTTTTTCAGAACGATTGGAACACATTAGAAGTTCTGCATTTGCCTTGCAGAATCTCTACGATGAAGGTGAAATTTTTGAAATGGATAACATCTCCTATGAAGATGAGTCTACCATTTCATTAGAATATGCCATGAGAGGGCTCAACACCCTCCTTGAATTAGAAGTGTTAGAAGAATCATGGCATGAAACCATTAGAGAAACGATATCCTATTGGAATAACAATCCAGCAAAACAATTTTCAGAGGATGCAACCTTTGTTTTTGAAAAGATACTAATTTCTCTTCTATTTAATTACTTCTGCGGCGCTGTATATGACGGACAGATTTATGCCAGAGCTATGATTGCCATAATGAGCACTCAGTGGATCATGATGATTCAAGCTGCACATTCTAATATGGACTTAGCCCAAAACATATATCTATATTCTAGAGAAGTTGAGCACTCCGACACCAACGTAAATACGTTAATATCATACTTTGAACAGGAATTGGATTAAGAAAGGAACTCTCAGTGGAGAGTTCCTTTTTACATTTTTTCCAACTTCATACAAGCTAAAGCCCCTTTTTGTTCCATTGTCTTTAGCTCTGTATAATAAAATTTGTCGTTATGCGCCTCTATAGCATCCATAAGAAGATGCACTCCATATCCCCTATCTAATGCATCCATCACTGTTCTAGATACACAGCATCTTCCATCAACTCCAACAACATTTATAGTATCAACATTCATCTTGTCAAGAAAGGGCTCAAAGTCAGCATTAGAAAAAGCACTAGGTAATCTTTTCTTAAATATACAATCCGATTCAATTAATAGGCTTTCGGCTAAATCAAAATTTTCATCCTTGCCACTTCTTCCTGTATTTCTAACGTACACAACAGGTATATCAGCTTCTACCGCCTCACTTATTCTATTATTTACTCTCTTTACCAAATCTGGCTTATAGTTTTTTAGATATCGCTGTTGCACATCAATAACAAGTAAAATTTTCATAAACCACCTACATTAATTATTTCTCCCGACATATCTACTATCAAAAGTATATCATAGTGCATTAATAAAATGGGGCCCAATTAAGCTCTGCGGTTAGTCTAGACTAATTTTTGTTCTGTTTTTTCATAAAAATTTCATTAATGTTCGGGATTGAAAAACACTTCTTTAGGGTGTATCATCTGATTACAAAAAGCAAACATATTTTCGGAAATTATGTTCGATAAATGGAGAATTATTATGTGTACAAGATATGCTTTAGAAAAAAGCCTTACAGGATTAAAAGATATTATTGAAATAGCAGAGCGTTCTTCTCTCACAACAAAGTTTATCGATACCCATGCCAAACCACTTATCACTGACGGCGAAGTACGTCCAACTGATATTGTTCCCGTTATAGCTCCCAATTCAAAGGGAGCCCGAAGTGTCTTTCCAATGCAATGGGGTTTCATCGGCAGAGATAATAAACGATCAATCTTCAATGCTCGCTACGAAACTGCCAGCATAAAGCCCACTTTCAAAGAAGCCTGGCGAACTCACAGATGTATTATTCCAGCATCATACTATTTTGAATGGGAACATTTTAGAAGCCCAGATGGTCGAGTCAAAACTGGAGACAAATACGCAATACAGCCAAATGGTTCTACTATCACCTGGCTTTGTGGTTTATATAATATTGAAAATGGATATCCAGTATTCGTTATTCTTACAAAAGAACCAACAGAAAATCTTAAGCAAATACATGACAGAATGCCCTTAATGCTACCTGAAAATAAAATTGATGAATGGATAAATCCTTCCTCAACCCCTGAAGAATTAATTCCTTATGCATTATCAGATGTTGTTGCAGAGAAAATACTATTAAGTCGTTATTAGACTTATCTTCTCTTTGGTGGGAGTAAATATGGACACCTTCATAAGTTACTATATACACAGTTAATACAGTAAATAGCAACTTATACGGAGGTGTTTTTATGAAAGGATACATTATTGACGCAGGATATATGGGATATGTTGATGGCGAATACGAGTTATTTGCTACAGAGGACGATTATTTAGAATACATGGCTGCATAATCTCATATACAAATACATACTATGGAGAGAAAGCCTATGGAACTTGCAAATCAAATCATTGCAGTAGATTTCGATAATACACTATGCTTCAGTGATTGGCCTAATCTAGGCAAGCCAAATCTACCGCTAATACAATACCTAAAAAAACAAAAAGCATCCGGAAGCAAAATCATTCTTTGGACATGTCGAGCTGGCAAGCCTCTTGAAGATGCCACTGACTGGTGTAAAAAGCACGGCCTTATTTTTGATGCAATCAATGATAACCTTCCAGAAATAGTTGAGCTATACGGAAACAACAGTAGAAAAATAACTTGTGACATCTACATTGATGACAGAAATATGAAAATTGAAGAATTGCTTGCCGCTAATAGCTAAAATAAAAAAGACTTTGGATAATATCCAAAGTCTTTTGTTTAGCGTGCGTGAGAAGATTCGAACTCCCGACACCTTGGTCCGTAGCCAAGTGCTCTATCCAGCTGAGCTACACACACATAATAAAAAGTAGCGAGAGGGGGATTCGAACCCTCGACACCGCGGGTATGAACCGCGTGCTCTAGCCAACTGAGCTATCTCGCCATATTAAAATGCGCGATCAGGGGTTCGAACCCTGGACACCCTGATTAAGAGTCAGGTGCTCTGCCAGCTGAGCTAATCGCGCATAATATTAATGTAAGAGCGGGTGATGGGAATCGAACCCACGTATTCAGCTTGGAAGGCTGATGTTCTACCATTGAACCACACCCGCAAATATTCAATTAGTCGGGGTGACAGGATTCGAACCTGCGACCCCCTGGTCCCAAACCAGGTGCTCTAGCCAAACTGAGCCACACCCCGATGTTTTAGGATAAGCTCCCCAAGTAGGACTCGAACCTACGACAACTCGGTTAACAGCCGAGTGCTCTACCAACTGAGCTATTGAGGAATAATAGGATGTTTCACCTAAAGTGGAGACGGAGAGATTCGAACTCTTGACCCCCTGCTTGCAAGGCAGGTGCTCTCCCAACTGAGCTACGCCCCCAAATAGTGGTTTCTCTACGAAAAAAGCAAGCCCTTGCTTGCTACTTCTCTTATAGCAACCTCAAAACTTCACACAGTATTCCGATACTACATATCTTCTTTTTAGAATAAACCTTCGATCTATTAGTATTCATCAGCTGAATGCGTTACC